>JAFRSU010000053.1 GCA_017427415.1 Lachnospiraceae bacterium | reverse complement strand
TATGTATGTATAATTTTATTCTCTTCAACATATTAGTCAATACCTTTTATTTATTTTATAAAATTATTTCATCGGTTCATCGGGCTTCCGCATAATACGCAGAACTTGCCTGCGCCGCCCTGTCCGCCGCATGAAGGGCAGATGCCGGGGGCATTTATTTGAGGCGGAGGTACGGGTTTTGAGGTGAGCGGAGCTCTCTTCTCATGTATCTTCTTGTCCTTAGGCCATGAGATGCTGTAGCCGAGTTCAAGCTCTGTGGTGCTGCCGGACTCTAACGATATCTCCCACTTTACCTCGCCCTTATCCACGTCAAGTGAGCCGTCTGAGAGCTTATTTACATCCACCGTGATAGACTTATCGGTAGATACGGGTATCTGGTCCTTTACAAGTACCTTTACGGTTTCCTTTGATTTATTGGTCAGGCTGATCTTATAGGTTCTGATCTGCTTTTTCTGGTTTTTGATAAGTGCCTCGGAGGTCTTCCTCGGAAGCTCGGTCCTTACTACGGTAAGTCTCTCATCCTGTCCGAGTGACAGAGAGAACTTCTCTGAAGGATCCGAATCAGGATCCACATATATCTCACCTGCATATAAGTCCTTGATATATACTGATGCATATGCCGGAGGCAGAGGCCAGTCGGCATCAAGCATTTCAGCGGTAAGGAAGCATTTATTGTCCACTCTGGGGATGCTCAAGAGATGATAATCGGCTTTTACGTCAAACTTATGGAGTACCACGATATTGCCGTTGGTAGCACTTAATATGTCCTTTAATCCGGGAAGCACATGGGCTGTCATGGTCTCCTCTTCGGATATTTCTGCCTCTTCCATCTTCATATTTGCCATCTTGAGCATGGGTGCCATGCCCATAGCCATCATACCGTTAGAAGATGCTGACATCGCGTCAGCCGAAGCCATAGCCATACCTGCAAAAGCCGTACTGCCGTCCATGGCAAAAGAACGTCTCTCAGGCTCTTCGTATATGGATACCTGTACGGGATCAAGTACGGGAAGTCCCTGGAATTTGGCAGGATTACCTGTATAAAGAGTGGTCTTTACCTGCTTCCAGTCTTCATCCGAATTCTGGTATATCCTTGCTTTCATGCTTACTTCAAGAGGCTCTTCATTGCTCTTGAATCTTACCTCATATTTAGGGCTCCAGCTGCCGGTCTTTTCCTGATATCTGAGTATAAAAGGAATGGTTGCGGCGCTCTCCGATACAAGCTCAGCCATGATAACAGGCTTTTCTTCTTCCTTTAAAGCCTTATCATAGTCCTTTTGCAGTTTATCTTTTTCATCGTTCAGCTCGGTCAGCTGCTTATGAATATCCATGAGCTGTCTGGGAAGTGCCACCATATACTGCTCCTGGGCTTCAACAGATACATCCATCCTGCCCGAGAAATTACCGTTGGTTTTTCTGAGCTCCTTAAGTAGTGTATAGGTTTCTATCTGATAATCTATCTCCGCGATCTTTCTCTGTAGGGCTTCCGATTCTTTTTCCTCGTCGCCTTCAACCTCGGTCCGGGAGATGATCTGGACATTTACAGCCTTGATGTTTTCAGGAAACTGCAGGATAAAATCCTCCTGCTTGGCTGTGACCGTCATACCGCCGATATATACGATATTGCGGCCTTCCTTCAGTTCTATCTCACCGTTTCTGATGACTGATGCGCTGTTTCTGTAGATCTGTACTTCACTGACTGTACTTTTTGCTATCATACCTTCTTTTTCCGGATACCTTCCCCTTTTGGTCTCCGAAACCCCTTTCGTTATTTTTAAAGATCCTTCGCTTGCGCTCAGGATGACAAATTACTGCATCACGCGGGTCTTGCCAGGTAATATCCCTGGAAAAGATCCACTCCTATGCTCTTTAAGAACTCAAATTCTTCCTTACGCTCTATACCTTCGGCTACCACCAGGATCCCTCTCCGGTGGAACTCTGCCACATGCTGTGTGACATACTGCTGCTTAAACTTATTCTGGTCGATATCCATGATAAGTTCCCTGTCAAGCTTAACTATATGAGGTGCATACAGATCGACGATGCTCATATCGTTTATGCCCGAACCGAAATCATCTATGGATATCTTTAAGTTATGACGGGCGGAAGCCATTTTTTTCTCCCTGACGGCAGAAAGATCGGTAAACGGATACTCCAGTATCTCTATGACGGTCAGTCCGTTTATATCCCCGTAATAATCCAAAAATGCTTTTCCTTCTTCATATGTAAAAGACTCCGAAGGGAAAGAATTCATACATATCTTCTCTGTATATCCCCTTAACTGAAACTCCTGCATGGCTCCGAAAAATGTAGCAACCTCTAAAACGTGCAGTTTATTTAGTTCCTGATACTTTGCGATAAGCTCAGTGACCGTCATCTCGGTAGGACGCATCAATGCTTCATATGCATAGACTGTCCTTTTATCCGCATAATATATAGGCTGAAATACATAATTTATAGACAACTCCCCCAAAGCGTCAAGTATATCTTTATCGAGGGGAAGGTGATCAAAATAAATCATAGCATATGCCCTCCATCTGTTATGATCGTCAATGTCCCCCTGAAATCCGTATGTACCACGGTACTCAGGTTTTCCCGATGATGTTCCGATAAATAACCCGATAGTTAAACTCGCAAACGCTTCGCTTTTTGCTCGTTATAAAATCACTGCTGACGCAGCTCTTCGGGTACGGGGCTTATCACCCCTCACACGAAATCAATATCTTCCCACCATCTAAAGGTAGGTGGTTATCTTGATTATTTTATGTATTATATCATAGAAACACTGTTTTTTAAAGTTATTTTTTTATTAATGATATTATTAATAAAGTCAGCTTTCTATACGTTAAATATCCCTTTTACATTTGTTTTGGGGAGTGCCATAAAGAAATCGTCCTTCTTCTCAAAACCGAACTTCGAATAGAAGCCCGAAGCCTTTGTAGTCCCCAAAAATCCCCACAGATCCTTAAGTTCCGGCGCACTCTTTATAAACTCAACAAACCTGCTGCCAAGTCCCATCTTCTGATGATCCTTGTCTATGACTACGTCCGATACATAAAACATGGTAGCATAGTCCGTGACCGTGCGCCCGAATGCGATCTGCTTTCCGTGCTCATCTATGATACCGAAGCAAAGGGAGTTTTCTATAGCTTTAGCTACAGTGTCCCTGCCTCGCTTACAAGCCCAGTGAGTCTGTGCCAAAAGCCCCATTATGTCATCAAGGATCATATTTTCCCTGCCCTTGACGAATCTGAACTTTGTACCCTTTTCTACGAGCTTATCCACTATCTCGGCAAACCCCATGCCATGGGATGCTTTTACCAGTATGGTGTCACCTTCCCTTATGCCGCAGGTATTTAAGTTCTCATAGAACTCTTCTTTTGTCTCATAATATACGGCTTTATTCCAGTTCTGCGGACTGATACGCTTCTTGTCCGTATATCCGTCAAACATGTTTTTTGCGAGCTTTCCGATAAATACCGTAAGGTCTATATTCCTGCCGGCCACATATGCTCCCGTCTCATAATGAAGCTTCTCTTCATCTGCCCCCAGCTCAAACATATCTCCGAGCACCATGACCTTACGGCCTTCGCTCTCTCCCATAAGGTCTGCGGCAGCCATCATGGACTTGGGATTTGCATTGTAGGAATCATCCACTACAAGGAATCTGTCGGTATAGTTCGGACAGCATCTGCCCTTTACGGGTCTGGCTGCTTCTATGCCCTTCGTGACAGAAAATACATCCATCCCGGCTTCAAGACCTGCTATACATGCAGCTAAGGAATTCATTACCATATGTGTGCCCTGTATATGTACTCTGGCAGGCACTGTCTTTTCCGCTGTGCTCAATGCACCTTTTTTGACCGTAAAATGGAAATTGCTGCCTTCAACTCCGCGGCTTTCGACATCAGAATACGATACCTCGCCGTCTTTACCGTAGGAAGCGACCCTTATGTTTTTAAGTGCACCATCAGCTCCTAAAGCAAGTGAAGGAGCCGGTGATGTAAACTCCGATCTTTTATATTCATATACCGCACGCAGCTTTTCGTCATCGGTATTGAGCACCAAAAGTCCGCCGGGTTTTATATAATTTAATACCTCAGTCTTAGCCTTAAGTACACCGTCTAAGTCTCCAAGTTTTTCAAGATGACAGGGACCGATATTGGTCATGATGACCGCATCGGGTTTGACCATGGCACCCAATCTTTCCATTTCACCGAAATCGCTGATACCCATTTCGACAACTGCCATCTCATGCTCCGGACCGATCCTGAACAAAGTAAGCGGCACACCTATCTCGTTGTTGAAGTTGCCTTCTGTTTTAAGAGTCCTGTAGCTTTCGGAAAGTACTGAAGCCACAAGTTCCTTGGTACTTGTTTTTCCGACACTTCCGACTATGCCGAATATTTTTACGTTATATATCTGCTGCCTGTAGTACGCAGCAAGATCCTTCAATGCCTTAAGAGTGCTTTCTACAAGGATATAAGCACCGTGTATGCTTGCCGCCTCAGGTATACCGGCGGCATATATATCGTCATCGGCTTCCTTTTCATCAAAAAAGCCTTCGGGAAGCTTCTCGCATATACAGCCCAGTGCTCCTTTTGCCAGTACCGACTGCATATAGTTATGACCATCCGTACGCTCTCCCTTTACAGCGGCAAATATATAATTCTCTTTAGAAAGGCGTGAGTCTATGACTACTCCCAAAGCCTCCGTACAGAGCCTTAAGTCGGAAGTATCCTGTCCGTTCAGGGAAGCCGCATCGTACTCCTTCCCGTCTATATACAGTTTTCCGTTCACAGCCTTTGCCACCTGTGGCAGGGTCATATTTTTCATGTGCTTCTCCTCTGAAACTAATTCTTATATTTTTTAAGTGATATTTCTATGATCTGCTCACAAAGTGACGGGAAATCGATTCCCACTGCAGCCGCTTCCTGAGGGATAAGGCTTGTAGGTGTCATGCCCGGTAGGGTATTGGCCTCGAGGCAGTAGATCTCTCCTGTCTTCTTATCCATCATGAAGTCCATACGTGCATATGTCTTGATACCCAAGGCATTATAAGCCTTTAATGCTAATGCCTGTATGGTCTTAGTCTGTTCGTCGGTGATCTCGGCGGGACATGTCTCTACGGTAGAGCCTGCCTGGTACTTATTCTTATAATCGTAGAAGCCCTCTTTGGGAGCTATCTCAACTACGGGAAGTGCCTTTCCGTCCATGACTCCGTCGGTAAACTCCCTGCCCTTGATATACTGTTCTACAAGCACCTTGCCGTCGTACCGGAATGCCGATTTTAATGCTTCTTTATATTCTTCGGTGTTGTTAACTATATATACTCCGACCGATGAACCGCCCGAGCATACCTTTACTACACAAGGGAACTCGGGATCGTAGCTCTCACCTTCCGTAAGAAGTACGGAACGGGGTGTCGGTACCTTCGCCATCTCAAATATCTTCTTTGTTATCGATTTATCCATAGCCAGCGCGGAGCTCACATAGTCCGTACCGGTATATTTTATGTTATAAAGGTCAAATGCAGCCTGAAGTCTCCCGTTCTCGCCGAAGTCCCCATGGAGTCCCATAAATACGATGTCGGCCATACGACAGATTGCTATCACGTTATCGCCGAATAAAACATCGGGATCCGATTTTCTGAGCTTCTTTACCGCCTCTATATCAGGAGCCTGTACCGATATGCCCTGAGTCCTCTCTGCCCAGTCGATATCCTTATCAAAGATACCTTCCGTATCCCCTGTATATCCCAGATATACATCAAGCATGATAGCCTGATGTCCTTTTTTCTTCAATGCTTTATAGACCTGTGTACCCGATACTAAGGATACATCACGTTCCGTACTGATACCGCCGCATAATACTACTATTTTCATTTTTCCCTCCAGCTTTACTGCTGCTTTTTTAAGCCCGCAATAAATTATCTCATACATAGTTTATTTTAGCACAATTCAATATTTTCTTCAACACAAAGGAGATATATTCTTGCTTTTTTTTGTTTATGTATATATAATTGGGGAAGATGTGTTGTATTTTTAAAGGAGATATAGTTAGATATGAAAAAAAATCCCATACGCATATTATGTATATTGTTGATACTGGCTTTAAGCCTTTCGGCGTGCGATATCGAAAAAGGCACGCCCCTGACTAAGACCGGAGATCAGGAACCGTCAGTAACAGGGCAAGTGTCTGATATAACATCTGCTCCTTCTGCATCCACACCTACTCCGAATCCCAAAACGGCCCTCAGCTTTGAAGAGATAGAAAAGCTTGCTGCAGAATGTGCATTCCATGTTCACTGGTATACAAAAGACGGTGATTTTTCGGCAGGCACCGCATTTATCCTTGATTCGGCAAGCAAAAACCAGAAGCTTCTGGTCACTGCATTCCATTTTCTTGTACCTGAGGATGAGGAAGAAACATTTAAAGGAAAGGATCTCCCCGGATATGTGCTCGGCGGTGAAGTATCCTATGCAAAGACCGGTGAAGACACAGGTGTAAGACTTAAGAACTGTCTGGTGATAGAGGATGCCGCTCCGGTACCCGACATAGAAAAGGACGTAGCTGCATTCACCCTTTCAGAAGGTGGCAAAGGATTAAAAACCCTTCCGCTTGCCGAAGATTACGTATATACCGGTGATAAGCTCTATCTGCTCGCCAACCTCTGGGATACCGATGATGTCCATGAAAACTGTGTATATGAATGTACCGCGGTACTCGATAATGACGGTTTTATAACCTACAAGATAGACCCCAGATACGGAACCACAGGTGCAAGCGGCGGTCCGGTAGTAAACAGGTACGGCGAGGTTGTAGGCATCCACATGGCAAAGGGCGGGGATCTGCACTACGCACATACTTCACGGAGCTTCGTAAAACAGATCGATGCCGCATCCGTATCGGATGTGACATATCCCGAGGATCTGTCGGCTTATAAGACCGATATCACAGGCGATGACGAACCCGAAGTATTTTTCCATGAAGCAGGCAAATCAGCAGATACCACATTTTTTAATATCAGTATAAATGGTGCTTCCTACTCCGACAGCATAAACGGTACACCGGCGCCTGAAGGGAAGAAATACCTTACTCTTGATGTATGCCTTGATACAAACGGTTACGGGGATGAAGATACCATCATCTATTTCTATGATTTTACCATCATATGGAAAAACGGCAATGCTGCTTCATTAAAGCTGTATGAAGGGTCCGAGGGCGGTGAGAGCCGGATCGTAAAGGCGAATACCGAAAACAATTTTAAGGTTTATTTTGAGATTGATGAGGATCCCGAATCCCTTACTCTGTTCTTTGTAGATTATTATGTCGATGATGAAGATAATACGTTACATGAAGTTGCCGACCATTATTTCAGCATCCCGGTAGAAGGCTTCTAAATCAGGGCTTGATTTTTTATCGATTATCATGTATACTGTTTAAAGTTGATCCCCCGCTTCTATCCAGCGGGGTAACATGCGGATATAGTACATCGGTAGTACATGAGCTTCCCAAGCTTAGGAGGCGGGTCCGACTCCCGTTATCCGCTTTTAAAAAGAAAAACAGTTGAATCCGTATATGATCCAACTGTTTTTTTTGTTGCGGATAACAGGACTTGAACCTGCACGCTCGCGCACCAGAACCTAAATCTGGCGTGTCTGCCAATTCCACCATATCCGCTAAGCAGCGGTACAAAACAAGGATTTTTTAAGCCTTCTTGATACCACGCGTTACATGATACCATCTTTCTTTCAAAAAGTCAATTCGATTGACAAAACAATATTTTTAATCTATTATGTTTCTCGGAGGCACTGCAGATATGGAAAATATATATTATGAAGGCATCCGGCGTTCGAAGCGCCGCAGAAAAAAGGGACCTGTCATACTGATACTTCTTTTACTGGCTACAGCTATAGGATTCGGAGGATATAAACTGGCCGGCATGCTTCTTGAAAAGGAAGACAGCGAAGTATCTTCCGCAGTGCAGGAAGGCTATGATACGACTCCCGCATCCTGGGCAAACTCTGACTCCAATCCGGAGCCGGCTAACGGGGATGACGGTATATATAAACTCTGGACGGAAGCAAAACCCACCGAAGCACCTGTGACAAGTACCGTTCCGGACGACGAATATGTCTGGATGTCCGATTTTGTCGACACAAGGGAAAGAGTTGATGTAAAGGGTATCTATGTCTCTTCTGCATACATTAACAAAAAACTTGATGACGCATTAAAGTTAGTAGATACCACGGAGCTTAATGCCATGGTGATAGATATAAAAAGCGACGGCGGCTATATCACCTACCGCATGGACTACCCGTTAGCACGTGAGATAGGTGCATGCACGTCCACCATCGGCGATATAAATGCAACGGTAAAAAAGCTTAAAGAGCACGGAGTATATCTGATCGCACGTATAGTATCCCTTAAAGACCCGGTTCTGGCCGAAAAGAAAAAAGAACTGGCGCTGAAAAACAAGGACGGCTCAATATTCAGGGATTCCTCGGGACTTGCCTGGGTCAACCCTTATGAGGACGAGGTATGGGAATACCTTACCGAGATCTGTAAGCAGTGCGTTGAGGTCGGATTTGATGAGGTCAACCTCGACTATATCCGTTTTTCAACAGATAAGGGCATGAACAATGTTGATTTCGGACCCAAGGCAGAGGAAATGACGCGAATAGAGGTCATCTCCGAAGGCATCCGAAAGATATGCGAGGTTATAAAGCCCATGGGAGCATTTGTATCCTGTGATGTATACGGAGCCATCATCTCAAGCTCTACCGATGCCCGAATAGTAGGACAGAGTTATTTCCAAATGGCCAAATACCTTGATTATATCTGCCCCATGGTATATCCTTCCCATTACGGAAACGGATACTACGGCTTGGATTACCCGGACACGCACCCTTACGAACTGGTATACCATGCACTTATGGATTCCCAGAAGGTGCTGTATATGATAGACCCTGCCGAAAACAAGGCTATAGTCAGACCCTGGCTTCAGGATTTCACCGCCTCCTGGGTATCACACCACTTAAATTACGGCAAAGACGAGGTCCGCGCCCAGATAAAGGGTGTATATGACGCAGGATATTCGGAATGGCTGCTGTGGAATGCAGGCGTTTCCTACACAGGCGATGCTTTAAACAAAGAGTAGATACTATAAAAGGAAAAACTATGGATTTATTTCAGTTTATGGAGCAAAAGAAAAGAGACAGCGAGTCCCCTTTGGCTTCGAGAATGCGCCCGTCTTCACTGGACGAAGTGGTAGGTCAGGAGCACATAATCGGTAAGGACAAGCTATTATACCGTGCCATCAAGGCCGACCGCATAAGCTCCGTTATATTTTACGGTCCTCCGGGTACCGGTAAGACCACACTGGCAAAAGTGATAGCATCCACCACCAGGTCGGATTTCAAACAGATAAACGCTACTTCAGCCGGCAAAAAAGATATGGAGGAAGTAGTCGAAGAGGCAAAGAAAAACTTCGGCGGCTACGGAAAACGTACCATTCTCTTCATAGACGAGATACACCGGTTTAATAAAGGCCAGCAGGATTATCTCCTTCCCTTCGTTGAAGACGGTACCATAATCCTTATCGGTGCCACCACCGAAAATCCGTACTTTGAAGTAAACGGGGCTCTTCTTTCACGCTCCCACATATTTGAGCTTAAGCCCCTAAGCAACGACAATATCAAACAGCTTCTGCTCCGTGCCGTAAATGACAGCGAAAAAGGCATGGGCTCATTTAAAGCAGTGATCGAAGACGATGCCTTAGAGTTTTTAAGTGAGATGGCCAACGGGGATGCCCGTACCGCACTTAATGCCTTAGAGCTCGGAATACTTACGACTGAGAGGAAGGAAGACGGTTACATACATATCGACCTTGATACCGCCGGAGAATGCATACAGAAAAGAGTCCTTAAGTATGACAAGGACGGTGATAATCATTATGATACCATCTCTGCATTTATAAAGAGCATGCGGGGATCGGACCCCGATGCCGCGATATATTACTTGGCACGGATGCTTGCTGCAGGAGAGGATATCAAATTCATAGCCAGACGTATAACCATCTGTGCCGCAGAGGATGTATCAAATGCCGATCCGATGGCTTTGGTCGTAGCAAATGCAGCTGCCGAATCCGTCGAGCGTATCGGTATGCCGGAATCCCGCATAATACTTGCACAGGCGGCTGCGTATGTAGCCTGTGCGCCCAAGAGCAATTCCGCCATCTGTGCTGTGGACGAATGTCTCGACCTGGTTCAGAAGGAGCACATAAATACCATCCCTCCCCACCTGCAGGATGCCCATTACAAAGGCTCCGCCAAGCTCGGGCACGGACTCGGTTACAAATATGCGCATGATTTCAAAAACCATTATGTAAAGCAGCAATATCTGCCTGACGAGCTTAAAGACAGAACCTTCTATAAGCTCTCCGATATGGGATACGAAAAGAAGTTAAAGGAATACATGGAAAAAATCAGAAAAGAAAGTGAGTAACAAAAATGTCTGAAACAGATCAGAAAAATAAAAAGAACGTACCGGAAAACAAGCAGGAAGGAACAGTAAAAAAGCCTGTTTTCCTACAGATTTTCGCCATATTCGGCATAGTGCTTATTTTAGGGCTGTACATCCTTTCGCTCATAGCTTCGCTAAGCGATTGGGAAAACTCCTTCGGTATCTTCGTCGGAGCCCTGGCCGCTACGGTCTTTGTTCCGATAATGATACATCTTATAAAGATCTTCCTGCCAAAGGAATAGATAAAAATTCCCCGATACATTAAAGTACCGGGGAATTTCATTTTATACCTTAAAGGAATTAATCCTCATAAACGTCATCCTCTGCTCCGATCTGATGGCCTTCACCGAAGAGGTCATCATCGTTACCCGTATCATCATCTTCCGCACCGGGTCTGGTATGCTTATCGCAGATATGCTCCGGATTATATACATACGGTGTATCCCATGTAGAATATCCGCCCGAATATTTGCTGCCCTCAGGATACTTCGATGCATCTTCATTCTTTATCAAAAGCACTGCAGTAACCTTACTCTTTTCAGGACAATAAGGGCCTGCCGGCAGCTTAGACTTCTTACATATGGTCACTCTTGCATGACATGTACACTTTCTGGTAGGAACAGTACCCTTTGCAAAGTATTCTTTCTTTATGCACGAACCGCCCTCTGCTTCATCACACAGACCGAATACGGCAAGATTTCCGCACTTGGTACATATCGTAGCTTCCACGATAGAGTCGGGCTTCTCCCATTCCTTGTATTCAAGCTGCTTCGACGAATGGATCTCCTCCATTATGTTACGCCACAGATCCTGCTGGTATGTCTTATTTTTCTGGCTGAACTGATGATCGAATCCTGTCCATACAGCACATGTATAATAAGGTGTATAGCCTACAAACCAAAGGTCGCTGTTCTTGCTGGCGGTACCTGTCTTTCCCGCTACAGGCATCTTGTAATTACGGAATGCAAGTCGTGTACCGGTACCTCCCGTAGTTACATCATGCATGGCATCGGTAAGAAGCCATGCCGTTGAAGTCTTCATAACCTGGTTGGGTTCTGTTCTGTTGCTTAATAAGACATTTCCTTCACGGTCCACTACTTTTGTGTAGAAAATAGGCTTATTGTACAGACCGCCGTTTGCTATGGAAGCATAAGCTGCGGTTATCTCAGTATTTGTAACACCGTCGGTCAGACCGCCGAGTGCTATGGCAAGGTTTACATCCGAGTAGGTCTTTCCTTCACGTGTCTCATATTTTACCAGTGTCGAGAAGCCTAATTTCTCCAGATACTCAAAACCTAAAGGTGCGCCTATCTGTTCAAGTGTCTTTACCGCTACAATGTTCAGTGAATTTTTAATACCGGTCCTTATGGACTGCAGGCCTCTGAAGCCTGTATTATACCAGTTGATGACTTCCTTGCCGCCGTTCGGGTAGTAGTAAGGAGCATCATCCTGTACGGAAGCCAGTGTAAGCCCGCCCGCATCAAGTGCCGGCAGGAAGGAAGCAAGTACCTTGAAGGTAGAACCAACCGCACGGGTAGTTCCGTATGCACGGTTAAGTGTAAGGCTGCCCTGCTTTTCTCCACGGCCGCCGTATATACCGACTACCTTACCCGTGGACTGCTCGATGATGGTCATCGCCGACTGGGGCTGGGGAGTTTTTACATAGTTGACTGCAAGTATCTTATCTCCTGCTTCTTCATCGACCATGGCTGCTTCAAACTCCGCTACCTTGGCATCCATATCGTCGGGATCGAGGAAGAGCTCATCTATGCCTTTCTTTACTCCGTTCTCATGATAATACAAGCCTGCTTTATCATCGTAATCCTTAAAGTAATCAAGCAGATGATGCAGCTGGTAATGTGTAAGCGTACCATCCGCATGCTGTACGGACAATGCATAAGCAAGCTCATAACAGGAACCTGCACCGGATTCAAATCCGAACTTGGGGAAGTTGCTCTCGTCCTGATAATGCTTGTCCATGATCTCCTGTATCTGGCGGTCCTGCGTGGTATATATAGTTATACCGCCGTAAAATACAAGGTTTTTAGCTTCTTCATAGGTATATCCGAGTCTTTCCTGAAGGTCCCTGTATAACTCGGTCAGCATTGCATCGGTAAAATACGAATACTGTCCTATCTCGACCTTCTCGTTATTATTGCTGTTTTCGGCTATACGTGTATAAACATCGTCACCCATGGCTTCATTAAACTCTTCTTCGGTAATAAAGCCGTATTCCAACATATTCCTGAGTGTACTCTCACGTCTCTTTGCATTTTCTTCCGGATGGGTGATAGGGTTCATTCTGGTCGGTGAAAGAGGTATGGCAGCAAGTACCGCAGCCTCGGATACCGTAAGCTCGGATACTGATTTTCCGAAATAGCCGAGCGAAGCGGTCTCCACACCGTAAGTCCTGTTTCCGAGGTTTACCATGTTAAGGTAGTAGGCAAATATCTCATCTTTACTGCTTACATGCTCCAGATTGATCGCAAGATACTGTTCCTGGATCTTTCTTTGTACCTTGTCGATAAAGTAAGTCTCACCGCCGCCGCCGAATACCTGGTTCTTTATCAGCTGCTGTGTAAATGTCGAACCGCCGGGGTTGGCTCCCTCTCTGAAAAGTGAGAAACCGGAACGGAAAATGGTCCTGATATCGATACCGTTGTGCTCATAAAAACGATGATCCTCAGCTGCCATAAAAGCATATTTTACGCTGTCGGGCACCTGTTCCATCGTAATCTCTATTCTGTTTGCCGAAGGTCCCGCAAAATTCTGTGCTATAGTACCGTCAGAATAAAGGGAAGTAGAAGTATATCCCTTAACCTCGAGCACTGCCAGTTCGATAGGCGTAGTGGTATCAAGTATCCCCTTAAATGCCGCAAACCCGGCTACCGTACCCAATATGGCTATTATGACCACCGCTATGACAGCTATACGGAATACATTTACCATGACCTTGCTGTACATTCTTTTGGACACTGATTTTAATTCTTTTCTTTTCTGATTTAATCCGTCCCTGCTGTAATCCATCTTAACTCTCCACCTGATAATAACTGTTTTCAAGCAGTTCTATTTTACATTTTCCGGCGGTTATCTCCGCCATCTTTGCCCGTAACCTTCCGAGTGCGATATCGTCACACAGACAGGTCACTTCCACATTTTCGGTAAATACCGTATCTTTAAGTATTATATTCTCCTCTGCAGCTATATAACTGAGTTTTCCGTAGCTTGTATAATCGGTGCAGACCTTTACTTTGTTGAGAAGCCGCATGCATACCTTTTGTGCACCCGATACGGCAGCTGCCGCCGCCTCCGAATATGCACGTACCAGTCCTCCGGTACCAAGCAGTATTCCGCCGAAATACCGTGTTACCACAACGGCGGTATTCTTCATTCCGGCTCCCCTTATGACATCCAGCATCGGACTGCCGGCAGTTTTTGAAGGTTCTCCGTCATCGCTGCATTTTTCTATATCCTTAAAAATTCTTTTCTCGCCTTTATTATCCATGCCCTCATCAAGAACAATATATGCCGAGCAGTTATGTCTTGCATCCCAGTACTTCTTTTTCATCTCGGCTACAAAGCCAAGTGCTTCTTCTTCATTTTCCACATGCCTTATCGTAGCTATGAAGCGGGATTTTTTCTCCGTGATCTCATCAACATATTCATTTTTTACCGTAATATACTCACTCATTAAAAACCCCAAATTTATCCGGTTGCAAAATTTATAAAAAGATTATATACTATACACTAATAAACCAAAACATAACAAAAAGGAGTACCCCTATATGAGTTTATTAACTGACTGGCGCAAAGAAGCCTACGAAAAAGAAAAGAACGATTATGAAGCAAACCTTTTCTGGAAGAATTATTTCGAAATAGAAAAGGGCATCTATTCTCAGATCCTTTCTCAAAACGGGACCCCCGTTACCGGCACCGTAAAAGGTCTTGCCGATAAATTCGGTACAGACATCTCCATCATGACCGGTTTCCTTGACGGTATCAATGACAGTTTAAAGACACCGAACCCTATCGAGGAAATGACCGAGGATACCGAAGTAAGCCTTGATTACGATCCCGAAAAGCTGTACTACAACATGGTAGCAGCTAAAGCTGACTGGCTGTACGGACTTTCCGAATGGAACGATATCCTTACCGAGGAACGCCGCAAGGAGCTCTACAAGGAGCAGAAGGCATCCGGCACCGTACGTGTCGAGAAAAAGCCCGGCCGTAACGATCCCTGTCCCTGCGGTTCAGGTAAAAAGTATAAGTTCTGCTGCGGCAGGAACTGATCTAAAGTCCATACATTCTTTTTATTAAGGCATCGTATGATCATTACATGTCATTCTGAGCTTTGATGAAGGTTAACAGTATAAGATCCTTCGCTTCGCTCAGGATGACATTTTTTATTGTCCGGGATGATATTTTCGGATCCGTTCCTGATGACACTGTCTGTAATATGTTTATGTCATTTATCCGGATTACGGGTTACGGATCACAGCTCATATCCTGCTGCTATCAGCATCTTTCTGGCACTTTCCACAGAATCGATACCCATGGAATTCTTGATAGGTGCAAACTCTCTTTCTCTTACCACCTCAAACGGCAGACAGCTGCCCATCATCCTTACGAAATCAAGTGAAAGTGTCTCCAACTTATATGCGTTCGGTTCTTCGGGTTCGACAGTAACATAACCTGTGGGCGAATTTTCAGACTCTGCAAGGTAAGGCACCTTCTTTTTAACGATATGTACAGGCATCTCATTTCTTACTATGCCGTCCATCTCCTTAACTCTAAAGAGATAATTGAGTATGACACCGTAATCGTATGCGGGCTCCCCGTCCTCATCCTTAGCCTGTAAGAGCTCATCCGTCATCTCATAATATTCCACAACCGAGGGCTGTCCGTCCTCCAAACAGATTGAACCCACCTTTTCGCCGGGATCTGCTTTTTTTACTACCTTGGCTCCGGTAGCACAGCCGCTCTTAATGGTCGCGCCGACAAATACGGGATCGGCTATTCTCTGAAGTACATTGTCTATAGCAAATACATTGATATATTCTATTCCTTTTTCTTTACACAGCTTATCAAGTCCGGCATTCATCATGGATGAATAGAAACCGCCGTTGCCGTTGGGCGACATGGCAAATTCATCGGGCTTTGCAAACAGTATCTTACCGTTATAGTCCACGCAGGGTGACATATCCTGTACAAAGAACTTTATATACGCAGGATTATATCCGAAGCATTTATGTTCAACCAAGAATTCCTTTATCTCCCTGTCATTCATGATATTGGTCATGATAAAAAGCGGTATCCAGGCTCCGGTCGCATTTACCACATCCATCATGTTCTCAAACATTCTCTGGAAAATATATACCGGCTTTGTGATACCTATATCATACATACCCTTGGCATGGTGGCTTCCGAGTCTGGTACCCATACCTCCGGCAAGTACAAGTGCTCCGACCTTTCCTGCCTTTATGGCTTCGATACCTGTACTCTCATACTCTGCTCTGTTCTTCTCTATCTCACTGAGCTTCATGGTCTTTATAGGTTCGATCAATCCGCGTTCTTTCTCTTTTTCCTTTAAGGCCTTGAGAAAAGTAAAGTCAAGGAAATCACATTGTCTTAAAATCCTTGCTTTATCTCTTTCGTTCATTTTGCTTACCTTTTCGAGTATCTCCTCCTGATCATATGTAAGCATTATTTCCTTAAATCTGCTCTCTTCCATTTCTTCCTCCGGATACTTTTTATTTTCTAATGATGTTTTCCTCACCTATGGAATATTCATCACGTAACTCCCCGATCAGTTCATCGAGGCTCTTATTTTCTTTTTCGGTCAGTCCTCCGTTTTCATCCGGACTGTATACTATCACAATCTTATCATCTTCTCCGGGTGCCCTCTCTTCAAGCGGTATCATCATGATACATACCCCATCCGTACCTATGGCATAATGTGCACCGGTCTCTATAACATTACTGTCCTTATAAAGCGGATTAAGCAGATCCGCACGTTCATACCTGTTTCTGAGCTCCAAAGCCGTAAGGCCTGTAAGTTCGCTTTTTTTCACAACGATAATCCCCGTTAAAGGACCCTTGTCCCCTGTACGGGTAACGCCGTTCACGCTTAAGTACAGACTGTCATCCTTAACACTTAAGCCGGCAGATTTTTTTAACTCTCCTATAAGAAAGATAACGATAAACGTCAGGCAGGCCAGTACCAGAAAGGTGGCGATGATAACTGCCAGCCGTTTTTTCATTCTCCTTCTTCTCCATTCTTTTTTCGTCATATCCATCACTCTTAATATTTGATTTCACGGCATTCCAAACCAAGTATATAATACCTCATTTGACTGATTTTGTCAAATTTCGGGTATAAGAAAAGGCTGCCCTATAGGACAGCCTTAAATCATATCTTTGTCAATCCGTAAAAACTTTTCTCGGAGCCTTGGCTTTTGCAAGCTCTATCATCTTTTCAGACGGTTCAAACAATATCTTCAAGCGGTTAGACTCATCACTTGTAATGATACAGTATCTCTTTGCATCCGGAGTATGTGATGAAAAATCCCTTACTTTAAGTCCCGAATCATCATATTTACCCATTTGTAAGGATTTTTCGGGGGCCATGATCTCTACATTGTCAAGATCTATCCTCAGCATGTTTTTTCTGCTTTCTCCGCCGCTGATCCTGTCAAAATCTATCTGCCCGTCACAGTATATATACTCGTATTCGGCATCAAGTTTGGGGAACAGATAAAACCAGCAAAAGCAGCCTAATCCGATACCGATCAGGGCAAGTATCTTCTGGCCGACAAGCATACCGAATGTAAACAATATACCTATCAGCAGCACAACCCCGATCTTAGCCAGATACGTAGAAAAGTCTGCCTTACGCTTTACTGATGCTTCAGTGTAAGAACCGGTCATATGGAACTCCTTATATATTTAATATTTGTTTTCCTATTTATATAAAGCAGACGCATTACTTCGTGCTTCGCACTCTCGTAATGCTCAAAAGTATTCGTATATCGCCCCGCTCACTTTGTTCGCGTGGCTTTTATACTCATACTTTTGCTCGCTCATATTTCAAAACACTCTTTAGCAAGTAAACTTGCTAAGAGTGTTTTGGAAATATTCACTCTGCTTTTAGTACATTCCACCCTGGGGCATTGCAGGTGCTGCGGGAGCGGGCTCCTTAATTGTAGCTACTGCTGCTTCGGTGGTAAGGAATGTGGATGCTACGCTTGTTGCATTCTGAAGAGCTGAACGTGCAACCTTTGTAGGATCAAGGATACCTGCAGCTACCATGTTTACATACTTGTCTTCAAGTGCATTGTAGCCCATGCCTGCCTTAGCTTCCTTAACCTTGTTGACTACTACGCTGCCCTGTACGCCGGCATTCTCTGCTATGGTGTAAAGAGGAGCCTCAAGCGCCTTAAGAACTATCTGGGCACCGGTCTTCTCGTCGCCTTCTAACTTAGCAACCTTCTTTGCTGCCTCTGCTGCTGCATGGATATATGTAGATCCGCCGCCTGCGATGATGCCTTCCTCAACTGCTGCACGTGTAGCGTTAAGAGCATCCTCCATACGGAGCTTCTTTTCCTTCATTTCAGCTTCTGTTGCTGCACCTACACGGATAACTGCTACGCCGCCTGCAAGCTTTGCAAGACGCTCCTGAAGCTTTTCCTTATCAAAATCGGAAGTGGTCTCTGCGATCTGAGCACGGATCTGAGCGATACGAGCCTTGATCTCACCTGCATCACCTGCACCGTCAACAATGATGGTGTTTTCCTTCTGAACCTTTACTGACTTAGCACGACCGAGCTGATCCATTGTAGTATCCTTAAGTTCTAAGCCGAGCTCCTCTGTGATAACTGTACCGCCTGTAAGGATCGCAATATCCTGGAGCATAGCCTTACGTCTGTCACCGTATCCGGGAGCCTTAACAGCTACTACTGTAAATACGCCACGGAGCTTGTTAAGAACAAGTGTTGAAAGAGCCTCACCCTCAACATCCTCAGCGATGATGAGAAGCTTTTTGCCGCTCTTCATGATCTCTTCAAGGATAGGAAGTATATCCTGGATATTGCTGATCTTCTTATCTGTGATAAGGATCATGGGATCGTCAAGTACTGCTTCCATCTTATCCATATCTGTTGCCATATATGCCGAAACATAACCCTTGTCAAACTGCATACCTTCTACAAGGTCAAGCTCTGTCTGCATGGTCTTTGACTCTTCGATGGTGATAACGCCGTCCTTAGATACCTTATCCATAGCGTCTGCTACCATCTGTCCTACAGTCTCATCACCTGCTGAGATAGCTGCTACCTTGGCGATCTGCTCCTTGCCGTTTACCTTTGCGGAATACTTAAGGATTGCTGCTACTGCCGCATCTGTAGCCTTCTGCATACCGTTACGTAAGATGATGGGATTAGCACCTGCTGCCAAGTTCTTAACACCTTCATTGATCATAGCCTGTGCAAGTACTGTAGCTGTAGTGGTACCGTCACCTGCTACATCATTTGTCTTTGTAGCTACTTCCTTAACAATCTGAGCACCCATGTTCTCGAATGAATCCTCAAGCTCGATCTCTTTTGCAATGGTAACACCGTCGTTTGTGATAAGAGGTGAACCGTAGGACTTGTCAAGGATAACGTTTCTTCCTTTAGGTCCTAATGTAACCTTAACTGTATCTGCCAATTTATTTACACCTGCACACAGAGAAGTTCTTGCTTCTGTGCCGTTCTTGATTTCCTTTGCCATTTTTGACATCTCCTTTTTATACTCTTTTGAATTAGATATAATATCCTTCGCTTTCACTAAGGATGACAATTACAGGTCCGTTGCTTACGCTCGGGATGATGATCATTATTCTACTACTGCGATAACATCGTTCTGCTTAACAATGATGTACTCTTCTCCGTCAAGCTTTACTTCGGTTCCCGCGTACTTGGAGTAGATAACCTTCTCTCCTACTTTAACCTGCATTTTTACTTCTTTACCGTCGATAACTCCTCCGGGACCTACTGCGATAACCTCAGCCTGCTGGGGCTTCTCCTGTGCCTTGGGAGTAAGAATGATTCCTGACTTTGTAGTCTCTTCAGCTTCAAGCTGTTTTAAAACAATTTTGTCACCTAAAGGTCTTAACTTCATGACTAACGCCTCCTGTATTGATTCATTTTTGTTAGCACTCTACATTTTTGAGTGCTAACCAACTACATGATATAATACCACGAATTATAAAAAATGCAAGCACTTTTTTCATATTTTATCATTTTTTTATATATATTATCCCAGTCTTTTGTACCGTTTTATAAGTTCCTGCCTTTTTGATACGGATTATAACTGAAGTTCTATACTGTCAAGCTTTTTTATGGCTCTTACAAGTGCGTCCTTGGAATTCTTCCAAGGTGCATCGACATTTCTGTAATCAAACTTGTCGGTATACCATTCGACATCATCACATACCCTCTTCATATTCTCTAAGAAGAGTTTGTCAAGTTTGGCAGTAAAATCCTTCAATGCCCCGCCGCTCATATGTGCATCCGCAGCATCATAAAGGACTGCATAGTGATCTACGCAGAAACCCTTGGAGGAATCAAATTTTGTCTTAAAGGCCGAATCCTTTTCATAAAGATAGAATATTGTATCTATATATCTGTCAAATATCCTTGTTATACGGTCACAGATATAGCAGCTTTTTCCAAGCTGGCGCATATATGCCGATACTGCAGAGCCGTCCGTATTCTTCTTAAAAAGTCCGCCTCCGCTGCTGCGGCCCTTTTTCTGGGCTTTCTCAGTCTCTTTTATAAGATTCTGCATATGCGTATGAAGCATCAGACCAAGTCCCAAACGGTTCTGATTGCCGTACATCATCTCCACATGCTTGGCGCAGAATCCTGTTTCATTGGTCTCCATGCGGACATCATCCTCCATATATGAAGGTCCCATCGTAAACTCTATGGCATTTTTTTCGAGCGATGCATACATGGAACACACGGGACATTCTGAATCCTCATTAAAAGCGTCATTGACCGGAATGGCATATAATTGTTCGTCCATACTGTTTCCTCCAATAATTTATTGTAATCTTTATGATGATCTTATCTCACTGATAGCCTCTTTGATACGTCTTGCTTTATCCTTTATCCTCTCGCTCACGGCTCTGTTTATGAGGATTTTTTCTACGAACTTAAGTGACTCGCTGTATCTCCCCGTCTCATAATCAAGAGCGCTCAAAAGATAGAAGAAAGTGTATTCGTCAAGGCCGCATATGGGGAAGCTTTCTTTAAGCAATGCTTCGGTAAACCCTTCAGCCGCCTTTAACAGATATCCGTTTTCCTCATCCGAAAGCTGGCTGAGCATCGCTTCCCTGCCGGGTACATCCTCAGCTATGCTCTCCGCCTTGCCTCTTGTAAGCCAGCCTAAGGTCAGGCATATATATGCCCTCTCACTTATCTTTCCTCTTTTTACCACAGTGCTGACAAGTGCGAGCTTACCTCTCGATATGGCTTCATCATATGAATAGATATCTCCGTCATATTTAAGACCGGTAAAGTTTATACTGATCTTCTCTTTTACGAACCTGGCCTGACCGGATGACAGATGTGTAAAATCCCTGGAAAGAGCCGCGTATCCGCATGTAGGGCACGCCGTAACATTATATTTCATGGTGTCAAGTTCTTTGTATCGTGGTCTTAAGTCTATATCCTGAGATATCATCCTGACCTTTCCGGGGCGGATGACTTTTTCGGGAAACTCCCTCCCGCAGCAGGGACATTCCACTTTTTTGATATAGATAAGGTCCTTTTCCTCCGGTTCCTTTATCTCCGGTTTCTCTTCCTTTTTCTTTTCTGCCGAAGCGTTGCTTTTTTTGTCATTAAAAAGATCGATATTGCTTAAGTTCCCGAGTCCCATGGACTCAAGTCCCGATAAAACGTCACTCATATACTGCCTCGCTTAAAAATATATATGGCTGTCTATTATCTTATAAGTTTTTCCTTTAGACTCACATTTTTCCTTTGAGGAAGAAATATGGCTGTTGAAAAACATAAAGCTGTCGGGGATCGTCTTTTCTCCGCAGAATGCTTTCTTGGCGGATGAAATACTGTCCATCATCTGTCTGTACTGCCACTTGCCCTCATAATCCTCAAGATGGTCGTAAATATCCATGGCCTTATCAAGAGAGCTCGGATTTCCCTTTGTAGGAGAAAACTGAACGCCCCAGTAATCGTCATAAATGACTTCTTTTATGGTGCTCACATGTCCCCAGTCAGAGCTGTCGTTTGCCCTGTTTATGATAACGTTTGCCACCGCGATCCTGGCCTCATCACTCATATTTCCGGCTTCACAGTATATAATACCGCTCATGAGCCGAAGCTCATCCGAGGTATAATTCTCATCCCATGCCGTATAGCTTTTTTCAGCCTCGTCCGCCTTTACGGATTTCGGTACATTTCCTTTGTAACTGTACAAAGTGTCGGCCTTCTTGATCCTTTTTGCCAGCCTGTCCACGGCAGCAACGGGATAGCTCTGCTTATTATCCGAAACTGTGGCTGCCTTCGCATCATATGACGTAATGCAGAGTCCCGATATAAGTACTGCCGCCATAAAGGCGGCAGTAAACTTTGATAAAACTATAAATGCCTTTTTGATCATTTTTGCTCCGTTAACCTTATAAATCCGATCTGAAGATCAATGATGGAAAAGTCTCATTCCGGTAAAGCACATTACCATACCATATTCATTACACTTGTTTATAACAAGGTCATCCCTTACCGATCCGCCGGGCTCTGCAATATAAGTTACGCCGCTCTTCTTTGCACGGTCAATGTTATCACTGAACGGGAAGAAAGCGTCACTTCCGAGTGCCACACCCGAAATGGTATCAAGGTATGCCTGCTTCTCCTCTTTTGTAAGAGGTGCGGGGCGCTTGGTGAAGTACTGCTGCCAGTTGCTGTCAGCTACAACATCCTCACCCTCGCCTGTAATATACTGATCTATAACATTATCCCTGTCGGGACGTCCGATCGAATCAAGGAAAGGAAGTTCTAAGATCCTGTCCCACTGACGTAGGTTCCAGTTATCGGCTTTGTTGCCTGCAAGTCTGGTACAATGTACTCGCGACTGCTGTCCTGCACCTACGCCTATAGCCTGTCCGTCTGCTGCAAAGCATACGGAATTGGACTGTGTATACTTTAAGGTGATAAGGCTTATGATAAGATTTGTACGTGCTTCATCTGTCAGATTCTTGTTCTCGGTAACGATGTTGCCTAAAAGCTCGTTGTCGATCTTAAAGTTGTTTCTTCCCTGTTCGAAGGTGATACCGAATACCTGCTTCTTCTCCTGTACCTCAGGTACATAGTTGGGATCGATCTTTATAACATTATATCCGCCCTTACGCTTTGACTTTAAGAGCTCCAAAGCTTCATCCGTATAACCGGGAGCGATGATACCGTCCGATACTTCACGCTTGATGATCTTGGCTGTAGTAAGGTCACATACATCCGATAAAGCGATAAAATCACCGAATGAAGACATTCTGTCGGTACCTCTTGCTCTTGCATAGGCACATGCTAAGGGTGAATCATCAAGGCCTTCGATATCATCAACGAAAACAGCCTTCTTTAATTTATTGCTCAACTTATTGCCTACAGCTGCCGATGTAGGTGAAACATGCTTAAATGATGTTGCACAGCACTTGCCTGTAGCTTCCTTAAGTTCTTTTACAAGCTGCCATGAATTAAATGCATCAAGGAAATTAATATAGCCGGGACGTCCGTTAAGTATCTCGATGGGAAGTTCCGATCCATTCTCCATATAAATCTCTGCAGGCTTCTGGTTGGGGTTACAACCGTACTTTAATTCAAATCTTGTCATCTTTCTTACACTCCATTCTGTATTATAGCTGTCATCACAGCATATTATTTGTTTTTATTTATGATCCTGGTTTCCTTCCGGCCTGTAGCAAGGTCAACATATGCTACATAGAGGGATACCTTATTGTTCTCATCAAGTCCGTTCCAGATAGTCTCGGTATACTCATCGATATCATCGGGAACTGCCACTCTCTCAGGCTCACCTGTAAATGTAGGGATAGGATTGCCGTCATGGTTGTATGTATGGATGAAATGTCCGAGTCCTGCAACCGCATTGTAATTGAATGTATATCTGTTGCATGTTGAGCCTTCTGCATCAGCACTCTTTAAGATGCTCATCTTATAAGTAAAATCATTTGCCTTAAGGAAGCTCAGCATAGCACTGATACGGGGTGTCCAGTTAGGACCGTCGGGTTCAAACTCACGTGCGGAAAGACCTACCTCAAAAGCATAGCTCATATCTACAACCTGGATGGGGTTAAGTGCAAATGTGGACTCCCACTTCTCCAATACCTTATATACGGTATCGGTCTGGTCGCCGTTTGTAACTATCATATAGTTCTTAAACTCGCGTACAGGGGAATAAATAACAAGTGAAGGGTCCTCCAGTTTTGAAGGATCGAACGGCTTAATGATGATGCCGTCGGGTGTCTCGATAAATACACGGTTTCTTGAATTGGTGCTGCGTCCCATGATAAAGTATGCAGTCACTGCTTTTTTGGCGTCGGCGCTTTTTCCGACTATAATTCCACGTCCAACATATGAATTTCCTTTTACAAGTTCATCGAACTTCGGTATATCGTAGATACCCATTTTTTCTTCCTTTCCGTGATATATAAATACCACTGTAAGCATTTTACAAATACGTTTCTATTTTATCAGCACTTACAAGATAAAGCAAGTAATTTTTCATTCTACCTGAAATACAGATTGTACCATGAATGTGCCAAAGGATCCTTTGACTCACCGCTCTTCTTTAATAACTCCGGTTCGGTGATCATAAAATACGAATTATAAAAACCGCCGCCTGCTTTATCCACATCATCCCACGTTACATCGATATGATACCAGGTCCCGTTAAGCAATACACGGTTCCAGATATGTGTACCTTTTTTGTTGACTATAGTATCATTCTCTAATCCGAGGATATTAAGTACCAGCCTCATGGCCGCCGTATATGACTCGCATACACCGTCACCGTAAAAATATACTCCTGTGGCATCTCTTTGGGGACAGTCATGTTCTTTGGGTATAGGATCAGAGTATGTGGTCATGGAGCATATTCTGTTGTTTACATAAAGAAGTACATCCTCGGGGTCTGTACCTACAGCATCTATAGCTTCATTGGCAAGTGAGATGGCGGCTTTCAGCAGCTTCTTGATATCATCGTCGGTCTCATACCCGTCATACCGAAGATATGTCACTGCTTTCCAGACATCCTTATAAGCCGGCTCTATGGTCAGGGTATGAGCAGTATCATTATATCGTCCCGTGTAACCGTTAGCGGTATATCCTGACAGCTCACTCTGATTCTGCAGCTTCTGCTTAAATATCCCCCACCAGTGTGCTCCGTCATAGCCTCTGAATTTGATCGTAAATGACTCCGCGCCATGTTCAAGAGCATCGTGACATGCCTTTATGAAACTTCTTTCATCCTCAACACTGTATTCCAATGTCTTTTGATAGGGCTCTCTGGTGTGTGAAGTTATAAGACCGTAAGTGCTGCCTAAAGATACAACAGCGGAAAGCTCCGACATGTCGTAAAGTTCACCGTTTAAGTCTCCTTCACCTTTGACCGGCTTCTTAGTAGGCTTGGGAGTCGATGTAGGCACCGCTGTAACAGTGGGCACAGGTGTAGCAGTGACCTTAGGGGTAGGTGTGGGCACAGGTGTGCCTGTCACTACAGGTGCAGGAGTTACAACAGGTGCCTTGGTAGGTATGGGCGTCGGATTATTCACGTACTCCGATCCTTTTACAATATTTATCTTACACCTGTAATTATTATAATCCTTACTTTCTATATGTATCGTAACGGTTTTCCCCGCTCCTGACAGGGCTGTGACAAAGCCGTCCGAAGTAACCGAAAGATACAGCATATCCGAGTCATGAACATAAAACCTTCGGACTTCCTTTGCGGTAAATCTTAACTGCAGGCTCTTTCCTACAGGAAGGTTCAGCTCGGTCGATGAATCCGAACCGACAGCATACTCAGGTATCGGCTCCGGTGTGGGTTCGGGCGTAGGTTCGGGTGTCCCCGTAACGGTACCGCCGTTTCCGCTTTTAGCCTTTACCGTAACCGTACATTTAAATTCTGTCGAACCTCTTGTTGCGGTGATAACTGCCTTTCCGGCCGATACGGCTATAACTTTAGTTGATTTTCCGGATTTTGTCTTTACCTTTGCTATTTTACTGTCGCTGCTTTTCCAGGTATATTTTCCCTTAGCGTTTTTAATCTTCAGTTTAAAGGTTTTTCCGGCTTCCACGCTCTTCTTTTTAGAGCTTATCTTCTGTGTGGCTGCCTCTGCCTGCACTGTTTCCGTATTTGATACAGAAACATAACTTCCCATCGGGAACGAAATAATAAATGCAAGCATTATACCTAAAACACGGCTTAATCTTATCTTTTTCATAAATCGGTCACCTCCCGCTACCATACATAATAAAACATATTATCCGTAAATTCAAGCGTTTTGTAATAACCGGACTTTCATATTTCAATGTCACCTCATCATTCCTCAGGTGAGAAAAAAGGACGCGGTATCAGATGCTAAAAGCATATGATACGACGTCCGTTTTATAAAACTTTAAAGCAGTTCTGCCGAAGCCTTATCCAGTGCTTCTATGATGCTGTCACACCACTTGTCAAATTCAGGATCCTCAACCTGACACTCGGGATGGGCAAGTATATAGTTAAGGCATCTTCTCACACCTTCTTCAAAGCGTATAGAAGGCGCAAAACCGGGTACTGCTCTCTTTAACTTTGTATTGTCAAAAACAACCGAATTGGCTTTGTCACCGATGAGACCACCCTCAAGATCATATTTTTTCCCAACCTTGGCAAGAAAATACGAAGATACATAGTAAGGCTTGTATTCCACTCCCAAAGCATCCGCTATGGTCTTATATATCTGATTCCAGGTAAGACTCTCATCATTTGTTATCTGGAATGCCTCACCTATCGCATGAGGATTGCCCATAAGTCCGATAAATCCCTTTGCAAAATCCTCGTTGAATGTCATGGTCCAGAGTGAAGTACCGTCACCATGTACTATCACGGGCTTTCCTTCCATCATACGCTTTATAACCTGGAAACTGCCCTTACTTCCATGCACACCCATAGGTATCGAACGCTCGTCATATGTGTGACTCGGCCTTATTATGGTTACAGGGAATCCTTCCTCTCTGAATTTCTTCATAAGGAAATCTTCACAGGCAATCTTGTTTCTCGAATACTCCCAATAAGGATTTGCCAGGGCGGTACCTTCTGTTATGCGGTAATCGGCTACGGGCTTTCCGTAAGCAGAGGCCGAGCTGATATACATGAACTGTTTTACCTTACCCTTAAAGAGCCTGTAATCCCTCTCCATCTGTGCCGGTACAAAGCCTATAAAATCACATACGGTATCAAATTGCTTTCCTTCGAGTACTTTTGCTGCCGCAGCCTCATCATTGATATCGACGTTTATGACATCTACGCCCTCCGGTATATCTGCCTTACGGTTGCCGCGGTTAAGAAGTGTCAGATGCCACAGCTCATTTTTTGCCAGGCTTCTCGTTATTGCCATGCTTATAGTTCCTGTTCCGCCGATAAATAACGCTTCTCTCATATCTGCTACCCCCGTTATACCATCATCTTATATATCTTTGTACAGTCTTCCTTATTAAGTGTCACAAATCCGGAGATGCTTCCGTTCCTTCCGTCTCCGCAGCAAAGTGTCTCAACGAGCTGAGGGATATCCTCTTCCTTTGCCCCGAGTTCTGCGAAGTTAGAAGGCATGCCGATGGACTTTAAGAATGCCGCAAAAGCATTTATACCTTCAAGTGCAGTAACCTCAGGATGTTCAAAATCCATGCTGCATCCCCATACACGTACTGCCACCTGTGCAAAGCGCATCACATTATGGTTCATCACATATTTAAACACTGCCGGCATGGTCACTGCAAGACCTGCGCCATGCGCACAGTCATAAAGTGCCGAAAGCTCATGTTCGATATTGTGGCTGTTCCAATCCTGGGAACGTCCTACTCCGCATGAGTTATTGTGAGCCATCATGCCAGCCCACATGATATTGGCACGAGCCTCATAGTTGTCAGGATCAGCGATAACTCTGGGGCCTTCATGCTTCATTGTAAGGAGCAGGGCCTCAATAAGTCTGTCGGTCACTTCAACCTCTGTAGAGTTTGTCAGATATCTCTCATAAAGATGAGCCATGATATCGGTGATACCTGCTGCCGACTGATAAGGCGGAAGTGTCTGTGTAAGTGCGGGATTAAGTATACTGAACTTAGGTCTGATGGCATCGCCGCTCGCACCGCGCTTGAACATGCCTTCTTCTTTGGTGATAACGGAATCAGGGCTTCCTTCGCTTCCAGCTGCCGCAATGGTAAGGATGGTACCTACAGGCAGTGCTTTCTCTATCCATTTTCCGCTGTAGAAATCCCAGAAATCACCGTCATATACAGTGCCTGCCGCAATGGCCTTGGATGAATCGATGGTACTTCCGCCGCCCACTGCCAGGATAAAATCAATATTTTCTTTTCTGCTTAAGTTTATGCCTTCATATACGAGACCGCTTCTGGGATTGGGCTTTACTCCGCCGAGTTCCGTAAACCCGATCCCCTCAGCATTCAATGAGGCCTTAACCCTGTCCAAAAGACCGGAACGCACTACGCTTCCTCCGCCGTAATGGATCAGGACTTTACTGCCGCCGAAACGCTTAACCAGGCTTCCGGCCTGATTTTCTCCGTCTTTTCCGAACGCAAAATAAGTAGGTGAATAAAAATGAAAATTGTCCATATACTCCTCCGCTGATTAATATTTGATGATCTTCAATTAATAACCGATCGTCATGATCACATAAACTAATTTTAACATTAATTATCTTGCAGACAATGAAGTATATTGGTTTTAATCATTTTATCTCAATCTGGCACATCTTCATGGTCGTAAGTGCCGCGTTATGACTTTCGGGCGTTACGCCTGCACAGGCCGCCGCATCCACACTTATCTTTATCTCAGGGAAGAGTGCCTTAAGGATGAGTGCATTTGAAACCACACAGATATCCGTGCAAAGCCCGACAAGTTCGATTTCTTCAAACTCAAAATCGCCCCAGCCCGTATATCCGAAGGAAGGCTTATTGATAATGGTCACATTGCCCGAACCGCTTTTCTTGACCGCATCGATCAGCTCCGGTCTGATCTCCCAGCCTTCTGTCTCCTCTATACAATGGATCACCGGAAGATGCCTGCCTTCATTGGTATCCATATAGTTCTCCTGATGGGTATCCCGGGTAAAAATAACCTCATCACCGTTTTTAAGATATTCCTCTATCTTTTTCTTAACATTATCTACTATACCCACCGCTTCTTTTGTCCCAAGGCTTCCGTCTATAAAATCCTTTTGCATATCAATAACTATAAGTGTTTTCATTTCTGTCCCTTTCTGCTTTATCATCTGCGATACATGGCATTTCCCGGTCTATAACCATCATGCATGTCATGATTAACACATATCCGGCTACATCTCATATATGGACTTTCGTATTCTTTGTCTCGTGATCTCGACCAGACCCAAAGGTGTCATATCTATAAGTTTCGCCGTGATATGGTCTTTTGCAAGCTCATCCCTTAAAACTCCGAGCAGCTGTTTTCTATGCTCCTCTTCCTTCATGTCTATAAAATCCACTATGATGATACCGGACAGATTCCTAAGCCTCAGCTGTGCCGCTATCTCTGCCGCTGCCTCGCAGTTTACATTAAAGAAAGTCTCCTCGGTATCCGTTTTCCCTGCTATGGCTTTTCCGGTATTAACATCTATGGACACAAGCGCTTCCGTCGGCTGTATCACCAGATATGCTCCCGAATCCAGCCACACCTTATCCTGAAGGGCATTTTTAAGCTTAGCCTCCAGTCCGTAGAGCACGGATAATGAAATGTTTTCATTTTCATATAATTCCAATTTGGACTTTTCTGACTCGGGTTCAAGAACAAGATAATCCATTATACTGTCAAAAATCTCCCGGTCGTCCGTTATTATCCTGTCAATCTCAAACGAATACCCGTTACGGACCTCCATTATAAACTCTGCGGGAGCAGAATATACTTTAGTAAAACAGGTGCAATGGATCTTCTCATTTAACAGCCGTTCATACTGTTCCTTTAATGCAGCTACTTCTTTTTCAATAGTTTCCTTATCATATGCTGCCGCGTTAGTCCTCACTATAAATCCGTATCCGTCTCCCACATACGGACTGACCAATTCCTTTAACCGGATTCTTTCGGCATCATCGGTTATCTTTCCGGATACGCCCACATTTTCCTTACCTCTCACTAAAACAAGAAGCCTGCCGGTAAGCGTAAGTTCTACCGTCGCGAGAGGAGCCTTATTTCCTTTTGTTTCCTTGGCGATCTGCACAAAAAGTTCATCGCCGACCCTTACGGCATGTTCCTTCCCATCACAAAAGACCGGCTTGGTCTTTTCGTTTAAGGGAAGGAAACACATTTTCTTATTCCCTGTCTCTACAAAAGCTCCGTTGATATTCTTAACGATATTCTGTACCTTTCCGACAAAAATATCTCCGACTCTTTCTTCTTTCCCGCGGCTCTCTAATCCGATAGTCACCAGCTCTTTATCCTTAAAAAGAGCAGTCATGATCTTATCTTCTTTTTTTACAACTACAATAGAATTACCCATTTCTATTTCCTTATATTTCTTTTTGCCTGAGTCCTCCAGGTACGTTTTACAAACCTATGGCCTGCTCTACATCGGAAAACATCTGTGCCCTGTGTATCTGGAAAGCAAATTCCTGATGCTCCAGTCCGCAGAATTCCAAAAATGCATCAAGCACAAGCTCGGGCTTGATATTCACCTCACTGCCGGCTGACAATCTGAAGAAAAACCTGATGCCGGGTTCATAAACATCCGCATGAACTGTTCCGAGGCATGTTTTTTTATCACTGCCTTCACTGTCCGCATACATAAAATCCGGGATCCCCGAATTATCCTCTATCGCCGCTTCATATATATACGGCCTTATATCAAAATCCCTTTCACCGGACTTTGATTTCTTACTGACTATGATACTGTCTTTCTCAAGGAATTCTTTCAGTTTAATATTTAAGGCATTCGCGTTAACAATATCACATGCTGCATTATTAGCATTTTTAGGATACAAATTATAACCATCCTTAAGCGACATGATATAATCGGCTCCCTTTACCAATGCCATGGCATTCTCAGGATGCTTGGTTCCTTCCGTCCAGGGGATTTCCCTTATGGCAACTATCTCAAATCCTTCGGTCAAGGCACCGCCCAATATCTCCCTGACTCTTTCAGCACTCAAAGGATTCCCTTCAAAATCATTGTCCTCGGTCTCAATATCCATATATTCACCGTCACTCGTAACTCCTACACCGAGTGGCTGTGCAAATACCATTAACTGATGCGGGTTAAATCCCTGGGAATACTTGATCGGAAGCTCCGAACGTCTGACAGCCTTCTGAAAGTACCTCATGACGTCAAGATGCCCTATAAACTTGACTACTCCGTATTTTGCAAATCGAATTCTGAATATCATTCTATATTTCCCCTCATATATCTTATATATCCCATGAACCTTTACGCCCTGCTCCTTAAATGACGCTTGCACTTATGCGCAGGCCGGACAGGGCACCTGTTATGGGATAAAACCATAAAGCGTGCAGTGGATATGCTACGGTTTTGACACACCGCAGCAAGGCAAAAACCGATTATCCAAATCGGTTTTTGAGTGCAGCCTAAGTGCGTCCGGTTATCAAAGCGGACGCACGATTGCAAACGTCCTTAGCGCAGGGGTGGATAAAACCGTCCGCATATCCCTGCAGTTAGCGAAGACGGGTTTTAGACCATAACAGGTGTACTGCCCGGCCGAAAAAAGATCAAGCCTCGATGCAGACTCCGGTGGTCCAGGAGTTGCAACCGCATCCTCCGCAGCCCTCACGACAGTTCTTGGTAGTAAGACCCTTGCGAGCCTTGTCGTATTCGCGTTTCATAAATGCCTTGGTCATGCCTGTGTCAATGAAATCCCAAGGAAGAAGCTCATCCGTGCTTCTCTCACGGGTGGTATAGAAATCCATATCTATGCCGGCACGTTCGATGGCCTTAAGCCACTTGTCCATTTTGAAGAAGTCGGTCCATGCATCAAAGATACAGCCGTCCTTATATGCCTCAAGGATGACCTTGCCCACACGTCTGTCTCCTCTTGCCAGTAATCCTTCAAGGATGGATGTGTTGCTGTCATGCCAGTTGTATTTGATACTCTTATAGTTATGCTCCTGTTTTAATGTATCCATAAGAAGAGTCTTGCGTCTTAAGTACTCTTCGGGTGTGATCTGTGCTGCCCACTGGAATGGAGTAAAAGGCTTAGGTACAAAGTAAGATGTACTGATAGTTACCTGTACCTTGCCGCGTCTTTCTGACTTAGGGACGGTATCATAAAATGCCATGGCGATCTTGTCTGCAAGATGAGGGATGCCTTCCACGTCACTGTCAAGCTCAAAGGGCTGGCCGAGCATGAAATACAGTTTTACTTTGTCCCATCCTGCCTTAAATGCCTCGGATGCACCGTTAAGGATGGTTTCCTCATCAAGTCCTTTATTGATGATATCCCTCATACGCTGGGTACCTGCCTCGGGAGCGAATGTGATACTGCTCTTTCTTACGTCCTGTACCCTGCTCATGACATCCAGTGAAAATGCGTCTATACGTAATGAAGGAAGCGAGATGTTGATCCTTCTCTTTCCCATTTCGTTTATCAGGAAATCCATAAGTTCAGCAAGTTTCGTGTAATCGCTTGAACTGAGCGAGCAGAGGGTTATCTCCTCATAGCCTGTGGAATTGATCATCGCTAAGGCATATTTTTCAAGGAATTCCAGGCTTCTCTCCCTTAAAGGCCTGTATATCATACCTGCCTGGCAGAAACGGCAGCCTCTTATACAGCCACGCTGAATCTCCAGTGCCACTCTGTCCTGGACAGCCCTGATATAGGGTACAACCGGCTTTTCGGGGTACACGGTGTCGCTCATATCAGCTACTACCTGACGCTTAACTAAAGCCGGAGCTCCCTCAGTCGGAGTAAAGCTTTTTAATGTTCCGTCTTCATTATATGCAACCTCATACAGTTCGGGAATATAGAGACCTTCTATGCGGGAAGCCGCTACCAGGAAATCATGCCTCGACCTTCCTGCTTTTCTATATTCCTTATAAGTATCAAGCAGCTGATCATATACTGTCTCGCCTTCACCTATATAGAAAATATCAAAGAAATCAGCCAAGGGCTCCGGATTATATGTACAGGGACCTCCGCCTATAACTATCGGGTCATCCCAGGTCCTGTCCTTAGCCAGTATAGGTATCTGTGAAAGGTCAAGTATCTGGAGTACGTTTGTATAACACATTTCGTACTGGAGCGTGATCCCAAGAAAATCGAAATCTCTTATGGGATCCTGTGTTTCCATAGAAAAAAGAGGGATGTGTTTTTCCCTCATTATCTTATCCAGATCCGGCCACGGTGAATATGTCCTCTCGCAATAAGTATCCTCTCTTCTGTTAAACATCTCATAAAGGATCTGTATGCCTATATGCGACATCCCGACCTCATATACATCCGGGAAGCACATACAGAAACGTATGTCTATCTTATCAAGGTCCTTGTATATTGCATTAACTTCATGACCGATATAGCGTGCGGCTTTATCCACGCTCATCAATACCTCATCTGAAAGTGCCAGTTTTCTCATATTCCGTATCATACCGCAGGCGTGCTTACACATCGGTGATATGCCTGCTTTCATCACCGACGGAAGTTTGAAAGATATTTTTAAACTTAACTGATCCGCTGCTAAATTTTTCTATATTTTACTCATCTAAATTAAATGCCGACATGGTCATATCCAGTCTTTCGGACATGTTTGAAAGACTCATGGCTGCAGCCGAAACCTTATTGATCACGCTGCCAACCTTGTCCATGCTTGCGGAAGTCTCCTCGGTACCTGCTGCATTTTCCACAGCTACGGCCGACAGGTTGTGCAAAGCCTCCTCAACCACATTTCTTGCCTCGCCCAAAGCCTTAACTTCTTCTGAGATCTTACCGGAGGTTTCAACCGTGATATTTATGTTTTCCTCAAGTTCATTGAATATATTAACGGTTCTGACCACATTGTCGTTCTGCTTGATGATGATCTCTTTTACCTTGTCCATGGTAAGAACCGCACTGTTGGAATCATTCATCAATGAAGCTATGATACCCTGTATCGTATGCGCAGAGTTGTTGGTCTGCTCAGCCAGAGCGGATATCTCGGTGGCTACAACGGCAAATCCCTGTCCTGCCTCGCCTGCACGTGCTGCCTCTATGGAAGCATTAAGTGAAAGCAGGTTGGTCTGGTTGGCGATATCCGATATCAGGTTGACCGCCTCTTCAATTGACTTTGCAGAACTGTTAGTCTTATTTGTCTGGTCATATATAACCTGGATAGCCGATCCTGCCTCATCGGTTATCTTTTTCAGATCATCGAGTATGGCAAGTGCCTCGGCACTCTTGTTCTTCATGGCCTCCGAATTATTGTCCAGATTTGCCACTTCGTTAGCCGTATCATTTATCGCGTTACTGATAACGTCTACATGCTCGGATGCAGTCTCGGTATCCTCAGCCTGTGACGATGTAGCCCTGTTGATCTCATTAACCGATGTCTTTACATTTCTTATGGCAACAGTGCTGTCCATGGATACCTTCTTAAGGTTGGCCGAAGCCTCTCCTAATTCAGCAGTACAATGCTTGGCTTCCGAGACTATATCTCTTAAAGTATCGGCAAGTTTGGCATTTGATTTGCCGAGCATACCGAGTTCATCATCTCTTTTCAACGTATCGTCATCCACACGTACATCAAGCTCTCCGGAAGCCAGTCTTTCAGCTGCCTTATTGCAGGATACGACTGCCTTTACCAGTTGCTTTGCATCCTTAAGTGTGATGATCACAGACACTATGATGACCGCAACCACCAAAACCGCAGATATAATGAGACCGATGAACATTCCATGTCTGACACTGTTCTTGGGAATGCCGACAAATATCATACCGATATTTACTCCCGAACCGCCCTGTTTCAGCGGTACATAACATCCGTAATACTTATTGCCTGCATATTCGGCATTTTTGTCAAAGTAATAGCCGTCCAGACTTTTTACCGTATCAACTGTCTGTTCATCCGCTGTAAGCTTTTTTACGTAATTTCCCTCCGCATCCTTTATGGTAGACGCATACGAATCTATACCGTAAAAAAGTACGATCTCGGCTCCTGTCTTTTCATGGACCTCGGAAAAAAGAGCATTATCATTGGCAAAAACAGAGTTGCCCTTATAAAGCTGTCCCTTTGAAACCTTAAAATCCCCGTCCATGGTATTAAGTCCCGCAGAAACAGAATAAGCCGCAGTCTTCAATCCCTGTTCGGTACTGCTGCCGTTTAATGCTGGTATTTCTATAAGCAGTATCCCGGCTATAATGACGATCATAAGCATCATTGGCATCAATGCCATAAGAAGAAGCTTGGTTTTTAATTTCATGCGAACCTCCCCCGGATACCCTATCCGGCCTGTTTTGCTCTTGAACGGTACATAGAACAACCTATATTATATCATTATAATTCTACCACATGTAAGGAATATTTTAAAGCGAATTTTATTTTATTATTGAAAAATCAATTAAAACAGTTATAATTGTATTATGTGTCCGGAGGATTGCGACAGCTTGTCAAAGCGTAGCAATCCGTAATATCATTCTTAGGAGGTAAATATGCCCTGGTGTCCCATTTGTAAAAACGAATACCGCGAAGGGATCAAGACGTGTGCAGACTGCGGTGCTGCCTTAGTTGAGACCCTTTCCGACGCCGACGATAAAGAAAGACTGTGTGTACTCGGAGATGAACCCACTGCAGAGAAGTTTCTTTCTTATCTGACATACTCAGGTATCGAAGCAGAATCAAGATTCGATCCGGATGAAAACAATTATAAGGTATTTGTCAAAAAAGAAGACTTAAAAAAAGCGAAAGCCGAGTTCGGAGCATTTGTCACCGTAGAAAGTAATCCCGAAAGGCATACATGTAAAGCTGCTGATGCTGCTTTATCCGTAGAAGCCGCAGAAGATGAAAACGGCGAGATAACGAAAGCTATCCATATAGACAGTCTCGAGGACTTAGAAAAGCTCAAAGCAGCAGGCATATCCGGCAAAGACTTTGAGGAAATGTTTAAAAATGTCACCGAAACACAAAAATATAAGCCCGCAGGTGTATACCAGTCGCAATCCGACAAGGCCAGCGATTATTACTCCACCGGCTACACCTTCCTTATAATAGGTATTGCGGTGATAATATTCACCTTCCTTAATCTGGTAGGTGTGATATCCCTGTTTAAAGGGCAGATACTTTCTATTGTCGTATTCTTTGCACTTGGTGCTGCCGCATGCGTAGTCGGTATCGGTTCATTCAAACGTTCAAAGAAAGCCGGCGAACAGGTCGCTGCCGAAGAAAAACTGACCGCCGATATCAATGCCTACATGGAAAAGCATAAAGATATAATGACTTCAGGGCGGTTAAGCGGCGAAGACGGAACAAGTGAGGAAATCCTCTACCTGGACCGTACGGCTAAAATGAAGCAGGAACTTGAAAAAGTATTCGGCCGTCTCGACGACGACTACGTAGACAGCCTGCTGGATGATTTTTACAATAAGAATTTTGATTGATCCAAAACTATAAACATTAAAATACAGTTAAAGCCCGATGCAGATTTATCTGCAGTCGGGCTTTTGTTATACTCTTTTTACACTCTTTTCTTTTTTCATCATCCCCTACGGTCAGGTATTAAAAAATTAACAAATTGAACTTAATCTCCGGGTCGGGTACCATTAATTCAGGACCAATAGAAAAGCGAGGTTCAGGGTGTTTTCCGGGACACTCTTTGATGTGTGTCCCGGGAAATATCCCTGTACCTCGCGGCCATACAAAACAATTAATGGTACCCGACCCTTATACTAGTTTTTAATTACACTGACCGTACAAGCCAACGCTCTTCCGTTGACCTTCGCATATACGACGGTCTTGCCCAGTGCTTTACCGGTAACTTTACCGTTCTTTACTTCTGCGATACTCTGGTTTGCAGTATCCCAGCTTACCTTTACCTTTCCGGCATCAGCACCGTCAAGCTGCAGATCGATCAAAGTACTTTCATATTGATGCAATGTCAGCTTGGTCTTACTCAATCCGACTACATAGACAGTCGCAGTACTCTTCTTGCCGGATGCCGAAAGTGCGGTGATCTTCGCAGTACCTACCGACTTTGCGGTAACCTTGCCGTTTGAATTGACGGATGCCACGGAAGGATTATCCGATGCCCAGCTGAAGCTCTCGGTATAGTTGGCAGGTGATACGGAATACTGTACATCCGTCGTCTCTCCCGTAAGCATGACCAGAGTATCCTCCGACAGGTTGATACTTGAGATACTTACCGGTGCCGTGACATGCACATATACCACTGCATATACTTCCGCATTATCTCCCGCAGTACATTTAACTATGCAGTCACCGGCCTTTAACGCGGTGATCGTGCCCTTCTTGCTGACTATGGCAACTTTATCGTTGTCGGTGGTCCATACAGGTGAATATGTGGTCTTTTTAGGCGATGTTGTAACCTTTATCCTCTTCTTGCCACCCTGTACCAGGCTTACATACGAAGCACTGAGCTCTATGTCCTCGGTAGCATTTATAACTCTTACCACGCAGCTGGCCTTTACACCGCTTCCGTCGGTCGCTTTGGCCCATATTCTGGCCTTTCCGGCCTTCACACCGGTAACGGTACCGCTCTTTGATACCTTACATACCGACGTCTTGCTTGATTTCCATTTAAGCTTCTTATTTGTAGCCGTATTATCGGAAACTACAGCATTCAGCTTCAGCTTCTTTCCGACACCGACCTCAGCTGTTTCGGGAAGCGTGATGGTGGTAACCTTCTCTATGACTGTTATCATGGCGTATGCCATAAGATCGCCATCCTCGGATACACACTTGATCAAAGTAGCTCCGCCTTTGATACCCTTTATCTCGCCTTCTTCGTTGACAGTACATATACTTGGATCATCACTGGTCCAGGTAACTTCCTTATCCGATGCATTGGCAGGGGTTATCGTAGCAACAAGCTCTAATGTCTCCCCCACTTCAAGGGATGCGGAATCCGGTGAAACCGTAAGGCCTGTCACCTGCTGGGTAACGGTCACGTTGCAATATGCGGATACTCCCGCATCGGTCCTTGCAAATATTACACAGCTGCCCTTAGCTTTTGCCGTGACTTTGCCGGCAGCCGAAACAACAGCAATCTTTTTGTTACTGCTCTCAAAAAGCACGGTATCCGTAGCATCCGCAGGCTGCAGCTGTGCTTCTAACTGATAGCTTTCGCCCACATTCAGATTGAGGTCGGTAACATCAAGCTTAAGCCCCGTACCGTTTCTTAAGACCGTAACGGTACAGGTGGTAAACACTCCCGATCCGTCCATAGCCTGAACGGTAACAACACAAGTACCGGTATTTTTAGCTGTAAAGAATCCGGTATTATCGACTGTTACGATCTTGGAATCGGTAGGTGTCCACTTTAATGTGGTATCGGATGTCGTGGACGGGAATACCGAATATGTCATACGGTAAGTCTGTCCGACATACATCACAAGATTGGTCTCGTCAAGTACTATGTTTTCCATGCCCTGGAGTATGGTAAATTTACATGACTCGAGTAAACCGTTGGAGGTCATGACATTGATATGTGCCGTACCGGGCTTTACTATGGAAACTTTACCGTTCTGGTCAACGGTGATTATCCTGTTGTCCGAACTTGACCAGGTGAGCTTTTCATTTGAAGGAAGCTCCGGCTCACATTTGCAATACAGCTGATAGATGCCTGCCGACTTCGGGATGACTACCTCATGGTCGGAAAGAGTGATGGAGGTGATACCCGATACAACATATATTACCATGGTCCCTACTACACCGTTATCCGGATTGACAGCCGTGATAACGGTAGAACCTGATTTTTCACCTGTAATGGTTATGGAAAGTGCATTTGTCGATGCGATCGATGCTACAGAAGGATCGGAGCTGGTCCACTTAAGTACCGTTCCGGATACCTTGGGAGTGATCTCGGCACTGATCGTCATCTTCTCTCCGACCTTCACATGGTCGTCTTTTGCTGTAAGCTTTATGGCACTTACGGATGCCACAACATTTATCGTACACTGTGCACGCTTTGTAACACCGCTTCCTACATTGATCTGTGCAGTTACTGTAGTCGTACCGACCTTCTTGGCTGTAACTAAACCCGTATCATCAACACTTGCTATGGAATCATCCTTGCTGATCCAGTATATCTCACCCTGATAAGGATTCGGTGCGGTCAGTGATAACTGAAGCTCCGAACCTAATGTCATGGTAGCTGATGATGTATTTATGGCAATGCCGTCATAGACCGTAACATCTACGGATCTGGTCTTGTCGGCAGTCTTGTCGAATCTTATCCTGGGATCGGATGCATAGCTTCCGAAAAGCTTGTCAAATCCCTCTTCATCGCTTAAGTTGATCTTTACTTTTGTAGTTCCTTCGCTCTTAGCTTCGATCACTCCGTCCGTAGGCTTTACAGATGCAACCTCGGGGTTGTCGGAGATAAAGCGGAACTTGCCGGCAGGGAGATTGGAGTTGGCCAGCAGGTCAAACGAATCATATATGTCCTGATTGTAATAGCTTAAAGTGAGGCTGTCCGCAGGAAATCTCACAGGGACTATCACAATGTACTGTAATGCCTTGATCCCCGGCGCCGTAACATCATATGCACCCGAAGAAGTCGCAGTGTCCTTACCCTTTACCGGGATAGCGGTCACATAATACACACCGGCTTTCAGATTGTTCAGTACCATCCTGCCGTTGGCATCGCTTATCTCCATATCCTTTTTAACATCATCCGTGATCTCGGTCGCCTTGGAGATGACATCTCCCTGGAATATACGCCACTCAAGGGAGCTTGCAAATGCGGCATTTGTCTGGAATACAACGGAATCATAGTCCCATACGATCTCGCCCTCGCTTCTCGAATCAGCCGTAGTATTATATCCGCTGATGTAGCTTTCGGGAACTACTACCACATCGAAGCTTAACGAATCCTTCTTTCCCAAAAGCTCGTTTTCCGTACTTGTCTCAACAGTGATGGTTGCAAAACCTGCGGACTTGGCTGTGATAAGACCGGTAAGTGTATCTACGTCTGCTACCGTTGCGTCCGATGTGGACCAGTTGAGAGCAGCGGTAAAAGGCCCTAAATTATTGGGGGCCACATTGCTTTCGACACTTAAAAGAGTGGTTTCGTCTACAGCTGTAGAAGGATCGTCGGTCGCATATCCGTATTTTACATATCTGAGTTTTCTTAAGTAATGGGAAGCTTCGGGATGGTCAGCCGAAGAAGCTGTATAGAGCTGAAGCGTATAATTGGTTTCAGAACTGTCTCCGGACTGCGCAAAAAGAAGGCCGTAATTCCCGTTGGAATTTGAAGCCATAAGGTTATTGAATATAGGCTCGTCGGTGGATACATTATCGGACCACTGAAGAGGCACATAAATAGAGCAGTATGCAACAGCCGTATAGGTAGTCCCGTCAGGACCTGTCATAGTGACCGAAAGTCCCGAATATCCGGGGGATACGATATCAAGAGTCACGCTGCAGGTGGCATTGTCCTGACTTTTGACCTTTATGATATTGCTGTTGCTCACAACCCATTCAAATTTGGTACCGCTTGCGATACCTTCTGTATTTCTCAAGATAATGGTGAGGGTACTGTCCTTATTGTTGTAAAGGGAATAGTCGATAGTATCTCCGTCCTTTATCTCCTTGTTGCCGATAAGGAAACTGAATGTGCCCGCGGGAGACTCTCCTGCTGCACCCGCGTCCGCATATCTTCCGCAAAGTGACAGAACCAAGACCAGTAAAACTGCCGTTATCAGATACTTTCTCTTCATAAGCGATACCCTCTTTTTAAGTCGGGCCGGTCAGTCCTTTTCCTTCTTTGAAGAGGAATCGGACTTTTTAGCCTTACCTTCTTCTTCCGTTTTTGATTTTTTTTCGGAAGTTATTGAAAAACTGTCGTCAATTATCTTTTCGATCATCATCTTTTTCATATACACATCAAAACAGAGCATAGCTATAAAAGTGAACGCCTGAAGGAAATCCTTCTCCTTCTTGTCCTTCACTTCATCGAAGCTCTCCTTTGACTTAAAATACTTTCTTACCACATCTCTCGTGATGGAATAAGACTGTTCGTACTCGATGTCGAATATCTCCTTATAGATATCCTCCATATCTATAGAGCCGTTATCCCCGAAGAACATATCGGTAAGAGGCTTAAGAATGCTACGCGTGTCATCCATGGGCATAACATTCTTAAGATAGTATATGAAAAGTAAAGTATACATGTGGTCTTTTGTATACTTCTTCTTTTTAGGGGACGGAAGCAGGTCATTCTTCGTATAATTGTTGATCATGGTCTTGGTAAGGAGCTTGTCATCACCGCGGCGCTTCATGGTCTCCAAACGCTCGTCCATGAATTTCGTAACCTGATCCATATACAGATCGATCCCCGGAACCTCACCGGGCTGTACATATTTGGTAGACTTCAGCTTATTCAGGATAGAAACCATATATACATTGTTTTCTTCCGTAAGCATCTGCTTAAGGCTCTTGAGAACCGCAGCCGAAATGTCCTTTGTGTCCGAATTTGAACCTGCCATTATCCCATCCTCGTACAGCTAAAGCAAGAAATTATTCCTCTTCAGCCTCTTCCTTCTTATCCTCTTCTGCATCAACATCTTCAAGATCATCAAGGTCATCAATGTCCTCGAAATCGTCAAAGTCGTCATCATCTTCATAATCCTTAAGATAATCGGGCTTTACAAGCTTGTAGATGAAATAGCCGATAGCTGCAAGAGCAAGTACTGCCGAAATAATACAGATAACTATAACAACGGTATTTTTCTTGTGCTCTTCATCCTTCTCCTTAAGGATCTCGCCTAACTTGGTCTCTGTGATGACTTCATCGATGTCAACCTTAGACTTGTCATTCTTTCTGCACTTAAAACACATAAACTCCACATCCTTTCATTTATAGTTTTTATATTACTACAACATATAGTTTACCATACTACACGTTATTTTTCCAGTATTTTTTAAAATAAATTGACATAAAATAAGGAAAATAGTACAATTAACCATATTTCCCACGGAAAGGAACAAGTATGGACAAGATTTTTGACGGACTGAACGAGATGCAGCAGGAAGCCGTAAAAACCACGGAAGGCCCTCTTCTCATCCTTGCAGGTGCAGGATCGGGAAAGACAAGGGTACTTACACACCGTGTAGCTTACCTCATATCCGAATGCGGCGTCAGTCCTTATAATATAATGGCAGTCACCTTTACAAACAAGGCTGCCGATGAACTTAAAGAACGTATCGCAAATATCGTAGGTCCTGGCTCTGAGGCCGTATGGGCCAGCACCTTCCACTCCTCATGTGTAAGGTTTTTAAGGCGTTTTATCGACAGGATAGGCTTTGATACCGATTTTGTCATATATGACCGCGACGACCAGCGCTCCCTTATGAAGGATATCTTAAAAAACATGAACTTAGATCCCAAGCGTTATAAGGATAAGACCTTTTTAAACGTGATATCCGGTGCAAAAGACGAGCTGATCGATCCCGAGCGTTTTGCAAATGAAGCCGGAGGCGACCCCGATTATATACTGTATGCAAAAGTATATGCCGAGTACCAGAAAAGACTCCGTGCCAACAACGCTCTCGACTTTGACGATCTGATATTCAAAGCCGTCGAGCTGTTCCGTACCTCACGCGAGACGCTTGAATATTACAGGAACCGCTTCCATTATATAATGGTAGACGAGTATCAGGATACAAACACCGCACAGTTTGAACTCATCCGGCTTCTCTCCGACCGCACAAACGCCTTCGGAGATCCCGAGCATAACCTGTGCGTGGTAGGTGATGACGACCAGTCCATCTACAAATTCCGCGGTGCAAACATCAGGAATATCCTCGATTTCGAAAAAAATTATCCGGATGCCAAAGTGATCCGCCTAGAGCAGAATTACCGCTCTACAAAGAGTATCCTCGATGCAGCCAACGAGGTCATAAGGAACAACACAAGCCGTAAATCAAAAACCTTATGGACTGCCAACGAAGCAGGCACTCCCGTTGTATACACAACTTACCCGGATGACAAGACAGAAGCGGCTGATATCATTAATACCATATATTCCGAAGTACGTGAAGGCAATGCCGATTATAAGGATTTTGCCATACTGTACCGTACAAATGCACAGTCCCGTCTGTTTGAAGAAAGGCTTATCCTCCGTAACATCCCATATAAGATCATCGGAAGCATAAACTTCTACCAGCGCCGCGAAATAAAGGATATCCTTGCATATCTGCGGGTTATCGCCGACAACGCCGATGACATCTCCGTAAAAAGAGTCATCAACATCCCCAAGCGCGGGATAGGTCAGACCAGTCTGGATAAAATATCGGCATACGCCGAAGAAAACGAGATATCCGTATACAGCGCACTGCTAAGGGTAAGCGGCGATCCCGGACTTTCAAAAAGTTTAAATCTGGGGCGTTCACTGTCAGGTATCACATCCTTTACGGCACTTATCGAGTCATTAAAAAGCCGTCTTAAGAAAATCTCATCCTTAAAGGATGTAGTGGACGAGCTTATAGAAGCCATAGATTATTACGATTACCTTGAAGATGAGGATAACGACGAAAAGCTTGACGAGAGAAAAGAAAACGTGGATGAACTCTTAAATAAGCTGGTAGAATATGAAGAAAATGCCGAAGAGGAAAACGAAGCAGCCACACTCTCAGGCTTCTTGGAAGAAGTTGCATTGGTCGGCGATATCGACTCCTACTCGGAAGATAATGACATAGTGGTCCTCATGACCATACACAGTGCCAAGGGGTTAGAGTTCAACAATGTATTTTTGGCAGGCATGGAGGAAGGCATATTCCCCAGCTCCTTATCACTTGACGCAGATGACCCTGAAGAAGAGATAGCCGAAGAACGCCGTCTGTGCTATGTAGCCATCACAAGAGCCAAGGATCATCTCTACTTAAGCTCGGCCATCACCAGGATGATGCACGGAAACCTCGCATTCAATGCTCCTTCAAGATTTATCCGGGAGATCCCGAGACATCTGATGAGTGTAAAGGGTGCTGTCGGAAGGCAGAATACCTTAAGCGGCAATTCAGCCTTTGCAGGAAGTATGCGCTACCGCGGGAATGACACCCAGTATACCAAAACTGTCAGCTTCGGCGAGCACAGCCGTGCCTTTAGAGAAAAAGACGCCGGACATTATAATCCCAAAGTCACACTTAACAACAATCCGTACCTCAGCTTACCTCAGAAAGGTATAAGTGCTCCTGTACAGGACATGGCTTCTTTGGGATATGCAGTCGGCGACCGTGTAAAGCATATCAAATTCGGTACCGGCACAGTCACCGATATCACGAAAGGCGACAGGGATTACGAAGTAACAGTCGATTTTCCCGCAGGGACCAAAAAAATGCTTGCATCATTTGCAAAGTTAAAAAAAGCAGAGGATTAACCCTCTGCTTTTTCTTCTATAACACAATCCTGAGCGTCCTGCGGTTCACCGCTGTTCTTCCGTGCCTTAGCCACTCTGCCGAAATACAGATGTGCTATCAGCGTGAATACTCCCGTAACCAAAGCAAACAGGTAATAAGTGATACCGCGGTTGAGCAGCAGTCCTGCGGATACCATGCTTCCGAAGACCATGGTCTGCAGTCTCACAAATACTATCTCGTTCACTCCCGAAGCACCCGGTATCGGCAGGATATCGACCGCCAATGAAAGCACTATCTGAAGTGATATAACATCGACCAACTTGCAGTCATTTACATGAAGCGCTCTTGCCACACAGAATGTGACCGCAAAATATGCTACTCTCTGCACTATCGTGATAAATGCCATCTTTACCATGACATGTTTGTTTTTCTTCAAGAAATCCGAAGCCGCCTCATACTGCTTGATAGAATTCTCGGCCTTTTCGCTTAATTTATCGGGATGCTTGACAATTTTGAGCTTTGCGCCGATCTTGATAGCCGTCTCCACAATCCATGAAGCAAATGCGGGCTTAAGCACACATATAAGCAGGAAAGATCCGAATGCCAGCTGGCATACTATACCGATTACGAAAAATACTATAACATCGCTTATGGCTCCGCCGACCAGTGCCGGATTAAGTATAAGTGCCGTAAAGAACATTATGACCAGCACAAGCTTATACACCAGCGTCACGAGCATACAGCAAAGCGTCGATACGAACGCATTAACTCCCAGCTTTGTCATATAGATGATCTGGAGGGGCTGTCCGCCCGATGCTCCGGGAGTGATCTGACTGAAAAAGAATCCTATGTTGGAGAGAAGTATGCATTTTACCATGCTCACTTTCTGCTTCATACCCTTAAACAGCATCCTGAACTGTACGGACTCTCCGCACAGGAACACTACCATCAACAGTCCTGCTATTCCCAGCCATCTGCAATCGGCTTCTTTTATCTGATTAAAAATCTGTTTCGGTTCATTATCTTTAAATAATAAATGTAAAGTAAGTACTGTGATGCCCAGTATCAGTAAGATGTTCAGGGCATACTTCAAAAACTTCTTAAGTGTCTGGTTCACCGACAATCCTCCTATTACAAACTAAATCGCAAACCTCAAATAGTATATCTGTTTTGTGTTTTCTTGTCAACCTTAAATAAAAAAAGCAAAAAATCCCCTATTCATAATTTTTTAACTTTACATTTTGGTGTTTTCATCGTATAATACTATCTGATGATTTGACTGAGCTTATCAGTCAAAATTGAAAGGAGAAGCAAGATGAAGAAATTCTTAAAGTTTGTTGTTGGTGCAGCAGGTGCTGCAGCTGCCGGCTTCGGTGCATATTGTGCATATAAGAAGCTCACCGGTAAGGATGAAGCTGATGACGATTTCGATGATGATATTGATGACTTCGATCTGGATGAAGAGAATGAGGATGAATCACCCGAATATGTTTCTCTTAACATCAAGCCCGAGGATGCTGCTGACGAAGTTAAGGATGCTCTCGATGACGCCAAGGAAGCTGCCGAGGATGCTGCAGAAGACATCAAGGACGCATTTAACTAAACCTTTATACCAACAAAAAAAGAGTCTTGCGACTCTTTTTTTATTGCTGTTTATTGCTTTGTTCCTGTTTAAGATCAAGTCTTATCAGGCCAGTTAACCTCATAATAGGTACATGCTGAAGCAAGCCTGATATCCGTACCCTTAACCTTGCTCATGTTCTCTCCGGCGAATCTGACGTATATCTTACTGCCGCCAGGAGCGCCCGAAGCACTGAATGTGAGTGTTTTCTTAGAGCTCTTAACGGTCTTCCATACCGCTTTTTTCTCATCAAAGGCATACCCCTTCTTAATGATGCAGTACTCTATGGGAAGTTCGGTAGAAGCCCCCGGGAAGGAGATCTTCAGTTTTTTATTGTCGTTTGTGAATATAACATCACCGCTCTCCCCTATCACAGGAGCGGGATTCTGTCCCGGTACAAAAAGCGTCGTGCTCTTAGATGCAGCCTTTTTATCCGTGGCATAGAATCTGAATCTGATCTTTACGTCCTCGCCCTTTTTGCCACCCGTAGAGAAAACCTCGGGAATCAGAGTATCAAGATCCATATTCTTAGAACAGCTTATCCATTTTTTCTGCTTGCTGTCATAGTATTCCCATGAATCCTTGGTATTTACCGTACGTTTTTTCAGATCAAACTGGATAAGAGGCGCCTCAGCCTGTTTGGGTATAGTGACCTTCACCTCGTTGCTCAGCCTCTCGCCGGGATTTTTATCATCGGTACCGGTCTTCTGTATACAGCAGAATATAAGCTTGCAGCCCTTAAATCGCAGCGTCTCTATGGTCTTAAGGAAAGCCTTGTAGCTTGCCGAACTCTTGTCGAACGATACCTCGGTCCAGTTATAATCGGAAGTCTTTCTCCACATGAATTTCTCGCAGCTTCCGTATCCGTCAAAATCAAAGTCTATAGCTATCTTATCAAACTTGACCTTAAAAACGGTGATCATCTTAGGGATGGTAACATCCACAGCGGTCTCATCTTTATTTCCTTTAAAGTAAAGTTTCACATCACTTTTCGGATCCACCCACGATATATCCATCTCGATATATTCACCTTCGGAACCGTTCTTTATCTCGCCGTCTGCCTCCAGCCAGTTTTTCCTGCCGTTGGTAGAAAAATACACTATACCGTTTCCGTTCTTAAATACCTGTAAAGTAAGGTCATCATAATCTATTTTACCTATGGTGACCGGTTTTTCCCCACCTGCTGCCTGTACGGTTTTTAATCCCGAAGTAAGCAAAAAGACCACCGTTATAACCAGAACAGCTGTGCAGCATGAAAATATTCTCTTTATCATATCTTTTTCATACCTCCTGATATAGTATAATGCTTAACTGTCCTAGTACTCAACAGTTGTGAATTTCTTATATGTGGAAGCAAGTGCATATCCGCTTATACCAAGCTTTCTTATCGACTTCTTCCTTACATATATGATGCTTCCCTCAGTTGCGTTGTTCTCTTCCTTTTCAACGGTAAAAGCTCTCTTATCCGTAACGGTAACCCAGTGTATCTCGTTAAAGCTGTCTATCGTTACGCCCTCTTTTTGGTCTTTTGCATTTATAATGCAGTATTCATAAGGTACCGAATAGCTTGCTTTCTCAAAGGTCAGCATAAAACCCGATCCGTCTTCTTTATACTCTATTTTTACGCTTTTCAGTTCTTCATCGGTAAGCCTTGTCTGTCCCGGTATAAAGACGGTGGCAGTGTTCGACATCTGTTTCTTTGCGGTAGCAGGAACCCTGAACTGTATCCCCACTGTCTCGCCGTCCTTTGACGCATCTGCCAATGCCTTCGGTGCCAGATCCTTTATAAGCACATCGCTTCCTACAGGTACCTTTTTCCATTTTTCTCCGTCAAGTACCTTTCCGTCCTCGTCACAGAACCTGTACTCAAGTCCTTTATCGAGCTTAAAGGTAAGCTTCTCGTCATCTATCGCAACCTTAGGAGCCGCTGTCTTATGCTTTATGGCTACGGATACTTCTTTTCCGGGACGAAGGCCTGCGGATGTCCCGTCTCCTTTTACGGGAGCGGTCCTGAATACGAGTGTGGCACCCTTACTTACCAAGCCTTCAAGTGTTTTGGAAAATGCAGACTTATTATATGTCTTCCACTTTGTCGAATTCTTTTTTCTCCACTGTATCGTACGTCCGTTATCCCCTGTGATATCAAGTACGCCTGCCGCTGCTGTATATGTAACTTTAAGCGTTTTTTCCTGCTTCGGTATCTTCACTTTTACTGCAGTCTTGTTTTTATCTCCGCGGAGTGAGAGCACATAGTCCTTAGATACAGGTATCCATGAAATATCAAGGGTAACTGCACCGGATACAGGTTCTACGGTCACCGTCTCCCAGGTTTTCTGCTTTGAATCCGATATCTGCAGCTCGGTATCACCGGTGCCTAACTTGACCGTAACCGTGCTTTTTTCATAATTTATCTCTGTAACGGATACCGTCTCTTCGGCCTTCACCCTTACGGATGCTGTAAATATCAATATCAAAAAGGCAAATGCCATGGCCGCCTTTACAGATCTTTTTATATATAAAGTCCTGTCCATAATAATCTCCTTTCGGAAAACATAGTCCTAATATGTATATCGGAGGATTTTTATATACCCTCAACCCCTAAAATAAAAAAAGCTATATACAAAATACATCAAATGGGGTAAAATATCAAATGAAAAATCTATAGATGAGAGGTACCGGTATGGTAACTTTACTTTTTGATAAGCTCCCGCCGTTCTATACGGCTGCTGTTGCAGTATTGGTCTTTGTGCTGACCTTCGTCCTGTCAGATAAGCTGAAAGCCAAGCTTCCCGTTGACAAAGGACGTGCATTTGCGGTAAACGCCGAAAAAGCAAAAGGCAAGGCCAGAGGCGCCGGGATCATATTCGTGACCGTCTTCTGTGTGCTCGCATTCCTGTTTGCACCGTTTGATGTGGAATATGCAGTATATCTTGTATTCCTGTTCTTTGCGATGATGACCGGATTTTTGGATGATGCATCGACTAAGTCCTGGAGCGACTATAAAAAAGGAGCCCTTGATTTACTTATCTCCATAGGCTGTGCCATCACATTTGCGGCTCATAACTCCACAGTCATTGATTTCAGGCTCTTATCAAGCCTCATAGGAAAAAACCTTTCGTTAGAACTGCCATATGTTGTATACGTGATACTTGCCACCATACTTATATGGATGTCGATAAACGTGATCAACTGTACTGACGGTGTGGACGGACTCTGTACATCGCTTTCGATCATATGCATGTTCACATTCATGCTTATCACCGCAGAACCTGATTTTGTAATGTACGAAGTGCTGTTCATGTTTGCCATGGCAGGATACCTTTGGTTCAATGCCTCCCCGAGCATCATGCTGATGGGAGATGCAGGTTCACGTACCATCGGTGTATTTATGGCGATAGCAGCCATGAAATGCGGTGACCCGCTGCTCTTCATCCCCATCTGTATAGTATTCATATTGGACGGCGGATTAGGACTCGTGAAAATATTCCTGTTAAGATTCTTTAAGATAAGTATCCTTAAGAATACCAGGACTCCCTTACATGACCACTTCCGTAAGAACAGGCCCGAGGACAAACAATGGAAGGACACCCACGTGGTCCACAGATTCTGCATAATACAGTTTATCATCTGTATGGCGGTACTTATGATGCTGCGCTGACCCGAATGCACTTCTCTAAAGAACCCGCTGCCGTTTGAAAGACAACTAATTCAGGAATTAATAATCATTTAAAATATTACACTAAAAAAGGGCTCGTGACGGGTATGCTCCCGGGCGAAATTGTCTTTGGTGACAATTTCGCCGGGATGCTGCCCGGACAGAGCCCTGATAATTTATCCCACTGTTTAAAACCCGGAAATCCCTTTATTCGATCGCCGGGAGCAGTTCATCCATATACTTGATCACAAATGCCGCTCTCTTTTCTGCAAATGTGTATATCTGCTTCTCGTAGCCTGCATAATTCTGAGGCTGTGCCCAGATATTCCAGTTGCCCTTACGTCTCAGATTCTGAAGATGTTCATAGAAATAAGAAAACTCTCTCTTACGTTCCTCATGAAGCTTCTCATACTCTTCCTTTATCGCCTGTTCGCTCTGTGCACCGTTGATGTATTCATAGGTCTTATTTCTGAAATAATCCCTGCAGTCCTTACGTTCCATAAGCTTTGCAAACAGAGGTGAATAACGCTCCTCATCCTCATCGAGGACAGCCTTTAAGGTATTGTAGCTTTCGTTTGCTTTTGCCTGATCGTATATGTCGTAGGTGTAATCCATGTCATGGGGAAGGAATCTCCATTTCCCGTCGAATACACCTTCTCCTGCATTCTCACCGGCTGCCGGAACATATTTAAAACACTTAAAATTGTTATTCGGCCAGTCCCAGTTGTTAAGAGCTATATTCCATGCAAAGAAATCAAGATAACTCTCCACATCCATGAAATCACAAAGTCTCTGATATACTGCATTATCCTTAAGATCGGATGTCGAGAAACTCTTATACTTCCTGTTGTAATCATCTATGAAACTCTGGATCTCTTCGTCATCACTCTTTTCCTGATCGGTACCCTCGGCTACGATAAACTCACCTTCCCCGTCCCCGAACTTCTCCTTGAAGTACTTATCGCAATAATTCTCATGGAGCCAGAACAGTGAATAATAATTGCCGTTCAAATAACATACGGCAGGTATCACCTCTTCGTAGGTCTCAAAACCCGCACGCTTTACCAGGCGCTGGCTGATCTCATCCCTTATAAATGCGAACTGATAATCATTGCCGCCGTTACGGAGCACCAGCTTGTCGTACTTGGTTATAATAGGATTTTCACCCTCTTCAAGCTCATAAAGCTTAGGGGTCTCAAACTCGTCGAACTTAAAATTCTTATGTTCTTCATCGTAAGACTTACGTGAGTAAAGCTTAAATGATTTTATATCGTAATTTCTCGAGTAACCGCCGTAAATCCTCACTCCGCCGAACTGTGCAAATATCGGAGTCCCGTCAGCCTCAAAGGCCTCTATATATACCATTCTCTCCGAATCACGGCCGCGCTCAAAAGCATTATTCCCGTACATGATACCGTTAGGTGCATTGTAAAGCTCGTCCGGATCGCCGCTTATAAAGAACACGGTAGTGGAAAATCTCTTGTCCAGATTACTTCCTACAAGGAAAGTCCTGGCCGCAACCTTGGACATATTCCAGTCCTTATCTATTACCGCAGCCCTGAATACATGTGCCTCAGGGAAATCCCCGCCTCTCTTTTCAAAAATAAGAGGCTCGACATAATATGCGGAATAAACAGTAGGCTCGGTACCGTCTAAAGTATAATATACTACAGCTCCTTCGGGAGCGGTAATGGTAAGCTTAACCTGCTCGTTATAGAAGCAGTTGACCTGCTTGAACTTAAAAGATCCGTCCTCTTTAAACTCGAGTTCAACCTCTCTATATCCGTCTACAAGCTCCGGCTTTTTATTCTGCTCGGGTGCAAGTGAGCTTACGCTCTTTTCCGTAGGAGACTTGTCTATGGAAGATGTAGGTACGGGTCTGCCCTGGTCCGGTCTCTTAGTCGGCTCTTCGCCTGTAGGAGTCGGAGTATCCGTCTGTCCCGGTTCTACAGTTGTAGGCTCAGCTCCAGTGGGCGCCTGCGTGACCGAACCGGTATCCGGTCCGTCACTTCCCTTGCCGCACGAAGAAAGTACAAGTGCCGCGATACACATTACCAACACAAATACCGTTTTTATATTTCCGAATTTCTTTTTCACTTCTAAAACCCCCAAAAACATTACTCTATGATACTTTTTATTTTTCCGTAAAGCTCTTTTGATATATAAGCCTTAATCCCTATCCCTTCAGGAAGGTACTTTTCTTCGAGAAGTGTACCGTCCTTTCTTATCCTGTCTATCACTCCGGCATCCTTATAGCCTATCACGCTCTCAACGCTCACCTTGCTTTCGAGCAAAAGCTTTTCCATTGTATCGATAAAGGCATCAAGACCCTCGCCGGTTTTTGCGGAAACATTCAGATACTTTTCGCAGTTAAGATCTTTAAGCCCCGGATCCGCCGCCACATCCGACTTGTTAAACAAGGTGATCACGGGTTTATCCTTTACTCCGAGCTTTTTTAAGGTCTCATATACGACATGCATATGGGCGGGTGCATCGGGATTCGATGAATCGACCACATGTATGATAAAATCGGCATAGCATGCTTCCTCAAGCGTGGAATGGAATGCTTCTATCAGATGATGGGGAAGCTTCCTGATAAAACCTACCGTATCCGTAAGCAGGAGTTCCTGACCGTTCTCAAACTTAAATACCCTGGTGGTGGGATCGAGTGTAGCAAAGAGCATGTCCGCAGAAAGGATATCCGATCCGGTCAGCCTGTTAAGGAGTGTGGATTTACCGGCATTGGTGTATCCTACTATGGCTGCCACGGGGATACCGCTTTTTGTCCTTTTGGACCTGTTGGTACTTCTGTTCTGCTCTATCGCTTCAAGTTCATCGCCTAAGCGGCTCACCCTGTCCCTGATCAAACGCCTGTCCATCTCGAGTTTTTTCTCACCGGGACCTCTCATGCCTATGCCGTAAGACACCCTTGACATAGAACTTCTCATACCGACAAGTCTGGCCATCCTGTATTTTAACTGCGCCATCTCAACCTGAAGCTTGCCTTCGGCGGAAGATGCATGCTTTGCAAAAATATCAAGGATAAGCATGGTCCTGTCCATGATCTTGGTCTCAAGCTCACTCTCTAAATTACGCATCTGAGCGGGACTTAACTCATCATCGCATATGATGCCGGTAGCCCCGGTCTCACGGACCATCTCTTTTAATTCCTGTATCTTACCTTTACCTATATAAGTCCCCGCCTGCACGCTTTCCCTTTTCTGTATAAGACGCCCGACGGTAAGTGCCCCGGCAGTATCGGCAAGCTTCTTAAGCTCATCGACCGACTTTTCCGTATCATCATCACTTTCGCGCTGTACTGCCACCAAAATGACACGTTCCTGTTCCTCACATATATCGAAAAGTTCCTGCATCGGGTACTCCTTTTTGCTTAAAACACACTTCCACCAGATAACCTTAACGATTTTAGCACATACTTTTTATATAATCAATAAAAAAACAAGGAAATTATACTCAATTATTGCTTTTCTTGACAAGAGCAAAAGTACATGATAGAATAATTTAAAGTGTAAAAAAGTGTGTTTCATTTAATTATTTTTATTTCTTAATTACCGCCTCCAAACAGGAGGTACAATGAATTTCGAAGAATTTACAGAGAGTATCAGACAGCAGGTCTCCGATATATTGGGAGACGATTTCCTGATCGAATCCCGGAAGGTCACCAAGAACAATTCAGTGGAATACGTATGCCTTGTCATATCGGAAAAAGACAGGCTTGTTTCCCCCGGTATATATCTGAACGGTTTTTTCCTGGAGCATATCAACGGCAGACCCATAGAAGATCTTGCAGAGCATATAGTCGGATTATACCATGAACATAAGGAATTCGGAAAAGACGGACTGTTCGAACTGATAAACAAGGAGAACATATCCGGAAGGATATTCGTAAAGCTGGTAAATTACGAGCGGAATAAGGCTTTTCTTAAAAATGCTCCTCACGAAAAAGTTATGGATCTGGCTGTAACCTATCATTATCTTCTCTCAGGCGGTCCCGGCGGCATATCTTCCATAAAAATAGATAATACGAATTGCGATTTTTTCGGGATAACTCATGAAGAAATGAAAAAAACAGCCGTCGAAAATACCGAAAAGCTGTTTCCTGCAGTATTCCAAACCTTAGGCGAAGAACTGAAATCCTACCCGTTTGCTCCGCCGGATCCCGTATACGCCGGACTTCCGTCGCTCTATATTCTTTCCAACAAAGACAGGTATAACGGTGCATCGTGTCTTCTTTACAAAAATATACTGGAAAGGATACAAAAATCCATTAATTCCGGTTTTTACATCCTTCCCAGTTCTGTTAACGAAGTATTGATAGTGCCCGAAGCACTCGGTTCGGACGAAGAATATCTCAAAGAGATGGTAAATCTCGTAAACCGCAACTACGTCCCCGAGACCGAATTTTTGTCAGACAGCATATATCACTATCCTGGCGACTGCTTTACAGTCAAGGATTAAGGGGCAGTGCTGTTTTCTTCCGTACCCACGGCATTTATAAGTTTCTGCCAGAATTCATATACCGCAGGATCGGCCTCGGCCGCTGCGGATATCGCCTCTAAGGTATACTCTTTAAGTTCCACAACATCATCGTCATTATCCAGAGTATTTAAAACAGCCTGTGTAGCTTCATCCGTAATAACTCCGGAGAATATCACGGGCTTTCCGTCCTTATATATGATATAGAACGACTCAAGAGAAGCAATGGGTGTTTCAAGTGTGGAAACAAGCATATTCACGGTGCAGTATACGACAAAATCTATCTCTCCGCCGCCCCGCTTGGTATAGCACTTTAAGTCCGAATACCCTTTTACGAACTCGCTCTGGGCGGTAATGGTCTCGGTACTTATATACACAGGATCTGTGACCAGTTTTTTCATCTTGTCGATATCCGCAGCTGCTTTGGCATCATAATACTCCTGTATCAGGTCATGGATATCGGGATATACCTCATATCTCAAGGGATTATCGGCAGGCACTGTAGGAACGGGCGGTTCTGTCGGTTCCGGTGCCGTGGGCTCGGGTGTGGTAGTATCGGTCGGGATATCGGTAGGTGTAACATTTAAAACAGCCTCGGTCCCCTCCGGATCTTCCGTACCGGCCGGTATTATGATAACGGCACTTTTTACGGGACGTCCTGTAGAAAAAGTCAGCATCCCGATAAGCATTATCCCGGTTACCATTATAAAGATCATTCGTTTATATACAGACATTTATTTCCTCCGTAACGATCAAAAGCAAGGAACTGCTTTTTGTCCTTAAAACATAATTTTATCATAAAACAGGATATTAATCAAGTGCTTAAGCGTCACTCCTGACATGTTCAACTTATTGAACAGTCTGTCTCTTATATGCTTTTATTATGCTTTATTACTTTATAATACCGAGTTTTTTCAGGTCTGTCATTGTCTGAGAGGCACTTTCGTTCAGGATACCGATGCCGCCCATGGCTTCCCACTCACGGATATTCTTATCAAAGTCATCAATGAGTATGCAGTCCTTCCCCGTACAGAAGCGGGCTTTCTCCTCACGGTACACTATATTCACCTTTATGTCTTTTGCAAAAAGCCTTCTGACCCATGCAGTTTTGTCATCGCCCGCACTGTCTATCCCGCGCTTCGGCTTAGGGATACCGGTAAGTATCTCACATTTATCCCCATACAGGCCGTATAAGGCATCAAACATCTCCTTTGCTCCCGGCAGGATATCCAGCTTATCATAGAAATGCCCGGCGTCTTTTATAGCCTTCCACATCCTGTCTTCCTCTGACGAATCCTTATTCTTTGCGTTCTGTGAGACAGGCTCCATACCGCACAGTTCTCTTACTCCGCCGGCAAAATCCGCCAGTACGCCATCCATGTCAAAATAAATTTTCTTTACCTCCATAGCATCCTCATTTTCATGTGTCAGAAGACATATCCTCATCTTTATCCGGGTAATATATGCCGGTAAGTACACCCAGTTCATCATATTTATACCGGATTTCATAATTCATATTTATCATTTCATTATCCACGCCATACATTCTCTTAGAAATGCGGATCTCACGGACCGGATTTTTTGCTTTATCATACTCGTAAGTGATGATATTTTTTGTATGATCGTCGATCAGATATGTATCCTCAGTCAGTAAAAAACCGTTCCTGTCATATGTATATGCAGTATCTATACTCTTTCTGCTTGAAAGGGTTCCTTCATCCGTAAACCACATCTTGGTTGTCTTTTTCCCGATAAGCATGGCACTATCATCATATGTATAAAAAACATCTTCTCTGAAATAACGGCCCTCATTACAGGATGCGGTCAGCTTTCCGTCCTTATCATATTCTTTTTTATATGTTACGGGGTCGCTGTCATATGAATGATCCGTTTCCCCAACAAGCCTGTTTTCCTCATAGATATATTCATACCGGTATGCCGGCACCTCTTCGGAAACGCTTTCATCATACTGCATCCATTCGATGCGGTTGCCGTTTTCGTCATATTTATATTCATCACACCTTTCGGTCGCCCGGTCTTTATAATACGTCTTAAGTATCCTTCCGCTCTTATCAAGGACTGCCGTATAATTTATCGGGTATTCTTCCGTTACCAGGTCTTCATCAGTTCCGTATTGACCGGGATCATAGGAAGTCCATATACCCACCGTATCAAATGTGAGCGTACGCGTCTTTTTATCAAAGGTGCCCGTATGGTTTTTATCGGCTATCTTTATGCTTTTTATCGATCCGTTCTTCCCGATATCATAATATATTGGTACCGCGGTTAAAATCAGTTTTTTGACTGATACACCGTCTGCAACCTTCAGATGTGAATTTTCCGAAAGCTTAATGGTATTGCCGGAAACTGCCTCGATATATCCCTTTGCTTTTATCACTTCCACTTTTTTAAATCTTGCGGTATTGGTGATAACTGCATTAGGAGCATCGATAACGATCGTCTTTTTCTTTGATCTGCTTGACGTAATGGTCATATCTTTATAAGACGAGGTCCTAAGGACGATAGTACTTACCTTGGAACTCTTCAAAGCGGCTTTAAGCTGTTTTTCCGTTGCCACACGTACTGTTTTTCCGGATGTTTTGGAAGCCGCGCCAGCCTCTATGGTTTTCTGTAAAAAAAGAACTGATATGATTGCCAATAAAGGCAGCAGTAATAATGCGGTTTTTGTTATCTTTCCCATACCTTCTACCTCATTCCCCGATTTTTATCCTTCACATAAAGCGGTCAGTCGGACTGCTTCTTCCTTCCAAGCTCATTAAGTTCTCCTAAGCGGATGCCCATGGTCTTTTCAAGTTTGTCATGCAGGCCCGGCACGGAGCCGGCAAGTTTTAAGAAGCGGGAACGCTTTAGAGATATAAGGAGTGTAGGCTCAACCGTGCGCACAGTGGCAGTGCGTCGGACATTTGACAGTAAAGCGATCTCGCCGAAAAAGTCGCCGTCCTCAAGGATTTTAACACGTGTATCCTGGCTGCCGATCTTTTTAAGGACTTCAACACGTCCGCGAACTATGATATAGAACATGTCGCCCTTATCTCCTTCGGAAATGATCGTGCTTGAAGCAGGGTATGTACAAGAGTTAAAGTTCTTACAAAGCTCGGCTAAGGATTTTACGGGGAATCCGCCAAAAAGCCCGATCTTTGAAAGTCTTTCCGGCGTAATGGTGGCACTGGACATGTCATCCGTAACCGTAAATCCGCTCTGTTTTTCAAAAAGCTGTGCATATATCCCCTTCTGTGCCATAAGAGATGCATGCGTCCCGCTTTCGGCGATGCGGCCTTCCGAGATCACATATACGCAGTCATAGCCCGTTATAGTCGAAAGTCTGTGAGTAACGTTGACGATCGCGGTGCCGCGCCCGGGGAGCTGCAAAACGGCATCATTTACTGCACGCTCGGCGGCCGGATCTAAGGATGCGGTTGCTTCATCAAGGATGAGAAAGCGCGGTTTTCTTAAAAGGGCTCTTGCAAGGGACAGGCGCTGCCTTTGTCCTCCGGATAAGGATCTTCCTCCATTCTGCACCTTAGAGGAAAGTCCTCCCGGCAAGCTGAAGATATAGTCTGCATCCGCAGCCTTAACGGCTTCTGCTATCTCATCATCGGTGGCATCCGGTCTTGCGAAAAGCAGGTTATTTTCTATGGTATCGTTAAAGAAAACGGTCTCCTGAGGGACGATACCGACAGCCTCATGAAGGGAGTGCATATCCAGATGCTTATAGTCCTTACCGTCTGCCATGACCGTTCCTTTATCGGGATCGTAAAAACGCATAAGAAGGCTTGCGATCGTACTTTTTCCGCTTCCGCTCGGACCGACGATGGCGATGGACCTTCCGGCAGGGACCTGTAGGATAACATCCTTTAAAACAGGGGTTTCAGGGTCATAACCGAATGTAACATGATCCATGGATAACTCCTTTACCGGATCGGGGAGAGCTTCTGCATTCCTGTCATTGGCGATACCCGGTTTTTTCTTAAAGAAAAGTTCGAGATTATGAATGCATACTTTACATTCCACCAATGACGGAAATACCGCAATAAGCGCAATCACCGCCGAACTTAACGTAGAGAAGATACTGTTAAATGAAACAAGAGTGCCGACTGTCATGGTACCGGAAAATACCCAAAAGGCGCCAATACATATGATCAGAATGCTGAAGACCTCGATCAGTCCGCCGGATGCTACGGTCATGCAGCCATTGATGAACATTGAACGAAGTGAGAGTGCTTCATGCTTTTTGTTTTCGCGATCATAGTCAGCCTCCGAGCTTTCCTGCAGATCGAATGCTTTTACAGCAGGCTGGTTGCTGACATTCTCCATGAGCATATCAGTGAGCCTGCCCGCCTGATCTTTAAGTGCTTTTACCGCTATACGGGACTTTTTTCCCAGAATGACGAGCACTGCAGTACTTAAAAGCAGAACTCCTATGCTGATCAGCGCCAGCCGGAAATCCAAAAGGAAAATTAGGATAAAGCTGACCACAATCTTTGCGATACCGGTCACAAATGAAGGGATCGTCACACTGGTCAGAGTCTGAACGGCACTCATGTCCGTAGAAAACCTGCCTATAAGATAACTTGATTCTATATCGGAAAAATCACTTAGGGAAAGCTCCTGAAGATGCATAAAGCAGCGGCGGCGTGAATCCGCAACCGTTCTTGATGAGAAAACCGCGATAAGGTAACGGCGGAGTACGTCGCTTGATTTTGCCAGTAAGATACCTAAAAGCATGAATATGATCGTTTTCAGCAGCAGACTGCCGTCTCCCGGTTCAATGGCATTGTCTAAAAGATATTTCATGGCAAGTGCCATCAAGCCGGTGAAAGCAATATCGATTATGCCGAAGATGTATGCAGTAAAGGCATAGCCTTTGTTATGCAGATGAAATCTTTTGATTACAGATATTAATTCTTTAAATTCTTTCATATCGGACTGTCCTTTTTGTGACCGTGGACGTGTTTCTCTAATCATTATAACATATTTACTGACAATAACAAGCATTTCCTTTGTGACAAGAGAACCGTCCCCCTGTCACAAAAAAACAAGGACCTCAGATTCCTGAAGTCCTTGTTTTACCTACATCGAGGTGACGTGATTCGAACACGCGACCTCTACGTCCCGAACGTAGCGCTCTACCAAGCTGAGCCACACCTCGAACTGTACCGTGGTAACGGTTACAACCCGTGCGGGATATTTTGCATATTTCGCACGGGTTACATTATATAAACCCCGACCGAAAAAGTCAAGTAAAAAAAGAAATTTTACTATCATTCTTTAAAACAATGTGTTATAATTAAGTTTGGGTTATTATGCCCTTATACTACTTTATTCGGAGACAGGTATGGCATTACTTGAGAAAACCGTGCTTTTCGATAAATACAGGATCATACAGCAGCTGGATAAGACCAACTATGTGACCATTTATCTCGGAGAGCATTTACATACAAGTGAATATGTCCTGATTCATATCATGAACCCGCACGCCATCACCAAACTGGAAAGTGAGCGTACCAGGTTCCTCAATGAAATGAAGATCATACGTAACTTTGAGCATCCCTCTCTGTTGCGCGTTTATGATGCCGGTGAATATGATGATACCATCTGTATCGTATTTGAGTATTTTGACGGTATCCTTTTAAATAAATATATCGAACAGAATAAGACCTTAGACATCAAGGTGGCTTTAAACATAGCAGAACAGATAGCCACCGGACTTCGTTATGCCCAAAGCTTCAATATACTCCACCGGACCCTGCGTACACCGAGTATACTTATATTGGAGCAGGACGGGAATATCCTGGTAAAGCTCACAAACTTTGCCATGACTTATATCATTGATTATTCCAGCTTTGCCAATACTGATATAGATTACAGCTTCGGCTTTATGGCGCCTGAAATGACAGGTGTGCTCGACCGCCCTGTTGACCAGCGTTCGGATCTTTACTCCTTAGGTATCATCATGTACCATATGATGACGGGATGTCTGCCCTTCCATTCGGATTCCATGGACAACATGGTATATAAGCACTTAGCAGTCCGTGTCAAGCCCCCGGAAGATATCAATCCCGCCATCCCCGTAGATGTATCAAATATCATAACCAAACTCATCAGCAAGGATCCTGACCTCAGGTACTCTACAGCAAATGAACTCATAAGCGATATAGACGGCTTCCTGTCCAACAGCGAATTCGGAAACAGGATCTCTGACAACGACATTCTGCACGGTTTCAACCGGAAAGCAAAAATGTACAGCCGTCACAGAGAGCTTACCCAGCTGAAAGAGATATGTGATGATTCCTTTGAGAACTCCGGACATTTCATATTCGTACACGGCGGTCTCGGATGCGGCAAGTCGGACCTCATGAACAACCTCTATACAGACTTAAATAAACGTAACATCACTGCACTAAGAAGTTCATTTAAGTCCCAGTTCAGGATGACTCCGTACTCTGCGTTCCAGCAGCTCCTTAATGAATTTGCGGCTATCTACGGAACCTATGAGAGAAAGCACCAGATCACTGAAAAGAACCGTCTCTCCCAGCTCATCGGCGGCTTAACTTCCACGGTTACCCGTATAAGCCCCATCATGAACTCAGTACTTACCGAGGCCATCTCACTTCCGGCTCTCGATGATTATAAAGAACAGCAGCGTTCTTTTATGCTGCTTTCCACCTTTATGCTTTCACTTTTAAGAGATGAAAAGCCCTACTGCATCATCTTTGATGACCTGCAGTATGCCGACTCCTCTTCGCTCTCACTTATATGCGAAATGGCGGAGCGTATCTCTTCCCATAAGGTAAGCATAGTAGTTACCATGCGTGATTTCGAATCACCGGAGGAGAACCCTTTACTTGCATCGGTGATCTCAAGGCTTAAAAATACCTCAGGCTTTTTTGACCTGCCTTTAAAGCCCTTCAACGAAACACGTATGTGTGAATACCTGTCGGATATCCTCAATATCCCTCGTCAGGAGTGCAGTGTCCTTACCACATACATGATAGAAAAGACCGACGGCAATCCGTACTTTACTATCAATGTACTGCGCTCCATGCTCGAAGACGGCGTCATCACCGTGACCAACCGTACCCTAGAGCACGACTGGGATAAACTGAGAAACGTCAACTCCGAACATGATGTTATAAATATCATAAAGAGAAGGCTCGCACTCTTAGATGAGGATGCGGTAACCCTGCTCGAGATCGCCGCTGTCATCGGCTACGAGTTCTCGCTTGACCTTCTCTCATATATCACGGACATAAAGCTGCCCGATATGCTGCCCTGGATCGACCACGCGGTATCCCTGCAGTTCTTAAACTATGCAGCCGCAAGGAAAACCCTTGTTTCCTTCGCGCATAAGCAGATATATGAAGTATTCCTTTCCATGATCGATTCCGCACGTGAAAAGGAACTTCATTACTGGATAGCAAAAGGTATCGAGGCAAAGTATGCTGGAGAGACCTCGCAGCACCTGTACAGGCTCGTATACCATTTCCTGATGGCAGACGATGACAGGGGTGTAAGACGCTACTGTCTTGATGCGGCACATTTAGCGGAATCCTCCAATGCAAATGAGGAGGCTATCAGCTATTACCGTAAGGCCTTAGAGCTCATGGGACACCGTACCGCCAATAACCTTGATACATGGATTGCGATCAAAAAATCACTCATAAACCTCAACCTGATCACAGGACATTTCAATGACGCTCTCTCTATCGCCGAAGAGCTCATGCCCATGGTCGAGGACAGGCTCGAAAAAGCAAAGCTTTATAAGAGCATAGGTGTCGGGCATTTCCGTCAGGGAAACTTCAGGGATTGTATATCAAACCTTATGACTGCCTTAAAATCCCTTGACTTCAAATTCCCGGCTTCCGATGCCGAAATGGCTGTCATGCTGCACTCACTTAAAGCCAGCATCATGTTCACCGGCTCGGATATCACCAAGACGAGATCATCCTCATCCGGTGAATCCATGCGAAGGGATTCGGACATCAGTGAGGAAGACAAGGTCATAGTATCGATCTTAGAGACCCTCATATGGGTATATGCTTACACCAATAAGACCAACTTCAATTATACACTGTTAAGACTGTACACATATGCATCAAAGAAATTCGGCAACTCACCGGAGCTCGGCTTCGGAGCCTCGGCATTAGTAGTCCACTACGGTCTTAATAACGAGAAAAAGAAAGCAAAGCTCGCACAGTCGATGACACTTAACCTTCGTAAGTCCATCGGCGATAAATTCGGTTACGCACGAAGCCTTTTCATAAGCGGTATCTTCTGTATAGTCGAAAGCGAACACAATAAAGCCGTAAAATACTTTAAAGAAGCCTTAGACCTCTTTAACGAGATAGGCGACATGTGGGAGATAAATAACATATATATCTATCTCAGCCTCGCCTACTATATGTCAGGCCACTTCGAGGAAAGCAGGGAGACCTGTGAGGCATCCATAGCCCTTTCACAGAAGCTGAATGATAAATTCACTCTCCTTATCTCCTCTTCCATCATGGTGGGTGTCTTGGCATTAAAGGGTAACTACAGTTTGGCCGAAGCTGCCGCTGAATCCGCAGCAAGGCTTAATGACGAACTTCCCATCCCGTTTGCACAGTGCTTCTACCGTGCCATGACGGGTGTGCTCAAACTCGAGGAAGGTAAGTACGAGAATGCCGAAAAGCATTTAAATATCGCACAGAACTTCATAGATACGGTACGTTTCGTGGATGCGCCTCTTTTGTTCGTAACCCCGAACCTCGCCATATCAAAGATAAGCACCTTTAAAAATGAGCGTAACAGCCTGCTTCAGGAGATCCGCGTAAAACAGGAATCTTACTTAAAGACACTTTGCAGTCAGGCACTGTCCGACTCTAAAGCGTACCCCTGCTTCAGGATCCCCGCTTACCGTGCTGCAGCCCTGTTTAATTCCATGATAAACAAGGTCAAAAAAGCAGACGATCTGTATAAGGAAGGTATCCTTCTGTCCTCGGAAACACAGAATACCTTCGACAACGCTCTCATACATTTCGAGTACGGAATGTTCCTGTTAGACAAGCACCGTACCGAGGAATCACGTTACAATATATTCGATGCCTATATGAATTTCTCAAGTATTTCGGCATCGGTATATATAAAGAAATGCGAGGAGATCATCACCTCAAGGTATGCGGACAACTTCGTATCCAACTCCCTGATGGCGGATATCACCTCCAAGCAGAACCGTATGAATGTTGACCGTAAGGTAAATACCCTACTCCGAATGGGTGAAAAGCTTACGTCAACACTTGAGATTGAAGAACTTCAGAACAAGATCCTGCAGGATGCGGTAGAACTGGCCGGTGCAGAAAGAGGTATTCTTTTCCTCTACCCCGAGATGGGTGAAAAGAAGCTGTATGTTGCTTCTATCTTCAATACCGGCAACTTCGACAGCTACGCATACGACTGGATACTTGAAGATGTGGAACTTACCAACCAGCCACTTGTCATAAACGACGTACAGTCCGACGAGTTCAGAAAGAACTATTCGCAAATGGTACGCTACGGTATCAAATCCGTTATGGCCATGCCCATGTTTGTGCGAGGTAAGCTCTACGGAGTCATCTACCTTGACTCCCGTCTGGTACGAGGCATATTCAGCAACGAGTATATGGAGACCATAGGCTTCATCGCCAACCAGAGCGGTGCCCCCATAGAAAATGCCCGTCTGTACCACAGAGCTATCACGGACGGTCTTACCCAGCTGTACGGCCGTTCTTACTTGGACAACCTTATCATCGATAAGACCTCCGATTCGGACAGGACCAGACTTTCAGCCCTGATGCTTGATGTTGATTTCTTTAAGAAATGTAACGATACCTACGGCCACCAGTTCGGTGACGAGGTATTAAAACAGGTAGCGAGCATCATGAAGAAGGTAACCGGAAACAAGGGAACCGCCTGCCGATACGGCGGTGAGGAATTTGTTATCCTGCTCGATTCAAACAATGCCGAATTTGCTCTTTCCGTAGCAGAAAAAATACGTCAGACCATAGAAACCACCTCTGTACCGTACAACGAAGGCAGCAAGGTCACCCTTGTATCGATCACGGTCAGCATAGGTGTCTCCATCTGGGAATCCAAGATGGAACGTGTCGAGCTCATAGAGCATGCCGACAAAGCCCTGTACGCAGCCAAAAACGGTGGCAGGAACCAGGTTAAGCTCTGGAGTAAGGACCTTGAGAAATAATCTGATAAATACAAAGAATCCGCTTCCTTTAATTGGGAGCGGATTCCTTTTTTTCACATTCTTTTATTCTTTCGGATACCATTTCCTTTAAAGTGGAATTTGGTGCTACCTCAAGCATCTTCCGGTAGCTGTCCATAGCTTCTTCAAATCTTTCGAGTGCCTGATAAGTCTTTCCGAGATAATACAACGGACTGTCATATGTCGGATCCATATCGGATGCTGCCTTAAACCATTCTATGGCATCATCATATATCTCCTTCTCATAAAGGGCTTTTGCTTTCGCATATACCTTCTGTGAAGCTGCGGGGTATACCTCGGCCCTCATGCTCTTTAAGATATTTACCGAGTATTCCTGTGCTATCTCATTTTCGTCTATCTGCCAGAGCTTATATGCCAGAGATACCAGATCTTCATCCGGATATTCCTTTTTAGCCAAAAACTTCTTGTATTCTTCCCACGCCTCAAAAAACTTCTCATAGCTTTCGTTATCCACATCTATGCTTCCTCCGTTACCGTAGGAGCCTGTTTTTCCGTTAAGCTTGGAAATCTCTTTTTCAAGATTGGTTATCGTTTTCTGAAGCTGTGAGATCGTGGCTGATTTTGCAGAAAGCTCCGCGCTGTAATCTATCCTTGAGTTTTCATACTCTTCCTTCATGTTTTTCTTAACGGTAGGAACTATAAGCCACTGTGCACATATGATTCCGAGTACCACGCCTATGATAAGGTTTACAAACGGCAGTATGCTCGGTTTTTCCTCCTTGTAGGAGAACTTTGCTTCTATGGGCTTGTCCTTAGAATCTGCAGAATCGAATACATCCTCGTCTCCTTCGCCCTCTATGCTGCTTCCGGTCAGCTCCTGACGATACTGGAGCAGGACCGTATTTCCCATATCAACCTTAAGGCCCATATTTATAAGCCTGAACGCCTTAGAGTTCTCACCCGTCTCCATATATATGAGTGCGAGCAGCTGGTATGCCTTCACCAGCTTCCGGTTAAGAGTCAGCGACCTTTTCAGCTGGATCACGGCAAGGTCGAAATTATGCTGCCTTGCCTCCTCTAAAGCGAGATTGTATTTTTTTATAGCCTGATTCATTTCATCAAGCTTAGTTGTATCTTTTTGTACCTTCTCCAGAAAATAATCGGCTTCGTTATCCTCCGGGTCAAGGTGGCGGCTGACAAGCCATGCCGACAGGGCATTTACTATGTCACCCATTTCATAATATATCAATCCGAGCAGATTTCTGGCATCGCTGTTGTGCTTGTCAAACTCCAGACTCTTTTCAAGGACCGACACGGCAGCTGTCAGGTTGCGTACCTGAGCCATGCGGAGTCCCCTGTTATAAAAGATATTTGAACGTTCTACAAGCTTTCTGGCGGGAGCCAGGTCAAACCCGCATTCCTCACATCTGCGCCTGCTCGAAGTGACCGTATTTCCGCAATATGGACAAATCATTATATTACCTGCCTTATTTGTTCCTAACGGCCGTATTCGTCGTAGCCGGTCTGTAAGTTCCTTAGCTTCTCAGCTATCTGAGCATCCTGCATCTCCTGCATATTTCGGGCCAGGCTTATGACTATATCCGAAATATCCCTCAGCTTCTCTTCCGCTATCGTGTCCTCAACCCTGTCTATTTCCATGGATGGCTGGAACTTTGATACTTCCTCGTCAAAATCTATCATTTGGTACCTCTCTTAAGATTCTTCGCTTACGCTCAGAATGACAATTGGGAGCAATCACCTTGTGCTCGCTTACATGCAGCCTGAATCAATATGCCTTGCCCCAGTATACAAGTGCCTTGGCGGGTCTGCCGCAGCATACGCATACATCGCTTATCTTTTCCTGCTCAAAAGGCATACATCTCGATGTAGCTGTGGTATCTTCCTTTATCTTGTTCTCACACTCGACATCTCCGCACCACATAGCCTTAACAAAGCCGGGCTTGTTATTAATGGTATCCACAAATTCTTCATAGGTGGTGGCACTGTAGGTATGTGCATCTCTGTGCTTTCTTGCTGTCTCAAGCATGTTGTTCTGTATATCATCAAGGAGCTCGGGAAGCTTGTTTTCTATCTCCGATAATGCCACAGTGATCTTCTCACCGGTATCCCTGCGTGCGATGATGCATGTACCTGCTTCGATATCCTTAGGACCTATCTCGATACGGGTAGGGAAGCCTCTCATCTCCTGCTCTGAGAACTTAAATCCGGGACGCTTATCCGTATCATCCACCTTTACACGGATACCCTTAGCCTTTAATGCTGCTGCAAGCTCATTTGCCTTATCAAGTACGCCGGGCTTGTTCTGCATGATAGGTATGATAACTGTCTGTACGGGCGCAACACGGGGAGGAAGCTTCAACCCCGAATCATCACCGTGTACCATGATAACGGCACCGATCAGACGTGTGGTCATGCCCCATGATGTCTGATATACGTAACTTAACTTATTATCCTTATCGGTGTACTGGATATTGAATGCCTTTGCAAATCCGTCACCGAAGTTATGGCTGGTACCTGACTGGAGGGCTTTTCCGTCATGCATAAGAGCCTCTATGGTATAGGTAGCTTCTGCTCCGGCAAATTTCTCCTTGTCGGTTTTTCTGCCCTTTACCATGGGGATGGCAAGTACTTCCTCACAGAACTGCGCATAGAGGTTCAGCATCTGCTTTGTTCTTGCCTCAGCCTCTTCTGCCGTTGCATGTGCGGTATGTCCTTCCTGCCATAAGAACTCTCTTGAACGGAGGAAAGGACGTGTAGTCTTTTCCCAACGTACAACGCTGCACCACTGGTTGTATACCTTAGGTAAGTCCCTATAAGAATGAATTATATTTGCATAAAGATCGCAGAAAAGTGTCTCCGATGTAGGACGTACAACAAGTCTTTCCTGTAAAGGCTCCAAACCTCCCTGTGTTACCCATGCAACCTCAGGAGCAAAGCCCTCTACATGGTCCTTTTCCTTCTCAAGCAGTGACTCGGGGATGAACATGGGCATATATACGTTTTCTACACCTGTCTCCTTAAATCTCTCATCCAGCTGCTTCTGTATAAGCTCCCAGATAGCATAGCCTGCGGGCTTGATCACCAGGCATCCCTTAACGCTAGAATAATCTACCAGTTCTGCCTTTAATACTATATCCGTATACCACTGCGCGAAATCCTCGCTCATGGAGGTTATCGCTTCAACTTGTTTTTTCTCGTCTGCCATTTTCCGTACTCCTTAGTGGGGGTCTGACCCCTTTAGTGTTTTAGTAATTGGTATTACTTCAGATATCCTTTTAATATCTCTGCCTTATCTGTCTTCTCCCATGGAAGATCAAGGTCGTTTCTTCCGAAATGACCGTAGCTTGCGGTCTGCTTATATATAGGTCTTCTTAAGTCAAGCATCTTTATGATGCCTGCGGGACGAAGATCAAAGTTCTCTCTAACTATCTTAAGCAGCTTTTCGTTTGTGAGCTTGCCTGTACCGAAGGTATCAACGTTTATGGAAGTAGGCTCGGCTACACCGATAGCATATGAAAGCTGTATCTGGCACTTTTCGGCAAGTCCTGCTGCCACTATATTCTTAGCAACATATCTTGCTGCATAGCATGCGGATCTGTCAACCTTTGTCGGATCCTTGCCCGAGAATGCTCCGCCGCCGTGAGGTGCTGCTCCGCCGTAAGTGTCAACGATTATCTTTCTGCCTGTAAGACCCGAATCTCCCGAGGGTCCTCCGATAACAAATCTGCCGGTAGGATTGATATATATCTTTGTATCTTTATCTATCATCTCAGCCGGGATTACGGCGTCTATAACATATTTTCTTACATCCTCATGTATCTTTTCCTGTGTGACATCGGGATCGTGCTGGGTAGATACTACTATAGCCTCGATCCTTGCGGGCTTTCCGTCCTCTCCGTACTCAACCGTTACCTGGCTCTTTCCATCAGGTCGAAGGTAAGATAATGTCCCGTTCTTTCTTACCTCTGCAAGCTTTTTTGTAAGCTTGTGAGCCATAGAGATGGCATAAGGCATATACTCGGGAGTCTCGTTTGTAGCATACCCGAACATCATACCCTGATCTCCCGCACCCACATTATCGGGGTCAGCCTCAGCGTAGTTCACATTGATCTTTTCCTCTTCCTCGATAGAATGCCCGAAGTTTGACTTGGATTCCAATGCCTTATTAACACCCATGGCTATATCTGCAGACTGCTCGTCTAAAGCAACCATAACGCCGCAGGTATCGGCATCAAATCCGTATTTTGCCCTGGTATATCCTATCTCACGGATGGTATCCCTTACCGTCTTTTGAATATCAACATAACTGTTGGTGGTAACTTCACCCATTACAAGTACAAGTCCCGTAGTACAGCAGGTCTCGCAAGCTACACGGCTGTACGGATCCTTTTCCAGCATGGCGTCTAAGATGGCGTCACTTATCTGATCGCAGACTTTGTCGGGATGTCCTTCTGTTACCGATTCAGATGTAAATAAATACTTTTCCACTTTCCTTTCCTCCCTGGTAAGATGTATATAGGTATTGCCCCCTCACATTCGTTCGGCGGCAGGTCGGTCGGAACATTATAAATCATGACTTCGTCATGATGGTTCCGACCTCATCAGTATGCCCTGCAGAAAGCTTTTGTCTTCTGCAGGGCCTGTTAAATATCACATGTTTTAAGCGTTATATCACTGTATCTTGATCGTTATGACAGGCCTTATACCCTGTCTTGAATCTGTCTCAAGTCCTGCAGTCATGATGCTGCCGCTGCCATCAACATAAGGTGCTTTTGACACACCGCTGCCGGCATTCAGCCACCACATAGCTACTGCATAACTGTCAAACTTGTTCCTGTTGAAATTCTTTCTCATCTGCGCATAATCTGTAATGGTTGTAGACAGGTTCAACTTTGTATATCTCGTTGCATCAGTCGAAGCAAGGAACGAAATATTACCGGATATAATCTTTTTCTCCTTACTGTTAAATGCCGAACTGCCGAATGTGGATGTAAGCCAGCTGTCAAGTCCCTTATATGCATAATAATCAATAACCTGATCCGAGATAAGAACAAGTTCTGACTTTGAGGCACTCAGCACGCGCCACTTGATAGGAGCAAACCTGTAATACAGCGTAGCGGTCTGAGTATCGGACTGAAGATAATCTACCTGCATGTATTTGGTTCCGCCGTACTCGGCTATACCCTTCTTGTCATATGTGACCTTACCAAGATCCTTTATCAGGCTGTCTCTGGTGATCCTTACGGAAGGATATCCGCCGAAGTATACAAACGCAACTTCCTTAGCCTTAAGTCCGGTAAACTCGGTGCTGATACCGAGGTTATAATTCTTAAGTGTTCCGTCATTAAGCTCGAAGCCGATAAGGTTCGAATAATATGTCACCTTACTGAGTGAAGGAGTAGGTGTCAAAGGAACCGTAGGCTTAGGTGTAGCAGTAGGCTTACTCGTAGCCGTAGGAGCCGGAGTCGCTGTAGGCGCCGGCGTAGGTGTAGCCTTACCGCTCGGTGTAGGTGAAGGGCTTGCCACCGGTGTGGGCGAAGGTGTCGCCGTAGGTGTGGCAGTAGGTGTAGGTGTGGGCTCGGGTGTCACATTTTCCGTAGGAGTTACTTCCTCGGTAGGGGTAACTTCTCCTGTGGGATCAACCTCACCCGTAGGAGTGCCTGCATCGGTTATGGCAGGCTCGTCGGTAACTACAGGAGTATCTGTCACTGTATCTGTAATAACAGGTGTAACAGCCTCTGTCAAAGTAACCGCAGGGTCATCAGTAGGAGTAACCGCGGAATCTCCTGTAGGTGCGGGCATCGAAGTCACACCCGTAGGTGCACTCATCTGTCCCTTCTGCTTTTTATTAAGCTTAGGAAGTACAAGCAATACAAATGCCAAAATGGCGATCAATACAAATGCCGCAACGATGATAAACGGTCTTCTCTTGCAGCTCTTTATCGCCGAATTAAGTTCGGAAGCGGTCTGGTATCTGTTCTTAGGATCCTTTTCCATACACTTATTGATGATGGATGCAAAGGATGAACTGATCTTTCCGCCGGCCTTTTTAACGGGAGTTACATCTCCCTTTGCGGATTCGGGCTTCTTTCCGGTACATGCAAAATAGAAGCTTGCACCGAAATTATATATATCGGAACGCTCATCAACTACGGAGAAAGCACGTGTAGCAGCCTCACATGTAGTACCTTCCTGTGAGGTATATATACCGTCGGCACCGACTGTAACAGTCTTGGCGAACTTCTCATCATAGTTGACGGAACCGTAAGTATTTGCAGATCTGAACTCGTACTGCTCGGGCGGTGCATAACCTTCAGAATAACCTATAACGTGTGCACCGTACTTGTCAACAGTCTCGGGGTTGTAATCCGTAAGAACTACCGTATTGTCCGGCCTGATAATGATATTGGACGGCTTGATGTCCGCATGTATTATCCTGGGCTCAAATGTATGCAGATAGATAAGTGCCTTGCTCACCTGCTCTGCCCAGTCTGTCAGCTGCTTCTCCGAAAAATGCTGTCCTTCACTGATATATCTGTATAAGGACTTTCCTTCCACATACTCCATAACGGAATAGATATTTCCGCCTGTCTGGATATAATCAAGAACCTGGGGCAATGCCGCATGCTTTATACGCTTCATACGGTTTACCGTATCAGTGATATTGGCCAGGTTCTCGATCTGGCTGTGTATCTTCTTGATAACAACCTGTTTTTTATATTTATTGCTGTAAGCCTTGTAACCTGTACCGTCACCAAGACCTATACTCTTTATATCGGAATACTCGTCACCGAACAGCTCCTGAGGAGAAACGGGCATGTCCTCAAAAATCTTCTCAGACGCGGAAGCACTTCCAAACATAGATCCGGCTGCTGCAGCCGCCTCAAATGCGGGTGCCTCATCATAGTTCTGCTCAGGTTCGGGCTCTGTGTAGGGTTCAGGCTCTGGCGCAGGCTCCTCATATACAGGTGCCTCGTCATAGTTCTGCTCAGGCTCGGGCTCTGTGTAGGGTTCAGGCTCTGGCGCAGGCTCCTCATATACAGGTGCCTCGTCATAGTTCTGCTCAGGCTCGGGCTCTGTGTATGGCTCGGACTCTTCATATGCAGGTTCTGCCGGCTCCTCATATGCAGGCTCCTCATCATAAAAAGGCTCAGTCTCAGATCCTGCAGAAAACGCAGAATTCACCTCAGGCTCTTCCTCAGCTTCAAACCCGAAATCAGGTTCAGGCTCAAACTCAGGTGCCTCAGGTGTATCCGTTACATCCGTCATATCCGAAATATCAGCATCTCCCCCGGTCTGCTCATCTTCGGCTACTACCTCGGAATTAACAAAGTCCTCAAATGTAGGTTCATATGCATCATCCTGCGGAGTTACATCCTGTACTTCCTGCGGAGTTACATCCTGTACTTCCTGCGAAATTACTTCCTGCGCTTCCTGCGGCGCATCGTTTTTAACGATACTTTCATCACTGAACCTGGTACCGCAATTAAAACAGAATACCGCAGTATCAGCATTGCTTGTTCCGCACTCCCGACAAAACTTCATAAATTAACTTGCCCCCTATAATTACAAAGTTATAATTTCCCGTAATATTTTATCATTTTTCAGCGATAAAATCAATATAAATATTATAATCCAGCTATGATCATGGACAGGTATCCGCCTATCTGTGTAGCGGTTTTTCCCATGGCATCAAGGTAGTATCTGCCGAATTCTTTCCGTTCCCCCATATCCGCTGTTTTGCCGCATGCCGCGCAGTTTTCTCCGTTATCTTCACCCGGCAGCGGCGTATATGCGATCAGATAAAAAGTCTTCGCTATATCATACATCGGCATACCTATGCAGTAGCCCGATGCCGACATAGCCATAGGGCCGTCCTTGGTCACAAACACATTTCCGATGGAAAGGTTGCCGTGGCATAGGGAATTACCGTCCTTCATGGTACCTAAGAAACGGATCATCTCCTGTGTGGCACTCGAATCGGCCTTGCTGCTTTCAGCCATTTTCCTGCGCAGAACCGAATGAGCCGTCGCAAGTGCAGAAGTCTTTTCCGGGTCGAGCGTGATCTTATTGATGCTTCTCTGGAGTTCAGCCATCATAAGCGCTGCACCCTTAAGGTCCGATGTACGTGCTATATAGTCCGTCAAGCTCTCGCCCTCAGCCTTCTCATATACTATGCCGAACCCAAATTCCGTTTTCTTAAGCTCCACCGGGATGCTCTTTTTAAACGGAAGCTGCTTTACCGCAAGCGCGTTATAGTATTCGGCATCGATAAGCTCCATGGGATAGGATGCCTTAAAAATCTTTATAACCTTATCTTTTCCCCACTCAAATACATTGGCATGTTCCCCTTGGGAAAGTTTTTTCCCGGGTATGGTTATCTCTTCCTTGTCCGGAAGCCTGATTCCGTGAAAATCCATTTCAGTACCTTATCTTTCCTTCTGCTACCATCTTAAGATGTTTGCCGTACGGGCTCTTGCCGTACTTATCCGCTGCTTTTTTAAGCTGCTCCGCATCGATCCAGCCCTTTATAAAGCTTATCTCTTCGGGGGCAGAAATGATGATGCTCTGTCTCTCTTCTATCATTCTGATGAAATTGGCAGCCTCAAGCAGGCTGTTCATTGTACCCGTATCAAGCCATGCATAGCCTCGTCCTAAAAGCTGGACATCCAGAAGCCCGTCATCAAGGTACATTTCGTTTAAGGTCGTGATCTCAAGTTCTCCTCTAGCCGAAGGCTTAACCTCATGAGCCCTGGCACTTACTCCCTTAGGATAAAAATAAAGGCCTGTGACCGCATAATTGCTCTTAGGCTCAGAGGGCTTTTCCTCTATGGATACAGCCCGTCCGTTCTCATCAAACTCTACTACACCGAAACGTTCGGGATCGTTTACATAGTACCCGAATACCGTGGCGCGTCCGTTCTCCGCATCCTCTGCGGCATTTTTAAGAAGCTTTCCGAAACCGTTTCCGTAAAAAATATTATCACCTAATACCATGGCACATGGCTCGTCACCTATAAACTCCTCGCCGAGCAAAAAAGCCTGAGCAAGTCCGTCCGGAGAAGGCTGGATCTTATACTTTAAACTTATACCAAACTGTGAGCCGTCCCCCAAAAGCTCCTCAAATCTCTTCGTATCCGTAGGAGTTGAGATCACAAGGATATCCTTGATCCCCGCAAGCATAAGGGTTGATAAGGGATAAAAGATCATGGGCTTATCATATACGGGAAGCAGCTGCTTTGAAGTGACCATGGTAAGCGGATATAATCTTGTACCCGCACCTCCTGCCAATATAATACCTTTCATATATCGTACCTTGCCGCAGGCATGGTTACACATCGGTGACGTGCCTGCCGCGACACCGATGAAAGTTTGAAAGGATCTTTCAAACTTTACCTTTTAACCTCCGCTAAAAACCTTGCCAGTGCATCCTTCCAGTCAGGAAGCGGCGTAAAACCGTTTCTTACAAGCTTGCTCTTATCAAGCCTGCTGTTCTTAGGACGGGCTGCCTTTGAATGCCCGTATTCCTCGGTAGTTACGGGGATTACATTCACATTCAGTCCGGCCTGTCTGTATATCTCTTTTGTAAAATCGTACCAGCTTATATAACCGCCCTCATTTGATGCATGATAATAACCGTACTTATCGGTCTCTACCATATCAACAAGAAGCCGTGCCAGGTCATGCATGTATGTGGGCGTACCTATCTGGTCGTTTACCACACGCACGGTATCATGCTTCTGTGCAATATTAAGCATGGTACGTACGAAATTATTTCCGTTGATTGCGAAAGCCCATGATATCCTCACAACAAAGAAGTTGTCGATACGGCTCTCCACTGCCTTTTCTCCGGCAAGCTTTGCCGCTCCGTATACAGACAAAGGATGAAAACCTTTGTAATCCGGATCCCAGGGCTTATCTCCGCTTCCGTCAAATACATAGTCTGTACTTATATAGAGCATTTTGCTGCCTGTTTTCTTGCAGGCTGCCGCAATATTTCCGGTACCGTGTTCGTTAACCTTAAACACCATTTCCCTGTTCTCCGGGTCTTCAGCCGCGTCAACGGCAGTCCAGCCCGCAGGATGGATGACGGCATCGGGATTTAACCCGCATATCAGCTCGTCTGTTGCTGCTCCGTCTGTGATATCCAGTTTCGCATAGCTGAAACCCTCTATCTGCTCATCAGGCCTGCAAAAGGTATCGGCGATATCGCTTCCTACACATTCGTATCCTCTTTTTGACAGCTCCTTTACCACCTCGTAGCCTAACTGTCCGTTTACTCCGGTCACAAAAACCTTCATAGAAATAAACTCCTTAAAATTAGTGTAATGAGGACATGGCAGATAGCTATGTCCTCAATGTTTTATCATTGTCTTTTTAACTTTTTAAATACCCCGGTCAATCAGCCGCATGAAGAGCAGCATTTGCCTTTTTTACGGCATCTATGACACTGTCAGTATCTGCCGCAGTTTTTGCGGTATCATTTAAGGCAGTATCAACTGTTTTCTCGGCTACTGCTATTGTCTCTTTTACCGTTTCTTCAGATTTTTCTGCTGCTTTGACCGTTTCCTCGGTCTTTTCTAAAGCCTTGTCTTTGATATCTTCTTTGACATCATCCGCCTTAGTCTCAGTCTTGACCTCATCCTTGACTTCAGTCTTGGTCTCCACCTTGATTTCAGTCTTTACTTCCTCTTTTTCTCTGCGCTTATCCTTTTTATCTTTTGAACCTACTCCGTCCACAGGATTCTTAGGCTTGTAGGTAGGTACTATGTCACCGACAAGCTTACGTACGGTTGCAGGATTGGGCTCATCAAGACAGGCCATATAGAGGTTGTCGAGATCCTTTAAGAACTTCTCCTCATCAAGCTTGATGGGCTTTCCGATGTGGATGAGCTTATTCTCAGTATCCTGTAAGCCTTCTTCATCCATAAGGAGTTCCTCATATAACTTCTCACCGGGACGAAGTCCGCTGAACTTGATATCGATATCCTGATAAGGCACAAAGCCCGACATACGGATAAGATTTTCCGCTAAGTCGAGGATCTTTACCGGCTCACCCATATCCAGCACGAATATCTCGCCGCCCTTGGCAAAAGCACCCGCCTGGAGTACCAGGGATACCGCCTCGGGGATGGTCATGAAGTAACGGATGATATCGGGATGGGTAACGGTAACAGGGCCGCCCGCTTCGATCTGCTTCTTAAAGAGCGGGATAACACTTCCGTTGCTGCCAAGTACGTTACCAAATCTTACTGCCACAAAATCAGTCTTTGATTTTTTATTATAGGTCTGAACTATCATCTCACAGATACGCTTCGAAGCACCCATGATATTTGTGGGGTTAACGGCCTTATCCGTAGATATAAGTACGAACTTCTCTACACCTGCCGCATCGGCAGCCTTAACGGTCTTTAAGGTACCGAATACATTATTCTTGATCGCCTCGTTGGGAGATACCTCCATCAAAGGCACATGCTTATGTGCTGCAGCATGATATACGATCTCGGGCTTGTAAGCTTCAAATATCGACTTTAATCTGTTGGTATTACGTACAGAAGCAATAAGCACTACAAGGTCAAGATCGGGATATTTCATGATAAGCTCCTGCTGGATGGCATAAGCATTGTTCTCATAGATATCGACGATGATAAGCTGTTTTACGCCGTGATCAGCCAGCTGACGGCAAAGCTCACTTCCGATGGATCCGCCGCCGCCCGTAACCATAACTACACGTCCCGTAACATAGCCCATGATGGAATCAAGGTCTACCACTATCGGGTCACGTCCGAGTAAGTCCTCTACCTGGACATCACGCAATTGTCCGAGCTTGCCCTCTTCGTTTACTATCTCACAGATGCCGGGCAGGATCTTTACATGGCATCCTGTCTTCTGGCAGATATTTACTATAGATGAGAGCTCCTTCTTGTCAGCTGAAGGTATGGCTACGATGATCTCCTTTATCCGGTATTTTTCAACCATGCTCTCGATGGCATCACGGTTGCCGACGATCTTAACACCCTGGATAAAGCTTCCGACCTTTTTATTGGAATCATCTATAACACAGCAAATATTCTTATGAAGGAAATCACTTGCCATGATCTCTTTTATAAGCATATTGCCGGCCTCACCGGCACCGACTACCATGACATTGGCACCGATTTTTTTATCCCTGTGCTTTCTCACTATGATACGTATAGCACGATATCCGAATCGGGTGATGCATGTAAACGATATCAGCAGGAAACTGAAGATAAAGTAAAAGCTTCGGGGCATGTACCAGCTGGTCTGGTGGAGCTCTAAGTTCAGCACATAGCTGATACCGACATTAAGTATCGATACGATAAATGCCGCTACTACGATCCTCTCCAGCTCGCTTACGCTCACGTAGTTCCAGATACTGTCGTAAAGTCTGAACAGCCAGTATACGAGAAGCGTAGCCGCTACCAAAAATGGGAGCATTTTCCACAGATGCTCGTCATAAGGCTTCTGGATAGCCTCGATGTTTAAGTCAAACCTGAGCAGCAGACCCAAACCTGCCGCTGCCAGGACGGAGCATATATCCAAAAAAACCAAAAATACTTTTCTAAGCGCCTTCATTTATAGTCCTCCATTGCGGAAGCCTCAACCGCAATCAATAACAGATAGTCATAAAAGTCCATAATTATCTGTATGATACCACATCCTGACCATTTTGGCAAGTTGATATTTTCCGTACCTTACCTCTCATATAACAGGACTAAAGACATACTCTGCTTATCTGAACAGCGGTATCATCATTTATACTTGACAATTATTTTTTTCCGGATATAATAGTCGTTGCGCGTCAGAATAGTCTGACCGAGAGTTCGAGACCTTCCTCTCGTTAAACAAAACTAAAGGAGAACAAATGAAAAAAACACGTTTTATCACCGAAGCTGCCATAATAGCAGCTCTCTATGTAGTGTTCACACTACTCGCATCGGCACTCGGATTGTCAAGTTATGCAATTCAGGTCCGCTTTTCAGAAGCACTCACCATACTTCCCTTCTTTACACCGGCTGCGATCCCCGGACTGTATCTCGGATGTATCCTGGCTAATACCTTAACCCCCGGTGTGATCATATTGGACATCATCTTCGGAAGTCTGGCCACACTTTTAGGTGCCATCGGCACATATCTCATCAGGAAAAAGCTCCCCGACTGGTGTGCATGCATCCCCCCGATCATCGCGAATGTCATAATTGTTCCGCTCATACTTGTATACGGCTACGGCTTAGAAGACGGACTTCCTTACCTCATGCTTACAGTAGGTATAGGTGAGATCATCTCATGCAGCATACTCGGTATCGCATTGCTTAAACTCTTAAAAAGATACAGACACCAGATATTCGGTATATACGAGTAACCACAATTTTTTTATGAACACTTAACTCCAAGGCTTGTTATTGCAAACCAACGCAAAAATAAGGGCTCGTGACGGGTATGCTGCCCGGACATAGCCCTTTTATGATTCTGCTTGCAATAACAAGCCATGGAGTGTTTACATTTTTTTAATGGTACCTGACCCCTATACTTATTATATATTCAGGCAGAAACCTCTTGATTGCGTTTTGCATACTTCTTTCTCTCAACCAGGAATGCATGGAAGGAGCAGATGATCATAACAATGATACATAAGGGTGCGGCACATTTTACGGCCATTGCGATAAATCCTGTAGAGAAAATCTTACCGCTTACAAAACGGTTCTCTTTAACATTTACCGATTCCTCAGCTACAAGTGTAGCATTGTAATCTGCGATCATATCCGAGAAAAGCTTCTCGATCTCAACGGTCTTATCATATGCATTCTGTATCTGGCCGCTGACAAGCGTTTTCTTGGCCTCTGTAGAAAGGCTTGCCGCATCCATGTCAGTGATGAAGGACTTATATTTCTCTATCTCGGAGTCTATCTCCACTATCCTCTCGGTAAGCTCCTTCTTCATATCTACAAGCTTTTCATAGGTCTCTTTTGAATTCCTTTCAACCTTTACCATGGCATCGCCCGAACCTAAATACATGATGCCGTCAAGCTCGTATGAACCGATCAGGCCGTCAAGTTCTTCAAGATTGGCGTTCTTATGAGCTTTCTCATTCTCCAAGATCTTTATCTCATACTCATACTGGTTACGGAGCCTTGCAGCAGATACCGAAAGCACATCTGTCATGACTGCCGCTTCGATATTGCCGATGGCATCATTCTCTAAGTTCCTGCACTTTATCACGATATCGTTAAAGCTCTGTGAACCGCTCCTGAATGCCTTATCCTTCTCATACATCTCGGAAGCGTAATTCTTTATCTCCTGCAGATGCAGCTTGATGATCCTGATACGGTAGGCAAAATCATAATTGTCAAGCACCAGCATCTCCTGGATCTTCTCAGGATTGAAGGAATAAATATAGTTGTTTATAAAGTAATTTCTGTAGGTCTCGCCGATGGCTTTAATCAGCTTCTCCATATCGGAGCTTGATACGGACGGATCGAAATCATCATAAAGAACGATACTGTATGTCGTAGGATAATAGTTATTGATCGAGACATCTCGGCTCTCCCCGAAATTGTAAAGGGAGTTGAAATCCTTGATCTTATCGATAACATCTGCAGGATACTGTCCTTTTACCACTATACTCGACCTTAAAGCATCGGCCGTATACTTTGATGCAAGACCTACCGATGCGATCGCATCATTTAACACCTGGTCGCTCTTTATACCGTCGATGGAGAACTTCTCTCCGGTAGGTGTCTGGTTCTTGGCTGCACCGTCATAGGTAAACTGTATCGTAACAGATGAATTTCTCTTGATCTTATCAGGTCCGAAATATTTTACAAGTGCTATAACTACACCGATGATACCTGCTATAACTATCAGACTTAAATATCTGAGATATCTCTTAGCAGCCGCACTTCTTTTATTGGCAGGCTTTGTTGTTTTTACATCACTGCGGACGGCAGATTTATTATCTTTTACTGACTGACTCATGCCTCTGCCTCCTTTTCCTTATTTTCTTCCTTTTGAGCGGACCCGCGTCTGAACTCCGCAGCCAGAGCATCCATGCCCCAGACAGCTATAGCGAGCACTGCACCTATCACCATACCGATTATGGCCTTTTTGATATTGGATGCATTGAGGAATGTATCTCCGAAATACTGTGCCTCGATAAAGGTCATGTATGAGCTCTTATAAGAATCACTGTCGATGATCTCTTCTGCATGTCTCTCGGTCAGTTCATACAGGCTCCTGCATATGCCGACTAAAGACTCAAGCTCTTTTTCTACGTACTCACGCTGTGAAGCCGAAGTATATGTGGAAGTAAAGCCTTCCACCTTATCCTTGTAGGAAGCTATCCTTTCAGAGAGTTCCTCTTTTAAGCTGTAGTTTTGAGCCTGCTCCATGATGAGCTCATTGTAATAATCCGTAACGGTGTGTCCCATCTGTACCTCAGAGCTGTCAAAACCTGCCATCGTGATGGAATCGTTCTTGTAGCCTGCGATAAGCTCAGCAACACTCTTTATATTTCCGTTGATGACACCAAGATCACGTTCTGCATTCTTCATCTGATACTCGTACTTGGTAGTCATGGTCTTTTTATCCTTGGTAACGCTGTTATAGAAAACATACGCATACAGATAATCGACATTTATGGTCTTTACAAGTCTTATGACATCATTGATCTCCTTGAAGCTCAGTCCGTCTGTCTTAGATCTGTACTCAAGATAATCATCTCTTGTTTCATCGGTACAGTATCTCGAAAGTGAATTAAGCAGCGATACCATGGCATCAAGACGCTCGATATAGTCCATATCGGTATTGGCTACAGAATCCAGATCGTTTTCCGGAAGAGCCTTCCCGAGGTATGTATCATAGAAATACAGATTGTAATTATCTATGATGGAATTAAGAAGCGCTGCCATCTCGGAACCGTCAAGATAAGTCTTTTTTCTGGCATCGGGATCGACACTGAAACCGTTTCTTAAAGTAACGATATACTTTCCGTCATATTTGTAATCAACGTCGAGTACCTTCTCATAGTCCTTATTGGCCTCGGAGATGACCTTCTCCACAACCTCTAAGTTCTGTCTGGTCTCCTCGGTGAGCATCCTCTCTAATGAGATATTTCTCTCAAGGGCATTTACCGGGATACTTGCAGAAAGATGTGTCTTGTCCATAGCACTCTGCAGGATGTAAGATGAAGTAACATAATTAACATCCAGCTGTGTCCTGTCGGGTGCCAGGCCCTCTTTTGCACCGGGGTAGATAAAGGTTATAACAGCCGAAACACTCTCTACAGGGTCGGCAAGTTCAGCCCTAAGCAGCGGCACTGCAAATCCTATAAGCATACAGCATATAAGAAGCCATGCATATACCCTCTTCTTCTTTCCCATATTTTGGAAAACTCTTACGAGATCAAGCTCGGTGCCTTCCGCAGCTGCATCGCGTTTTACCACAACCTCGACTTTCCGGTTTTCCTCAATTTCTTTTAAAACATTCTTGTCCAATTCTGTCATAAAAAACCTCTTTTGATAGTTATAATCTGTTTTTCTTGATGGCTGCCGCTAACCATTTATCATGATAATCCCCGACCACGAATCTGGAATTTTGAAGCAATCTCTCGCGGTTAACCTGATCGTCCCTGTATCCTCCGACCTGCTTTAAGGCCTCTTTTTTGCGCGAATCATCCGTGATATCTTCCGCAAATACGATTTCTAACGCTTTAGCGGTCTCGCTCTTAGCATTAAAGGTCTTTCCGAAGTACAGTTCTTTATATAGCTTTACGGCTCCGATAAAGCCTCCGTAATACTCGATACCGAACTTATCACCCTTATTCTTTCTCATATAGACTGTCGGTACCCTGTCTATTACGACTTTTCCTGTAAGGTTGATGATCTTTTTGGCTAAGTCGTCATACATATCGGCATAAAATGCATTCACATCATACCTGATCATCTTCTGTCTGGCGGCATTATTGAAAACAAATGTGCATCCGGGAGAAGAGCTGTAGAGAAGATTATGTTCCACATCACTGTACTTGCAGGTCTTGCTGCGGTTAAAACGTATGGGCTTTAACTTGGCATTGGTGACCGTATAGTCGCTTACATAAAGAAGCGGTCCGTCTGCCACTTCCGTCTCTTCGCCGTCTAAGATTGCCTGTGTCTCAAGATACTTTACAGCTCTTGAAAGCTTCTCATGGAACCATACGTCATCCTGCTCCGAAAAAGCAAAGAAGTCAGCATCCTCCGCCTTTTTCATGAGCTCCCAGAAGCCCTTGGTCTTACCGACGCCGTTTCCCTCAATAAAGTCGAGTCTTCCTTCGTTATGATATCTTTCAAGGATATCCCTCGTCCTGTCTGTGGAGCCGTCATCAAAGACCGATATCTTTATCTCGGCCTTATCCGTGATATCCTGCTTTAAGATACTCTGGAGCTGCTCTCCAAGATAGTCCACACCGTTGAATGAATATAACAAAACATTGATCTTCATATGCACATCCATCCCTTAAATATTTGCACGAAAAACTACACAATCAAAAGAATTATAGCATATTGGTATTTCTTTGTCAAACTTAAAGCGTGACATTTTTGTAAACAAAAAAAGCCTTCCCCTTTAAGGGAAGGTGGCTGAACAAAGTGAGGCCGGATGAGGTGGTTAAGGCGTAATCTTTTCCTTGCCGCCCATGTAAGGACGGAGTACCTCGGGGATATTGACCGAACCGTCTGCATTGAGGTTGTTCTCCAAGAATGCGATAAGCATACGGGGAGGAGCAACTACAGTGTTGTTAAGGGTATGAGCAAAGTACTTGCCGTTCTCGCCGGCTACTCTTATACGGAGACGTCTAGCCTGGGCATCACCTAAGTTCGAGCACGAACCGACCTCGAAGTACTTCTTCTGTCTTGGCGACCATGCCTCTACATCACATGACTTAACCTTAAGGTCTGCTAAGTCGCCCGAACAGCACTCAAGCTGACGTACGGGGATATCAAGCGATCTAAAGAGGTCAACCGTGTTCTTCCAGAGCTTGTCATACCATATCATGCTGTCCTCAGGCTTACAGATGACGATCATCTCCTGCTTTTCAAACTGATGGATACGGTATACGCCTCTCTCCTCTATGCCGTGAGCGCCCTTTTCCTTACGGAAGCAGGGTGAATAGCTTGTAAGAGTATGGGGCAGTGTGCTCTCGGGTATCATCTGGTCGATGTACTTACCGATCATCGAATGCTCGCTGGTACCGATAAGATAAAGGTCCTCGCCCTCGATCTTATACATCATGGCATCCATCTCGGCAAAACTCATAACACCGGTAACTACCTCGCTTCTGATCATGAAAGGAGGTACGCAGTATGTAAAGCCCCTGTTTATCATGAAATCCCTTGCGTAAGAGATAACTGCCGAATGAAGTCTTGCGATATCTCCCATCAGGTAGTAGAAGCCGTTTCCTGCCACACGTCTTGCAGCATCAAGGTCGATGCCGTGGAGCTTCTCCATGATATCCGTATGATAAGGTATCTCAAAATCGGGAACCTTGGGCTCGCCGAAACGCTGAACCTCTACGTTCTCGCTGTCATCTTTTCCTATAGGGACGGAAGGATCGATGATGTTGGGTATCACCATCATTCTCTTCTTTACTTCTTCCTCAAGCTCTGCCTGCTTTTTATCGAGTGCTGCAAGCTCATCACCGAACTCGGCTACTTCTTTCTTAGCCTCTTCGGCCTCTGCCTTCTTGCCCTGGGCCATCAAGGCACCTATCTGCTTAGAGATGGTATTTCTCTTCTGCTTTAAATCATCAGCCTGCTGCTGTGTGGTACGTCTCTGCGCATCAAGCTCTATAACCTCATCAACCAAAGGGAGCTTCTGATCCTGGAACTTGTTTCTGATATTCTGCTTAACTACCTCAGGATTCTCACGTAAAAATTTTAGATCGATCATGTCTTATCTCCTCTCAAAAAAATAACCCCACATCTTAACTAAGATATGGGGCGAAATAACTATTCCGCGGTACCACCCAAATTATCACTTACGGTGACATCTCTTGTGACGATATAAAGGTCGCCGCCCTTCGGCTCCTCGCCGACGGCTCCGAAAGTGGAAGGATTTTTCCGCCTGACAGCTCGCACCGCCCGCTGTCTCTCTGAAAGGTTTACAAAATCGTAGTTTTCATCAATGCCGTATTTCTTAAGTAGTTAGTTTACAACTTTTTTCTATAGAATGCAAGCAAAATTTTTAATTCTTTGTTTTACCCGTTGTCCTGACCTCTCAGCACGATCCTCGGGCCGCCCTTGCCTTCGATATAATCCTTGGTGATAAAGACTCTTCCTATGGACGGATCCTTCGGTATCTCATACATGATATCGAGCATGAAGTCCTCGATGATGGAACGTAAGCCTCTTGCACCGGTCTTCTTCTCTAACGCCTTTTCTGCGATGACCTTTAAAGCGTCCTCATCAAACTGAAGGTCTACCTCATCTAACGCTAAGAGCTTCTGATATTGCTTTAGGATGGCGTTTTTCGGCTCCTTCATGATCTTTACGAGCATGTCGGCATCCAAGCCCTTAAGCGAGTATACTACGGGAAGTCTTCCGATAAACTCGGGGATAAGTCCGAACTCCCTTAAATCCTCGTTGGTAACTTTATCGAGAAGCTCTGGATCGTTATCGTATTTATCCTTAAGATCGTTGTTAAAGCCCATAAGGGTGTTCTTCGAAAGCCTCTTCTTTATGATCTCGTCCAAGTCAGGGAATGCGCCGCCGCAGATAAAGAGGATGTTTTTCGTATTGATGGTGGTCATGGGCACCATCGCATTTTTGCTCGTAGCACCCACAGGTACCTCTACATCGGCACCCTCTAACAGCTTCAATAATCCCTGCTGTACGGACTCGCCGCTTACATCCCTGTTGGTAACATTTCTCTTCTTCGCTATCTTATCTATCTCGTCGATAAATACTATACCGGTCTCAGCCTTATCAACATCATTGTCCGCAGCCTTCAGGAGCTTAGAGAGTACGCTCTCCACGTCATCTCCTATGTAGCCGGCCTCGGTAAGCGAGGTGGCATCGGTGATGGCAAGGGGTACATTAAGAAGACGGGCTAAGGTCTGTACAAGATAAGTCTTGCCGCAGCCTGTAGGTCCGATCATGAGCATATTGGACTTGCCTATCTCGATATCGCCCGCAGCATCTTTGGTCACGCGCTTATAGTGGTTGTATACCGCTACTGAGATGATCTTCTTGGCCCTGTCCTGCCCTATCACATATTCATCGAGCTGCTCCCTGATCTTGTGAGGGGGCGGGAGCTTTCTGAAATCAAGCACTGCCTCCGGAGCTTTCTCGCCGTTCTTTGCCGCATCCTTTTCGGGCTTAGCTTTTTTTACTCTCTGGCTCTTCGGTATGCCGCCGAAATCCCCCGGGAAAAATCCGGGAAGTATGATATTGTCAAAGTTAAGCTTTCCGCCCTTTAAGTCAAGGCCGGGGATACCGAAACCCGGTATATTATTGCCGCCCGAATTGTTCATCAGGTCAAAGGTCTTCTGCATACATGCGGGACATATGTACATATTGTCCGTCATCTTTATCATCTTGCCGGTAGTCGATTCCGGCTGTCTGCACATGTAGCATATTTTTTCATATTTGTCGTCATCATCATCTTTTATGATGTCGTCTGTATTCTCACTCATATCCGGCTCCTAAAATCATTTTCTTTAAACTCTATTAATCTGATCTCCGGTGTCATCCTGAGGAGCTTTTGTTCCGAAGGATCCTAAGATTCTTCGCTACGCTCAGAATGACAAATTATTCCCGATCAATATATTCCCGATTAATATGCGTTTTTATTTATAAATCCCTTAAATATCGTCAGGAACAAAATCTTTATATCAAGCCCCACTGACCAGTTCTCTATATAATAAAGATCATATTCGATACGCTTCTTGATGGATGTATCGCCTCTGTAGCCCTTGATCTGGGCCCAGCCGGTCATACCCGGACGCACCTGGTGCTTAACCATGTAGCGTGGTACCTCTTCCCTGAACTTTTCTACGAACTGCGGTCTCTCGGGACGCGGACCGACCAAGCTCATGCTGCCGCCTAAGACATTAAAGAGCTGGGGCAACTCATCGAGGCTGGTCTTACGGATGAACCTTCCGATCGGAGTCACACGCTTATCTCCCTTGGTAGTCCACTCATCCTTTTCCTTTTCGGGATCCTCCAGATACATCGAGCGGAATTTAAACATCTTAAATTCCCTGCCGTGCTTACCCACGCGTACCTGTGAAAAGATAACGGGTCCCTTTGACGTACACTTGATTATGACCGCGATGACAAGCATCGGGATAAATCCCAGTATCAGAGCTATAAAGCCTAATACTATATCCATGGTACGCTTGATAAATAGGTTTATCGTATTGGTCAAAGGCACGTTTCTTATATTGATAACGGGGAGTCCGTACAGATCCTCTATATAAGGAACGGTTGATACCATATTGTTGTAATCGGGCACGAACTTCGTGTGTACGCCCGTTTTTTCACACACATTTACTATACTCTCGAGCTTCTCGTACTCGGACAACCCTAAGGTGATGACTATCTCATCATAGTCATTTTCCTCGATAATCTGCCCTAAGTCGAGTATCGAGCCCACGACCTTTATACCCTTGTAATCGGTATCAAGTACCGCATTGTCATCGAGTATACCGTGTATCCAATATCCCCACTCGGGATTCTGCTTGATCCTGTCGATAAAGCCCTCAGCCGCACGGCTGTAGCCGACCAGGAGCACATGCTTTAAGTTCTTTCCTCTTTTCCTTATGGTACGCAGCACCTTCGATATCACGTATCTTAAGGCCAACCCGAATGTAAGATTCAAAGCGCCGAATATCAGGTAGAACCAACGGGAGATATCATGTTCCTTCTGTATAAATATAAGGAATGCAAAATAGAAGATACCGAGCAGGTTCGCTTCTATCAGGTTTCCTATGACCCTTATGCGGCTGTGCCCGCGTCTGGGCTTATAAAGCCCGCTTAAGCCGTATATCACAAGATATCCCGGGAGCAGGAACATTATCTTTTGCGCATATATCGTAAAGGCCAGGAAACGTTCTCCTTCCTGAAGTGCAAAGGGCTTAAATGCCGTAAGTACATGGAAACGCAAAGGATATGCCAAAAAATACGCTCCGACTATCAGCATCGCATCAAGCACTATATACAGGCGGTTAAAGGTTTTCTGATTATCTTTTATCATCTGTCATATCATGCGGCAGGCATGCTTACACATCGGTGACGAGCCTGCTGCGGCACCGATGCAAGTTTGATAGTCCTCATTCAAACTTGATCCTTAGTATGTACAATATTCATGTACAAAAACTGCGGTTCTTTAAATATCACTCCCTATAATACAATATTTACGAAATTATTACAAGTTAAAAAAATGTTATATATTTTAACGATTTACACACTTTTTTCTTTCATTTTTCACAATATCATCACAAATTGAAACTAAAATCTAGTCATGAGTTCGGAACAAGGCCGGTTCCGGACAGCTTAAAAAAGTACTGAATAACGACGTTCGGAAGGCATTCTTCCGGCGGAAGGAGGATATAAGATGAGTGACGAGTTAAACATGAACGAAATAAATAATCCCGAGTTAAACAACTCCGGTCAAACGGATGAAGGAAACAAAATAAAAGAAACCGCTGCACAGACAGTGCAGGACGCAGCAGATACTACGACACAGGAAATACAGAGTACAACTGAGGCAAAGGCCGCAGAAACGATACAGGACGCAGCGGAGGCAGCACAGAGCACAGTAAATGCAGCTGCAGGTGCCACACAGGATCCCGATACAGACCCTTACAGCAAATACGCACGTCCCGCCGCACCTTATGCGGGCTGTAATCCTTATTACGGCTACATCCCCCAGGGACAGCCTTACGGCTATCAGGCACAGCCCGTAAACGGACAGGGATATCCTCAGGGAATGCCATACGGACAGGGCATGCAGCAGAGTCCGCAGGGTATGCAGCAAGGTCAAGCTGAAGCCGGTGACACCGGTGAAAACTCCCAGCCTCAGCAGCCCGTATATCAGCAGCCTTACGGCTGGGTACCTTATCCTTACGGATATATCCCGGGACAGCCGAATATGGCTCCTAACGGTCCTCAGGATTCAGGAAGCACCAAGAAGTCAGAAAAGAAAAAGAAAGGCTCCGGCAAGGTCGGTAAGTTCTTCTTCGGAGCAGCTATGGCGGCTGTCTTCGGAGTGATAGCAGGTGCGGTATTTATTGCCATCACATATTTTTATAAAGAAAAGAACCCCGAGCTCTTTAGTGAACAGACTAACGGCAAGGCGCGTGTAACCGTTTCAGACAATAAAAACAACGACCGTTTGAACCTCTCTCCGGCATCGGATGCCGTAAAGATACCTTCAACGGATGTCATAGATAACACATCAAGTTCATTTACCAGTACTGATGTATCGGGTGTAGTGGAAAAAGCCATGCCCTCCATCGTATCGATAGACTGCGTTACCCAGGTATCCAGCCCGTTTTACGGCACATATGATGCACCTACCGCAGGATCCGGCATCATCATCGAGCAGAAGGAAAAGGAGCTCATGATCGCCACCAACAACCACGTAGTTGAAGATGCAAAAGATATCAAGGTCACATTTAACGACGGAACCACAGCCGCAGCTACCGTAAAGGGCAAGGATGACGTAGCTGACCTCGCGGTTATCGCAGTAAAGCTCGAAGACCTTTCAGCAGATACATTGAACAGCATCGCAGTAGCAAAACTCGGTAATTCCGATGACGTGAAGATCGGTGAGATAGCTATCGCGATCGGTAACTCACTCGGCTACGGACAGTCCGTAACAGTCGGCTATATCAGTGCAAAAGACAGAGACCTCACCATTGACGGTCAGACCTATAGCAATCTTTTACAGACAGATGCAGCCATCAACCCCGGCAACAGCGGCGGCGCACTCGTAAACATTAACGGCGAAGTCATCGGTATCAACAATGCCAAGGTAGGCGGCACCAACGTAGAAGGTATGGGATATGCTATCCCCATCTCAAGAGCACAGAATATCTTAGCTGATTTTGCAGCAAGAGAAACACTTTCCACCGAAGAACAGGGCTTCTTAGGTGTAAGCATCACCTCTGTAACCGATGATATCGCAAAAATGTACAACTGGCCCACAGGTGCTTATGTATCCGCACTTGTTGAAGGCGGTGCAGCAGAAAAAGCCGGCATCATGGTAGGTGACATCATCACAGCCATCGATGATACCAAGATAAAGACCGACAGATCCTTAGTAGAAAAGATCCAGAGCATCCGCTACGGTAAGGAAATAAAGGTAACCCTGCAGCGTCTTGAAGACGGCGAGTTCGTCGAGAAGAACTTCACCGTAGTGCTCGGACAGCGTCCCGCAGAGAGCACAAAATAAACAGCTTACTACTTTTTTTCAGATTCTCTCCTATAAATTAAAGAGGCGACCGGTATACAGTTCCTGCTGCATACCGGTCGTCTTGTATGTGAACTCTTATTATTCATTATAAAACAGCCCTCCTCACCGGGCGCGCCCGTGTAATGCGGGAACGGACTCTTTGGTGTGTCAGTTCCGCATACACGTGGCAGCCCGAAAAGGAGGGCCACAAATTTTTAAAAACTCTTTATTTTATCGTTGGAATCATCGTTGGTATTGATGAGCTTCTTTATAACTACGTAATATCCTTCGCCTGTCTCACTCTCGACATATACCCTGTCGCCTTCTTTTTTACCTAAGATAGCTTTTCCTAAGGGAGAGTCTATGCTTATCATATTGTGGAGGATATCGCCCCTGATAGAGGTCACGAGGCGGAACTCATCAGTCTCCTTATCCTCTTCGAAGTAAAGCTGGACGGTATTGTTGATGCCGACTTCATCATCTTTTGAGCTGTCATCGACTATCTCTGCATTACGGATCATCCTCTCTAAGTAGCGGATCCTGCTCTCATTCTGGTTCTTGTCCTTTTTAGCGGCATGGTATTCGAAGTTCTCGCTCAAGTCTCCGTGGGCTCTTGCCTCTTTTACCGCCTCTATCGCTTCCTTACGTACGACAAGCTTTCTGTATTCGATCTCTTCTTCTATCTTCTTTATATCGCTTTTGGTAAGTTCGTTGTTCATCTTAACATCAGTCTTCCTTTGCCGGTTCATTTTCGTACCTGTAATGCTCTACCCAGTGCATATCAGGCGGAGTCTTGAGTGCTGCTTTTGCGTATATCTTATCCTTATGGACAAATCTGAATCTGTCGGGGTTGGCTTCGGGATCGATGGGGTTGTCCCATGCTCTCGAGTCAGCAGAGGCATTGCGGTTGTCGCCCAAGCAGAAGTAACTGTCCTCGGGGACTATGTAAGGGCCGAAGCTGCCCGTGGGCTTAGCTCTTAAATAAGGCTCATCAAGAGGTGTCTCGGCATCATTGATGTAGACCTTACCTTCTATTATCTCCACCTTTTCTCCGGGGAGGCCTATGATCCTCTTCACATATACTTCGCCGTTTTTATGATACTGCTCTGTCGTATCACCCAAAGCTTTGTCTTTTTTATAGGTGAGCTCGGGATCGATCGCATAGAGCTCCTTGTAGCTTAAGGGATATTCAAAGAAAATAACATCGCCCCTCTCAGGATCCGAAAACAGGTATGCAAGCCTGTTGCCTATCACATGGTCGCCCTTTTTCATGGCCGGCATCATGGAGCCTGATACAATCTCGGCCTTCATGATGATGACTTCCGTGATGACCAGTGCCAGCACGAATGCTATCACCACTATGGCAGCCCAGCTTATGATCTCCTTTTTCCAGTTGATCGGCTTTTTTTCTTTTTTGTTTTTATCCTTTGAACCGGGATCTTTTGAAGCAGTATCCTTACTGTCTGTCTCTTTTATAGTTGTTTCTTCACTCATTGTTTCTTTTTTCAGCCTCATCCGTGCGTAAGTCCGGTTACGCTTTAGATAAGTCCCTTTCATTTTCTTTTTACGGGTTATATGCATTTTTTGCCAATAGCCACTGTATCAGTATACTCCAAGCAGGTTCTTAATTCAAGTTAAATTCCCATAAAAATCACATAAAAAAGTATTATCGGCGTATTCCGGCATGGATTTAAACAGATTGTAAGCGTTTTCGGCCTTTTCCTCATCCCCGAAAAGACCGAATACCGAGGGACCGCTGCCGCTCATAAGAGCCCCGTCGGCACCGGAGTCAAGCATCTGCTTTTTTATATCGGCTATGCAGGGGTGAAGCTTTACGGTCACGTCCTCTAAGACATTTCCGAGGTGGCCGCATAAGGTTTTAAGAGAGCCTGTCTTTATGGCATCGATACAGGCGTCGATATCGGGATGAATGGTATCTTCATTCAGATCAAGGCTTGTATAGACCTCTTTTGTGGAAACGCTGACCATGGGCTTTACTATGAGGACCTTCGCTTTAGGCGGGGCGGGCAACGGGGTAAGCACCTCTCCTATGCCTTCCGCAAGGGCTGTGCCGCCCATCAGGCAGTAAGGTACGTCTGCTCCGAGCTTAAGCCCCAGTTCTGAAAGTTCTTTGGGTGAAAGATGCGTATCAAACATGGTATCCATGGCTTTTAGAGCTGCTGCTGCATTTCCGCTGCCTCCCGCAAGTCCTGCTGCCACGGGGATACGCTTTGTGACGGTGCATCTGATACCGTCTGTGATGCCGTATTTTTCTTTAAAAAGAGAGATGGCTTTATATATCAGGTTGTTCTGATCGGTAGGAAGATATGAGAGGTTGGTGCTGAGTTCTACATTAGAGCCCTCTGTCTTTTCAAAGCAGAGCGTATCATGTAAGGATACCGTCTGCATGATCATCTTCAGCGTGTGGTATCCGTTCGGGAGCACTCCCAAAACATCAAGCCCGAGATTTATTTTGGCATAAGAGTTAATACTTAAAGTTGCCGGGTTTAAATTATCCATTACCATGTTCCTCTCGAATTAATAAAATACTATTGATTATTCTCTAAAAATATGATATATAATAATTGTAATTAATATTTATTATTGTATTTTTTCGGGCTGGTCGTCTTTGACCCAGGTCCATCTTTTGCGGGGAAGTTCCCCGCTTTTTTTGAAAATATTATGAGGTAACCAAAATCTTGAAAGAATTAAGTATTTTTATTGATGAATCCGGTGATTTCGGTGAATTCAGCAACCATTCTCCATATTACATAATATCTATGGTTTTCCATGATCAAAAAATTGATATTCAGCAAACTATATCACGACTAGATCGCGAACTGATCAATATCGGATTATCTGATTTATGTATACATACCGGACCGATCATCCGTAAAGAAGAAATCTATACAAATATGACTATTTCTGAACGACGACGTATTTTTAATAAAATGATAGCATTTATCCGTCAAGTTGACATTCATTATCATTGTTTTTATGTAGCAAAAAAAAGTTATGAAAATGTTGTAGATATTATTGGAAATCTTTCAAAACAAATATCTAACTTTATAATATCTCATTATGACCTTTTTCTACAATATAACGATGTCAAAATATATTATGATAATGGTCAGGTCGAAGTCAGTAAAATTCTTTCTTCAATTTTTAATACTCTTCTGCCTAATCCCATCTTTAGAAAAGTAATGCCAATTGATTACAAATTGTTCCAAGTAGCTGATTTAATATGTTCTATGGAACTTATCAAATTGAAACTGCATTACAGTTCTTTATCAAAATCCGAACTTAACTTTTTTGGAAATTTGCGTGATCTAAATAAAAAACTATCTTAAACCACTAGAGAAAAAAGAATGGTAAATACGCAGAACGTTTAATCATAATCCTGCTGTGAGCAGCCTGTAATATCCGGTCTTACCAGCCGCTCATCGGTATCAAATACATCGGATATCGCACGGAACATCTTCACTATAAAACGTCCCTTATCAGTGATGTTGTAAGTACCGTCTTCATTCTGCACAATGGTGCCGGTTGTCAGCTGCTCGTCGAACCTCTTCTCAAAAGCCCCATACTCATCCACGTACTTCTCTACGAAAATCTTTGCCACCTCATCCTCTGTATAAGTCCTATCGGAATATGTATCCATGTAGATTTATATTCCCTCCATATAGGGGTCAGGTACTATTATTCGCAAAAAGGTTACACTTAATTATAAAATCCAATCACATTACTGTCAAGTTCACTTAGCGGTATTCGATGTAAAAATAAGTAATACCGCTAAGTTAAGCTTTGTTTCAAACTTTCACTTAGCGGTATTTTTCAATCAGAGAACCGTCCCGGTGATTGACCTAGACATAGTTAAGTCCGGTCAACCTGCTTTTTCCATGTTTTAGCCGTCTGTTCCTTTAGGAATTCAAGCAATACTTCGAGGTTTTGCTCTTCATCCCAGGCTTCCAAGCCTTTATAGTACTCTTTTCGGTCTTCTTCATGAATTATGATCGGCGGATGCCCCAGGTACAACAACAGATAATTCATTACCATACGACCAGTTCTGCCATTGCCGTCAGCAAACGGGTGGATATTTTCAAATTTGGCATGAAAATAAGCTGCAACCGTCAAAGCTTTTTCTGCAGGTACATCATGGAATTCCTCCATCAGTTCTGCCATTTCTTCAGGTGTATCCTCCGCAGCTGCGCCTATCTCATTCCGTCCGGTGATATAATCGTGATGTTTATATTCACCGGGTCTTTCACCCAGCTGCCATCTTCTGGTATCATAGGTATTCTGCGTAAGTCTGGCTTGAAATTCTTTTACCAATCCTTCATCCATCTCCCTGTGCTGTCCAAAAGAGATAAGCAGGAGTTCATATGCATCCTTTAAATTACGGATTTCAAGCAACGTACGCAGATCTCCGGTATAGGATGTAACACCGTCGTGATCAAATATCTCACGGACATCGTTGTATGTTATATTATCATTTTCGATTTTTCCGGAATGATACGCCAGCAAAATGCCGTGGTCGTTCATAACTTCTGCAAGTTCGGCCTCAGTCTTTATATTCCGGCTTTTCCACCATGCAACTGTTTTATCGTAATATGTCATTTCATCTTGATACAATCCGTACACATAAGCCGGACTTTCTCTGTACAATCCTGTATCCTGATCCATTATTTTTTCATATATCTGAGATTTATATAATCCCGCAAGCGCTAAATCATACTCGATTTTCTGATCTTCAGAGATAATCTCCACAAGGTCCTGGATCATATACTCCATCATCTGTTTTACTATATCAATTTTGTCAGATTTATACAGAAAAGATTCCTCAAAGGCCTTTTCTCTAGCATTCTTTTTACATATAAGTATAAGATCCTCCACCGCATCATCAAAACTAAGCGTATGCTCAATATCATAATTATCCTTCAAAAAAGCAATGCCCGAATTCTCATGCAAATATCCAAACGCTTCTTTTGATGAAATATTAAATCTATCAGCAAATTCGTTAATACATGCTACTGTATAGTTTATTCTCTTTTTCAGAGTACTCATTTTTACCCCTATTCAAATAACTCCCTTTATGTATAATTATTATACACGTTATCAAAGGAAAAGTAAACAAATCCCCGACATAAAATTCCTTGATTTTTCATACTACATATGTTATTAATATAATTAGCAAGATATCAATCATTCGCTTAAGTAATTCAGTGAATCCGATATAAGATAATATCTTCCGTCCATTATATCCGGATTTCAACATTATTGGTTAATTACATAAAACCCTTTTCACTGTATTATCAAAGCATTTGTTCCGTACAACTTGTGTTACACGTCACGCCAAACAAACACAAGTTAGGTTTTAACTCGGACAGTCGGTTTTTATTCCTGCTAAACAACAAAATAGGGTAGGGATAAGGGCTGTCACATATAAATTGATATCCCTCTGTTTTCCTATCCGGAAAGAGAGGATAATGAAACAATTAACTGAATTTGGAAAAGTCATTCAATCCACGGAATCCATCAAGAATAAACTTGATAAAACCGTAAAAAGAATCTTGGCTTTCAAACCACTACTTGCCAGGATATTTAAAGAAGTTGTGGTCGAATGTCAAGGCATGAGTTTTGATCAGATTGAAAGGTGCATCGAGGGAGATGTTATCATAAGCGAAGTTCCCCTCGACGACATACCAATGGAAAAAATCTCAGGTCTTCATACTGAATCACCACAGGCAGATGGTGAGTATATCACATATGATGTGATGACATACCTGAAAATTCCGGAAAAAGATAATAAATATATAAAACTTATTATCAATATTGAGTCTCAAAACGAAGACCAACCGGGGTATGATATCTCATTAAGAGCCCTGTTCTACTGTGCCCGTATGATTTCGTCACAACAGGGAAAAGAATTCACGACACATAATGATGATCCTATCAAATACGGAAATATAAAAAAGGTCTATTCTATTTGGATATGTACTGAAACAGCCCAAAAAAGAGCTAACTCAATAGAGAAATATGACATAAAAAGAGACTTCCTTGTGGGTTACAATGATGATAACCCCCGGTATGACATATTGACTGCCATACTCATAAATATTAGTGAAAAACATGATACAGCCGGAACCGATAATAAAACAATAAAACTACTTACCGATCTATTTGACGAAAGAATGACCGGGGAAGTAAAAGTTGCAAAATTACAGGAACATTATGGATTACCTATGACAAGAGAATACGAGGAGGTGATTGGTATGTGCACATATGCTGATGCAATCGAACAAAAGGGAATCGAAAAAGGTATAGAAAAAGGCCGATTTGAAGCCGAATACACTTGTTTCAAAAACTGTCTCGACCGCGGAAAATCCTACGAGGAAGCTCAGATTTTATCAGGAGCATCCGATGAAAATGCAAAAAAGTACCATCAAAAATGGCTCAAGGAAAATAAGCGTAATTGATTAGATAACTATAATAAAATAGCCTCTTGATACACTACTGGTATCAAGAGGTTATTCTTACATTAAGTAGTAGTCCCTGTTTTTTATGTTACGGTAATTGGCCCATCCTCTCAAAATCAATCAGAGAACCATCCCTGTGATCGATCACAAAATATAAAGTATGCTCGCACTTTTTTGATAGTCTACCGTTGAGCCGGATTTACCAAACGCTCATCAGTATCAAATATGTCAGATATCAGTCGGAATAGTTTTACTATAAACCGACCTTTATCAGTGATGCTGTAGGTACCGTCTGCGTTCTGCACAATGGTGCCGGTTGTCAGCTGCTCGTCGAACCTCTTCTCAAAAGCCCCATACTCATCCACGTACTTCTCTACGAATATCTCGGCCACCTCATCCTCTGTATAAGTCCTGTCGGAATATGTATCCATATAACTAAGCATGAACACTGACACAGACCTCTCCACAGTGACAGGGATAAGTGTAAAAAATACCATATTGATGCTGCAGGTAAGGATAAATACCAGCACCACATCCTTAGCCGAAAGCCAAGTGATCTTCCGCCACTTTCTAAAAAGGACTAAAAGCGCCGACGCCATGATACCTGCCAGCACGATCATCACTATGCCGCGGTACATGAGCACATGCATGCCCTTTAACAGCGGTGTTCTTATAAGCAATATCAATAAAAGGAACGAAATGACATACAGCACCGCATATGTAAGAAGGGTAAAAAGGATTTCCTTAGCAGCTGATTTTTTTGAATTGTTTTCCATGGTACTTATGCTATCCGCAGCACCTGTGTTAGTTATATTATTATCTATTTTATTCATAGCGGTTTATTTATTCTCCATAAAGGGGTCAGGTACTATTGATTCTCCATTCTATCACCATACTCTTCAAATCCAAGTATAATAATACTATATAACCAAATAATTATCAAGTTAAACAAAAAGAACGCCAACAGACATTTAAGCCTGAAAGCGTCCTTTTACTTAACCAGATCAATCAATAAAATAACTCTTCAAGGTGTTCAGTTCATAGTAACCGGGGATTTCATAAAGGTAAAGGAGCACCAGCTTGTTACCTATAGGTCTGACGCACATATACATATTGAGATTTCTGCCATCGCCCATAGGAAGGGATGTAACGAAGGTTTTATAAGTCTGTCCGCACAGAACCATATCCGATGCCTTATTCAGTGACATAGAAAAACCGCCGCCCGTAAGTCTGTACTCATAGAAGAAATCCTCGACCTTTGCTCCGAACAGCTTTGCATTAAATGAGTTGTCGGTTATGACATACATCATGACAGCAGGGAGCATACCATTGGCAAAGCCATCATGGAATTCTTTTCCGGCAAGGAACACTCCGACAGCATCCGCATCCTTATCACGCCATTGATAATTCAGGTTGTCTATCGTTGATTTTATGGACGGGGTATCCATATAGAAGGACTGATCGGTTATTTCCTTGCTTAAGTCTATCTTAAGCTCTGCCCAGTCATTTGTATACATGCCGTTTCCCGACTGACCGGTAGAGTAACTTACACCGTTCTCGTTTTTATCACTGTTGTTGTATTTGTATACACCGTATCCGATAAGTGCAGCCAATCCAAGTAAAAGGATGGCCACAAAAATCTTGCTGCCTATGCTCTTCTTCGGTTTTTCGGTTATACCGCTGCCATAAGCCCCGAAATTGGGCGATGCATAAGGTGAAGCATAAGGCGATGCTCCCGGGGCTCCGTTACCCGCCATACCCGGCGCACCGTTGTATCCGCTCACCTGTGACTCCTGCGGGCGTCCCTGGAAACGCATACCCTGAGGAGCAGAACCTTGACTGGATGATGCCTGACCGGCACCTCCCTGATACGAAGTCCCCTGCCCGGCATTACTTTGAGCAGGCATACCCGGATACCATACACCCGGTGCAGGAGCATTACTCTGCTGAGCACCTTGATATGATGTACCCTGGGGTTGCACGCCTTGATAAGGATTACTCTGAACCTGGCTTCCCTGATATGTAGAACTCCGGTTAGATGCTCCCGGTATATATACTCCCGGCATAGGAGCAGGATTACCGTTGGGTGCCGGTGCACTGTTCTGCTTGGACATCTCCTGCAGCTTTCTGGCTATGGGATCAAGCTCCGCCGGCTTATCCAACTCGGCGATATTTGACAAAACGGAGTCCCCGCCCTGTGCAGCTGTATTGACAGCCCCGGCAACACCTGCAGCTGCAATCCCTGCAGCAGCCCCTACAGCTGTGGCCTCTGCTGACTCAGCCTGCGGCTCTATGGACTTCTTATAAGCCGAAAAAGAAGCATTCAGATCGAAGTTGCTTGCACTCGTACTCGTAAATCCGGCATTCGCACCACCTGCGCTCCTGTTCGGTACGGCTGCTGCGTATTCGGTCCCGCATGCAGGACAACGTAATGCACTGAACACCTTCGCCGCTCCGCATTTAGGGCACTTGTCGCTGTTACCTGCAAAATAACTTGTTGTATCCATTTTAACTACCCTCTCCTGATTTTTATATAAACCCTAAAAAAATCCACTAAAAGTATAACATAAAACTTACAGCGATGCAAGGATTAAAGATAACCTTAGATATACTTTCAACCAGAGAGTTACTATTTGAGGGCACTTTGTACAGCAACAAAAAAAAGTTGCTGCAATAAGTGATTCATGGTATAATAGCATATGAAGGAACAGTAAAAATATGGAGATATCGTTATGTATGAATACTTTGATTTAGATTATCAGAATATTGAATTTGAATGGGACGAGAATAAAGAAATCATTAACTATCGAAAACATGGTATTCATTTTAAAACTGCTATTAAAGTATTTTTTGACGATAACAAATTAATCAGATATGACGAGGAACATCCCCATGAAGAACGATATGATGTTTTGGGGAAAGTTGGAAAAGTACTGTTTGTAGTATGCACTTTCAGAAAAGATAATGTCATACGTATTATTTCAGCCAGAAAGGCAAGTGCTGAGGAGCAAAGGAGGTATGATTATGGTGAGAATGAAGATGAGCGATATTAATAAAAATTTAACTGACGATGAGATCGATGAAATTAACGGAGCAGGCAATATGCCGATAGTTTATGATGAAGATTCCCCAAAGATGACCAAAAAAATGTTGACTCAGTTTCATAGTTTCGATTCTGTTCCTATCCGAATTTCTCGTGAAACATTAAACAGAGCAAAATCTATAGATAAAGATTATCGAGGTTTTCTGTCCAGATTGTTGGAAGCGGCTTTTAAAGATAGTAATTTGATAAAGAAATGTCAGTAAGAATAATGGGCTGTGAAAATAGGAGCATGGGTTACGGACAACCTTTAGTGTGGTAAACAAAAGCCGGACCGGTCAAAACCGGCCCGGTGATTTATTATCTCCGTCTGCACACCCATGCGGTAGCTATAAGAGGTACCGCCACAAGAATATTTACAAGAAGGAAAGGGATGATCCACGAATAATCAATGTAATGCGAAGGATGAATCCAACCTGCGGCCAGTACGAAAATAATACTTATCGCATAGAACACAATGACATGAGTGTGTGAAAGTTTTTCTGTAAATTAGATTCCCTAAGATAATTATTGAGTCAAACAATAGCATTATTGCTACTGTTTGGCTCTTTTTTAAAATACATAAATTATTGGTCCTTGTCAAGAATTTTTATACTGAATTTTGG
>JAFRSU010000052.1 GCA_017427415.1 Lachnospiraceae bacterium | reverse complement strand
TTTTTATATTTATACAATTTTAATTATATTAATTCTCTATAGATTGTTGTTGTACAAAAGACGCATATTTACCTCGTAGTTTAATCAATTCATTATGTGTCCCCTGTTCTATTATTCTTCCTTTATCCATTACAATTATTTTATCGCAGTTTTTTATCGTGCATAATCGATGAGCTATTATAATAGTTGTAATATTATTTGTAAACTTTTTAATTGTACTACTAATTACCTGCTCTGTAATCACATCCAGATTACTTGTCGCTTCATCCATAATTAAAATATCCGGTTTTTTTATCATAGCTCTCGCTATAGCAAGTCTTTGTTTTTGTCCTCCTGAAAGATTAGCCCCATTTTCTTCAATCATCGTTTCATACTGATGCGGAAGTTCCCTGATGTAATCATCAATCTGCACCATTTGTAACACTTTAACAATATCCTCTAATGGTATCTTATCACCTAATGTTAAGTTATCTATAATTGAACCACTAAACAAAAAAGTGTCCTGCGGTATATATGCTATCTTTTCTCTTAAACACTCCAATTTTATATCATCAATATTTTTGCCATCAATTAGTATTTCTCCAGTTTCAGGTGAATATAAATGTAATAATAATTTGGAAAGCGTCGATTTACCTGATCCACTTTCTCCAACTATTGCAATTTTCTGACCTTTTTTTATATCTATATTTATATTGTCTAATACAAGCTTTCTTGTCCCGTATCGGAAACTAACATTATTAATCTTGATATCACCCTTTAAACTTTCTAGTACTTGTTTATTCTCATTTTCAACTTTTTCAGCTTCTAAATCTAATATTTCTCTTAGTCTTTCAGCCGCAACTATCGAAGTCTGTATTTGAGGTTGTAAATTTATTATATTTTTTATCGGATCCAAAAAATAAATAAGTAAAGTATTAAACGTAATCAATTCTCCTATTGACATTTCACCATTAATTACATCTATTCCGCCGACCCATAAAATAACTGTACTTCCAATCAATTCAATAAAAAACTTTAGAGAAAACTGGTAATTACACATTTGTCCTAATTTAATATTGCTTTTTAGTAAGTTATTAAATCTATTTTCTGTCTCCATGTAATTATTATGTTCAGAATTATATGCTTTTAAAGTTTGAATACCATTCAATGATTCTACCATAAATGAAGTTAACTGAGCATTATCCTCCATTTGTTTACGATTCATTTTTTCATATGAAGTATGAAATCCAATAGCAATTATACCATATAAACATATAATTATTAAAGATATACCAAAAAGTTTAACATTTTGTGTACACAAGAGTATCGCTCCAGCAATAGCCATAAGAAAATCAATCATAATTGTTAGGGATGCACTAGATATAGCCTCTCTTACTTTACCTGCATCATTAAATCTAGATATTATTTCTCCAACTTTTCTACTTTCAAAAAACCTCATTGGTAATTGTATAACATGATGATAATAGCCTAACAACAATGCTATATCTAATTTTTGACAAATAATCAGAAACAGATGAGATCTATATGCATTTAGTATCACCCTAACTAGATTCAGTATAATTACGCCAACTGAAATAGTCATCAGAAAACTATATAACCCATTAGGTAACACCTTATCAATAAGTAACTTATAATAAAAAGCTCCCAAAATACTAAAAACAGTATATATCAAAGAGGCCAAGAAAATACATATAAAGAACTTCTTTTGAGGCAAGATCAGATGCCAAAAATGTCTAAATAGGCATTCGTTTTCATCGTTTTTTTTAATCTTTGAATTTATAGTAAAAAAAATTAATACTCCGCTCCAACAATATTTATGAACTATACCAGTATTCTCCGTTTTTCCAAAAAATTCTTCTGGCTTCAATTCAATTATTCCAATACTCGGATCAGCAATAACAATAAGTTTTTTTGTGATTTTATGTATAACTACATAGTGAAGATGATTTTCGTCCACAATAACATGAGCAATACAGGGTAGTGGAAAATCAGAAAAAAAATACTCTTCGTCACATTTAACTCCCTTTGCATCAAAGCCTAACTGCTCTGCGGCTTTAATAATGCCATAAGCATTTGTTCCCTGTTTATCAGTACCAGCCAATTCGCGAATTTTAGAAATACCAATCTTATATCCATTCTGTTTACATACAGTTGCGAGACATGCTGCTGCGCAATCTGTAATATCATGTTGCTTAACACAAAAGTATTTCATACCATAATCTCTCCTACAATACCTATAACGGAATAATTCTGTCTACTATAAGCTCAATCTTTTTGCCACATAAAGAAGAACGAGACAACCGAAGTCGTCTCGTAAAAAACCAACTTTAAGTGGTCGACTCAATTATAATCGACCTTTAGATAATTTTAATCATTAAAAATTTTGAACGAAAAATATTTTTAATAAGCATTACATTTATTTAGTACAGATAGAAAAGACGAGGTCTAAAAACCAACCTCCAACTATTGCGCGAGCAGGACTGCCTCCTCCTGAAACTTTACCAACATTCTTTAAATCATCTGCCAACTTATCAAATACCTGCCCCCCATTGATTTCTCTTAATTCTTCGTTAGTAAGATTTTTAATCTTCATATTCAATACCTCCCAAAAATATTTTTAAACATATATATCTATAGCATATTTTTAATATTTTGTCAAGTTACATGATTCTTTTTACGCCGTCGCATTTAGGGATAACGTTGATAGTGCCGTCTTCATTATAGAAAAATTCGGTCACACATACGCTTCTGTGGAAAAGGCTTCCTCCGGGAAGGTCTCCTGTATGATAGAATAAATATGAATGTCCCTTAAAGTCTGTGATACCCGGATGGTTAGTAAATACACCGCCCTCTTCGTCCATCAGGACACCGCCGTATACCCAGGGTCCGGTAGGGCCGGTTGAAGTAGCATATCCGAAGGATTCGTCCTTCTTTCCCTCACGGAATGCAGCAAATACCATATAGTACAGTCCGTTTCTCTTGTAGAACCAGGGGCCCTCACCGTAAGTGGTCCCCGTCATGTGGCTGCCCTTACCGAACGACTCGACAGTCATGGGGATCTTTACTACGCCGACTTCCTTGTCATAAGATATCATGTCCTCATTAAGCTTGACATATCTTAGTTCGGGATTGCCGAAGTAGAGATATGCCTGTCCGTCATCATCGATAAATACGGTAGGATCGATATCATTCCAGTCGCCCTCATCTACCAACGGATATCCGAGATCCTTAAAAGGTCCTACCGGGCTATCCGATACGCCTACTGCTATAGCCATGCCTCCATCCTTCTTATGTACCGGGCAGTACAGATAAAACTTGCCGTTTCTCTCTATACACTGGGGTGCCCATGCCCTGTCATCCGCCCACTCGATATCATCAAGTGAAAAAATCTTACCGTGGTCAGTCCAGTTCACCATATCCTTGGTGGAAAAGCATCTCCAGTCGAACATGGTATAGAAATCATTTATCAGCTTATCCTCGTCATGAGTCGTATAGAGATATAAAGTATCCCCGTATACGAAAGGAGCCGGGTCTGCCGTATAAATGTCCCTGATAATGGGATTCTGACAAAAATCGGTATTTACCACATCTGCCATAATGTAATCCTCCGTTTTCCTAAATATATTTTTTGTAAAACGATACAGTGGTATTGTACTACTTTATGTTAGAAATTTCAATATACAACACCTCATTCGTCACGCCTCCGGCGTGCCACCTTCCCTTCGCCAGGGACATATCACAACACAATTCGTTGTGATATATCCCTCAAGGGGAAGGCTTGTAGTACTCCCGTCAAAAAAATGGGCGTCTGAGAAGCTCAGACGCCCGATGGGGTTGTTATTTATTTAAGTAAGGTTTAGACCGGTCAATCTATCTGCAGATAATCAAGATAAGCATCCCACTGACCGTTATCAGCGGTAACTACAAGTTTAACTGTCTGGTTGCCTGTGCCGGTATATACATTCTTGATAGTATATGAAGCCGGATACTGGTCGCCGTAATAGAATGTACCCTTGGTCTGGTTGCCGATAACTAAGTCAACTCTTGCCATATTCGAGCCGTTTGAGCATGCACGAAGTGTAAAGTTATGTGTATCGGAGCCGAAATACTGTGTATAAGAAACAGCATCATTGTTGGCATAAAGTGCTACGCCGTTAAACGGATTGTTGATATTTCCGGTATACTGTCCGCTCTTGGTCATGGATTCGCACTGCTTGGTCACTGTGGAGCTGCCGGTATTACTGCCGGTATTTCCGCCGTTATTACCACTGTTGTTGCCGCCGTTATTTCCGCCGTTGTTACCACCGTTGTTGCCGCTGTTGTTTCCACCGGTATTTCCGCCGTTACCGGTGTTAACGCCGCTGCCGCCGATTATGAGTGCATCACAGAAGCCGTCCCATGATCCGTCATCAGCAGTTACTACAAGCTTAACTGTCTGGTTGCCTGTACCGGTATTTACATTCTTAATTGTATATTCTGCTGTATTGGCATCGCCGAAGTAGAATGTACCCTTAGTCTGATTGCCGATAACAAGGTCTACCTGTGCTAAGTTGTCTCCGTCGGAAGCACCGCGAAGGGTAATATCATGTGTTCCCGATGTAAAGTTAACATTTGTAGAGATCGCGTCATTATTTGCATATAATGCAACACCGTTAAACGGAGAACTGATATTGCCGGTATACTGGCCGCTCTTAGTCATGTTTTCGCACTCAAAAACAGTACCCTGATTGGTTCCGGCTGCAGAGCTGCCCGAACCGTCACTGTTCTGTACGCCGCCTGAATTTCCGCCGTTGTTTCCGCCGTTGTTGTAACCGCCGTTATTCCCGCCGTTATTATAATTACCGGAATTACCGCTTCCGCCTACGGTAACAGTATTTGAATAAACATCAGCCCAGCCGCTGCTCTGGTAACCCTCGATATTAAGGGATGCCTCATAAAGGTTACCCATACGCATGCCCATCTGTTCCCATGCTCTAAAATGGTCTGTTACTGTGATCGTACCGCTGGTACGCTTTGATGTACGTACACTCCAGTACTGCTGGAATGTAGTATCCCCATCGATTGAAGGCTGATTGTAACGTGTTGTCTCGTACACCTCATAGGTGCCTCCGTCAACTGTGATAGTGCCCTTTGAGCTTGCTCCGGGCGGACGCCAGGTCCCCCAGCTCTCTACGATATAATACTCAACCAACGGATTTCTCGTCCATCCGTATACACACAGATACGAGTTGCCGTTAGGCTGGTAGTCTACACCGTAATTAATGGAAATGTTACCGATCTGCTGGTATGTTTTTGTGCAGTCAAATTTGACACCTTCACGGAACAAAGCATTTCCGATATTCTGCCACCAGCACTCGAATGTGCCGCCGCCTTTAACCGTCATGCTTGTGTCGCCGTAATCCTTCCACAGCACATACGTGTAAGCCCCGTCATTGCCTTCGGTATTGTTGTAGTATACCTGAGCCGCTTTGGCATTATATCCCATAAATGAGAATGAGAAAGCCAGTATCAGCGACAGAACTACAGCAATGATTTTTTTGCTTTTTCTCATAGCAAATATCCTCCTTTCGATATAAATTTTAACATACGGAAAAACAAAAAGGGTGTCCAAACGTTAACTTATATGTTAACATTTGAACACCGAAATGTTTATTTTTGAGAAGTCTTTCGCAATAATCAAGGAGCGTTCATATTTTTGTTACGGTTCCGGCAATTATTGCATAATACTGCGTTCTTTTGCTTTTTTTGCTTATTTGCTTATCTGCTTATTTTATTTCTTTCTCGCGGTCGATCCTGAACTGTACCGCGCTCTTTAAATACTCCAGATAAGCCTCATCACTGCACATTGATTTTCCGGGGCTGTCCGAAAGCTTTGCTACAGGCCTTCCGTTTACATATTGCAGCTTTATGACTATATTAAGTGCATCTTCGTTGGTATCGTTTGAAACAAAGGTACCGATGCCGAAGCTTACCTTGGTTCTGTCCTTAAAGTACTGATATATAGCCTCTGCCCTGTCAAAATCCAGACTGTCGCTGAAAAGCAGCACCTTTGTCTTAGGGTCAACACCGTATTTTTTGTAATGTGCTATGATCTTTTCACCCCACTCATAAGGGTCTCCGGAATCATGGCGCACACCGGTATAGTTGTTGACCATCGAACGGTCGAAATCCATCAGGAAAAGATCTGTGGTGATGGTATCGGTAAGAGCTGTTCCGTTATCGCCCTTATACTCATCATACCAGTCCTGCATAGCATAATGATTCGTATAAGCAAGCGGGATGCTGTCGATACCCTGATACATCTGAACGAACTCATGTGCAAATGTACCTATGGGCTTTACATTGTATTTCATGGCAAGATATACATTTGAAGTACCCACGCACTTATCTGTCTCGGTACAGAGCCTTCTTACCGCTTCATCTTCCCATTCTCTCGAAAGCCTTCTTCTGCAGCCGAACTCTGCAAAGCTGAAGGTGTATTTTCCGTTGTTGAAATCTTTTATCTTCTGGCTTAAACGTTCCTCTGCCGCTCTGCGAAGGTTGATATAATCAAAACTCATCCTGAAATATACTTCGTTAACTATCTCCAAAAGATATATCTCAAACTGCATAGCCGAGAAAAGAGGACCGTCAACCTTAAGGATAAGTTCACCGTTATCCTTAAGCTCGGTATATACATAATCCCTTATCGGATGCCAGAGTCTTAAGAATTCAACATAATCCCTCTTGATAAACCTTATGGAACGGAGATAATCCAGTTCCTCTTTCGAAAATGTAAGTGTACACAGATAGTCTATCTGCTCATTTATCTCATCGAACATTTCCTTTGTAAATACGATATCATTGTTCCTGCACTTAAACATATATTCACCGATAAGATCGGGATGCTTATGGAACATGACCTGATTCATATTAAATTTGTACAGATCCGTATCCAGTAACGATACGATAATAGGATTAAGTCTCATTTTACTCTCCTTCTTCAGTTTATACCTTTAGCCGCCTTAAGCGTTATACCGTTTTTCCCGAGCGGGATCTCGTGGTCAAGTCCTACGAACTTGCCGCCGTCCTGCCAGAGTACTTCCTTTACAAAGTTATACTTTTCCGTATCCCATGTGGTAAAGTCGTCGAGCAGCAGTCCGCCGGTATCGCCGGAATTCGCATTGAGACACCAGAATGTATGGTTCAGATGATATTTTTTTATGAGCTGTCTCATATAAGTCATCCAAGTAAGGTTCGGCTCTCTCATAAAGCCTCCCCATTCGCCGATGAGTAACGGTGCTATATTTTTCTCATAGATATAGAACCAGTTATCATGCCAGCAGTCCTTCATAAGCGAATCATAAGTATATTTTCCCTTAAACCAAGGCTGTTCATATACCGTAGGACCGTAATCGTGCGGTGAATATACCAGCTTATTCTGGTATTTTCCGAGGTCAACAGGATAATCGGCTACTCCTCTTAAGTTTCCGCCCCACCAGTTGAAGTAATAATCTTTGTCGTTTGTAGAACTATAATCCGAATTCTTCTTAATGTCAATAGGGTAAATTTCAATTCCTTCTACCATTATAAGAACATTCGGGTTTTTCGCAAGTATCTTTGCGGCAGCGGTCTCTGCCACATATTTCCAGTTATTTGCTTTTTTCGAATCATTCCAGATGGCTGCCCCGTCACCCTCGTAAGGCTTTCCGTGGGGTTCGTTCTTTAAGTCAAATGCAATGATGGTATCGTTGTTCTTGTAACGTTCTGCCATCCATTCAAGTGCATGATAAAAATCCGTTACTTTGACCTTATCCGTATACCAGAGATTTACATTGTGACCGGATGCGTTAGTCTCCGCGGAATGGATATCTGGCATTACCTTAATACCGTTTTGTTCCGCAAGAGCCAGGAAATAATCAAATATTTCCAGACTGTTCATGCTGTTAAGCTCGGTATTGTATGCATTGTTGTAATTGGCCTTCGGATATTCTCCCGCTGCCCACTGATTGATGAGCTGTGCTGAGATCGGTACTCTTATCAGGTTAAATCCGTGATCTGCTATAGCCTTTACCGTAGGTGCCAGCTGGCTGTTCCAGAGTCCGTCAAAGGTATTTGTACCTGTATTGTATCCGAACCAGTTAAGTCCGGTGATCCATACCTTCTTTCCGTCCTTATCAAGGATATTCTTACCGTCGGTATGAAGCCAGTCATCACCCTTCTTGCCTGTTGTATTGTCTTTTATCTCGTTTATCAGATCCTGCCCTTTCTTATCGGAACCGCCGCCGTTGCCTCCATTGCCTCCGTTGCCGCCATTACCGCCGTCATTCTTTAAGCCGGGGTCATTCTGGTCAACCTTGCCGCTCTTTACGGTCATGGGCTTGCCGTTAAGCTTTGCGGACGAAACCGTAACGCTTTTTGAAGTTGTGCCCAGATTGCAGCCGATCACTATGGTTCCGTTAGCATATATGTCACTGTTATATCCGGCATCGGTAACGGTCATGGTATTTCCGCTTGTCTTAAAAGTACCGTTCCAGCCGCTGACAGTGCTTAATCCGTCTATCACCATCTCTAATTTCCAGCCCTTTACCGCCGTATCGGTACCGTTGGTAATACCGAACTGTACACCGAACATATTGGTGGCGCCATCCTGCCAGGAATTATCGACAGTATATGTAAGAATATATTCTCCTCCCGCGGGCGCCTTAGTAGGTGAAGGAGTCGAAGTAGGCTCTAAAGTGGGCGTAGAAGTAGGCTCAGTTGTAGGACCTGAAGTGGGCTCTGCGGTAGGCTTGGCCGTAGGACCTGAAGTAGGCGTAGAAGTCGGTTCTGCCGTAGGCTTGGGTCCGGATGTGGGCGTATCGGTAGGCTCCGGTCCGGATGTCACAGTATCAGCAGGTACAGGAGTCGTTTCCCCGTCATCGGGTACCGGTGTTGTGTTATCCCCGTTATCAGGTACAGGTGTTGTGTTATCCCCGTTATCGGGTACATCTGTCACTTTATCACCATTATCCGATACAGGCACAGTCTTATCTCCGTCCTTTGGTGATGCGGCAGTATTATCCGTCACCACCGTGCCGGGATTATCCTGATTTGTATCTGTTTTATCTTTTTTTCCCGAATTACCTATTATCACGCCGATCACTATACCTGCCGCAAGTATCAAAACTGCCGCTATGGCAAATATGATCAGTTTTTTCTTTGAATTTCCGTTACCGTTTTCTTCTGCCATATGTCCGCCCTCTTTCTGTAAAACAAACTATAAAGCTTCGGTTATTATATCTTATTTTACTTCTAACAGCTTTTGATCACCGTTCGTATTATTGACAGCTATCATCTTGGTATTTTTACCGGTAGTGATCTTCTTTATCCACTTGCCGCTCTTAAGTCTGACTACACACCAGACAGTCTTTGTAATCTGGTCTATCTTTAAGAAAAAATATACCCAGAAAACATCAAGCTTAAATACATAGCCTGCAAGATATCCCAAAGGTATCGACAATGCCCAAAGGAATATATTGTCTGCGACCATCAGCATCTTTGTATCGCCGCCTCCGCGCAGCACTCCCTTTGTCATGATGCTGTTCGTCGCCTGGAATATGATGATAAAGCTTATGGCAGTCATCAGCTGTCTTGCTATACTCTTAACTTCTTCAGTAGCTCCGGTATAAGAGTTGATGATCGGATTGCATATGATCATCAGTATTACAGCAGATACCGCACCGAGTGCAAACCCGAGTCCGAGGAAAAGCCAGCCCTGCTCCTGTGTTTTTTCCTTTCCGCCGCTGCCTAAGGTCTGTCCCGTTACTATGGCTCCTGCCTGACAGACACCCTGGATCATAACGGTACTTAACTGCTGTGTGGTAGCAGTGATCGAATTGGCTGCAGCAAACTGATCACTCAGTTTTCCTATAACGCTTGCAACCGTGCTGTTTCCTATCGCCAGTATTCCGTCACTGATAAGTACCGGGATACATATCCTGAAATATTCGCCTATAAGGTTACGTGTCTTTAAGAGCATATCCCTTATCTTAAAGCCGATCTTTTTATCGACAAACAGGAAATAGCCCATGATACAGGATGCTTCAAATATTCTCGCTATAAGTGTACCTAATGCCGCACCTGATTCTTCCATCCTGGGTGCTCCGAAATGTCCGAAAATAAATATATAGTTTGCACCCATATTTACGAAAAACGCTCCGATGGACACGAACATCGGAAGTTTTACCTGTCCTACACTTCTGAGAACTATAGTGGTTACCAGTGATGCACCTAAGAAGAAATATGTAGGGATCGAATACTTAAAATAATTGGCACCGAATTCCATAACTACAGGGTTATCCGTGTATATGGACATTATAGATTTTGGCATAACTGCCGTAATGATTGCAAATACCGCTGCAAGTCCCATAGCAAGCCTGAGCATCAAAGTCACGGTCTGCTTTAAGGCATGTCCTGCTTCCTCTTTATTGCCGTTATCCGAATTTTTCATACCCCAGTATCTCGATACCAGTACGGATGCACCCATACCGAGTCCCATACAAAGGATATGATATATTCCTATAAATACATTTGCCTGAGCGACTGCGGTTATCTTTTCATCCTGAAGCTGACCTACCATTATGTTGTCCAGCATATTTACACCCGTTGTGATCAGGCTCTGGAACGCAATAGGCAGTGCCAGCTTAAACACCCTGCCGTAAAACTCAGGATCTCTTTTATAAAGCTTCATTCTTATATTCCTCCATAAAATACCAATTTATCATTATATCAAAAAAAATAAAGTTGGTCAACAAAAAGAGAAGGAACAACAAATGCCGTTCCTTCTCCCTTTTAAATAAAGGTCATAAAATCATTTTCTTCTTTTATCCCAAGGGATTCTTCACACCTGAAAAATGCCTGGTCAAGCGAAACAAATTCTCTGGCTTTAAGCCCCGCAGAACTGACAAAAAATGATCGACTGATTTACATTTTCAAGTGTTACTTTTTGTTACATACAACCTTTACGTTTTTCTCTTCCGAAATATATCCTAATATTTCTTCGCCTATCTTTTCCCCGTATACATACAGCGGAACACACGGCGGACAGCTGATCACAGGCTCTGCCAGCGTCCTTCCTACAGAGTCCTTTGCTTCAACCTGCTCGGTCTTTGCAAAAAGGGCATCATGCATGGACATCACTCTTCGGGGAGTTTCTATTCTGCCTGTTCCGCTTTTTCTTAAGCCTGTTGCTTCCTTTTTGACTTCTGTTTGTCCGGAGGCATATTTTTCCAGTGCATTCTGTATTTTTATATAATCATCATCGGTGGTCTCCGGTCCGAACATCATCACTAAATGATCCTTATCATGGTATTCGGCAAATATATTATCTTTCGTAAGGTCCTTTGCCAATCTGTCCCCGTCCGATACCGTCAATGTTATCTTTAAGGCTTCATTGCCTGTCAAAGTATATCCTGCCTTAATAAAAGCCTCTTTTAATCTTTCGACTTTTTCAGCTTCTTTTTGGAAAACATTGTTTCCTTTTTCGGTCTTTTCATAAATATACTTATTACAGATATCAAGTGACTGTAATATCAGATACGAAGGACTGGTAGTTGCAAACACAGACAGTGCCTGCTTTGCATTTTCCGTAAAAAACGGATCCGCATTCTTATTTATATTCAGATAAGCTCCTCCCGTAATTACGGGAAGGGTTTTGTGTGCTGACGAACAGCACATATCTGCTCCCAAGTCCGTAGGATAAAGCGAACTGTCTAAAAACTTAAGATATGCCCCGTGAGCACAGTCTATCAAAAGAGGTATCCCGTGTTTATGACATACTTCGGCTATTTCCCTGATATCCGTCACATTCCCCAGATAATCCGGGCTTGTTATATATACCGCATCCGGCAGTTTTTTTATAAGATATTCTGAATTCAAATATCCGTTTATCACTTTTTCGATATCATCACCCGTGATGGTGCAGCTCTCATATGAATCGGTTTCCTTCTGCATTATCCAGTCCACACTTATATCAAGCAAGGCTGCAGCATTTACAAATGATGCATGGGCATTTCGTCCTGCAAGTATCATCGGACGCTGATTCCCTTTGATAATGGCTCTTTTCTTAATAAGGAAAAGCATGGCTCTGATGCAAAGTGAGGAACCTTCCGTAGAATAAAAAGTATTGCACCCGAAAAGTTTGCCGGCGTTTGCTTCACTCTCTGCAATAATACCGCAAGGGGCTGACAGATAATCAGCCCCGTCTATTTCAGTTATATCATATTTTGAAACCTTATCCGTCCATGAACCCGCAGTTGTGCCTTCATTGACGCAGTTTCCCTTATGTCCGGGCATATGAAGCCTTACAGGATTCTTTGAAGCATAATCTTTTACAAAGTCGTATATCGGTGTATTCATATCCCTCTCCTATTATTAAGTACATAAATATGTCAATGGTGACAGTCCTATTTGACACATTATTCCCCAAGTGTTCTTGCTACCTCAACCATGATCGCACATTCAAGTCTCTTCTTAAAGAGCTTACAGCCCGATTCATACACACCGCGTACCGAGCCTGTGGCATGATATGCATTTGCAGCACATCCCCCCGCACAGTACAGCCTCGCCCAGCAGTTTTTGCATTCTTCACGTGCATATACGTTACAGGATGCAAAATCCTCCTGTACGGCCTTAGCCGTTACACCATTCCAGATATCTCCGAGCTTAAATGCGGCATCACCCACAAACTGATGGCAGGGGAACAGATCTCCCCACGGAGTGACTGCCATATATTCCGTACCCGAGCCGCAGCCGGATATCCTCTTATATATACAGGGACCGCCTTTTAAGTCTATCATGTAATGATAGAAGGTAAAAGGATCACCCTCCTTATCCTTCTGAAGCATAAGCTCCGCCAGCTTCTCGTACTGCTCATATACTATAGGAAGATCTTCTTCCGTAAGTGCCATGGGATCGCCCTTTGCACATACGACCGGCTCCATGCTGAGCTCCCTGAAGCCTAAGTCAAGCATCACCTTGATATCTTCCAAAAAGTCAGGATTAAGATGCGTAAAGGTTCCGCGCATATAATAATTCTTTCCGCCGCGGGCTTCTACCAGTTTTTGGAACTTCGGTACTATCTTCTCCCAGCTTCCGTTGCCGGCATAGTCCACACGGAATCTGTCGTGCACTTCCTTACGGCCGTCTAATGAAAGAACAACATTGCTCATTTCCCTATTGGCATATTCTATCACGTCATCGTCTATAAGCACGCCATTGGTAGTCAGTGTAAACCTGAAATTCTTATTATGCTTTTTCTCTATGCTTCTGGCATACTCCACGACTTCCTTTACCACATCAAAATTCATCAAAGGCTCGCCGCCGAAGAAATCCACCTCTAAGTTATGCCTGGTGCCGGAATTTTCTATCAGGAAATCCATTGCTCTTTTTCCGACCTCTGCACTCATAAGTGCTCTCTCGCCATGGAATTTTCCCTGACTGGCGAAGCAGTAAGAACAGTTAAGGTTACAGGTATGAGCTACATGCAGGCACAAAGCCTTTACCACACCGGAGGTCCTGGCCTTAAGCTCTCCTGCCATATCCTCATAAGTATCTTCCACGAAAAGCTTTCCCGCATCCTTTAACTCGGTTATCTCATCATAGATCTCCTTTAGCTCTTCCTTGTCAGTCCCGTATTTTGTGTTAAGTTCAGCAAAGACTGTTTCTTTAGTCGTTTCTTTAGTCTCATTATTTATATCTTCGTATGCGGCGATCATATCGTATGTCACATCGTCAACCGCATGTACCGAACCGGAACAGACGTCGAGTACTATATTCATTCCGCCTGATTTATACTGATGGATCATTTTAATACCGTTTCCTTCATTTTATATATTTTACTTATCCCAGCCGCCACGGCCGTATGTTTACTGTTCACGAAAAAAAATACCGCCTCCGTTCAGAGGCGATATCCTTCATTCTTATTTCTCCTTATCGCTCTTCTCACATTTCTGATTAGCGATACCGCAGCTGGTCTTGCATGCTGACTGGCATGAGGTCTGGCACTCGCCGCATCCGCCCTTCTTTGCGCTCTCGCAAAGATTGCGTGTTTCAACAGTCTTAATATGCTTCATAATATCCTCCTAAAAACTTCAGTCTTCTTTTATTTTACATTCTTAACTGACTGCTACAAGTTTATAGGAAAGAACTCAAAATGTCAACCATTATTTTTTCGTTTTCGGGTGCAAATATATTTGGTTTTTTTCCGATATTGTTAAATAAATATTAATATACAAAGAATAACATTGACAAATTCTGATTTTCGTAGCAAAATAGTCACTGTTTTATTAATGTATTTAGGAGGCTGTAATGCTCGAACTGAAAAATATAATCAAAAACTATCCCGCAGGCGGGGAAGAGGTACACGCTTTAAAGGGTGTAAGCCTGCAGTTTAGGGAAAGCGAGTTTGTTTCCATCCTCGGTCCTTCCGGATGCGGAAAGACCACCATGCTTAACATCATAGGCGGTCTTGACAAGTATACAGACGGTGACCTTGTGATCAACGGAAAAAGTACCAAAGAGTACAAAGCCCGTGACTGGGATGCTTACCGCAACCACTCCATCGGTTTTGTATTCCAGACCTACAACCTGATCCCTCATCAGAATGTACTTACCAACGTAGAGCTGGCACTTACATTATCAGGTGTATCAAAAGCAGAACGCCGTAAGCGTGCCAAGGAAGCTTTGGAAAAAGTAGGATTAAAGGACCAGATGAAAAAAAGACCCTCGGAAATGTCCGGCGGTCAGATGCAGCGTGTGGCCATAGCACGTGCGATAGTTAATAATCCCGATATCATCCTTGCAGACGAGCCCACCGGTGCACTTGATACCGAGACCAGTATCCAGGTTATGGATATATTAAAGGAGATAGCCAAGGACCGTCTGGTCATCATGGTTACCCACAATCCGGACCTGGCAAACAGGTACTCGACACGTATAGTCAGGATGCTCGACGGTGTTATCACCGATGATTCGGCTCCATTAGACGACAAAGAATACGCAAAAGAGCTTGAAGCTGCAAAAAAGAAAGAGGTTGAGTCCCATAAGACCAAGAAACCTTCCATGTCTCTTTGGACTGCCTTTGGTCTGTCACTCAAAAACCTTTTTACAAAGAAAGGACGTACGATCCTTACAAGCTTTGCGGGCTCCATCGGTATTATAGGTATCGCACTTATCTATGCCACATCAAACGGAGCTACGGAGTTTATAGATAACGTACAGGAACAGACACTGTCCGCTTATCCCATCACCATACAGGCTTCAACTGTAGATATGAGCAGTCTGCTTACAACATTTATGGGGAAGGCCGAGTCGACGATCCAGCACGATAATGATGCCATCTACCAGAAAAACATGATATATGAACTGGTAAATTCCCTTAACACATTAGAGAGCAGGGAAAACGACCTCGTTTCATTCAAAAAATATATCGAAGCCGAACGTGCCAATCCCGAATCCGAGTTTAAAAATGCTCTTTTGGGAATTCAGTATACATATAATACTAACCTGAAGATCTACACTAAGAACCTTGAAGGCGATATCATTCTCTCAGATGCTTCGCAGATTATGACTGATATGATAAAGGATTTCATGGGTATCGATATGTCCATGATGATGTCCATCAGCCAGTCTTCTGCATTAGGAGCACAGTCGAACGCATTTATGGAAAACAGTGCGGCTCTCTGGAAAGAAATGCTTCCCGGAAATGACGGTGATGTGATCAATCCCGTTCTTAAGGAACAATACGATATTCTTTACGGCAACTGGCCCACAGCTTATAACGAGATAATCCTTTTTGTTGACGAACATAACGAACTTAATGACCTGACACTCTATGCTCTCGGTTTAAAGAGCAAAGAGGAAATGGACAGGAACATGGAGGCCGTTATTAAGCATGAAGCCTTAGAAGTCAAGGAACAGAAATGGAGTTACGAGGATATCTGCAACTTAGAGTTTAAGACCGTACTTCCCTGCGATGCTTACATTTATGATGAAGCAACCGGTACATATTCCGACTTAAGGGAAACCACCACAGGTCTTAAGTACCTTTATGATAACGGACTTTCATTAAAGGTATGCGGAATCGCCAAGGTTTCGGACAATGCGATCGGTGTTCAGGAAAACGGTCATATCGGTTATACCTCACTCCTTACCGATTATATTATCGATCATGCAAAAGAATCTGATGTTGTAAAAGCCCAGCTTGCTTCAAAGGATACCGATGTCCTTACAGGACTTCCCTTCAAAGGCTCGGATGAATTTACAACAGAAGAAAAAGCTGCTAAATTCCATGAATATGTAAACAGCCTTGATGAAGAAGGAAGAGCTGCTCTCTATACAAAGATTGCCAGCACTCCTTCCGATGAGCTTATAGACCAGACCATCCAGCAGACCCTTTCAAGTCTTGATAAGGATACCATGCTCCAGCAGATGATACAGGGTGCTATAGCGCAGACAGGCATGAAAGAGGAACAGATTGCCGGATATCTTTCAAACATGAGTGAAGAAGAATTAACGGAAATGTTTAAGACTTCCATGAAAGAACAATATCTGGCACAGTATTCGGCACAGGTAAAAGATCAGCTGGCAGCGATGAGTCCGGCACAGCTTTCCCAGATGCTTGATATGACTCTTAAGACCTTCAGCGATGAGCAGTGTGCTGTAATGTTTGATGATACCATGGAGTTCTCTCCTTCCAACTACGATTCGATTCTTAAGAGTTTATGTCTCGTAGATAAGGATAACCCCTCTTCCATCAATCTTTTCGCATCATCATTTGCCAATAAAGATATCATTGCGGATACCATTACCGCATACAATAACACTGTAGATGAGATAAAAGAGATCAGATACACCGATATCGTCGGTATCATGATGTCATCGGTAACCACGATCATCAATGCCATAACTTATGTACTTATCGCTTTCGTAGCTGTATCTCTTATCGTTTCTTCCATAATGATCGGTGTCATTACACTCATATCAGTACAGGAAAGGACAAAAGAGATCGGTATCCTGCGTGCTATCGGTGCATCAAAGAGAAATGTATCAAGCATGTTCAATGCCGAGACGGTTATCATAGGATTTACCTCCGGTATGCTGGGAGTTATAGTAACATATATCCTGTGCATCCCCATTAATGCGATACTGCATTCGGTTACCGGTATCGAAAACTTAAGTGCACGGCTTCCGATACACGTAGCCGCCATACTCGTTCTGATCAGTATGCTGCTGACACTCATTGCAGGTATCATTCCTTCAAGAAGTGCCGCAAAGAAAGATCCTGTAGTCGCACTCAGAACCGAGTAATTTTGCACTGGCCGATAATACCATTAAAAAGCTGTAAAGTATACGGGCTCTGTCCGGACAGAGCCCTTTTTTTATAGTACTTTGTGACAGGGGGACCATCCCCTTGTCACATAAAAAGTGTGTACTTTATTATGACCATATTAACCAGAAATAAACATATCCTGTCAGAACCGCTACCAAAGTATAAGGTACTCCTATTTTCATAAATTCCTTAAAAGAGACATTATACCCCTCTTTCTTTAAAAGTCCTACTGCCGTTATATTTGCTGATGCTCCTATTGGGGTAATATTCCCTCCCAATGTAGCTCCGGACAGCAAACCAAAATATAAAAGATATGGTTCTATTCCGAGCGAAGCAGTAACAGCCGTAAGTACCGGAAGCATCGTAGCAACGTATGGAATATTGTCGACAAACGCCGAAATCAGCACTGACCCCCATACTACTATCGTATATAGCAGGAAAATATTGTTACC
>JAFRSU010000051.1 GCA_017427415.1 Lachnospiraceae bacterium | reverse complement strand
TGCCTGCCTCCGGATAAAACCATAAAGCGGCAGTGGATATGCATGAGTGCCATGCATCCTGTAACGAGACGAAATCCGATTTACCCAATCGGATTTCGAGCGCAGCCTAAGGGTGTCCGGCATCAGGCGGACACCCGGTTGCAAGCGTTCGAAGTGAAAGGATAAATGGCACCATAGCATATCCCTGCGGCAAGCGAAGACGGGTTTTATCCGGAGGCAGGCATTCCACCCGACCTTAGGGACCTTAGACTCCTTTATTCGGAATCCGTCATCTCAACCGGCTCCCGACATCACCCCCAATACACCAAAATAATCCATCGGAAAAATACGGATTGATATGGACGTATAATGAATTTAGATGTATAATATACCTTGCATAATTATGTGATTAAAGAGGTGTAAATATGTCTTTTGGCGAATTGTTGAGCAAGTATTACACTTTTATATTTATTATTGTTATCCTGATCTGTATCATAGCTTTTAACAGAAGAATGTACAGCAAGACAAAAGGAGTATTTATCGCATTGATAATACTTGTATTAGTAGAATCGATATGCTCTAATGTTGAAGTCTTTCTGTCGGGATTGGCATACAGAACTGTATGGAGAAAAGTATTATCAACGGTATGTTATATACTCCGCCCGGCGATGATGTATATATTCCTTATGTTGGTGCTGAGGAATGACAGCACAAAAAAGAAATTGTTATTCGGGATACCGCTGCTTTTGGCATCCCTGCTCTTCATTGTTGACCTTCCTTATTCTTTTAACCTTGTGTTCTCTTATGCGGAGGGAAACGGCTTTATAACCGGACCGCTGTTTCCGGTAACATATTCAATTCTTATACTATATCTAGTGCTGATCGGCATTTTTTCTTTTGTAAAATGTGATTTTAATCTCGGCATAAGTGAACTTGTAACGGTGGTTACAGGTATTGTATTTATACTTGTCAATATTGCGGGAGAAAGGTTTATTTCGGGATATTCCGGAGGAAATACCGAAAATGCCATAGCTCTGGCGGTACTGTTTTATGCAATACATTTTAAGAGCATAGAAGATATCAGGGAAAAGAGGATGCTCGAGACCACTGAGCTTAAGACAGGTCTTTTAAATGAGAGTGCATGTACCCAGAGACTTAATGATATACTTAAGCATCCGAAAAAAGAAGAGTACGCCGTATGTTATTTTGACCTTGAAAGATTCGGAATAGTAAATGACAGATACGGAATGGATATCGGAAACAGAACTTTGGCCGAATATGCAGCTGCAATCGCAAAGTCGGTAAGAAACGATGAAGTACTGGCCAGACAGGGAGGCGACAGATTTATCGCCATAATACTTAAAAGGAATCTCGACTTATTCCTTGCACAGCTTTCATCCACAAAGGTAAGATTCTCAGAGAATGATAACGATTACAACATTGATATCGCGGCATATGCCGGAATATATAATATCGGAGCCGGGGACGAGAGCGGAGAAGAAGTCATATCAAATGCGTATGAAGCATTGAACTACGGTAAATCGGCAGGCAACAGGGTTACCTACATGAGCGCCGAACTCAGGACTCTCATCAAGGAAGATAAGCAGTTTTCATCCGATATCCCCATTGCTATGGCTAACGAGGAGTTTGTGGCATATTATCAGCCTAAGGTCAACAGCAGGACCAATACTCTCTGCGGTGCGGAGGCTCTTGTCAGATGGATCAGGAACGGCAAGCTTATCCCGCCCGGGAAATTCATACCCATCATGGAGACCAAGGATCTCATGTGCGATATGGATTTCTATATGCTAAGACACGTATGTGCGGATATATCGCGCTGGATAGAGGAAGGTCTGGTACCTCCTACGGTATCCGTCAATTTTTCCCGAAGGAATCTTTCCAATGAGAACCTTGCGGCAGATATCGAAGCGGTCGTACAGGAATATCATGTACCCAAGAAAATGATCGAGATAGAGATCACGGAGACGATAGATGAGTTCCCTATAAGCGTGCTTAAAAATTTCGTGGACGATCTGCATAAACGCGGCTTCAGGGTTGCGGTCGATGATTTCGGAAGCGGCAGCTCGTCGCTCAGCCTGCTAAGGGAAGTAACCTTTGATACATTAAAGATCGACAAGGGCTTTGTAGATAAGGCTTATGCCAAGGATCTGGCGATACTGGGCTATATGATCAAGCTGGCCAAGGCTATCGGAGCAGAGACACTTGCTGAGGGTGTTGAACAGAGAGAGCAGGTGGATACGCTTCTTTCATTCGGATGCGAGATCATACAGGGTTATTATTTTGACAGGCCTCTTTCCAAAGATGTTTTTGAAAAAAGGATGATAGAGCGGAGGTATAAAGTTGAACAGGGTAGATAATGTAAAAAAAGCGATAAAGGCAGTTACATTTTCTGTATTGGGATTAGCGCTGCTTGTCACGGTACTGTTCATAATCCATGTGATCAATATCAGCAATGAAAACGGTGAATGGAATACAGTTACCCCGGGCTCATCAGTGACTGAAGCCTTGCTTGATATCCATCCGAGAGGAGGGTCATCGGGTTCCTGGCCTAAAGCCAAAGCCGATACGGGGTTTGATTCGGATATGTTCGGAACGATATTTGATTTTACGATCACAAACAATTCCCATTATTATATTGAGGACTGGAACCTTCGTATAAATCTTAAAGAGGATTGCTATATCAACAACGGATGGAACGGCAAATTCGAAATCCATCAGATTGACAGTGAGGGCAATGATGTTTCGCAGACCTTATCTTTTGCGGACGTCAAAGTTGATGATCTGAAGCTTAAATTCCATCAGGCCAACCAGGATCTGCTCATTCCTCTTAAAAGAGGGGATTATATTATGTATTATCCCACATCCGATGAAACTTATTCTGAAGTGCCGATCAGGGGAAATGAGGATTATTCCGGAACATGTACCTGCGGAATCATCATGTACAATATTTCCGGTAATATAGATTTTTCCGACAGTGTGCTCTCATACAGGATACACAGGTCTATATGGGACGGGACAAAAGGAACACTGTTTATCGCAGCTTTCGCTTTGCTTGTTATATCCTTCCTTATAATCGGAACTATATTTATGGTTTCCGTTCATTTTGAAGGAAGGCTTGAGAGTAAGAGCAGGATGCTCACAGATGTGTTCAGTGTCTGCTGCTCTCTGGCAGATTCCAAGGATTATTATTCAAAGGGACATTCCGAAAGGGTGGCTGATTATTCCAGAATGATAGCCGAAAAAATGGGAATGGATAAAAGCGACTGCGATATTGTATATAATGCAGCGCTTCTCCACAATGTCGGAAATGTTTTCATAGATGAGCAGATATTAAGAAAGACCACCAAATTAACCAGTACCGAATATGCCGAGGTAAAGGCACATACCACGCACGGAGCTGAGATACTTAAAGAGATAGAAAGCATCCCGATGGCATTTGAAGCTGCACTTTTCCATCATGAGAGATATGACGGAAAGGGATATCCTAACGGTAAAAAAGAAGATGAGATACCTCTTATCGCAAGAATAGTGGCGGTTGCTGATGCTTATGACGCCATGAGCAATGACAGACCATACAGAAATAAGCTTATGCGTGAGCAGATACGTGAAGAGCTTATAAACAACAGGGGGCAGCAGTTTGATCCGGAGATAGTGACCGCCTTCCTGGACATAATGGGTGAAAAGAATCTGTAGAAGAGGAGCTGACCGGGAATGAATAAATGGGGGAAAAGGATACTGATAGCTGTGATCGCGGTAATACTTAATGTAGCGGGCCGTTATACAGCATTTCACTTTGAATGGCCCATGTATTTCAATCTGTGCGGAACGTTACTTGCCGCATATCTTGAAGGACCCGTTACAGGTGTTATAGCGGTTGTTGTCGGCTGCGCGTTTTCGTCTATATTCAGTCTGGCAGACTGGTATTATCTGATCGCGGATGTTTTTGTTGCCGTGGCCGCAGGACTTTTAGTAAAGCATAACAGATTTTTCGAGAGATTTTCATTGATATTCAGCGCGACAGCTTTCTTTACGGTTATCAGGGCTGCGATCATGATAATGATAAATTTAAGCATCAATGATGGTAAAAGCGGGTTCTACATTGTAGATGCCATATTTGATTATCTGGAAAGTATTTCATCACCTGTCTGGCTCGGATATGTGCTGGCCGCTATATTCGTGTGCTTTTCCGATGTGCTGGCAGCTATGCTTCTTATATATTTCGGATTGAATATAAGTAAACGGTTCAGAAAAAGAAAAAGAGCGGCGGCATTAAAGAAGGAGCTTTTGAAAAAGGTCTCCTTAGGGCTTATACTTGTTTATATCTTTACGGGTATGACAGGGGTGTCGGGGGCAAAGGCTGACAGTGCGATCAGCTTTGTCGAAAAGCTCTATAACAGTGAAAACGGTCTTGCGGGCGGATGCTTAAATGATATGGCTATGACTGCTGACGGCTCAATGTGGATCGGTACATACGGGGGTCTGTTCCGGTTCAACGGTTCCAAATTTGTCCTTATAGACAATATCAATACTGTTCGTTCTGTCCAGACCCTATTTGTCGATAATGAGGATCGTCTCTGGGCAGGAACCCAGGATTCGGGAGTAACGCTTTTGAATATTGATATGTCATGGGTGACATTGAATACGAACAACGGTCTTCCTTCAAATTCGGTCAAGTGTATTTCCAGGGACAGCAACGGACTATATTACTTCGGTACTACCGGCGGTCTGGTAGTTGCCGAATATGATAAAGGAGATGTAAGGATAGTTAAGACGGATGTTCATGCCGGAAATATCAGGGACCTTTCTCCGGACAGAGAAGGACATATGATAGTCATGAATAATATCGGAGGGGTAAGCTGCTACGAAAACGGTGACCGCGTAGCCGAGCTTTCCTTAAGCGGCTTTTCTGCTAAGGGTATAAGAGTAGATAATGAAGATAATATCTATATCGGTACTGATGCCGAAAAGATAGTTATATACAGGTTTGATGATGGTGATTTCAGGTTTATAAGATCCGTTTCCATTCCCGGGATGAAGACCATCAGAGATTTTTATTTTGAAGATAATATCACTTTTATTGCCGCCGATAACGGTATAGGATATATAGATGAAAAAGAACACCTTACGATGATAGAGACAGGTGTTTTCAATAATTCCATAGACCATATATATAAGGATTACCAGGGCAATCTGTGGTTTACTTCGTCAAGATGCGGTCTGCTGTGTCTGGGCAGATCATGCTTTACGGATGTGTTTAAGCTCTGTAATGAGAAGACGACAGTCTGCAACGCCATAAAAGCATGGAACGGTTACCTCCATGTTGCGACGAATGACGGCCTGAAGATCTTGGATGTTGATAATGGAGAAAGTATTAAAAATGAGGTGACCGAGGCACTGTCAGGTAACAGGATAAGAGGTCTTGATATAGGTAATGACGGTAACCTCCTTTTGGCTACTTACGACCGGGGTGTTATGGAACTGACCCCTGACGGAACCTTACGTGAATATGCGAGCTTAGATAAGACATCCAAAATGATAAGAGTGGTAAAGGTGCTTTCTGACGGTACCGTTATATCTTCAAGTGATGTCGGAATGGTATTCATGAAGGACCATAAGGTGATAGGAGAGCTAAAGCTCGGGACTGACCTTGCAGGCGGTACTGTACTGAATATCCTGGAGACGAAAGACGGAAAGATCCTGGGCGGGACCGACGGAGACGGTATCGCAATCATAAAAAATGCCCGGCTTGAAAGGTATATCACATGTGAGGACGGACTTCCTTCGGGTGTGATCTTAAGAGTAGTAAAGGATCCCGAAGCAGACGGGTATTTCGTTATGACCGGAAGCGGCATGTGTTATATGGACAGTTCGTTTAAGATCTCGGAAATAAGAATGCCTTATTATAACAATTTCGATATAGCACTTAATAAGACAGGTGAGATATTTGTTTTAGGCGGAGCCGGCATATATATAAGCGAATATGAGACACTGCTTGAAACCGGCAGGATGGACAGTTATATGCTTCTTGATACTAAGGCAGGTCTTCCCGGCAGTATCACCAGTAATGCATGGAATTATAAAACAGATGACGAGCATTTATTTATCTGCGGTACCAGCGGTATATATATGCTTGACCTCAACAATTATGAGATGAATGTTGAGGAGTTTAAAACCAAGATAACATCGGTAACCTTAGACGGAGAGTATAAGGATGTCACTCAGGTCGGTACTATTTTTATCCCTAAGGATACCGATCGTATCGAACTCAATCTCGAGATCAATAACTACACGTCATCCGACCCGTATGTAAGCTATTTCCTAAGCGGTGTGGATGCCAGCAAAAACATAGTGCTGTCCAGCAAGCTTGGCAGCGTAACCTACTACGACATACCATACGGAAATCATGATTTTGTTATAAGCGTACTGGACGAAAGAGGCAGGGAATTATCCAAACAGACATATGTTTTCTCAAAAGAAAAAGAATTGTTTGAAACTGTAGGATTCCTACTGTATTTTACCCTGATGGTGTTTACTTTTATCGTATTTATCGTAATCTCCATCGTACAGGGAGCTTTGTGGTCGCAGAGAAGAAAAGAGACCGGCAGGCATGAGCTTGTCGTTTCACAGCTCGAACGTGAAAAATCCGAAGCGCTGGAGCGTGCACTGCATATGGAGGAAAATGCAAACAGGACCAAATCGGAATTCTTAGCCAATATGTCCAATGAGATAAAGAACCCCATAAATGCCATCATCGGAATGGATACGATGATAATAAGGGAATCTAATGAAGAGCATATAAAGAAATATGCCATCGACATTGATACGGCAGGTAAGAAACTGATCAATCTTATAAACAATATCCATGAGCTTTCACAGCATGACAGGATAGAAGAGTTTGAACCGGATAAGAACGGCGAGACACAGCCTGAAGAAAGAAATACGGTGATCTCTCAAAAGGAAAGATATCATGCTCCGGGAGCCAAAATACTCATCATAGATGAAAACGAGATGAACATCACCGTTACCAGAAATCTTTTAAAGAGGATAGAGGTTCAGACCGATGTGGCACATAACGGTGATGAAGCGGAACAGCTTGCTCATAAAACACCATATGATATCATCCTGATCGATTCCAAGATGCCGGGCTCGACCGCGGATGATACCATGAACAATATAAAGACCCTCTGTCCGCTCAATGCCGAAACTCCGATAGTTGTACTTACTACTCATGTAGTAAAAGGTGCCCGTGAAGAATACTTAAACCTCGGTTATACAAACTACCTTGCCAAACCTCTTGACGGAGCCAGACTTGAAGCTATGATCGAGAGCTATCTCCCTGATGACAAGATTGTTATGGTCTATGATGAAAATGACCATACTTCAAAAGAACTGGAAGAAGAGAACCTGCTGCATAAGATATCCATGATAGAAGGAATGGATATAGTAAAGGGTATAGATATTTCGGGAGGCAAAGATTCCTATATTGCCATCTGCCGCAGCTTTTACAGAACGGCGAAGAAGGCTATGGAAATGATAAAGGAGGATCTTGACAAGAAAGATTATGATAATTTCACGGTAATGATCAGTGACCTTAAAAACTCTGCCCGCCTCATAGGAGCTTCGGAGTTTGCTAAGTATGTATCCTCTTTGGAGGCAGCCGGCAGGGAAGGAAACATAAAGAAGATAAAGAGAGAGGAAGGGGAACTTCTCAAACGGTACAACAATCTTTATGAATGCTTTGATAAGATTTTCGGAGAATAATCGATATTACGTCATATAACATATTATTGACAATCCCGCTTAATAGTATAAAATTGTATCCGGATATGCTAAGTATATCCATTCATAATGATTATCGGAGGACAGTAAAATGGCAGATTACAGTGAAATGACGATTGCGAACATGTACGATTTATCGCAGACAATAGCGGCAGAGCTTTTTGAAGGGAAAACCTACCCTTGGGAAGTATTACCCGAGATAGGGGATTTTATCAAGAAGTTAGGTCCCACACTCGATCCTGAGGAGTACGAGAAAAAGGGAGAGGATATCTGGATAGCTAAGTCGGCGACAGTGGCACCTACCGCAAGTATCACAGGTCCCTGCATCATAGGAAAAAATACCGAGGTAAGGCAGTGCGCATTTGTCCGCGGCAAAGCCATAGTAGGTGAGGGATGTGTAGTAGGCAACTCTACAGAGCTTAAGAATGTAGTCCTTTTCAATAAAGTACAGGTACCTCATTATAACTATGTCGGCGACTCGGTATTCGGCTTTAAGTCACATACAGGTGCCGGTGCCGTAACATCAAATGTAAAACAGGATAAGACTTTAGTCACGGTAAACTATAAAGGGACCAAGGTTGAGACAGGATTAAAGAAGTTCGGTGCCATGCTGGCAGATAATGTGGAAGTAGGCTGCAACTCCGTGCTTAACCCCGGTACTGTAGTAGGAAAGCATTCAAATGTATACCCCCTTTCCATGGTAAGAGGTTTTGTACCCGCAGATTCTATATTTAAGACCGGCGGTGTAGTGGTAGCAAAGAGGGAAGATGTCTGATATTCAGAGAATTAAATGTTCCGTTTAAAGAATAAAACAATAAGGAGTTTACTATTTATGGGGATTCTGTCTATGATACTCGGAGGGTGCTCGGGAGTAAAGGGTACCGGCGGCAAGGGCTCAAAGGCGAAACCCAATGAAAGCGGTATAGCATCGTTTTATTACGGATATCACGGGATGCGCATAGGTTCTGACTTTACCGTGACATCTAAAGACGGTAAGACCGTATTTAACTTTGAGGACGGTGAGCATCAGGCATACGGTGAGATGGAATACGAGTGCGAGCCGGTAGTCTTAGGGGACTTGGAGCAGCTCTATAAAGACTGTAAAGTCTGGGAATGGGACGGCTTTGATAAGGTGAATAAAAATGTCCTGGACGGTGACGGATTTTCGTTAACTATCAAGTTCAATGACGGAAGTGAGATGAGTGCGCACGGAAGCAATGCCTATCCTGAAGGGTACGGAGAGTTTGAGACTGGGCTTAATAATGTGATGGCTCCGGTAAAGAAGGCCTGCCTTGATAAGTACCGCTCCGAAATAATAGCCAAGGGCATAAACGGAAACCTTAATGGCATATACGTTTATTTCCTTCAAAAAGGAACCTCCGGCAGTGATTCATATACCTTCCATATCTTTGATGAAAATATCCGTGAGAATAACCTCGATATTAAGTATACCTCTAAGAGCGGAGAGTATTTCCCTGTAGGAGAGCAGCACTATATGCTCACTTTTCCGTTAAAGGATATAGGACTCGATGAAGTAAAGAAAATGATAGATGACTATGGGATACTTAACTGGTATGACTACGATGAGACAGCGGAAGACTACAACAATGCCGAGTGGTTCCAGGTAAGCTTTAGTTTTGATGACGGTTTAAATATCTCAGCCTGCGGTACCAAGCACCCTGAGAACTATGATGAGTTTAGAAAGGCATTTCTTAGCTGGATGAAGGAAAAGGTAAATTTAGCAATACCTGTATCATAAAAGCAACTTTCCGGTTGTTTTTTCATATATGTTTTGTTATAATAATAAATTACTAAGGACCCCTGTGATACTTTCAAGTCTTAGTATCACAGGGCTTTTTTTAAGGGTTTTACAAAAACGTTTTAGGAGGGTATTTTATGGCAATGATGGAAAGACCCGCCGTGACTGTTATGGCGGATGGCGGAAAGTACTGGGAGCATGAATTTGAGAAGTTTTATCTGAAGGTATATGTACCTAAGACAGATATCGACGGTGAGGTAGTAAATTACAGCTTCAGAGCTCCTCTGTTACTTGTATTTGAGGAGAACAGGAAGTCCATGGAGGAGGCTGTAAACTTCGCTAAGGAGAGCGGCCTTGCTGATATAGCTTCAGCAGTTGATTCAAGTGTGCTTTTCGTATATCCCACATGTGAGGGCGCATGGAAAAATGCGGACGAGAGCTTATATGTATCACTTATCGGCGAGATAAAGATGAATCCTTATTATAAGGACGGCATCATAGAGATCACGGATTTCTTTACCAGAGAGTTTAAGGGCTTCTTTGTAAAGGGAGCCATATTCAGGGCAGATATATACAGCTACGGCGCATCGGCCGATTATGTGGCTAAGAATCTGATAAAAACTCTGCAGGGCGAGTACTTATGGGGTCCCGGAGAGATCACTCCGGCATGTCTCTCCATGGAAGGCTTAAGCGTTACACCTGATGTGGAGCGTAAGGATATAGGAATATTGAGCGTAGGCAACAGCGCAGAGATCAATGCTGCTTTTGACGGCTGCCAGAATCTCCTCTTAAAGGACAGTGCTGACTACAAGGCTGATTTTAAGGCATTTGTACGCCAGTTCAAGATGTGGTGCGGCAACATGGAGATCGAGCCTGATTTTGCAGCACTTAACATGACAGAAGAAGCAGGCTTCACACTTGTTCAGACATCACCTGACAACAGGGGAAGATATAAGGATGCAAAAGAGCATAAGGTAGGCTATTTTGCATATTATAACAACGATCTGTTTGACAACGGACCTGTTCCGCTTCTTATAGGCTTCCATGGCGGCGGAGACTCCACCATGTACTTAACATTCGTATCGGGCTGGTGGGAGATAGCTCACAGATACGGATTCCTCTATGTAGCTATAGAGAACCACCAGGATGTGACAGCTACCGAAGTTATAGAGGTATTAAACGACCTTAAGAAGAAGTATAAGATAGATGAGCACCGTATCTACTGCTCAGGCTTCTCAATGGGCAGCGGCAAGACATGGGATATGTATCAGGAGTACCCTGAAGTATTCGCAGGCATGGCTCCCCAGTGTGCACTGTTCCCCGTAAGGAACAATCCGTTCGGAAAAGACTTGGGAGACAAGCTCAATACAACAGTACCCGTACCGCTTTTCTATGCAGGCGGAGAGAAGTCACACTTACCCGAACTGCCTTTCCAGGCTGAGACAGGCTTAGAGAGGATACAGTATGCAGCCGAGACCAATAAGTTAAAGAAGAAGTTTGACCTTAATTATGCGGATAAGGATAACTGGGAGAACAAGATCTACGGTATCTCCGGTGACCGCGTAGAGGTAGTACATGACGACTCGCGTGACGCCAACCTCACCATCAACTACTATGACAGTGAGGATGGTGTATGCCGTACAGCATTTGCAAGCATCGACAATCAGGTACATGAGTGCCGTCATCATACTAACGAGCAGGCTTGGAAATTCATATCACAGTTTACCAGGTAAAAGAAGGGGATGTTTGAAGGAATATTGTATTTTTATATGACAGGAGGTATTTTATGAAACGGAAAGCTATGATAACATCTGTACTTATGGCGTTTTTATTTATCGTGCTGACTCTGCCCAAAGCAGTGTATGGTGCTGATGCACCTGCATTAGGACCGTTAAAAGCAGGTGAATACATGGAGCATATAGAGGGATACGAATTCCCCTTATGCAGCGCCAAGGATTACGAGATCGAATATGACAGATTTATACTAAAGGTCGAAGCCGGTGTATATATCGATGAATCATTTCCTGCCATCATTGACGAGATCATGGGTATCATCGAAGAAAAGACAAAACTAAGCTTTATGCCCAAATCTTCACCTGTCAATTATGAAGGCAAAAAACCGATTATCGATATTGAAAAGCGCCATACATACGGTGAATACGGCGCTGCCATTGAATCGGCTTCACATATAGGAGTATCATTTTATGAGGACGAAGCTGTATCCGGACGGATTACAGACGAGTTCAATACGATCATCCATGAACTGCTTCATGTTATACAGCTCAGGAACTTTGGATATGTCGGAGATATCCTGACGGAAGGATATGCTGAAAGCTATGCCGGAACGATAGAAACCCTTCTCTCGAAGAAGTACGCAGACCGTGTCCGATACAGCGAGCGCCAAAACGAGATCTCAAACATCGCCGCTTATGGCATAAATGAATGTGGGCTTGATGTTGACTATGATATCAACTGGGTTACAGAAGACAATATCAAAAAATACTTTTTCCTTGAGCCCGGGCATAGCGGACATGAACCCAGCTACTGGATAGTTGAATACATTCGCGAAAAATACGGGGATGACGGTCTGAAAAAAGTCCTTGAGGCAGACAAAAAGGAATATTCAAAACACAGTTCGGACCTTGGCTATAAGATTCCAAACAAAACCGAGCTTGCTATTATCGAAAAAAATCTTTCAAAATCCTTTGTAAAGGATTTTTACAAGTGGTTTAAAGCCCAATTTAACGAAGAATCTTTTTACTCTTCAAAAACGGACTACACCGATACCAAACAGGTCAAAGGTCTTTTAGGCATCATATGCAATTATGAAGGCAAAACAACACTTGAGGCAGTATGCGATATCAAGTACAAGGACAGTCTCACTGTCGATTATACTGAAGCCTTTGCTTATTGTCAGCAAGTTCTCGGTCGTGAGATAAAAGGTATCGGCGGTACCTTTTACGGTACCGGCAAACTTAGCTTTTATGACGCACATGACCGTTTGATATATGAGACAGGGGACAAAAACACTTTCTTTAACGCTGAGATATATGTTCCGCATGCCGTAAAGTATGTAATTACAGGATCCGGAACCAATGACTTCTCCCACTATGAGAATTCGGAAAAGGATGCATTCAGCGACGCATCCTATACTAACATCAATTCGGGTATAGGTGCCGTAAAGGATAACTCTACTGTATCAGGTAAGCCTGCATCTATAAAAGTCAAGAGTGAAAAGGCTTTAGCTTCTGCACTTAAGAAATGCAAGTCTACCGGCGGTACGATAACCATAACAAAATCATTTACCATCAATGATCCTCTTGTAATATATCCTGGAACAGAGGTCAAGATCAAGAAGGGCAAAAAGCTTACCTTAAAAGCACGTCTGACCATCCTCGGTACTCTGACAAACAGTGCCAAAGCAGTAAAGATGAGTGGAGGCTGCATAGTAGTTAAGGATGCCTCATGGAAAAACGGAAGTACAACCTACAAGGTTTCTTCAAGCGATAAGACATCGGGCCGTTCCTCTGCTCTGATGATCAATGATAAAAATAAAGTTTTTGGAGGTTACGGTTCAAAGATAACCCTCGAAACTGACCAAAAAGAAGCAAAGGAACTTCAAGCTTCGCTTCTCCTTGATAACTATGATACATTGAAACTCAACGGCAAAAAGATCTCTGCCGGAGGGTCAGGCGGTAAAAGCGAAAAAGATAGTGATGGTAATGATATTTATACAGTTACATCAGCCGATGAATTCTATAGTGTATTAAGTCGTTCCGTCGGGACAGGGATAAAGGTCACTGTTACCAAAAATATTACATTAAAGGATACCGACAAATACTATCCTGTTCCTGCCGGAGTTGAACTCATCATAAAATCAGGTGTCACGCTTACACTAAATGAAGACATAAGTCTGGACATTTCGGGAAGCCTTACCGGTGACGCCGGCAGTCTCATACTGAAAAGCGGATCCTGGATGTGGATGAATGAAAATGCAGTTGTTACACTCGGTGATGTAACATATAAGACCAAGGTACGTGATGAGTTCTATAATGAATCCAGAAACTGCTCCTGCGGCTTCAGATTCGACCCTGTGAGTGGCAGCAATAGTAAATATAAGGTATATTACGGACTGTATAATCGTCTTTATGTTACTGCTCCGAGCGGCCACAAGGCTAGTGAATACATCAACGTCTTGACTGCTGAATTAAGAGAAGGGGCTATGGTATACTTCAATAAGAAGAAGATATCCTGACAGGTAATATTTTCTTCTCGTACAATTTTAGATTTACAGACACCGTTCAGGATTTTGTTCATATTAATCCTGAACGGTGTTTTTTTACATATGAAACCAGTGGGGCTGTATGGATTAGCTAAGCGAATGCTATCGGAATACTGAGGATAGCTTTAAACAGATCTCCGTCGATCTCGATTTTAAGGCTGCCGCCTTGAAGTTCAGCCATGCTCTTGGCTATGGATAATCCCAGTCCGTTTCCTTCTGTATTTCTTGAAGAATCCCCTCGTACAAAACGTTCCATCAGTTCGTTTTCTGATACGTCGAGTTCATTTGCAGATGTGTTTTTAAAGATAAATCTGGCATACACATCATCTTTTTCGAGGGTGAGATAAACTCTTGAATCCGGTAAAGAATACTTACAGATATTGTTTAACAGATTATCAAATATTCTCCACATACGCCGTCCGTCGGCCATGATCATTACAGGTTCTTCGGGCTTTTTAACTATAAAGTTTAAATGAGCTGTATTCAGCTTTTCTTCAAATTCTCCGGTGGCCTGTGTAATGAATATTGAGGCGTCGCATGGTGCAAGCGTGACTTCCAGGTTGCCTGTAGCGGCCTTGGATGCTTCAACCAGATCTTCGAGCAGTTTCTTAAGTCTTTCGGATTGCCTTGTGAGCACATCACAGTATTCGCGGTGCTTTTCATTATTACATTCTTCCCTGCTGATAAGACCTGTATAATTGATTATCGAAGTAAGCGGAGTTTTTATATCATGAGAGACATTGGTTATGAGTTCTGTTTTCATCCGCTCGCTTTTTAAGCGTTCGTCCACTGCTTTTGTCATACCGACGGATATCGTATTAAGGTTTTCCGCATGCTTTTTTATGGATGGCAGAAGCATATCCTTGGTGTCTATCTTATAGTCAAGTTTACCTTCGGCCATCATCTCGGCTCCCTTTTGCAGAAGCTTTAGCTTTAAACATATAAAGATAAGGAAAGCGAGTATCAATATTGTTTTTACGGCTAAAAGGATTATTGAGGCTTCTACCGAGTCAATCTCATGTGCAATATAGATTATCAGGATATCTGCAAGATAATCACATATCAGAATGAAAGTTATTTTTCCGAAAAGAGGGATGTTTAATAGTCCTTCTTTCAGAATATTAAAAACTTTTACTGTGAAGGAAAACAATACCTTTAGTAACCGGTATGTTAATGACCCTTTTATCAGGGTATGCTGCTTGATCCTGGCAGCGGCACTCATGCAAAGGTATAATATGGTAGAGGTAAGGCATAATGCAAATATTACTGCAGGGATTCCGTTACTAAGATCACTGCCGGCCGCATCCTGAATGACATAATAAATCAATATTGATACACCTATAAGTATATCAAGTGGTATGGCATTAAGCGGACCGGGGTATATTCCGTCATCTTTCCTGCGTCTTGCAGAAACGCACATCAGGCCGATAAAACAAATAATGGTGAGAAGCAGTGCAACTCCGCCCGCCCAAAGGACGGTATATTTATATCGGTAACCGAGCAGCACATTTTTCATACCTAAAGCATACTCATCGGTTACCGGAAAGCCTTTTCTTACTCTTGCCTCAATGATCAGCTCTTTAGTTATCAGGTCAGTACCGACTGAAATATTAAAATTATACCATTTTGATGAAACACCACCGTAATTCCAGATGGGGTTTGAATCGGAGTGGTATGCGTTTATACTACAGTATAACCAGGTTTTATAGGTATAAACAGTATCCTCGGTATTATAATCGTCAACTCCGGCTGTTTTGGCTTTCAGAATATTTCCGGTTCCTCCGGGTTCATATACCTTATACAGGATATTGGTTTCTTCCTTATATACGATAACTCCGTCTGTCTTGGTATATCCCGGTCCCGGGTATCTTTCATAATTATTGTATTTTACCAGCCAATCGCTGAGAATTTTTTTGCTGTATTGTTCTCCGAAATAATCGCCTTGGCTCTTAGTATAAATACCTTTTTCGTAACAGTATATTGCGGCACCCGTGCAGATAACGGTCCCACATATTCCCACAAGGCAGATCAGAAAAAGAAATATCTTTCCGCCTATGGTCCTGAATATTTTCTTCATGTAAGGATTCTCCTTTCAAAACAATAGCCCTGACCAAATACGACCTTGATATATCTTGGCTTTGTGGGGTCAATCTCTATTTTTTCCCTCAGGTGTCTTATATGCACAGCGACAGTATTTTCGCCGCCGTAGCAGGGCTCTTTCCAAATAGTATTATATATTTCTTTCGGTGAAAACACGCGGCCTTGTTCTTTCATCAGAAGTTTAAGTATTTCGTACTCTTTGGGGGTAAGTGATATTTCTTTCCCGTCGGCAGTCACCTTTTTACTTCTGTCATCAAGTTCAATGCCTCCGATCATGATCACATCGTCACTTTTTTCCTTAGAACCCAGATACAGATATCTTCTGAGCTGAGCTTTAACGCGGGCTCCCACCTCTATGGGGTTAAAAGGTTTTGTGATATAATCATCCGCACCAACGTTAAGTCCGAGCACTATATCGGATTCTTCGCTTTTTGCAGTAAGCAGTATGACCGGGATATTATGTTTTTCACGGATCAGTGACATGGCTTTGATACCGTCGGTTTTGGGCATCATGATATCAAGCAGGATTAAGTCGATTTTTTCGTTATTGACTATTTCTACAGCCTGTTCACCGTCATATGCCTCATAAAAACAATAATCCGGGTCAGCCAGATAGAGCTTTAAAGCATTAACTATATCTCTGTCATCGTCACATATCAGGATTTTATGCATAAATATTTGTTCCTTTCTTTTTTGTTGCTCGTAACATATATGTTAAGTTAAGTATAGCACGTAAGTTTTTAAGAATAAACAGGTAAACTCTTTAAGATTTGATTAAGTTTTTATGGGGGATACTGAGTAGAGATGAAATAAATACCGAGAGAACAACGAAAATTCACATTTACGGTAAATATGTAATATGGACACCGTTCAGGGTTTTGTGTATACTAACCTTGGACGGTATTTTTTTACATATGCAACCTATCCGAAAAAAATATCGCTATATAGAGTGAAGGCCTTAAAAAACGGAGGAAAGCTTTGTGGATGATAATGAAATTGTAGAGCTCTACTTATCCCGCAATGAAGAAGCTATAGCCAGAACCAAAGAAAAATATGGGGAAAGGCTTAAGAGTATTGCTGATAATATCCTGAATGATATAGAGACCGCCAAGGAATGTGAGAATGACATGTATCTAAAGGCATGGAATCTGATACCGCCAAATGAACCCAGGAAGTATCTGTTCGCATTTTTAGGGAAGATAATAAGACATTTAGCTATAGACGTATTAAGGAAAAACAGCAGGCAGAAAAGAGATGCTGTGGTAACCGAACTTACTTTAGAAATGGCTGAATGTATCCCGACGCAGAACGGTACCGAGCAGGAGTTTGAGGCTAACTTCCTGGCAGGACTTATAGATAAGTTTTTGGAAGGATACCCTAAAGAGCAGCAGAACGTATTTGTCAGACGTTATTGGTATTTTGATCCGATATCTGAGATATGTGAAAGGTACGGGCTGTCTCAGAGTAAGGTTAAATCCATATTGTTCAGGATGCGGGAAAAACTGAAGAAGTATCTCGAAAAGGAGGGTTTCACTGTATGACAGAACTGGATCTGTTGGATGCGATAGGAAGTATAGACAAAAAGTATGTTGAGGATGCTGATGACGTAGCGGAAGGTACGCGAAGAGAAACTGTTCCGGAACAATATGAGGAAACAGTAAAACATGAGTATGAAAGCACCGGGAAGCCTGTAAAGAAAAAGATGATCACTAAGTGGCTGCCTCTCGTAGCATGCTTAGGTGTAGTGGCAGCATTGGGAATTATATTGGCAGTACATTTTACGGGAGATAAAGAAGGGACTAATGAAAAGATGGCTCAAATGGCATCAGAAACCGATAAAGTATCTGACTCTAAAGAGACAGAATCAGGGGACGGTATTCTTAATTATTATTCTGAAAAATATGACCGCCAAGGCATGGAGGCATACAATGAGGATGTGAAAGATCCGGGAGTAACATCTGCCCCTGCCATGCAGTATGCGGAACAGGGTATAAATATCCCGGCTTTATCGGTCCCTGAGCCTAAAGAATGGGCCATGTATGATATGATAGGCACTTTAGTGTATAATGGCAGTATATATACTCAGACCGAAAATCAATATATGGATCTGGAAGCTGAGCAGAGAGAAAACTTGCTGGGAGATTATCTCGGGCATGCAACTATGTCTTTAGATGAATGGTCTTCTTTTGAAGAATACGATAAAGAATTTGCCTCTACATATGAAGGTGATGTATATTCCGTAAAAGGATATGATCCTGATTTCAGGGTATGTATACGCTATGAAGAAGAGTATGACGGCGAAAAACATTTGTTTCTGTTTTTCCTCGAAAGACTTAATGACATAACGATCAACACCGGTTATGACGTATTTGAAGCGAGACTTAAAGTCAGGGAAAAGTTTGTCGGCTATAAATGGGAAAGCCATGATGACTGGAATAATGCCCGTAACATATATCATGATCTGGTAATCGATGAAGAGGACTGGGGCCGGTTCATGGACATGGTAGACACTTGTAAGTTCGTAAATACATGGGATCCGGATACAAACTCTTCAAGCATATACAGGACCGATAACCAGATACATCTGTATATCCAACTGGATGACGGCTTAAAGGTTCATATGCGACTTATAGAGGGCGGATATGTAGGATACCAGAGTCTTGGCTGGTACTTCGTAAAAATACCGGAAGATATATTTAATAAAGTATTTGAGGCTTGCAGTTAAACTTACTAAAGCTTTTATGAATTTGTTTCTGGCTTTTAAACGGAGAATTGTATGAAAAAGAGGATAATAAAAATCATTCTGCTTATTGTTCTTCTGTTGATATTATTTTTCCCAATCCCTTTGGGAACTTATGATGATGGCGGGACCAGGACTTATATGGCATTGACATATAAGATTGTTAAGTGGAACAGATTGAGGGGTACCAGCCATATCGCACCGGGGGCTGAAGAAGACAGGTACAGTACGACTTCCGTATTCTGGTTTCCGGATAATTTCAAAAGTTATGAAGAATTATGGAAACTGGAAAGGGAGAAGAATAGAATCGAAGTACCGGAAGACTTTACGATTTCGTTTACCTGGGGTACGTTTGGAGTAAGCACATATGACAGCGATACAGGGAAATTGATAAAGAAAACGAAGTATACCGAAAATACGGAAGGGCATACTTTGGCTGATTATACTACTGAATATCACTTGTCGGATACAGAAAAAGAAGATCTGTTTCGATTGATCACGGATATGGATTTCGGTTCATATCCTGATGAGTATAATCCTTATGAAGGTAAATACTCGAGTCCGTCTGTTACTATCATTATACGGGTAAAGTATAAAGGTTTTGATAAGACTATAAGTTGTGTAGATATAGTTGAGCCGCTAGGACTTTGGTTTATTGAGTATTTTTCACCAGATCAACTGCCGGAGAAAGCAAAGAAGTTTCTTAGATTGTATAATGTGCTTTATGATATATTGGTCAACTCAGAGGAATGGAAAGCGTTGCCCGAATTTGAAATTAGATTTCGCTGAACTTTTATCAGTTAAAAGGGAAATCATATCGATAGAAGAAGCAGGGGATTTGTGAAAGTTAGCACATACGACGTGGGTTAAGTGAAAACGTGAATTATGAGATGATATAGTGTGAAGTATTGAAAAGGAGGTTGCGTTATGAGATGGTATATAACCATTGGAACAATATTAATGGCCATTCTCTTGACAGCTTGTTCTGTAAATGCTAATGCCGGAAATTCGGATACAAAGACTGTTACCATAAAAAATGAGGATGTATCGGGTGAATATACAGATATTAAAGAAGTGTTTGCAACATCTACAGGTTCTGCTGATAATACTGAAGAATCGCAAGGAGAGAACTATAGTAGGTATAGTATGGGAAGCATATATGAAGATGAATCTGAAAACAATCTACTATCTGTAGATGATATTATTTTACCTGATACACTGATAATTGATTCAGCAGAATGGGATGTTGACGGAGATGGTAAAATTGAGAAGCTAGCAATAATACCAAGGACGGATAATGATAAATCAGCAATAGTTATTATTGCTTCACTTGATGAAAAGGTTAAATATTTTAGCATTATTAATCTGAATCCAGACGATGTTTCTTTTAATAAAGAGTCGTGGAAGACTAGCCTTGCCATTGCGAAGACAACAGATGATAAGGAGAAAGAATATAAATTTCATGATTTATATATAAACAATGATAACATTTATATTTCAGGTCTAGAAGAGTTGACAGAGAATAGTGGACTTAAACCAAAAGGATGCTATGAAATTGAGCCCGATGATAACGAAGAACAGTTGATACAGTTGATAAAAGCTTTGGATACATCTTATACTGATTTTTCACAGTCTATATATGAAATGATAGCCAATGACTGGGAGAAATATAATTCTATGGATAATGTTCAAAGAATGTTGTCTAGTCATATGCCAGGTATATGTAGCAAACAATTTGAGAACTGGTCTGAAGCGATTGAATTTGTTGGTGTAGAACCTTGGAATCCGTTTGAAAACGAAGAATGGCTTTCAGGTACAAATGAATATAGGATTGCAAACCGCAAAAAAAACAGCATGATGCTTGACTATAATACAGAGTTTTACGGTGATGCGGACGGAAAGTTGAACAGTATTTCACTTAGCAGTAATTATCCTTTAGCATCAGGGTTTGTTAATCTCGTGATTAATCTTGGATCTGAAACTACATTTAGTGCCTGGCCGGATAACGAGAAAGGTGGTAAGACAAGATTCTATAAGGATGTCTTTTACGAAGATAGAACAAGAACAATTACTACAGATGTATTGGTTGTGCATACTGATAACTATGATGCCATAAGGATTGCACTGCCTGAGGCTTCAAATTTCAAGTACCTTGTTAGCGTTACTTCCTATAATGGTACTGAAGAACTGGCTAAAATGTATGATAAAGCATCTCATACTCTGGGACTTGATTTAACATATAAAACACTTTTGGAAGGTGTTCCTTCAGCTGATTCATACATGGATATTGATCAGATTGTAAACATAGCACAAGATTACGTAGCCTCAAATCTGGCGGGTCATGATGGGCAGGTTATAGATATAGAAAATCCTACGATTGAAAAAATATATGTGCTTCCAGATTTTTACTATCATTTATTAGAAGTGAGTACGTTAGGTGAATACTATAAAGTGACATTTACGACAAATCTCGATGATGTACTTGGACCTATTGGAGTATATGTAGATTATGCAGGAATCATTATTGGGTTGGATTATAGAGAATAAATATAGTGATCAAGTTTGAATCACATCTTTAGCAAATTGTAACCGTAGAAGAGATAATATACTGATAGAAGAAGCAGGGGATTTGTGAAAGTTCCCTGCTTTTTAACGTATCTCAGATTTTGATTGACAAAGAGTTGATCATGATGCAATATTTTAACTGTAATTCGGCATATTTAAAAATGCCGAAAATAAGTTAATATTTCTTGAGGAGTGAAAAGTAATATGTCGGAGATTATGATCATTGACGATGATGTTTATATAAACAACATGCTGAAAGAGACTCTGTCAGGGGAAGGTTATGAGGTATACAGTGCATATTCCGGGACAGAAGCAGAGCTGATGCTAAAAAACCAAAATCCGGACCTTATACTGCTCGACCTGATGCTTCCCGGGATTACGGGAGAAGAGCTGATAACCCGGATTAAGAATATCCCAGTCATAGTTATCAGTGCCAAAGCAGATACGAATGATAAGGTTAATCTGCTCCTGAACGGTGCAGAAGATTATGTAACAAAGCCCTTTGACATGGACGAACTGCTGGCACGTATAAAGGTCAGGCTAAGGACTCAGGGTACTAAAGATAGATCTGTTATAAGGGTAAATGAAGTCACACTTTATACGGACAGGCTGACCGCTGAAATAGAAGGGACAGAGATAAGGCTTACCCGGACAGAAGCAGCTATTCTGAAACTTCTGATGCAGAATCCGCATACTCCGGTCGGGCGTACTGCGATACTTGACAACATAAGCATGGATACTCCTGACTGCACAGACAGGTCTCTGAAGCAGCATATCAGTAACATACGTCATAAGCTCCAGGCTGTGGGTGGGAAAGATTATATCGAGGCAATATATGGTATAGGATTTAAGTTTAAAAACCAGTTCTGACAGATAAGAGTGAGAGAAAGATTGAAAGTTCCTTTCAATCTTTCATCGGTGCCGCCGCAGGCACGTCACCGATGGGTACCATGCCTGCGGCAAGGTACATAATATGATTTATATTGTGATTCTGCTGGCAGTATTTAATATATTTCTTGTTATAAAGGTTTATGATCTTAGAAGTGCCGCATTAAAAATCGAACAGGGATTTCATAGAATTGTAAATGAGGATACAAATAACGTTATCACGCTGAATACGCGGGATGGCAGGATGAGAAAACTTGCTGTAAAAATTAATACGGAATTAAAAACATTAAGAAGAGAGAAAAACAGGTATATTCACGGAAATGTAGAGCTTTCCAATGCCATAACCAATATATCTCATGACTTGAGGACTCCGTTAACGGCTATCATAGGCTATCTGGATATGATCCGGAAATCAGATGATAAAGAAAAAATGGAGAGATATCTTCCGATTATTTCGGAAAGAGCGGAAAGCATGAAGCAGCTGACAGAGGAACTGTTTGATTACTCCCTGGATTTTTCAAATATAGGCACGGAAGTAGTGAAAGAGGAAGTAGATATAAATAGAGTACTTGAAGACAGCATAATGGGGTATTATGGAGTCCTGACCGAAAAAAATATAGAACTGAAAGCTGAGATCACTGAGAAAAAGATTGTAAGAATGCTTAACAGAAACTATATGTCCAGAATCTTCAGTAATCTGCTGAATAATGCTGTAAAATACAGTGACGGGGATCTTAAAATAGTTCTGGACGATGAAGGGACAATAACATTTTCAAATTCAGCAGAGGGTTTAAAAGGCATTGACGTTGAACAGCTGTTTGACAGATTCTATACTGTTGAAGCTGCAAGGAACTCGACCGGCTTAGGTCTTTCTATAGTAAAGCTCCTGGTAGAAAGGCAGGGCGGGGTCATTTCTTCAGAGTATGTTAATGGTATGTTGAATATCAGAATAGATTTCCCTTGAAAATCTTGACAAAATCTTGACCTTTTCTTTAACGGTTTCTTGACTATCCTGTGATATACTTAATTTGTAATGTGGAGCTTTGAAATAAAGGGAGCAAGGTCGGAGGTATAGAGATGGAGTATGCACTAAAGTCAAAAAATCTTCAAAAGAAATACCGGGGGTTCACAGCTTTATCAGGAGTAGATATAAATGTTCCCAAGGGAGCTATTTATGGTTTTGTCGGGAAAAACGGAGCAGGAAAGACTACACTTTTTAGAGTGATCTGTGGTCTGCAGGATCCTAGCGGCGGTGAATATGAATTATATGGAGTAAAAAACAACAGCAAGAAAATCTCCGAAGCGCGCAGGCATATGGGGGCGGTCATAGAAACTCCTTCAATATATCCTGACCTTTCAGCAAAGGAGAATCTGAAACACCAGTATAGAATTTTAGGTATGCCGGATTTTGATGGGATAGACGAGATCCTGAATCTGATCGGGCTTGAAAGTACCGGCAAGAAGAAAGCAAAGAATTTTTCTCTTGGCATGAGACAGAGGCTGGGTATAGGCGTGGCACTGTGCGGGAATCCGGATTTTCTTGTCCTGGATGAACCGATAAACGGACTTGACCCGCAGGGAATCATTGAGATAAGGGAGCTTATCCTTAGGCTTAACCGTGAAAAACAGATCACGGTGCTCATTTCGTCACATATTCTGGATGAATTGGCACGACTTGCCACGCACTTTGGCTTTATAGACAAAGGGAAAATTGTCTGTGAGATGAGTGCTGATGAGCTGGAGGCTTCCAGCCGTAAATGTGTAAGGCTGAAAGTAACTGATGTTAAAGCACTGGCAAAAGTTCTTGATGAGAAGAAACTGGAATATAAAGTGATCAGCGAGTCTCTTTGCGATGTTTATGCTGAACCGAATCTGACTGAGCTGACATTAGACCTTGTAAAGGTAAACTGCGAGCTGCTCTCATTGGAGAATAAGGACGAGAGCCTGGAAAGCTTTTTCATAAGCCTGACAGGAGGTGAGCAGGATGCGTAATCTGATGCATGCAAATTTCATCAGGTATATCAGTAGACTGTCAACGCTTATCGCTTTTGCTATTTCACTGACACTTGGCTTTGTAACGGGTTATGATTCGGTAAAAGAAACATATGTTAAAGGGATAAAGAATGCCCACTTTATGCCTGAATTACAGTACCTGCTCTTCGTGTTCTTTTTAGCAGTTATTGTGTCTGTTGTGAATATAGGAAGTGAGTTTGCAGCAGGGACAATAAGGAACAAGCTTGTTTCAGGCTATACAAAGATGGAAATATTCTTTTCAGAGCTTATTCTGTCACTTATCTTTTCGGTAATATTATTTATATTGTATTATCTTCCTTTTTTAGTAAAAGGCTGGAAGTATTTAGGGGATTTGGATTATATACTTGAAATAACCGCACTTCTTTTGCTCAGCATCCTGTCATTGACGGTATTTGCGGTTTTTCTTTGTTTTCTTACTGAGAACCGGATAATAGCAGTTGTCATAGGGATTATGGTGGTAGTGATCATGCTTATGAGTGCTGATGCGGTTGCCAAAAGACTTAAAGAACCCCAGTATAATCAGGAGACTATATATGAAGACGGAAGTAGCATGCTTGTGACCGGAAATGGTGTTTTCCGTACATTTTCAGATAATGCCGGAACAGATGATGTGGGGGTTAAGGAAATCCGTGATATACCCAATCCTAAATATGTTGATGGAATATTTAGAAAGGTTTTATCCTTTGCATTGGAGATTAACTGCTTTCAAAGGATAAAGGACAGCATAGAATTCTTTAATAGACAGAATATGCTAAAATATGGAGAAAGCGGGTTGCCTGATGATATTGCCAAAGATATCGCATTAGAATATGAAAAACTTAATGAAGAAACCGTTGATAAGATTGGGCTTGAGATGGTTTACAATGTTCTTTTAATTGTAGCGTTCGCATCTGTTGGGGTACTGATATTCAGGAAGAAAAATATCAGGTAGAATGGATTTTTATGAAGGGCTTCGTGATGTTTACATCAAGGATGAAAGCCCGAAGAACTTTCCTTTCGCAACGGAGGTGATGAAAATGCGTAATCTTTTGCATGCCAATTTTGTCCGTTATATCAGACGTCCGGTTACTTTATTGGCTTTTCTGGTTTCGTTGACCTTGGGGATAATTACGGTTGTAGGCTCGATGAGACAGGAATGGTATGATGGTCAATTAGTTAAGTATTTTAAGTCTGATCTGTCATTTGATACTTTTATATTGTTTTTAGCGGTCATAGTAACTGTCCTTAACCTGGGCAGTGAATTCAGTTCCGGGGCTATAAGGAATAAGCTGATTGCCGGTTATACAAAATCTGGGGTATTTATTTCAGAACTGCTACTGGCGGTTTTATTCTCCGCTGTTCTGTATCTGCTTTTTTATGGCCCATTTTTAGTTATACGTTGGGAATACCTTAGCAGGCTGGATTTCCTGTTCGGTGCATCAGCATTGCTGTTATGCTGTATCTTATCGGTAGCGGTTATTATGGTTTTTCTGTGTTTTATTCTGGAAAACCGTATTGTGGCTGCTATTGTAGGAATGATGATCATTGTTGTAATGCTTGTACTGAGTGATGAGCTTTATTCAAGACTTACGAGACCGGAGTTCTATACAGAATATGTTTATGAAGACGGACATACCGTGACGATGCAGGCTGATCCTGATTCAATGAAAAAGCCCGATGATGTGGTAGAAGTTAACAGGATACCCAATAGCGGATATATAGGTGGAGTTACTCGTGTGATCATGACATTTGTATATGAAGCAAGTGCATATGATGGATTGGTTGAGTTTAATCAATATATCAGCACATCACAGATAGCAGATGTTGAGCTTCCGGAAGATGTGGCCAGGACACAGAATAAGTACATTGAGGAAAAAGTGAGCACAATGAAGAGGGAAACAGCCTATAATGTTGGGATTATGGTTGTTTTCTCTTGCTTAGGGGTATTAATATTCAGAAAGAAAAATATTAAGTAGATCAATCAGAGGTATGACTATCTGGTTGTAAAAATGATTAAGCAATCGGCGGCCTTTACAGACTGCCGATTTTAATTTCTTTGTTTTGAACACTGTTTTGACGAATTTTATTGAAAAAAAAAATTTTTTACTTTCATGTAACCTGCCTGATTATTTGGCGACTATATTTGTAGGAGGGCTAAGAGGAGACCTATGGAAGATAAGGATATTGTTGATCTATATTGGAAGCGTGATGAGAATGCGATAAAGCTTACTCAAGAGAAATATGAAAAATATCTTATGAAGATTGCTGTTAACATTCTTGGTGATTATCAGGAAAGTGAACAGTCTGTTAATGATACATATCTTGCAGCCTGGAACTCTATGCCGGATAACAGACCGGATATTTTATCGGTGTATTTGGGTAAGATTACAAGAAGAATATCTATCAGTATCCATAGGATGAAGAACCGTATAAAGAGGGGTGGCTCAGAATTTGATCTGTCGTATGAGGAGCTTTCGGACTGCATGGCTGATAAAAACTCGCCGGGAGATGAGCTGGAGGCAAAAGAACTTGAGAGAGAAATAATATCTTTTGTCAGGGCTTTATCAGAGACGGAATGCTTTATGTTTGTCAGCAGATATTATCATTTTGATTCGATAAAGGATATTTCTATGAAAAGCGGGAAGTCTGAGAATGCGGTGAAGACCATATTGTTCCGTTTAAGACAGAAACTTAAAGTTTTTCTGACAAAGAAAGGATATGTTGTATGAACAGGAATTTATTTATAGATGCTATAGGGAATCTTCCTGATGACATTATTTACAATGTGGATAGATTTGAGACTAAGAAAAAGGTAAAGAATAGAAAATTGATCAAATATGGATCTTTAGCAGCAGGATTACTTCTTATATTTACCGTTGGAATTATTATCATTCTAGGCAGGTCGAAGGATGATCAAAAAAATAACAGTATCAGCTCTTTAGCAGGCGGCTATATGATAAATGGTATCCGTTATCAGCTGATAGGAAATATGGCAGACCGAGTTATATATGATGACTATGACAAGCTTTATAATGCTTCAGATCTCATAGTTACCGGAAGGTTTATTGATGATGCTACCCAGAAAACTTCTATGATGTATAATGAATTCTACGATAAGGAAGTAATATATGATGGTGTCTCTACAAATATGTTTGAAATATACAAGACTGTTAAGGGTGATGCCGGTAGTAAACAGATCAGTATATCTCAGAGATACTGTATTGATGAAGAAAATAAGAGGCTTATAACTTTTAGTGATATGACACCTATGGTTAAAGACAGTGAATGGGTATATTTCCTAAGATATGATGAAAAGGATGGTGTGTACTGGACGGTAGGCGATTATACCGGAAGATATCCTCTTGATGCTTCGATAACTATGGAACAAATAGAAAGTGGACTGGATACAAGGGAAAAATATGGTGTTTATGATGTTGCCCTCTTTAAGGCTAACTATAAAAACTATTCATCAGTGAGAGATACTATTCTGGTAGCAGATGATAATATGATGAGGGAAATCACGGAAAATGCAAAGAATATAGGCAATGTGGATGAAGCTGAAATAGATATCTTGGCATTTGTACACGAATACTTTCCTGAGTATAACACTGAAACCATGAAAATAGATGTAGAAAAGGGAGTTTCAGGCAGTCCGCTGGAATACTATCAATATACGATATATGATTATATTGATGATATACAGGCAAACAGGGCACACATAAATTTCTCTTATGATGGACAGTTGACATTTGTTCAAGGCTCTCATAATAAAATTGACAGAAGTAAGGATTATGATAAAATAGATGAAAATAAGGCATTGGACATAGCTTATTCTTATCTGATTGAAGAAAAAGACCGGAACGACGATGGATTACCTTGGAATTATATAATCCTTGACACTTCTGAAGATATGAATGTGCAGTGTGCTGAAAAAATGGTGTATAGAACTGATGAGGATACGGTGGCTTGGATGGTCGAACTTATCCTTAAAACTGAAGAAGGAGAAGAAGATTCGATGTTTAATCCACTGGTACATATCTATATTGACGCTGCCGAAGGGAAGGTTCTGAATATGAATTATACAGATGGAGAATAGGATGAAAATTATGGGAGATGTTTATGAAGAGAAAACGGTTGTTGATGGCCATGGTTATAGTGCTTGTGTTATCAATGGTCATAGTTGGCATTATATTTGTCAGAAGTCTTATTATTCGAAATAAATTTAAAAGTGTACATAGTGTATCAGAATTTGATGATTTTATAGAGTTAAGATACGAAGATATTAGTATTATGACACTTCAAACGATGCCTACCCAACCTGAATGGGTTGAAATTGACGATAAGAATATGATTGGTGAAATGTGGCAGTATTTTCAAGGGCTTGAGCTGTCATTTCGGGAATACATTGATAGCAGCAAAATGAATGGTGGCGGCGGATGGGTAACGACATTTAAGACTAATGTCGGGAACGTCAGCATATTCTATGATTGGCATGATAAAAGGGTATATGTATGCGATGGCTATGATGAGTATTACTACGAAATTGTATCTTCTGTGATGGATAATCCATTTGAAAAGCTTTATAGTGAATGGAAAGAAAAACATGGGGTTATTACACCATGGGGTTGAAAACATAGTGTATGAGAATAAAAACAGCTACATATACAGTATACCCTATCAGGTGTTAATCGACTTATATTTAGCTGACTGCGTAAAGTCTGGAAGAAAATTAGAACTGGCTTGGAAATAATATGATGGCTTAACATAAATAATTATCGTGAGTAGGAAACCTGTTGCAGAACCGGCAGGGAAAATGTGGATATGAAGGTTTGCCCCGATCTGTTATAAACAAAGAAAAAGCCAGTATCCTGTATGGCGTAAATCCATCAAGAGCTGGCTTTTTTTCATTTTTCAGCAGTTAGGTATGGTTTCAGCTTTTCGACAAGCGTGTGGATCATCGTACCTGGTGCTGATTTGGAAGGTGCTTTTCCTTCGTTGATCTTTTCAAGTTTTTTGGCATTTTCGATGGCATCCTTCATGTGAGGATATAGGATTCGGTACATATCATCGCGATTCTTACGGTATTTTCCCTCTCCGAGAGATTTAAGGATTTCCGTGAGTTTTGGCCAGTATTCGCTACGGTGAAGATCGGACTGCAGGAAGCTGAAATGGAGCAGGAACCAGAGCTCCACGCTTTGGTTTGACCAGATGGCGTGATAAGTGGTTTCGTCGTTCGAATCAGCTTCACAGAGGCGTGCCGTCTCATCAATGTGCGCGGCAGGAAAATCATCAGTGTCGTAAACTACCCATACATGGCGGTATCCGTTTGCAGATTTTGCGGCAATGTCCTTCGCCTTGGAATATAGGTTCAGAGTGTTATCGCCTTTGCCTTCCACTTTGACATTGATCTTGTCCGGAAATCTATTGTTGATGATATCACCAATCGCATTAAAGTAGGGCGGTTCCGTTTCAGTTCCTTCTGTGACGATCAGATGATATTCCGGCTGGATCATCTTGCGACGGTCACGTCTCGGCTGCATCCAGCTTTTGTTCTGATCACTTTTCTTTACAGGTTTCAGACTCATGCGAATGCACCTCCCAGCATATTCCGGAGGTAGGGGTCCGCTCCATAACGACCTTCAAGATATTGCTTATCATAGGTGGCGGTATTTTTGATGCGGGAGCCGTCTTCGCTTCTCATTTCATGCAGAGAGTATACATCACTTTCGTGCGCTTCATTATCAGCGGCGAACCATATCTCATCACGACGGAAGATGGAATTTTTCATTGTTGACATATCATGTGATGTAAAGAGAAGCTGGGCACCGTGACGGTTAATTTCCTTATTCTTGAAAAGAAAGATCACATATCTAAGAAGCTTTGGATGGAGCTTGGCATCCAATTCATCGATGATGACAAGCCTTCCCTCACGAAGAGCGAGCAGGATGACTGGCAGAGCGGCGATTAATTTTCTTGTACCATCAGATTCTTCCGTGAAAGTAAGTTCGTATTCTTTCTTACCGAGCTTGCGCTTCATGTAAAGCTGCTTGCTGTCTTCATCGTATCGATAATCCGTGATATCGATGTCCATATCGTTCAGTGCCCTGATGAACTGATTCTTGTATTCCACGTACTTTTCCAGCATGATCTGATGTTCTACCATAGGATTTGCATAGCTTCGGATGATGCAGCTCTCGAACCATGTCATGACTTCGCTGATCTCAGGAATGTCGTAGTTGATGGCAAGGAATGAGAGGTAGGGCATCTTCGGATTTACATTCGTGTTGATGCTCTTCTTATTGATGCTGTATCCGAGTGTGATCTTATCATTTTCACGATCGAAGATGTCAGCAGTCTTTTTGCCGGTGACAGACTTGCGTGTCAGTGATTCGGAAATCACTTCATCGTCCTTTAGGGCAAGGTAATAGCAGTACATACTGCTACCAATCAGGAAGAACAGTCGGAATTCTGTCGGCTCATTCGCTGACACATCATCGAATAAGAAAGGGATGGCATCCACCTTCTGCTGGAGAATGAGGGGCTGGCGGTTCTTTCCCAGCTCATGCACCGGCTTTACGATGGTGGAGATCACACAGGATAAAGCCTGGAGTAGATTGGACTTGCCACCGCCATTCGGGCCGTACACGGCACTGACTGGAACAAGGTCAGGCGCGGACTTTGCGGTGATGAGCGTCTCCTTAAACTCAGGAAGAGCGGCAGCTTGGAAGTCAAATATGGTTTCGTCCTTGTAGGACTTGAAATTCTTGAACGTGAACTGGCATAACATATCGATACGCCTCCTTTCCTGAGGGTATTATACGATATAAAACCACGGAATGCAAGTTATATATTTGAAAACAGAAAAATATTTTACAAAAAAGGCATGTAAAACAAGAAAATGTCGATTTTGGACGAAAAGAGGATGTGTAGTTATGTAGGATAAATTGTGCAAGTCGCTTGCACAATTAGAAGTTTAAAGGAACCCGTGAATATACGGACTGGAGTAATATATCTGTAGGTGTTGGTAAAAACTGATTGCAATTTCCTCTTGACAAATTGGTTTATCCGGAGTAAAATTAGCACATGGGTTTAGAGTAAATAAACCTGTGTGTTTTTTTAGGAGGCTGGGTATGAAAAAACTGACATTAGGTGTTTGGATAGCATTTTTATGTATGTTTATCGGGTGTTTTGGGTGTATTAAAGCATATGCCGGTACGGATAGCAAATCATCTGTTAAGGCCGTTTTTGATAAGAAAACAGGCACTATGACCATAAGCGGAACGGGTGACATGCCTGAAGACATGAAGTTTGACGATGATAAGCGAATAAAAAGGGTTGTTATAAAGCAGGGAGTAACATCTGTTAGCAGAAGCGCATTCAATATGTGTACGAATATAAAAAGCATTCAGCTTCCCGAGGGACTCTTAAGCATTGGTTGTTACAGCTTTCAAGGTACTAACATAAAAAAGCTGGTTATCCCTTCCACTGTCAAGGATATAGGCCAGTGTGCTTTCTGGGGCTGTGAGAGATTAAAATGGATTACCATGCCCGGAGATTTTACATTGCATTATGATGAAAAAGATCCGGATGAAAGCATATTCAGATTACTTATGCCTTACGGTACAGATTCATTTGCTCCTAAGAAGATAACTTTTACTACGCCGTTAAAGATAGAAAATGTATCTGCCTTGTCAGCAAAATATCTGGTAGTAAGTAAGGATGATCCCAATTACAAGAGCATTAAAGGAGCTATATATACTAAGGATGGGACTACTCTGGTCAGGATACCTTCCGAAAGAAAAAGCTTCAGAGTACCGGACGGGGTAAGTAAGGTATTTGTCGGGGCATTCAGCTACAGTTATTATGCAGAGGATTATTATGGATGTTGTAAGCTGACTAAGCTGTACCTACCAAAAGGAAAGTGCGAGGCAGTACTAAGCACAGATACAGAAGAAAGTATCGGAGCATTTAGTGAATCCGGTTCTCTGAAGATAATAACTAAAGATACGGAGCTTGACGGGCATTCTATAGAAATACTGGCTAATTACTGCAATATGGATTTCCCTTTAAGCGGCTGGGGAGATAAGGATGCCTGCATGGATTGGTTTATAAGCGGGTTTGGAGACCTTATAGAAGTAAGTAAAAACGATTATCTGATAAGTAAGGACGGGTTACTTCTCTGGTATTTCGGAGACGGCGGAAAGGTTAAGCTCGATGAAAATGTAACCGGAATAGGTAAAAACTCATTCTGTGGCTCTGATGTGACAAGTATCAGTATCCCCAAGAGCGTTAAATATATAGGTGACTATGCTTTTATGTGGAGTAAACTGGAGAAGATCACGATACCAGCAATTATAGAAGAATACGGGGAATCGATATTCAGTTCCTCAACGCTTACAAGTATCAGCTTTGAAGAAGGTATGGAAAAGATCCCTGACGGGATATGCTTTGACTGCGGAAGCTTAAAGAAGGTTAATTTTCCGTCATCACTTAAAGAAATCGGAAAAAGCGCATTCCAGAACTGCGGAGCTTTAAATATCGATAAGTTCAGCGGTTTTGAAAATCTGGATAACCTGACTACTATAGGGGAAATGGCTTTTTATAACTGTAAGATTAGTAAGTTTGTATTGCCTGAGAGTGTAACAACTGTTGGAAGCGGGGCGTTCGAAGTCGGTTCGTTTAACGCAAAAGAATCAGAGCTTGTGGTAATGGGGGACACAAGCGGATATGATCAGAGGTTTTACGGCGGAAAGGTAAGCGCTACCTTTGAGAAGGGATTAAAGCAGGCAAAGATCGGAATACGCTGGCGTATGTATTACGATGAGCCCGATAAAAACGGAAAATTGCCTGTCAGCTTTGAATGGTACAAGGTAAACGGTATAGACGGATATGAGGTGGAAGGTTCTGTAAATGCTGATTACAGTAACCCGGTAAGGCTTGAGACTGTAGAGACTGAGGCAAGGTTGGACCTGAAAGCCGGCAATGAACCTGTAACTGCCATATACTTAAGAGTCAGAGCGTTCAAAAACCTCGATGACAAAGGAAACCGTGAGTATTCCGAGTGGAATAACGAAATTATAAAAGTACAGAAAGAATCGTGAAAAGATTGATGAAAAAGATTTTTCTTAGACTATGCGTGCTTTTCCTGATCATGGGATTAACAAAAGCATATACGGTCAGAGCATCCGAGACGAATGATGGACCGGACGTATTTGAATATGAGGGTTCGACTTACGAGGTGATAAGTGCAAAGAAACACCGGGACTAAGGATGTTACGCCTGCGGTTAATGAAGTTTTACTTCCGGCAAGCTGTAAAAGATAGAAAGCTATGCTTTGTACAAATGTAGTAATATAAAGAGTTTGGTGCTGCCTAATAAGGTTAAGAAGATCGGGTTTAAACAGCTATACAGGAAACTATGAGGAGTATTAAAATGCAGAAAATAGAATTGGGAGAAGTACAGGAGCGATTTGCAAATATCATATGGGAGCTGGAACCCATAAAGTCCATGGAATTGATGAAGATATGCAAGGAAAGGCTGGAGTGGAATAAGTCTACTACATTCACGGTTTTAAGAAAGCTTTGCGAAAAAGGTCTTTTTAAAAATGAGAACGGTATGGTTTCTGCTGCAATGTCCAAAGAAGAGTTTGCGGGTGTAAAGAGCAGACAGTTTGTACAGGAGCATTTTAAGGGGTCGCTGCCCGCATTCCTTGCTGCATTTGTCTCTGATAAGGCTGTTTCGGAAAAGGAAGCTGATGAGATACGGCACATAATCGAGGAATATAAAAACTCGTTGAACTGATGCTCCGTGAGATCACAAATATCTCGAAAGGATAGTGTGTATGAAGAATATTCTTGTTTGGCTGATAGATTCGAGCATTATAGCAAGTATTATCATATTGATAGTACTTTTAAATAAGACCGTTTATTAAGAGGCTGCCGAAGTGGGTTAATCTGGTTCTGTGGCTTATAGTTGCTTTGCGTCTTATCATGCCCGTAGGACTGGAAAGTGCTTTTTCACTCGTGCCCGATATAGGTGATATAAGGTCGGGATATACCGAGGTTTTATTTGGAAAAGATGATATGGGAGCAGCTGATCATTCTTTGGGTGAGGATGAGTATGTTCCGATAGACTTTGAGGGAAAGACTTCGGCATACGGATCCGAAGAAAAAACCGGATCTGAATCTACAGCGAAAGCACCGGTTACAGATGTGGAGAGACCGGACATAGTTAGCTACGACATGGAAAAAGCAGATATAGAGAGGACTGATACTGAGAAATCAGATATAGAATTACCCGGTATAGAGAGAACCGATATAGGATTAACAAAGGACAACTCAAAACACGCCGATATCACAGGTTTGCTTTCAATTATCTATATTGCAGGATGTATTGTCGCATTTGCTTATTTCCTGATAAGTATTGCCAGGCTTAAAAGAATAGTCAGGTTTTCCGTACCTGCACAGCTGCCTTATAGCCTGACAGAGCAGTCTCTGGCTATGATATATGTCTGCGAAGGCATAAAGTCACCGTTTATCATGGGGATGCTTGGGAACCGCCTATATGTCCCGGAAGGCCTCGATGAGGAGACGCTAAAGTTTGTTATATGGCATGAGAACGCCCATATCAGGCACTTCGATCAGATGTGGAAAATGATAGGCTTTGTACTGCTTTTGATCTATTGGTTCAATCCTTTGATGTGGGTGGCTTTCATATGCTTTACAAAGGACCTGGAGCTTGCATGTGATGAACGTGCCGCAGGTAACCTTTCCCCTTTGGAGAGAGCCGGATATTCGCAGGCATTGCTTACATGCTCCGTACATAACAGGATCATTGCCATATGTCCTTTGGCTTTCGGTGAGACCGGAGTAAAGGAAAGAGTAAAAGCTATAGTAAGCTTAAAAAAGCCGGTAAAGATTGTATTGGTAAGTGTTGTATTAGGGTGTGCTGTATTTGCTGTATGCTTTTTGACAGACCCGGTTTCGGCAAAGGAGAAGGATAAAGATAAAGACAATAATACAGATATAATTCTTATTGATGAAGGTGATACAGATAATTCTGTGGAAGATAGTAAAGGAGCTGTCAATAATATTGAAGAAAATTTAGAACATAATACAATTAGAGAAACTGATGACATCGATAAGAGCTATGTGCCTGAGACAGACAATAATATAAATATTGGTACAGGAGGAGAAGACTCTAGTACTGAAGAACCCCCTAATAAGAGCGATGCTTCTGTAATAGATGATAATCCTATTAGTGAGGACAATCCTGTTGTAGAAGATAACTCTGTCAAAAAAGATAATCCTGACGTAGTGGATAATCCTGTCATAGAAGATAATTCAAAGAAGGAAGAAGATGTCACACCCGAGATAAACGAAAACGAAACAGTTATTTCATCTACTCCAAGTGCTGAACAGGCAGTAATCCCTTCGGGTATCAGGCAGATAAAGGCAGAAGCATTCTACAATACAAAGACTATAAAATCTGTTATTATACCCGATACGGTCGAAGTGATCGGAAGGAGCGCCTTCAGTGGCTGCGAAAAACTGGAAAATATATCAATCCCGTCATCAGTTTCGACTATTGAAGCAAGCGCTTTTCAGAGTTGCGCGATCAAAAACATAAGTATTCCTGAAAGCGTAACAGAGATATCAGATTTTCTTTTTGCTGAAAACAGAAATTTGAGCAAGGTGGTTTTGGAAGGAGCTGTCACTAAGATAGGTAACGGGGCTTTTTGGTGCTGCTCATCACTGGATACAATTGATATACCCGGATCGGTCAGTGAAATTGGAAAAAGTGCCTTTGCCAATACAGGGATAAAGGATATACGGATCCCGGAAGGTGTTGAAGTGATAAGCGCAAGTATGTTTTCGGGATGTGATAAGCTTGAAACGGTTTATCTGCCGAGTACGATAAAAACTATTGATACTTACGCGTTTTATAATTGTGTGAGTCTTAAGAAGATTTATCTGCCGGAATCAGTGACTACTATAAATGATTATGCGTTTTATCATTGTGATAATCTTTTAGAGGTAAATATCCCTGAAAGTGTGACGGAGCTTTCCAAGTACGCTTTCTGGCAGTGCAATATGCTGCTTGATGAATCAAAGGATCAGATTAAGAGAGTCAATAAGAAGGCTATATTTGATTATAGAAAATGATTTGCTTAAGAAAGGACAGGTATGCCGATATATAAGATAAGGATGAGTGTACATAAATGGAGTTTTTATAGGGAGGTAGCCAAATGTCGTTATCAATTAATCCTAATAGTACTGGACAGGTTAAGAGTTATGCCAACGGTCGGAAAACCTCTGATGCTAAAGGCAGTGTTAGTATAAACACCAGCAAGAAGAGCGGCGTTAACATAAGTATCTCCAAAGCTGGAAAAGAATTATCTGACAGTGCAGCTGTCAATCATAACAAGATCAGCGCCACTATTAATAATGACCTGATAATGAACGATCCGGTTATAGACTACTTTAACCGCGTAGGAACTATTGATCGCATTGATCCTGATGGTACTATTCAATGGGATCTTGGGTCTGAAGATCCTGGATTAGCGGACTCCACGATATTTAAAAACATAACCAGGGAAGCCTATAGTTTCTGGAGTGACCTTGCTGGAGACCCGACATTTTTAGGCCTGAAATACTCTGATGATGAAATAAGAAAACAGCTATTTGATGCTGGGATTAAACCAGGATTCTTCAGTGTTACAGTCGGCGATAGATCAGCAACGCAATTCTTTTCGCAGGCAAAAGGTGCTTCAGCTGTCTACAGCAAAGCACAGTATGACAACCATTTCTCATACGTAACCAGTGAAAGGTACTTAAAGCAGTATGAAACCGGCCACAAGTTCTTGATTGCAGGGAAAGAGTATACACTTGGAAAAGACAGGAAATTGAATGTACCGTATGGTGAAGATGTGTATGACATGAAATCCGCATACGAATGATAATCATAAAATAAAACAAACAGCCTCCATATCTGATTAGTAAACAGAAATGGAGGCTGTATTGTATTATAATGAATTAGTCAATTTTAACGAAGCAGCGGCATCTTAAATAAGACGCCATTTTGTTACCATTTATGGAATATTTGGTGGTTGCATTTTTATCAACTATAATTTGTGTATTTGCGAACGATACAATGCGGTGCTAAACCTTGAATTCATTTTTTGAGTGGTGCTTTTCTGCGGATTGGTGGTGCTCAATTGCGAACAGGGTGGACTCATAGCCCGAAATATTTATTATTTTTGAAATTGGAGATAGAGACAATCAGTATATGCTGATAGTGATAAGAAAATAGAAAAAAAGCTTGACAAAGGCATATATGGGTGGTATATTGCAAATGGTGGTAATATTACAACCAAATTAATGGCCATAAAAAGTAACATGATACACCTGGTGCTGAAGCAGACAAGGCATTATTGGTGTTTAAACAGATTTGTCAGCAGAAAGGAAAGTTAGGAATAATGTTAAGAAAAGCGTTACTTACGGTAACAGGAGTTCTGGCTGCCGTCTGTACAGGACTGTTTGTGTCGCAGGGAGTCACAAATGTCCATGCGGACAATGGCGATGATACTCCGAAGGTTATCGAATATACCCTGGATGACGAGGAATATAGAGCCAAGTTAGACAAGATGCAGAAGGATCTTGAAGAGAAAGAGTGGTATAAGGGTCCGGACTATTGGTATGTCAGCAGCAGGGAAGCTTATAACACTTTGATTTCCGGAGGTTATTATAATACTGTTTATATCGGACCTACGGATGAGCAGCTCGAAGAATGGAATAAAGAAGGGCGTACACCCATTGTTACTCCGTCTCTTTCGGCAAACGAATAAGAATTTTGGGATAGTGGATTAATTTGTATGTCGGGTGGCATGGAGGCTGCCCGGCATATCAGGGAATGATAGAAGAATCCGATAAGTCGTTAGTATTGTGTTCGTAATCTATAGATTAAGAAGGAAAAGATACAGAGGTAAATAATGCAGATTACAAATTCAGAATGGAAGATTATAAATTTATTATGGCAGAAGCCGATGACCATAATGCAGCTTACAAAGGCATTATATGATGAAACAAAGTGGACAAAGTACACAGTGATCACACTTCTTAAAAGAATGCTTGAAAAGGGTACTGTTCATTATGTGGAGGAAGGACGAACTAAAACCTTCTATCCTGATGTAACCCGGGAGAATGCAGAGTATGAGGAATCAAAAGAACTTTTGGATAAGGCGTTTAATGGAAGGGTCTCACTTATGATAGATACTCTGGTAAAAAAAGAGATGGTGGATGACAGGGAGATTGATGAGATCTGTAAACTCTTAAACCTTAAGAAGAAATGATTTTTGCATCATCCAGGTACAAAATGTATTATTGGTTAGATTTCATCAAAAAGTAGGAGGATGAAATGATAAGGACGTTTATATCCGTCTCCGTACTTATAGCAGCCGTTTTGCTTGCAAGAGCAGTGCTTTGGAAACGAGTGAGTAAAGTACTGATCTATAGTTTATGGCTGATACCTGTAGCAAGGATGCTGTTGTTTCATTTCGCGGCCATCCCACGGGACATATCGGTTATAGATAACACGATAGAAAAAGCGGCAGTACGGCATCCCGTAGCCATACCTAAGATACTGAATTCGATTACCGAGTTTGAATCCGGGATGTTTGTGTATGTATGGCTTATGGGCTTTGCTTTCGTGCTGCTGGGATATACAGTTACATATTTTGTTTTTAGGTGTAAACTGAGAAAATCAAGGACATTATTACAGAAATCTCCTATATGTAAGCTAAATATATATACTTCGGATATCATTGATACTCCTTCGCTGGTAGGGTTTTGCATTTATATCCCGGATGGATTACAGGCTGAACTCCGGCATTTGAAGTATTCAGTAATGCATGAGGAAACGCATTTCAGGCATGGAGATCCTTTGTGGAATATTGTCAGGGTGTTAATGCTGGCACTGAACTGGTTCAACCCATTGATGTGGATAGCTGTGCGATGCTCTAAAAATGACAGCGAGTATGCGTGTGATGAAAGTGTATCGGCTAATATCAGTGAGCAGGATAAACAGGATTATTGCCGGGTTCTCTTAGAGATAGCAACAGGATTAACCTTTGAGAGAAATTCGTCTTTGCAATCAAGCATTTGCGGCGGCTCCTTAAAAAGAAGGATACAGGCCATAGTTGTTACAGAAAAGTACATGAATCTATTGGGAATACTTATGGTCGGTGTACTTATGGTGGTTTCGCTGCTGTCGTTGACACCTAAGACCGATAGAGCCCGATGGACAGATAAAACTTATGATTCCGAGTCGCAATCTACGGTCATTGCTTATAAAAAATCACAATCTGTTATTGATGTTCAATCGACAAAGTTGAAGGAATTTGATTCAGAACCTAAACCTACACCATATTTAGTAACGGAGTATAACAGTTTTGAGGATAATTAGAAAAGTATGTTAATGAAGATATTAAAAGCATTCAGGCTGCTCGTGGGCATTGCCCTTCTGATAATAATGGTTGTATTTACATTTGAACTCGCATATACCCTGCTTAATCCGCATATGTTCTATACGGCTAAGTCCATGGCAGAAATGATGATGGTCATTGTACCATCCGGGATAATCGGTTTCCTGCTGGTCAATTATTCGATAAAGGGCAAGGAAAAGCAGATCTTGTTCCAAAAGATAACTCTCTGGGTACTATTAGTATTCTATGGGGCAATCCTGTTTGCTATTCTTTTTGGAAGCGGGATAGCACCGAGGGCACGGCTTTCATCTATGCCGGATAGCTTTAGATTCAGAGTTTCAACTTCGAACTTTATCCCGTTTAAAACCATTGCTTCGTATATTAAGGGATTTTTCAGCAATACTGTCAGCGGATATATAGCAAATAATAATCTGATGGGAAATCTGGTCTTATTTATGCCGATGGGGATATTTTTACCGGCGCTGTTCAAATCTTCCAGACTCAAGCATTGTCTGATAGTATTTTTAGGGTTAATACTGGTAGAAGTCTTACAGCTGGTAACAGGCTGCGGAGTATTCGATATAGATGATATAATACTGAATTTTGTGGGGTTCTTTTTGGTATATTGTACTATGCGGGCAAAGTTTATGGAGAAGATTAAGGGAAAGCTTTGTATTTGGATTTAGGATTATATTATTATATTTTTCTTTTTAGGATGCAATTTCGCCACTTCATTTGTTGTCTTAATATGTGAAGCTTCAAAATACAGTTGTTAGGAGGTTGACATTCATGGATGACGTAGCGATTCTTGAGTTGTATCGGGAACACTCGGAAGAGGCAATCCGAGAAACAGAGAAAAAGTACGGTAAGTACTGCTATTCTATTGCCTATGGGATACTCGGGAATCATGAAGATTCGGAAGAGTGCGTGAATGATGCCTTTGTTCGGCTTTGGGATTCAATCATCAAACAGAAACCGAAGAATTTGAGGATGTATCTTGCAAAAATCACTAGAAATCTTGCTATCAACCGTTATCGTGAACTGACCAGAGAAAAAAGAGGCGGATCCGAAGTGGTGGTAAGTTTCTCTGAAGTGGAAGATTTTGTTGCACAATTTGATGCAATAGAGGAGCTTATAGACGAACAGTCATTGATCCAGAGCATCAATGAATTCCTTAAAGGACAAAAGGAATTATATCAGATAGTTTTTATACAGAAGTACTGGTATTTTCTTCCTTTAGAAAGAATTGCAGAGCAGAACGGGATCAGTAAAAGCAAAACTCTTTCAATACTGCATCGCATGCGTCAGAAACTGAAAGTCAGACTGAGAAAGGAAGGCTATCATTTATGAAGACGAAGGAAAAAGATTATCTGCTTGCAATGACGGAATTGGATGATGAGCTTATTGAAAAAGCAGATCCATATAATGACAATAGAATTGATCTTAGGAATAAACAAAAGAAGAGCAGACGCAATATCCATATAATAGTTGGTATCTCTGGCGTGGCGGTAGCTGTACTTTTGGTGGTTGTAGTGTTTATAAGTGGTGTTTTTGAAATTAAGAGTCCTGTTGGACAAGATCCTGTTAATAGCGACTACAATCCCGGGAACACTAACATTGATGTTCCAACAAGGATACCAATGCCTATAATAGATAATGATCCGGCAACAACTTTAACGCCATCACCTACACCAATCGGTTGGAAAGCTGTTGAAAAAATGCCAACAGATAATCCGGTTAATTCTGGAAACGCTATCCCGACTAGTGCACCCGTTAAGCAGAAAGCTCCCGATATGGAGTATTTAAGTTGGGATGAGATACAAGGGAGTTCATTCTATGAGCTTCTTCCTGAAAAGTTATTCCAGTATTATGATTTTTTGGAAGCATATACACAGACAGATAAGTTTGGAAGAGTTACATTGATCTGGTTTACACTCGGAACAGGGGAGAAAGCGTCAAATCTTTCTATAAGGGTTCGAAGTGTCACGGATGCACCTGAACTTGACTCCTTAAGGGTTAAAGCTGAGGAGACCGAGCGTTATGATATCACAAAATATGAGATCCCATATTCGCAGACCGTACCGAAAGAATTACAGAGAACTATGGAGAATCCGGTTTTTCAAGCAGAGGAGTTTACCAGAGAAGTGCTGTTAAAAAGAATCGTTACACATACTGAAGAAAATGAAGAGAAGTATAGGGTTGAACTGAGCATTGAAGCCGGCGGCTATGTTTTTTATTATAACTATTATGGCAAGAATATGCATGATATCTTTCCAGCCTTTGGTTTCAGCCCGATTCCCGATAAGATACCTCCAATAGGATTTGATTAAAATAAAAAATAAGTCAATGGAACTAATAAACGGCGGCCTTTACAGACCGCCGTTTATTAGCTCAATTGACAGATATAGTTTTTGTTTCGGAGTATTCTCCGTAGGTTTTGTTTCCAGCAGAGTCTACTGTATATGCTCGGATCTTTACATAATATGTTTTGGCTTTAAGTTTCTTGATCTTGTGAGAATTTTTACCGGTGATGTTATAAGTGCGTCCATTCTTGAAACTTTTCTTTGATGAGATGATAACCTCATATCCATCGGCACCATCAACATTCTTCCACTTAAGATAAATCTTTTTGGTACCATATGTTTTAACTTTGGATATTTTGACTCTGTTAACAGGAGATATGGTATTTATCTCAGTTTCGTTTTCGTTAACTGAAAGATAGTAGTAACAGTTATTGATGCATTTAAAGTATGCGAAAGGAATATAAGAATCCGGTTTCTTGTCGATAGGCATATAATAAACGAGATTCCCGGACAAATCGATGCATTCAAGAGACAATTTTCCGGTAAGCTCGGATGTTCCCTCATTAATCCTGCACCTTTCATAATACAAACATTTGTCATTGTGTGAAATATACTTGATATATGAATTGCTTTCAGCACTGATATCCCAAGTATAGTTGTCTGCTGATATAGTAACTGTACTTTCATCTTTCCTTGAAGTTTTCACTATGGAGCTTATAGAAACAAGCTTACCGTCCTTTAAAGAGAAAGCTTTTCCTTCCCCTACTATAATGATAGAATTGTCCTTGAAAATCTCGAATGCATATGGATCGAATTTTACTGTGTTGGAAGCAGAGATAAGATTGAAACTGCTATCATAAGATAAAACGGTACAGTTCGAGCCATACTTATCAAGGACATAGAAGACTTTATCGTAATACAATATATCAACAGGGTATTTGGCACTTTCCAGGGAATTTCGTGTAAATGATTCTCCATCTGTGGCTATAACAGCACAGTTTAAGGTATCAAGCAGGAAGTATTTACCGTCAACAACAGTGAATGAATCGGCTCCGAAAGTCTGGCCTCTTTCATTATTGTAACCGGGACCATTTTCGGTGTTGTTAATAAATGTAATAGAATCACTCTTTTTAGAACCGGCCTTGACCGAAAAGTCACCTATGAATGTGAGACAAAGTATCAAAGTAATGAAAAAACATAAAACTGGTATAAATTTAGATTTGTTAATCATTATGAACCTCCTGAATTTTTAGTTGAAGTAAATATAAAGGTGCGCATCTTGCCTACTATGTGTAGACAAGCATAGTCTACATCATGTAAACAAAAATGTCAATAAAAATTTTTGTATAATTTTCTTGATACTAGTACACCCGAGAATTGCTGTTAATGAAATAATAGTACTTTTACTCAAAATACATATTGAAATAATCATACTTTTATGATGCAATCATAATGAAATATCGATATACACGCTTGCTTTTACTTGTTGACGTCTATTCCTGATTTGTTTATAATATGTTTTAGTGACAGTTAGGAGTGGGGTGAGGGAATAAATGAGTAAGTTGACGGATATTATAAGTGAATATAAAAGGCTTGGGATACCGGATCAGATAGATTATGAAAAACTATATCTGTACTCAATCATCACACACTCTACGGCAGTAGAAGGCTCAACTGTAACAGAACTCGAGAATCAGTTGATGTTTGATGAAGGAATCACCCCCAATAAACCTCTTGCGGAACAGCTGATGAATCTGGATCTGAAAAACACTTACACAGAAGCTCTTACGATAGCAAAGCAGCACATTGATTACAGTGTTGAGCTGCTCTGTCATCTGTCAGGGCTGGTAATGAAAAATACGGGGACAGAATATAATACCATGCTTGGGAGTTTTAACAGTGCCAAAGGAGATATAAGACTTCTGAATGTAAAAGCCGGCAGAGGTGGAAAAAGCTATATGTCATATCAGAAGGTTCCGCAAAGGCTTGAGGATTATTGTAATTGGTTAAACACTCAAAGAAGAAATATATCTGCAGATGATATAGACAAGATATATGAATTGAGTTTTCTGGCTCACTATAATCTGGTCTATATTCATCCGTGGGCTGATGGAAACGGTAGAATGTCACGGCTCGTCATGAATATGTTGCAATCAGAATTTGGAGTCATCCCTTCCATCGTAAAAAAGGAAAAACGTGAAGAGTATATAAAATCACTATATAAATCTCAAACTGAAGGTGATCCGGCAGCATTTGTTGATTTTATGTGCAAGCATCATATAGATAATCTTGATAGTATAATCAAAGATTACAAAAAATCAATTGAAGATGATACTTTAAATCTGGAAAATGATACTTTAAATGATACTTTAAAATTGACAGATAAAGAAAGGCAGATATTGAATCTCATTAAATCGGATAATAATATAACGATAGAGGAAATAATTAATAAAACCGGTTTCAGCAGACCGACTGTAACAAGAGCCATCAGTACTATGAAAGATCACCATATTCTTGAAAGAGCCGGCTCTAAAAAAAATGGGCATTGGGTAGTTTGTTAATTATCATTATAGACACCGTTCAGGGTTTTGTGTATACTAACCTTGAACGGTATTTTTTTGTAAAAATGAATGAAAAACAATTATAATTTTCCTGTAAGGTCATTATATGTTTTCTTGTTTTATATAATGAAGGATCCTTTATCAACCGGAGGTAAACGATGGAAGATAATCAAATAATAGAGCTTTTCTGGCAACGAGATGAGAGCGCCATAACCGAGACCGGTCGGAAATATGGGGCTTATTGCAGAAAAATAGCTTTAAACATTTTGCAAAATGAAGAAGATTCGGAAGAATGTGTCAATGATACATGGCTTAAAACCTGGAATTCCATACCACCTAAGAAGCCGGAGAATCTGCGTCTGTTTTTAGCAAAGATTACTCGTAATCTTTCTTTTAACAGATACAATGAGAACACGGCTAAAAAAAGAGGCGGCAAGGAGATAACACTTGTGCTTGATGAACTGGCCGAATGCATAGAGGATAGATCAGATGTGGAACAGATCATTATGGCAAAGGAACTAAAAGAGTGTATCAAGAATTTTGTGACCACATTGCATGAACGGGATAGAAATGTTTTTGTGCGTCGTTACTTTTTCGTTGACACAGTTAAGGAGATAGCGGGCAGGTATGGATTATCTGAATCTAATGTCATGGTAATCCTTAGCCGGACACGAAAACTTCTCAAGGAAAAATTGAAGAAAGAAGGGTATGTGGATGAATGAAAAAGATCTGTTTAATGCCTTGAATGAACTCGATGATTCTATACTTGAAGACAGCGAAGGATACAAAAACTACGGAAAGAAGACAGCGTGGAAAAAGTGGATAGCTGCAGCTGCCTGTCTGGCGATAGTAACGCTGGTCGTATATGGATTGATACATACAGGGTCGATACGAGATGACAGTTTGATAGACACTACAACACCGGAATCTACCATGAACGGAGCTGCTACTACGCCAATGCCGGGAGAGGTTGTAGATGGAGGGGTAGATAGAGGGGAAGATGGAGCTGTCTATGGTATGCCATACACATCTTATGCCGGACCGATACTTCCGCTTTCAACTGAAAAAAAAGTATACGGTATTACTGTCGAAAGAAGTATAAATATTGAATTATCACCATCTAAAGAACGGATAGATAAGTTTGTAAGTAATATGAGCGATACAACGGTTGTTAGAAATGAGTATATGTATTATTCCAAAAGTCTTATTACGGATAGCTATAAACTTGTTAACGAATCCGATGATGATATTGAATTGACACTTTTATATCCGTTTATAGGAAATCTGTATATGGATGAGATAGAAATGCCGGTTATGACAGTTGATGACCGGAAGGTTGAAACAGAACTGAAAATAGGCCCATATACCGGATCATATACCGGAGCAGGGGACGATTCACCTAAAGATTGGTTGTTTAATCTGTCTGATTTAAAAACATGGGAGGATTATAATAGGATATTGGCAGATGGTTATCTGGCATCTGCATTGGATGAATTACCAAAGCTTGATCAAACGGTGACTGTATATGAACTTAAAGACAGATATGCTCCGGAAGACAGCGACGATATTGCACCTTATCTGAATATCAAGTTTAAAGGTAAAGGATTTAATAAACGCAATTTACTCACATATGGTTTTAATGGATACAGGCATGACAGTACGCAAGGTTTATATGAATATGGATGTTTTGTTCCTGCTGCTTATAGACCTAATTATGGGGAAAGTGCATATCTGATACTACTGAGCGGGGATATAGGTGATTATGAGTTGAAAGCATATACAAATGGTGGATGTACTGAAGAATTGCCAGGTGCAGGAGCTACTATATTGCGTTATGAATGTACTTTGGGTGAGATTGTCAGCACAATCTATGATCAATATATGAAAAGATACCAAGTAGAAGGTGTAAGTGATGGTAAGGCATTAAGGTATGTTATCCCAAAGGAATATTATATTGGGCTGTTGGCAGAATTGCTTCAAACAAATGGGCTGTTGTTATCTGATATTTTAATTATGAGATATAGTGACGGAAGTCTTGAACAAATGTTAAATGATGTTACGGGTATGGATCGTATTATGTATGTTTCAGTGCCGATTAACATACCGGCAAACGGGGAAATATCTCTGAATGCTGAGATGTTTAAAGCTGCCAGCTATAATTATTATGAGGAATATGGCATTTTGGAAGGTTATGATGTGATAACAGATGATCTTACAACTAACATGGTGATAAGAAAACAGAGTGCATCTGTTTCCGGTACAGATTCATTTGAGATCATACAGCAGGATTTTGGATTTGATATCCAAAACGGTGTTAATTCTGTTGAACTCGGTAATGATATAAAGCATTGTTATATAGATGTAAAAAGAAAACGATAAACGATAATTTTTTTGATGTTTTTTCGATGATTTTCGATGATTATTTAATTGTAATTTTTAATTCTGGTTTTTGCATTTAATCCATAAGTTAGTCTGGCAGTGATATAATGGGTATGTATCCTCCTGGGAACGGAGGGAATATGCTTGAAGAAGGACGTAAGAAAGGCCAGCACCTGACGAG
>JAFRSU010000006.1 GCA_017427415.1 Lachnospiraceae bacterium | reverse complement strand
GCTGCAACTGATGGTGTTATGGCTCAGACAAAGGAGCACATCCTTCTTTCTCGTCAGGTTGGTGTTCCGAGAATCGTTGTATTCATGAACAAGTGTGATATGGTTGATGATGAGGAACTCTTAGAGCTCGTTGAGATGGAAATCACTGAGCAGCTTGAAGAGTACGGATTTACCGGATGTCCTATCATTCGTGGTTCAGCATTAAAGGCTCTTGAAGATCCTTCAGGAGAGTGGGGCGATAAGATCCTTGAACTTATGCATACAGTTGATGAGTACTTCCCTGATCCCGTTCGTGATACAGATAAGCCTTTCCTTATGCCTGTCGAGGATGTATTCTCTATCACCGGTCGTGGTACCGTTGCTACAGGCCGTGTAGAGCGTGGTGTTGTACATGTATCTGACGAAGTTGAGATCGTTGGTGTTAAGGAAGAGACACGTAAGGTTGTTGTTACCGGTGTTGAAATGTTCCGTAAGCTCCTTGATGAAGGTCAGGCTGGTGATAACATCGGTTGCCTTCTTCGTGGTGTAAACAGAACCGATATCGAAAGAGGACAGGTTCTTGTTAAGCCCGGTACAGTTAAGTGCCACAAGAAGTTCACCGCTCAGGTTTACGTTCTGACAAAAGACGAGGGTGGACGTCATACACCTTTCTTCAACAACTACAGACCTCAGTTCTATTTCAGAACAACTGACGTTACCGGTGTTACAGAGCTTCCTGCAGGCACAGAAATGTGTATGCCCGGCGATAACATCGAGATGACCATCGAGCTTATCCATCCCATCGCTATGGAGCAGGGACTTGGCTTCGCTATCCGTGAGGGTGGCCGTACCGTTGGTTCAGGTAAGGTTGTTAGCATCATCGAATAATTGAGTGGGCGATAGCCCGCGATTCCGACGGAATGCGAAGCATTCTGGCGGATGGACTATATGAACATATAATAATCAAGGCTTTCGGGGATTTCTCCGGGAGCCTTTTTTTTGGAAATGTCGTCGGAGAAAGCCTGTCCGATCTGAAAATAGCAGTTCATTTTAAATCAATTTGACTATAAAATTACTAAATGCTATAATCGGGGACAGAAAAAGTAAATGTTAAGCTGAATCTGGAGGACGTATGAAGGTAGTACTTGATAAACTGACAAAAAGATTTCCGAACAGGAATAAGAAGATAAAGACTGAAGTAGTGGCAGTGGACAATTTTTGCTTTGAGATACCGGACGGGACACTTGTGGGACTGCTCGGACCTTCGGGCTGCGGGAAAAGTACGACACTTAATCTTATCTCGGGACTTGAAAAGCCTACGGAAGGCCGTGTGTTTTTCGGAGATACCGATGTGACGGATATGGCACCCGAGGACAGGGGAGTCGGTCTGGTATTCCAGAATTATGCGCTTTACCCTCATCTTACAGTTCAGCAGAATATCATGTTCCCCTTACAAAACTTCCGCGGGGAAAAGAAGCTTACAAAAGAAGTGATGATAGAAAAAGCTAAAGAGGCTGCCAAACTCGTACAGATAGACGGACTGATGGAGCGTAAACCCAATGAACTTTCAGGCGGTCAGCAGCAAAGAGTGGCAATAGCCAGAGCTCTGGTAAAGGAGCCCAAGGTCTTATTACTGGACGAACCTTTGTCAAACCTTGATGCGAGGCTCAGGCTCCAGACCAGGGAAGAGATAAGAAGGATACAAAGAGAGACCAAGGTTACTACCATATTTGTAACGCATGATCAGGAGGAGGCGATGAGCATCTCCGACCTGATAGTGGTCATGAAGGACGGAAAGATCCATCAGATAGGCAAGCCCCAGGAAGTATATGATGATCCCGTGAATCTGTTTGTAGCCAAGTTCCTCGGCACACCTCCGATCAACGTGTTTAAAGGCCGCGTAAAGGACCATAAGATATATATCGGGGATAATGCCATCCTTAAAGCGGATAAGGCAAAAGACGGGGACATATATGTCGGCATCAGGCCTGAAGGCTTTATCCCGGATGAAAAAGGTGAGCTTGAGGTACACCTAAAAGGTATAGAGGTCATGGGCAGGGACACCACGATTGTATCCACACATGAGGATTGCGAAAATGTCGAGATACGTTCGATAGTGAGCGCTGAGACACGCATAGATACCGGGTCAGGCACCGTACATTTTAAGGTTAAGCCGGCTAAGACACATATATTTGATGCCGAAAGCGGAGAGAGGATTTATTATTAGAATGGTGGGATTCTAAAACCCATCTTGGTTAAAATCTGAAAAATAAGTATCTGCTAAATGAAAAACAGAGGATAAAAATGAAAAAAAATAATATAAAGGGCTGGCTGTATCTGTTACCGGCGATAATGTTTCTTGGCATTTTCATGATCTATCCGTTGATAGACGTTCTTATATATTCCTTCGAAGAGGGCTACAACTTTGCTTCGCAGACACATAACGGGACCGGACTGTATAATTATTCCTATGTCCTGCACGATACCTATTTCCTACAGGCATTAAAGAATACGTTTATCCTGGTCATCATTACGGTGCCTCTTTCTACAGGTACGGCACTGCTTATAGCCATGGCATTGAGCTCCATAAAGAAGTTAAGAGAACTGTTTCAGACAGTTTTCTTCCTTCCGTATGTTACCAATACCCTGGCTGTCGGTCTTGTTTTTATGATACTGTTTAAAAAGACCGCATATTCCGATGGTATGGTAAACCTGCTCATCAACTTCTTCGGCGGGGAATCGGTGGATTTCATAGACGGACCGTATTGGGCAAAAATGCTTGTGCTCTGTATATACACCGTCTGGATAGTAATGCCGTTTAAGATATTGATACTGACAGGAGCATTGGCAAGTGTTAAGGATGATTATTACAAGGCGGCAAAGATCGACTCCACGCCAAAGTGGAGAGTATTCACCAGGATCACGCTTCCCATGATATCACCGATGATATTTTATCTGGTGATCACCGGCTTTATCGGCGCGTTTAAGGCATACAGCGATGCTGTTGCACTTTTCGGCACTGATCTTAATGCGGCACAGATGAATACGCTTGTAGGTTATATCTATGATATGCTGTACGGAAGCAGCGGAGGATATCCGTCATATGCTTCGGCGGCAGCCCTGATACTCTTTTGCATAGTTCTCACCATTACCTGTATCAATCTTATGGTGAGCAAAAAGAGCGTGGTAAAGGGGGTGTAATATATGAGATCGAGAAAGACAAAGGATATCATCCTGAATATAGTAAAATATACATTCCTCGGATTCTGGGGACTCATCGTCCTTTTCCCTTTTTACTGGATGATCATATCTTCCCTTAAGGGATACGGAGCTTATAACTCGGAATACATTCCTAAGTTTTATGCGGCAGATCCGACTTTTGAAAACTACAGAGCTGCCTTTACCACAGTTAACCTCGGAGGATATTTCTTTAATACGGTCATATTCGCCGTAGTTACCACCGCCATTATGCTTGTGGTCATTACGCTTGCGGCATTTGCTTTTGCAAGACTTGATTTTAAGGGAAAGAATATTGTATTCACCATATTTCTTTCGCTGATGATGATCCCTAATGAGCTTATCATCATCACCAACTTTGTGACCATCACCGATATGGGATTGAGAAATACCTTTACGGGTCTTATCCTTCCGTCGGTCACCTCAGTATTTTATATATACCTTTTAAAGGAAAACTTTGAACAGATCCCGGAGAATCTGTATAAAGCAGCCAAGGTGGACGGTACATCGGATTTTAAATATCTGATAAGGGTTATGATACCCATATGCAAACCCACCATGATCACCATCACCATTCTGAAAGTGATAGAATGCTGGAACAGCTTTGTATGGCCGAGACTTATAACGGATAATGAAAAATATTATCTTGTATCAAACGGTATCCAGGAGATCAGGGAAAACGGCTTCGGACGTGAGAACATCCCTGCCATGATGGCTGCGGTAGTCGTGATATCCGTTCCTTTGATCATTTTGTTCTTTGTATTCAGAAAACAGATAATGGCAGGTGTGCAGAAGAGCGGGACTAAGGGGTGAAGTTTGAATGCTGCGCAAGATACGAAATATGGAAAAAATATATTTGGCTTTGATCGTATTCTGTATGCTGCTTACCGGATGCCACGGAAGCAAAGGGAGCGGAACATTTGAGATACCGCAGGATTTCGATCAAAATGAAAAAATAGAGATCACATTCTGGGCCAAGAATGATACCAATGTCACACAGTCCAGGATATATGAGAAGGCTGCGGCAGATTTTAATAAGCTGTATCCCAATGTTAAGGTAAATATAAGGCTGTATACGGATTACGGGAAGATATACAACGATGTTATAACCAATATCTCAACCAACACTACGCCCAATGTATGTATTACTTATCCGGATCATATAGCTACTTATCTTACGGGAAAAGAGACGGTTGTAAAACTTGATGAGCTGATGAGGGATGAAAAATACGGACTTAAAGGCAGCGAGCTTAAGTTTGACGGACCGGCTATGGATGAGATAGTCCCCGAGTTCTTAAATGAATGCCGCATAGGAGACAGCTTCTATGCTCTTCCTTTTATGCGTTCGACAGAAGCCTGCTATATCAATAAAACATATGTGGAAGCCATGGGTTATGAGATACCGGATATACTTACATGGGATTATATCTGGGAAGTATCGGAAGCAGCCACCAAAAAAGACGGAGACGGCAACTTTCTCGTAAACGGCCAGAAGACCATGATCCCCTTCATATACAAATCCACCGACAATATGATGATATCCATGCTGAAGCAGAAGGATGCGGGATATTCCGATGAAAACGGCAACATCCTGATATTTAACGATACCACAAAAGAAATACTGCGGACTGTAGCAGAACATGCTGCTTCATACGCTTTTTCAACATTTAAGATATCAAGCTATCCCGGTAATTTCCTAAATGCAGGACAGTGTCTTTTTGCCATAGATTCCACCGCGGGAGCTTCATGGATGGGATCACATGCACCGCTCTCCGATATAAGCGAGGACAAGATTGTAGACTTTGAAACGGTGGTCAGACCGATACCGCAGTTTGATCCGGCCCATCCTATGATGATATCACAGGGTCCATCGGTATGCATATTTAATAAGCAGGATCCGCAGGTAGTACTTGCATCGTGGCTGTTCGCACAGTTTCTGCTCACCAACGAAACACAGATAGCATATTCACAGACGGAAGGCTATATCCCTGTGACTACCAAGGCCGGAGAGTCTTTGGAATACAGGGATTATTTAGCCGGCTGCGGCAGCGACAATGATCTCCACTATGATGTAAAGATAAAGGCTGCCGAAATGCTTATGGCTAATAAGGAAAACACCTTTGTTACTCCTGTGTTTAACGGATCGGCTTCCTTAAGGGATGCAGCCGGTCAGATGATAGAAAATACTGCAAAGGCCGTAAGACGAAAGCAGACGGCCGATGATAAATTCTTTGATACAATGTTTGATGATATGGTATCTCTCTATCATTTAGACCAGATAAACACCGGAAATGTAAGCGGAGACTTAGGGCCTCTGCCCGGACCGGCTGTCGCATTGATAGCGGCTCTGATAGCAGCATGGGTAGTGATAATCGGTATTAATCTGAAAGATATCATAAAAAAGCGTAAGGCGGAAAATAATACTTAAATATGTATAAAAAATCCTGATTTTAGACGGATTTTTTATATAAAATATGGATTTTATCTATAAGGTATTGTATTTTTTAAAAATGTGGATATAATGTTTTTTGTTTAGAGTTTATTTCTATCACAGAGAGGATGAATAACATGAAAAAACTTTTGGTTTTAGTATTAACACTTGCTTTGGTTATGTCTTTGGCAGCCTGCGGCAAGAAGGATGAAGACAAGAAAGATAACTGCAACGAAACTACTCCTGCAGTTGAGAAGACAGACTTTACCAAGTCAGAGGGCGTTATGACCTATGCACAGTATGATGCAGCAAACGTAGACGAGCCTGTTACTGTAGAGACCTTTGTACAGGACAAGCAGTCATGGTGGGACAACAAGGCTACCATCTACACTCAGGACAATGAAGGCGCTTATTTTATCTATGAGATGCAGTGCTCTGAAGAGGATTACGCTAAGCTTGTAAAGGGACAGAAGATCAGAGTAAAAGGCTTTAAGGCTGATTTCCAAGGCGAGAAGGAGATCGCAGATGCTACATTTGAGATCCTTGACGGCAACTATATAGCACCCGCTACAGACGTTACAAGCTTACTCGGAACCGATGAACTTGTTAAGTATCAGAACAGATATGCCGAGTTCAAGGGTATGACAATTGCAGCAAGCAAGGATGCAGACGGTAATGACGCAGCATTCCTTTACAAGTGGAACGGCAGCGGTCAGGACGGTGATGACCTTTACTTCAACGTAGAGCTTAATGGAAACGTATACACATTTACAGTTGAGTCTTATCTTTGCGGTAAGGATACCGATGTATACAAGGCTGTAAAAGAGCTTAAAGTAGGTGACAAGGTTGATCTTACAGGATACCTTTACTGGTATGATACCGTAAATCCCCACATCATTTCCGTAACAGCAGCTAAATGATGAACAGTTTTGTTTTATGTATTAAATGCCCGGTTTTTACCGGGCATTTTTTCTTGCGTATAACAGCGGTGTTTGCTATAATGAATCCATAGTGTTTTATGACACTGCATTCAATATGTTTTCGGGAGTTTTAAGATATCCCGGTACCGTTATATATGAAAGGAAATATCATGAGTATTCTTTGTATAGGCGAAATGTTGATAGACTTTACCCCTGTTTCGGGGATGAAAAATACATATACCGCCAACCCCGGCGGAGCACCGGCCAATGTGGCTGTGAGTGCGGCCAGAAACGGTATAAGATCGGGTTTTTTGGGAAAACTCGGAAATGATGATTTCGGAAGGCTTCTTGTAAGTACGCTTAAAAATGACAATGTGGATATACTTCTTCCGGAGCTTACTGATGAGGCGACCACCACTCTGGCATTTGTATCACTGGATGAAAAAGGGGACAGATCGTTTACTTTTGCGAGAAAGCCAGGAGCTGATATGCTCTTAAGTATCGGTGATGTTGAAAAAGTTGATTTTTCCTCATGGGATATCGTTCATGCCGGTTCCGTCAGCCAGTCGGGAAGTCCGGAAAAGGATGCGGTACTGCTGGCGTTAAAGAAGGCAAAAGAAGCTGGGAAACTTGTAAGCTTTGATATTAATTTCCGTGATAAGATATGGGGTTTTGAAGAATGTAAGAGTGAAGTGCTTAAGGTATTCCCTTATGTTGATCTGCTTAAAATCTCCGAGGAAGAGCTCGACTTCGTGGGCGGAAGGGACAATATCCCTGCGTTTATGAAGGAGTATGATATTGCAGTCACGGTACTTACCTTAGGCGGAGACGGAGCGGCCGTATATTACATGGGAGATAAGAGTGCGATCACCATACCTGCGATGAAGGTTAAATGCACAGATACCACAGGAGCGGGAGATGCATATTGGGGAGGATTCCTTTCAAGCCTGTTAAGACAAGGAGTAAAGAAGGTTTCAGACATAGATAAGTCAATACTTGAAACAGCCGGCAGGTACGGTGCGGTATCAGGCGGACTTTGTATACAGAAGCCCGGCGGGATTCCTGCCTTACCGACAGTACAGGAAATTGAAGGGATTATTTCAGCGACAGAATGATAACGCTTTATTATAATGCATAATAAAGTCTATATAAAAGTATTGGGGGAACAGGATGAGGATCTCAGGTAAAAGCTTTAGAACGGTTATTGCAGTTCTGCTCTGTATTTGCTTAATATCCGCGGGATTGGTATATCTGTTTACAGCGGAAAGTATATCAGCCGCTGCAGGCACTAAGACCAGGGGGGAATACGGAAGGGCTATTGCAAGTTATACCCCTGATGAGGATGGGATATGGCGCAGGACCAACATATCCTTCCTTACGGAATACGCAGTATTTTTGCGTAAGATGGCATTGTATTCACCACAGATATACAGGCTTGATTCCGGAAGCCTCCGCCTGCGCGAGGCTTTTTGGCCCGTAACGGGTTATAATCCCTTTTTTGCAGAAACACATAAAAAAGTTAAAACGGCAGAGTGTATGTTTACCGGGGATCTTATGTGCCTAAAGGGACAGCAGTTTGCCGCAGGGGTAAAAAGCAGCTATGATTTCTGGCCTTCATATAAGTATGTGGCCAAAGTATTTGAAAAAGCCGATCTTGTATGCGGGAACCTTGAAACATTGCTCTCGGAATCCAATCCCATTACCAAAAACCAGGTAAATGCGAAAAACGGGCAGCCGCAGTGCAACGGTCCGAAGATATATCTTGATGCCATAAGGGAAGCCGGTTTTGACATGCTTGTCACAGCCAATAACCATACCTGTGACTGGGGAGCGACCGGTATTACAGAAACCAAAAAGCATCTGGAAGAATACGGGTTTGCCAATACAGGCACACATTATTATGATAAAGATGCAAAGACTGAGGACCGTTTTGTAATATTTGATGTAAACGGTATTAATATTGCGATCCTGTCATATACGCATATTATCAATCAGCGCGGATACTTAAGTGCGGATCAGATGGAGAAAATGGTACACACCTTTGACCGTGACAGGGCTGTGGAAGATATAAAAGCGGCAAAAAACAAAGGTGCGGATTTTACGGTCGTATACTGCCATTGGGGAACGGAAAATACGGAGACTCTGAACTCGGCACAGCTGAATGATTCGAAATTCCTTGCCGACTCGGGGGCGGATCTTATCATAGGTTCACATCCCCACTGCCTGCAGAGATGTGAGTATCTGGATACTAAAGACGGCAGAAAAGTGCTCTGCATGTATTCAATGGGTAATTTCTGCTCAAGCATGGTACGGGATATAAACAATGATACCATAATACTTAAAGTTACGATAGAGAAGAATTTGGAACAGACAGGAAGCACAACTTCGATGACCGGTGCATCATATATCCCGTGTCACGTAATGGCAAAGGATAACCACAGCTTTGTAGTGGTACCGGTATCGAAAGAATTAAACGGCGGATATACTTCGACCGTGCTTGATTCCGCCAAGAAGAGGATAGACAAGATCATGAACGGGGTCATATCCTGTGAGGGATAGCATATCAGCGAATTATTCATACAGCAAGAAAAGTTAAAAAATCAGCATAAATATCTATTTTAAATAAAACGTTAAATATGCTATACTGTAAAGAGCAATAAACAAAAATATCGGGGAAAAAGGAGAAGGCAGATGAAGATCAAAGCTGACGCAAAAAACAAAGTTGCATTTAACAACAAAGTTGACTTCTGTATAGGTACGGGAAGAATGGGTCTTGCACTTCAGAAGGAATATTACGAAGAACTCAAATTTACTCAGGAACACATAGGGTTCTCGTTCATCAGAGGCCACGGTCTTTTTACTGATGATATGGCCATATTCCAGTGCTTTGATTTTGACGGGGTAAGAAGAATAGAGTACAATTATACGTACCTTGACAGAGTTCTTGATATGTACCGGAGTTTAGGGATCGCACCCTTCTTTGAACTCGGTTTTATGCCAAAAAAGATGGCGAGCGGCGAACAGACTATCTTTTACTGGAAAGGGAATACTACACCTCCTAAGGATTACAAAGAGTGGGCTGACATGATCTCGGCTATGCTTCAGCATTGTATCGACAGATACGGTGAGCAGGTGTATGACTGGCCCATAGAGGTCTGGAATGAGCCGAACCTGCCCGGTTTCTGGAAGGGTGCCGACATGAAGGAGTATTTCAAGCTTTTTGAAGTATCCTATAAGGCAGTAAAGAGAGTCAGCAAACGCTTTAAGGTGGGAGGTCCCGCAGTATGCGGTATCAGGGATGAATTCTGGATCAGAAGCTTCCTTGATTTCTGCTTAAAGAAAAAGCTTAAGCCTGATTTTGTGACCAGACATCACTATACTACAGAGATGCCCGAGAGAGCCGGACACTACGGATATCAGATTCTCTCGTTACCTGAGTTCGGATTTGCAAATCTTAAGACCAGCCGTGATGCGATCGATTCTTATCCTGAGTTTAAGGGACTTCCGATCCATATCACCGAGTTTAATACATCATATATACCTAACAATCCTATACATGATACCAATATCAATGCCGCATATCTTGCACAGCAGCTTTCACGCTTAGGAGATGTGAATGAGTCATATTCATACTGGACTTTCGGTGATGTGTTTGAAGAGCAGGGAGTTCCCTTCTCGCAGTTCCATGGCGGATTCGGCCTTGTGGCACATCACTGCATACCTAAGCCTACATTCTGGAGTTTTGCATTCTTTAAGAAGTTGAAGAACTTCGGTGAGAAGTGTATATATAGGGATGACTCGACAGTTATCGTGACCGACGGCAAGGGCGGATTTGCAGGTGTTACCTGGAATCTTTCCGATAAAGACAGTGTAGTTGATATAGAGCTCACCGGCAAGGCAGCAAAGGGCGAAAAGTTCACGCTTATCACTGAGACTGTAGACGAGAAGGTATGTAATCCTTTAAAAATCTGGCATGACTTAGGAGAGCCCAAGTATCCTTCGGATGCTGAGGTTGAGGTGATAAAGAGCGGTTCTAACCCTCTTGTTGAGAGTGAGACTTTAGAGGCTGCAGCCGGCGGCAAGATCAACCTGAAGTTTAACCTGTTAAGATTCGGAGTAAAATATTTTACTGTTAATCCTCTTGTATTTGTGGGCGATGAAGGTTATGATTATAAAAAAATAGAAGATGTTTCATTAACCGACCTCAGAAATCCCAAGAAGGCCGCAGCAAGAAAGGCTGAGGAAGAGAAAAAAGCCAAAGAAGCATTTAAGAAGTTCCAGGAGATGGCTAAGAAGGGTATAAAGCCTCCTTTCCCCGGAGCTCCTGCAGCACTTGTAAAGGAAGCAAAGAAGCCTGCAACCGGGAAGGGAGCAGCAAAGAAAAAATAATACAAGCCCTCCCCTTTGAGGGGAGGGTGCCGCGAAGCGGCGGGTGAGGTGTAAACCTCAATAAAGCAACATTCAGGAGGATGAAATGGCTAAGAAAGAAACAAACGTACCCGAGCAGAAGCCCGAGGAGGAGTTATCCTATGCGGAAATATTAAGACGCAGGGAGGATGAGGACAGATATCTTGCAGAACAGCGTGCTAACCAGGAGGAAAAGACCGGATGTCTCGGCATTTCAGCTACATTTCTGGTAGGAACATTCTGTATCCTGTTCCTTATAACAGGTCTCGGATTCTTCGGATACGGCATTTACTGCTTTATCCAGGGCGAGTATGATGTAAGCAAGAGGATCATCATGATAGTGGTAGGAGCTTTGGTTACCGCAGCTACCATATTCGTATGGAGAATGTTCCACAGGAACTTACATAATGATGAATAACGTCACATGGTGTCAGCTTTGCTGACACCTGTGACACGGCTCCGTTTTGCGAAGCAAAATGGAGTACCTATAAATTGAGGACGTACCACGGAGTCCTGATGCCACGGCTCCGTTCCGTGTAGCGGAATGGAGTAATGTAATACTTAGGATGCAACAATAAAAGGAGAAAACATGGAAGCATACAAACAGGAATTTATTGAATTTATGGTAGAATCCGAGGTGCTTAAATTCGGAGATTTCACATTAAAGAGCGGAAGAAAATCACCTTTCTTTATGAATGCGGGTGCATATGTTACCGGAAAACAGCTGAAAAGGCTGGGTGAATACTATGCAAAAGCTATTCATGACAACTTCGGAGATGATTTTGATGTACTTTTCGGACCTGCATATAAGGGTATCCCGTTAAGTGTCGCTACGGTCATAGCTTTTTCCGAGCTTTACGGAAAAGAAATCAGATATTGTTCTAATCGTAAGGAAGTAAAGGATCACGGTGATGTAGGCATACTTCTCGGAAGTAAGATAAAGGACGGCGACAGGGTAGTCATCATCGAGGATGTTACCACATCAGGCAAGTCCATCGAGGAGACCTTCCCCATCATTCAGGCTCAGGGAAATGTCACCATCAAAGGCCTTATGGTATCCTTAAACCGTATGGAAAGAGGCTTAGAGACAGAGTACAGTGCGCTTGATGAGATCAAGTCAAAGTACGGTTTTGATGCTAAGGCTATCGTTACCATGCACGAAGTGATCGAGCACCTTTACAACAAAGAGGTTATGGGCCGCGTGGTAATAAATGACACTATTAAAGCCGCTATAGACGAGTACTACAAGCAGTACGGCTGCAAACTGAACTAAATGATTATTGAATGATAGAAACAGCCCTCCATAGCGAAGGGAAGGTGGTCACGGTTCGGTTTTGCGAAACAAAACAGAATATCGTTATATAGAGGATGTACTTTAGGAAAGGAGACCTGATATGACGAACGAAGAAAAGCTGGAACAATTCTTAAAGATGGTAGAAGGCAGCAGTAATATAGTATTCTTTGGCGGAGCGGGCGTGTCCACAGAAAGCGGGATACCCGATTTCAGAAGCGTGGACGGTCTCTATAACCAGCAATATGATTACCCTCCGGAGGAGATCATCAGCCACTCGTTCTTTATGAGGGATCCGGAGGAGTTTTACAGGTTTTACAGGAAGAAAATACTGCTTGACGGCATAGAGCCCAATATCACACATTATAAGCTTGCGGAGCTTGAGAAAAAAGGAAAGCTTAAAGCCATAGTCACCCAGAATATCGACGGACTTCATCAAAAGGCCGGAAGCGAGACCGTATTTGAGGTGCATGGTACCGTAGCACGTAATTTCTGTATGAAATGCAGAAAGTTTTTCTCGGGCGATGACATTATAAAGCTTATAGATGAGGACTGTGAAAGAAGGCTTGCAAACGGTGAGAACATCGACAACAAGTTAGGGCACGGGAAACGCCGTTTCGGGCTTCCAATATGTCCGGAGTGCGGCGGTCTCATAAAGCCTGATGTAGTTTTATATGAAGAGGGACTTGATGACACCACATGGTCAAATGCCTGTTATTATATCAGTCAGGCTGACATGCTGATAGTGGGCGGTACATCACTTGTGGTATACCCGGCAGCAGGTCTTATCAATTATTATAAAGGGAATAAGCTTGTACTCATCAACAAGTCATCCACACCCTATGATTCATCAGCCAACCTTGTACTTAACATGGGGCTGGGCGAAGTATTCTCTCAGGTTCGAGTATAAGCATACAATTAACTTAAAGGCTTCCCCTTGAGGGGAAGCTGTCTGCGTAAGCAGACTGATGAGGTGTATAATTAAAAAGTTTCGGAGGACGTCATGAAAGGACTTTATAAGTATTTGAACGGATATAAAAAAGAGTGCTTTCTGGCGCCCTTTTTTAAGTTGCTTGAAGCGGCATTCGAGCTGACGGTGCCGCTTGTCATCGCATCACTGATAGATACCGGTATAGCAAACGGAGATAAGGGTTATGTGGTAAAAATGGTGCTTATCCTTGTGGCGTTTGCATTTGTGGGTTACGGGTTTGCTGTCACCGCACAGTTTTTTGCGGCAAAAGCGGCAGTGGGATTTGCAACTAAATTAAGACATGCGCTTTTTGCACATATCATGAAGTTATCTTTTAAGGAGAGCGATAAGCAGGGCACATCGACACTCATTACCAGAATGACGAGTGATATAAACCAGACCCAGACAGCGGTCAACCTTTTTCTGCGACTGTTTTTACGTTCCCCGATCATAGTATTCGGTGCTCTTATCATGGCATTTACCGTGGATGCAAAAGCAGCCGTCATATTTGCAGTAGTTATCCCGGTTTTATTCATCATAGTATTCTCGCTTTTAGGACTTACCATTCCGAGGTTTAAAAAGGTACAGGCAGCTCTTGATAAGCTTTTGGGCCTGACAAGGGAAAACTTAACAGGTGTGAGAGTAATCCGTGCTTTCGGCCTTGAGGAACGCGAGATAGTAAACTTTGATGAAGAAACAGATAAACACAGACACATCCAGGAAATAGCCGGCAGGATATCCGCTGTCATGAATCCTGCAACATATATCATTATAAATGCCGCACTTATCATCCTGCTTTACTCCGGTGCCATCCGCGTGGAATCAGGTGCCTTAAAGGCCGGTGCGGTAGTGGCTCTGGTCAACTATATGTCCCAGATATTGGTGGAGCTCATGAAGCTTGCCAATACCTTTATCAGCATCACAAAGGGTCTTGCATGCGGCAACCGTATCAGCACCGTATTCGACATACCGGAGGGTATGGAGGTTAAGGTGGATGTAAAAGAAAAGGAAGCTTCAGACGTTTCAGGCCAAAATGATACGGGCAAAATAACCGTATCTGCCAAGAACGGTGTCGCCGTAAGATTCAGCCACGTTTATATGAAATATAACGAAGGCGGCGAGGATGCGTTAGAAGATATAGACTTTGAAGCGGATTACGGTACCGTCACGGGTATCATAGGAGGCACAGGCTCCGGAAAAACTTCGATAGTAAACCTTATCCCCCGCTTCTATGATGCGGAAAAAGGTACTGTATACGTAGCCGGTAAAGATGTCAGAGACTATGATGTTGCGGCACTCCGGGATATGGTAGGTTCGGTCATGCAGAAAGCTGTACTTTTTAAGGGAACAGTAAGGGATAACCTAAAGTGGGGTAATCCCGATGCCGGCGATGATGAGCTCTTAGAAGCCATGAAGCTTGCACAGATAACCGGCATAGAGCTTGACCGCGAAGTTGAGCAGGAAGGCAGAAACTTTTCCGGAGGCCAGAAGCAGAGGCTCTCAATCGCAAGGACGCTGGTGGCAAAACCACCCATCCTGATACTTGATGACAGCTCCTCGGCTCTTGACTATGCTACAGATGCTGCCTTACGAAAGGCACTAAGGACGCTGTTCTGGAAACCTGCGATATTCATCGTATCACAGCGTGCATCAACCGTGCAGCATGCGGATATGATACTTGTACTTGATGACGGTAAGCTTATAGGCAAGGGTAAGCACGAGGAACTGATCAATACCTGTGACGTATATAAGGAAATCTATGCAAGTACCGAACAAGGGTGAAAAAATGAAAAAATGCTACATAGTGGGAGCCGGAGAAAACTACGGTCTGGATATACGGACTGAAGAAGGCGACCTTGTCATAGCCGCCGACGCAGGCTATAAGACCTTGCTTGAAGCAGGGATAACACCGGACATAGTGGTAGGAGATTTTGACACTTTAAAATACATACCCGATCATCCGAATGTTGTAAGGCTGTCACCCATAAAGGATGTTACAGATACCTGGGAAGCGGTAAGTATCGGCTTAAAACAGGGCTATAAAGAGTTTCATCTCTACGGATGTATGGGCGGCAGAGTGGAGCATACGATAGCCAATATCCAACTGCTGTCACACATTTCCGTGGAAGGCGGCAGGGGATATCTGTATGACGAAAAAAATATCCTGACTATCATAAAGGGCGGAGAGAGGATCACTTTTGATGCAACGGAAAACGGTTTTATTTCAGTATTCTCTCTGACAGACAGAAGCAGCGGGGTAAACATTTCCGGATTAAAATACAATGTGACAGATACGGAACTGACTAACACCTTCCCTTTGGGTGTCAGCAACGAGTTTATCGAGAAGCCGTCATATATAAGTGTCAGTGAAGGAACTCTTTTGATAATTTATCCTCAAAAACACTTGACAAATCCGTAAACCCGCATTATAGTATAGAACGTTAAAAATAATATATACCGCTAGGGGAGCACATCGCTGAGATTGAGGAAACCTCTGACCCTTATTACTTGAACCGGATAATACCGGCGGAAGGAAGCTTGAACATATTAAACACTGTTCAGACTATGTGCGATGACATCCCTCCCGGTTATAAAGGAGGGCTTTTTTTATGCAGAGCAAAAAAGTTAGGATTATGGTTGAGGGCGCAGTAATGCTTGCTCTTGCCACGGCACTTAGTTTTATTCAGATCTACAAACTACCTTGGGGCGGTTCCATCACATTGCTTTCCATGCTGCCGATAGTATTGTTCTCTATCCGCAGGGGTGTTGCCATGGGACTTGCAGTATCATTCCTCTTTTCACTTATCCAGCTGTTCCAGGGTATCATGGACGGACTGTTCGGATGGGGACTTACACCCGGAATGCTTGTAGCATGTATCTTTATCGATTATATCTTTGCATTTACCGTGCTCGGTCTGGCAGGTGTATTCCGTAAGAAGGGAACAGCAGGCTGGATATCGGGTATCGCTATTGCTATCGCACTTCGTTTCGTGATGCATTTTTTAAGCGGTGTTGTTATCTGGAAGAGTTTTGGTGAGCTTTGGGAAGGCTTCTCAACAGACAGCTCAGTGCTCTACAGCATTCTTTATAACGGATCATACATGCTGCCCGAGCTGATAATCACAGTTATCGCAGCAGTTATCCTTTTAAATGTACCCGAGGTCAGAAAGCTTTTCAGACCTGATGAGGACTGATCTGCCGGGCGGGATAATACTATAACATAAAATTTCATGATAAAAAACAGACGGGAGCTCGTGTTACGGGCTGAGAGGAAGGTATAACCTTCGACCGGTAACCTGATTTGGATAATGCCAACGTAGGGATGACTGAAAAAATTGCATCTTTAGGCTGCCGGTCAGGCAGCCTTTATTTGTGCGATAAGCGAATGCCCACAATGGAAGCTTGCTTCCAGATTGTGGGCTGAGCGAACGGTCACTGAGAGAGCTTGCTCTCGAAGTGTCCGACAGCATCGAGTAGGAGTCAGCCTACTCGATTTTACAGAGAATACACCATGATTACTTCAAGCCTCTTTGGCAAAAAGTGATTACGGATTCCGGGTAACCGGACGGATGGGAGGGGAGCGCCTCACATCTGTATAACAGCGATGGGAAGCCGTGTTCCGGCGTGAGAGGAAGCCAGTAAGCTTCGACCGATTCTTAAGGGGACGACGCTGTTATTATGCCGTTCTCACATATCAAAAGAAAGAGGTGCGGAAATGAAAAGTCAGAAAAGTATTTTGAAAATGGTAGTTTTGGCTATGCTTATAGCCATAGGAGTAGTGATCTCTCCGATACTGAGAGTTGAAGGCATGTGTCCCATGGCTCATTTCATAAATATCGTATGTTCGGTATTTATGGGTCCATGGTACTCGCTGCTGTGTGCATTTATCATCGGGGTCATCCGCATGATATTAATGGGTATACCTCCTCTTGCACTTACCGGTGCGATATTCGGTGCATTTCTCTCGGGAGTATTCTACAGGCTTTCCAAAGGAAAGATAATCTGTGCGGTCTTAGGTGAGATCATAGGTACAGGTATCATCGGAGCCATAATATCATACCCTGTAATGACCCTTATCTGGGGCAAGGACGGATTGAGCCTGTTCTTCTATGTACCTTCGTTCATCTGCGGTACGCTCATCGGAGGAAGCATTGCATACTTCTTCTTAAGAAAATACGCGGATGCGGGTATGCTCACAAAAACACAGGATATGCTGGGATCAAAAGTATTCTCCGATAAAGGCACGGTGTTATCAAATGCGATATCCATCGCCACCTTCGGAGCGATATTGTTTGTGGTGTTCCTGCTGATACCCCAGATATTTAAATCCGAGTCACAGGTATGGAACTATATGTCATATGCGGCAATCGGCGTTTTTGCCGTTGCAGCGGTAGTATACTATATCATATATCACGGCAGAGAAGTAAAAAAACATCGAAAAATGTTGAAAAGGATGAATAAATTTTTAACATGAAAATATCAGGCGGCATAAGCAATACAATAAACAGATTAAGACAGGATATCAGGGAAAAGCACCCCTTGGTACACTGCATTACCAATTCTATATCTATCAATCAGGTGGCAAATACCATACTCGCTGTGGGAGCACGTCCTATGTGTGCCGAGCACCCTGTAGAGGCAGCGGCTGTCACCGCATCGGCAGGAGCGTTGATGCTCAACCTTGGCAATCTGACCGAAGTAAGGACGGAGTCGATGAGAATATCGGCAAAGGAAGCCTATACCCGTGGTATCAGATCTGTTCTCGATGTATGCGGAGCAGCCTGTCTTGAAAACAGAAGGGAATATGCATTGGAGTTGATAGAAAAGTATAAACCTTCTGTCATAAAAGGAAATTATTCCGAGATAAAAGCGTTAGTAAATAAGGATTACAGTTCATCCGGCGTGGATGCGGACGGTGCTTTGGAAGTAAAAGAGATAGCGGCCGCAGCCGGAGGACTTGCGGATAAATACGGTACCGTAGTACTTGCCAGCGGAAAAACGGATGTGGTAACGGACGGGAAAAACACTGTCCTTATAGGTAACGGAATACCCCAATTATCCACCGTCACCGGTACAGGCTGTATGCAGGGAGCATTGTGCGCGGCATTTTTAACCGTAGCCGAAGGCATGGAAGCTGCTGTTGCGGCAGCCGTAATGTTCGGCATCTGCGGAGAACTTTCAAAGACGGATAAGGGAAGCGGGACTTTTCAGGTAAACCTGTTCGATAACCTTTCGTCCGTAAAGGATGAAAACATAGAAAAACTGATCAATATCCGTTCAGTTAATGCATTATGTAAAGACTAAAGCAGATACAGCTAAACACAGCTATATCTGTAACAAAGAGGAAACGGAAATGGCTAAATTCAATCCCAGATTATATTTTATAACAGACAGTACCAAATATGAAAAAGACGAGTTTTTAAGACGCGTTGAGGAAGCTTTAAAGGGCGGAGTGACGCTCGTACAGCTCCGCGAAAAGGAGAGAAGCACCAGAGAATACTTAGAGCTTGCGAAAGAAGTACATGAGATTACTTTAAAATATAATGTACCGCTCATCATAGACGACAGGCTGGATGTAGCCATGGCAGCAGACACGGAAGGCGTACACTTGGGACAGAGCGATATGCCGATCAACATCGCCAGAAAGATTTTAGGACCGGACAAGATCATAGGAGCCACAGCTAAGACAGTACCACAGGCTTTAGAAGCATATGAGCAGGGAGCGGACTACTTGGGAGTGGGAGCCATCTTTCCTACCACTACAAAAGTTAAGACGATACTTACATCTACGGATACACTGGCAGATATCTGCAGGGCTGTACCTATCCCCGCCAATGCGATAGGAGGCTTAAACAAGGATAATATCGATGTTTTAAAAGGTATCCCGATAGCAGGAGTATGCGTAGTATCAGCCATCATGAAGGCTGATGATCCGAAACAGGCAGCGGAGGAATTATCCGCTGCAATGCAGGATAAACTGGAATTATAATTTATACCGCCACAACGACCGGCTCCCTTCGTGGTAAAGTGAACGGGAACCGTAAATCGGCGGATAAAGTGTAAGATAAAACAGCGGTCCATCGGGGGCACCACCTTGGATCGCTATAAAAAAATAATACAAGAAAGGATTCAGAGATGAAAACAGTATTATCGATCGCGGGAAGTGATTCCTGCGGAGGCGCCGGCATTCAAGCAGATTTAAAAACAATGACTATGAACGGTGTATATGGCATGACAGCCATCACTGCACTCACTGCCCAGAATACGACCGGCGTAAGGGGCATTTCGGAGGTTTCTCCGGAATTCCTGAAACAGCAGTTGGACGCTGTATTTGAAGATATCTTTCCTGATGCGGTAAAGATAGGGATGGTATCTTCCTCGGAGCTTATCAAAGTTATAACCGAAAGGCTTAAGTATTACGGGGCAAAAAATATAGTCGTTGACCCTGTTATGGTAGCTACCAGCGGCTCTAAACTGTTACAGGATGAGGCTATAGATACGTTAACCTCATACCTTCTTCCTATTGCTGCCGTTACAACACCGAACATACCTGAGGCGGAGATACTTTCGGGCATGACTATCGAGACGGCAGAGGAGATGCAGCAGGCAGCAGAGCTTATAGGTACCAGGTTTAACTGTGCGGTATTGTTAAAAGGCGGTCATAATATCAATGACGCTAACGATCTTTTATATAAAAGACCGGATGCTGCAGGAAAAGACGGAAGTTTTACATGGTTTAACGGCAAGAGGATCAATAATCCCAATACTCACGGTACAGGCTGCACATTGTCATCAGCCATAGCTTCAAACCTTGCAAAGGGCTTAGAACTTGAGGACGCCGTACGAAAAGCGAAAGAGTATATCTCCGGAGCTTTATCGGCCATGCTTGACTTAGGCAAGGGCAGCGGGCCTATGCAGCACAATTTTAACCTTACCGGAACATTTGCTTAAAAAAAGATAACAGGGAGAACAAATAAGATGAAGATAACAGATTCTTTATATGCATGCGTAAAGGCACTCTGGGAAAAGGCCGCAAACAAGGAATTTCTTATAAAAATGGCAGAAGGTACTCTGGATGAGAAAAGATATTCCGGATACATGCTACAGGATTATTATTATCTTGTTGAGTATAAAAAGATACTTGAACGACTGCTGGAGTTATCCGAAGACAGTGAGGTTACCGGCTTTTTAAAGTTGGCTATAGATGTTACCGTATATGAGACAGAAAGTGTACATCTGCCCGCCATGAAAAAGCTCGGAATATCTGAGGATACGATCAAAAACACCGGAATGAACAGTGTGATAACCGATTATGTGGCTTTTTACCATGATACGATCGATAAGAACGGGTTGCTTGGCGGTTTTACCGCACTGCTTCAGTGCTGCTGGGATTATGCATACCTCGGGAAAGTTATGTATGAGAACTATGGTGAAAAAATAGAAAAATCACAGTACAAGTTCTGGTTTGATGCCTATACATCAAAAGAGTATGTGGAAACAAATGAAAAATGGCAGAGTCTTGTAGATAAGCTAACAACCGGTACAGATGATAAAACGAAGGAAACATTATGTAATATTTTTAAGACCTGTGCCGAGTTTGAAAATAAGTTCTGGGATGTATTATAAAGCATTGATGTTTAATAAATAATAAAGCACTTTAAGACTGAGGAACGGAACAGGTTATCCTGTGTTCCTCTTTTTTTATATCTGCCTGATAAGTGGAGTTCGAAACCCACAGCTGTATTTACAAAAAACGGTTATTGGTGTAAGATAAAGAAAGATGAACCGGATCCGGATGATAATTGTAATACAGGAGATAGCAAAATGGCAGCACAGAAAAAAGAAAAGATCACGAACATATCAGCATCAAAAAGACTTTCTGATTTTATAAGAAAAGCGGTATCACCCTACCATACCGTTGAGGAGTCAAGAAAGCTTCTTGAGGCAGCAGGCTTTGAGGAAGTATCACTTGATAAAGAATGGAAGATAAAACCGAACGGTAAGTACTATGTGCTTCCGTTTAAGACATCATTGTTTGCATTTACGGTACCGGGTGCAGATAATACATTAGGCAGTAAAAAGAACGGGACTGCATCAAAAACGGCAGGTATCCACATCGCTGCGGCACATACGGATTTCCCGTGCCTGCACATCAAGCCTGTAGCCGAGTATGAAGGCAGAGGCTACTTGCGCATTAATACAGAAGTATACGGCGGTCCGATACTGAACACCTGGCTTGACAGGCCTTTATCCGTAGCAGGCCGTGTACTCTTAAAGAGTGATGATATATACGCACCCCGTGAGGTTATGGTTGATTTTAAGCGTCCGTTACTTACCATACCCAATCTTGCCATCCATTACAACCGTGAGGTAAATGACGGCGTGAAGCTCACCAAGCAGAACGATATGCTGCCATTACTCGGGATGTTAAATGATAAACTGAACAAGCAGTCGTATTTTATCGATATGCTTGCAAAAGAGATCAGGGAAAAAAAGGAAGATATTCTTGACTTTGACCTTTATGTATATAATACTGAAGAACCTGAGTTTATCGGTATGAATAAGGAGATGCTCTCTGCACCGAGGCTTGATAATATAACATCCTGCTTAGCACTTGTAGAAGGGCTGACAGAGTCGGTATCGGGTAAAACAGGCAAAGAAGCGGGATTAAATGTGATAGCCCTCTTCGATAACGAAGAGATCGGCTCCGAGACGAAGCAGGGAGCCGATTCAGAGCTTTTACGCGTAATATTAAAGAAAATATACAGAAGCCTCGGTAAGGATGAGATAAGCCTTGATATGGATATCAGGAAAGGCTTCCTCTTAAGCGTGGATGTGGCACATGCACTCCATCCTGCAAAGGGTGATAAGTACGATCCCGTCAACAACATGCGTATGGGTGACGGTGTTACGTTAAAACTTTCCGCCAACCAGCGCTATACCTATGACGGTGTAGCTGTAGCGAGCCTTCAGCAGCTTTGTGATAAATACAGCATAAAGTATAAAAAGTTCGTCAATAACTCCGACATGCCGGGCGGCGGGACATTAGGTCCCATCATTTCATCACATCTGCCCATGTATACGGTGGATATAGGAGTTCCGATACTTGCCATGCATTCCGCCAGGGAGCTTATGGGAGCATCGGATCAGGATGAACTGGTAAAGCTCATGACAGCATTTTTCTCGTAAAAAAAACGCATAAGTTCCGGACTTATGCGCTGATCTTCATTTAAATTGGTTGATATCGGGAATATATTTATAACCGGCCGGTTCCAGTATCTCAAGGATCCGGCTTTTTTCTATATCCAGGGAATCGCAAAGATCGTCCAATGATGAATATTCATCCCTGAGTTTTGTATTGATCAGACTGAGTAACATCTCGGGATCTGAAGGTATGTACATGATAGAGTTTTCCTTTCTTACTTATTAGATCAGAGAACACTCATCTGATGCCTTTAAAACAGTGTCGCCAGTTTATCTACTCCCATGACAGTGAGTATGAGGTATACGATATACAGTGCGAGCATTACACCGCCCTGAAGTCTTGTAAATTTCTCGGTGAGGAGCATGGGGATCACCGCAACTACTCCTACTATGAGACATGCGGGGAAATCGATCATGGCTACTGATTCGGATACAGGGAGCGGCTTACCGGATATCAGGTTACATATCGGCATGATGAATGTGAGATCCATGATATTGGCACCGATGATATTGCCGACACCGAGTGAAGACTGCTTCTTGATGACCGCGGTGATAGTAGTTACAAGCTCCGGAAGTGAAGTGCCGATAGCGATGATAGTAACTGAAATGACTCTTTCACTGATACCGATAGAAGATGCTATGATACTTCCGTTATCGACCAGCAGGTCTGCACCGAATACTATGGCCAGAGCTCCGAGTATAAACTTTATGATATTTGAAACTATGACAATACCGGTCTTAGACTCGGGACCGAGCTTTTCTTCTTTGCCGCCCTTAACTGCTTTTACTGCAGCACGGATATTGTCGGTCATGGCTATCACGAATATAACGATCAGAAGGATGCTGGTAAGAGTACCGATACCATCGACCTTACCTGCTTTTGCAAAGCTTCCGACTACCACGATGATTACGGCTGCACCGAGCATAAGAAGGGATTTTAACATATAATCCTTTCTCTTTATGGCAGCAGGTATACAGATGATGCCGATAGCCATGATTAGACCAAGGTTCGCAGTAACGCTACCTATAGCATTGCCGATAGCCATATCAACTTTACCCTCATTTGCAGCCATGGCTGAAACCAAAAGCTCCGGAAGAGTGGTAGCCAAGCTTACTACCGTAGCACCTACTATAAGCTTGGGTATACCCGATACCTCGGCTATCCATGTAGCCGCATCCACGAACACATCTCCGCCCTTAACTATCAGCACTATGCCGACAGCCAGCATTACTGCAGCCGGCAATGTCCCGCCAAGACAAAAATTAAGTACCAGCAATGCCGGGATAAGACAGAAGTCCATTAAAATCTCTGATTTTTTCATCCTTCTACACCTCATATTTTTTTACATAATATAAAAGACCCATGCACGACAAAAAAGCCGTGCATGAGTCTCATTATTTAAGGTAAGCCAGACCGCATAAGCGGCAGTGTTGTTGACTTTTCCACGTATAATCTTAAACGCCAATTACTCCCTCAAGACTAAGACGTATGATATACTAAATGTACATATTTGTCAAGTGCATTTTTATTTGTGTGAAGTAATATTATATGATATAATATTTATGATAAAATTAGATGGAAGCTTGTGGAATTTGATTAAAACTTCCGGCTTTTCGACGTCTAATGACTTGGATAAGAAAATCCTAACTTATGGACATCCTTGGGAGATAATCTACAAGTACCTGCGTTTATTATCGTTATCACAAGGTGATTTGCAGGTATTGAAGCTTTCTAGGGATACCCTGGCCTTGGAGCCTAAAGCAAAGACACTTACAGAGTACTTAAAGAAACATTTTGTTGTTTATAGAGAAAAGGATTTTTCTGAGGACGGAACTCAGTTATATCAGGAATTATCAAGGACACTTATATTCATGTACCAATGAGGAACAGTTATGAAAAAGGCAGAGGAAAGACGGGAAAAAATTCTTGAATTGCTTAAAAAAGACCCTAAAATCTCACAATTAGAGATAAGTGAGAAGCTTGGTATAAAAATCAGAACTTTGAAGGAAGATTATAAAGAACTTAAGCTGCAGGGGCATATAATTGGATATAAAACTCAGGAGAAACTTAAGGATACAGCCCACAGTACCCAAAAAGAAAAGAAAACAAAAGAATTAGTTAAAAATAATCAATATTTCCGAATAATGCCTTCAAAAAAGGCGGTGCACGCAGTACTTCTCTTTTGTGCTTTGGCTGAAGATATGAGTATAGATGAGATAGGTCAATGTCAGTACGAGAAATATGTTGCTTCTAGATCAACAATAATTCGTTCATTGATTCCGATGCTTAAAAATAATGGCCTTGTGAAGAAAGAAGGAAGATCCTGGAAGCCGGATCTGTTATACATGACCAGTCTTCCTAAAGATTTTTCTAAACTCCTTAGTTTTACTATTCATTGCCGCAAAAAAAGAAGGCTTGATATCTATAAGCAAGCAATGACATATCTCGATGGGAACAGTATGATCTTTAGTACAAAGCGTGACAATATGCTTTGGAAATTACCGTTTTACATACAGACTTTAAAGAAATTGGGTGCTGATCAAGGTCCAGTGAGCTTTATGTACAAGGGAAAACAGGTGCGTCTCTTTTACCTGGGGTTTGTTGCTTATTCCAGTGATAAGGATGCGGTGTATTTGGTAGGTACGACTAAGCCCATAAAAATGGACTACTACGATGTCTTAAAAGTTGATGAGATTGAATGGGAGACAATGGAAAAAGCTTATGACAAGAATTTTGAGAAGTTGCGTCAGGACCGAAAGAGAACTTTACAAAATAGATGCTATTTTAGAAAACTTCAAGCCGAAATGTTTGATGTGGTAGAAGATAAACTGCAATCCGTCAAAGTGTGTGTAAAGTATTCTGTAGAAGCTGATTATGAGTTTAGGCAGTTACTTAAGGCCAGAAATGAACAGTGGTCAGACTTTGAAAAAGAGATGGGGGCTATACAAGTCAGCTATGGTAGTCCACGCATTGTCTATCTCAATGCAGAAAGAAAGATAATTGATGCAACTACACATAAAAATGCCATAGAATTTATAGAGTACTCTGATAGTATTCGAGGAATTGCAAATTTTGCCAATTATCTGCGTAGATTCGGGGCATCAGTTGAAGTGGTCGAAAATGATTTGCTGAAAAAGATCATGAAGAACGGAGCTAACAGAGCGTTAGAGCATTATACAGGATGAGGTTCTAGATAATGTCAAAAAGAAATGGAAAGAACGTAGAAGATATTATAAGTAATATAAATGACGACTCATTGCGAATTGCGTTACAGATATTATACATCCTTATTAATGACCCTGGTGTATATAATCTTAAGGAACTAAAAAGTAAGATTGGAGCTGAGATAGTACCTACTATAAAGGCATTCCTTGTTCAGAATTTATTTGCTTTTTATTTGGGTAACACAAAAATAACTTGTGACAATGCTGATGATATCTTAAAAGAGGATTCGAAAGAAAAGCTTTCAGTAATCACAAGGGTAAATTTTAATGATAGTCAAGGTTTTGGCCGGTTTTATGCTCTATTGTATAAATATGAAAAATCGGAATCAAAAAGAAAGATTCTTGAAAAGATCGTTGTTTTCAATTCTTGTAGGGTAAAGGATAGCTTAAAGGAATCTAGTGTGAAGCAGGATATTATACAATGTCTTGCAAAAGAGAAAACCATGGAGTATGTATTTAGTATAGATGGTTCCAAGTTTTACCCGATTGCTATATATAGAAGTCGTCAATATGATAGAGAATATTATGTGACGCTGCAAAATATAGAAAATAGATATCTGATAAAGTTTTATCCTTATGATGATGAGTTTGTAAAAAAGGGGAGGCCTTCTCAAAATGAAGTCCTTATCTCGGATGTTTATCCGGATATAAATTCAGTTAAGATAGCAAAGGAAAAGATTAAATCAATCTGGGGTCCACAGGACATGTATATTGATGAAGAGCCATTCGAAGTATCCGCAATTATATATGATAAGAGCTGTCTTGGGAAGATAAAACATGATATTTCAAAATATAAATATGAAATGGTTGAAAATGATAATGGAACATATCATTTGAAGCTTAAAGCCCTTGGGTATGAAGCTTTTAAAACATGGGCGCTTAGATATGGAAGCAGTATCGAGATAAGAGAACCAAAGAATCTAAGAGATGATATTATAAAGACCTATAACGAAATAAGAGAAAAATATTTATAATAGTTCATCGCAAATAAGGGAAAATGGATCAGAGCATGGTCCATTTTCTTTTTTGCTGTTCTTAAAAGTGCAAAAAAAATGACACTTTAATTAAATGTGCTATATGATATTTTTATTATACAAGATAAAAAATGCATAAGTAGGAGGACAAAAAATATGTTTAACGTACCATATAAATCATCAAATGGATCGGCGTGGATACCGATAGAGTCATGGTTGCTTCCGGAAGGTAAGCTGTTCATTGAGGGAGAGATAACAGAAGAAACGGCTAATGAGTTTATTCAAAAACTGATGTATATGAAGAAGGAGAAACCTGAGGAAAAGATATGGATATATGTTAATTCGAGAGGTGGGGAAGTTAATGCCGGAATGCTTATTTATGATGCAATAAAGGGACTGAAAACTGAGACTGACATTATCTGCACCGGGATCGCTGCCTCCATGGCCGCGATTATACTTGCGGGTGGACAAAGAGGCCACCGATTCATACTCCCACATTCAAAGGTGATGATCCATGAGCCTCTTGTAGCCGGGGGGATCGGTGGAAGTGCAACCACTATACAAAGGACTGCTGAATCGATACTGGAGACTAAAAGAGTATCCGTCGAATTGTTAGCATCTGATACAGGAAAAAGCATTGAAGATGTGGAAAAGGCCATTTCTTTCGATAACTTCATGAACGCCCAGGAAGCAGTGGCATTTGGGATATGTGACGGGATAATTACCGATTTTGTTTAAGGAGGTCGTATGGATAAGATAATATTAGCTGATAATGTTTATCTCGAAAGTGGAGAAGCAGGGAAACAGAGACCGAATAACAACGTGCTGGTTATCGGGTCATCAGGTTCAGGTAAGTCAGATTCAGTCTTTAAGCCAAATGCCCTGAGAATGAATTCTGAAAGTATGATAATGACATATAGTAAGTGGGCTGAAGCATGGAAAATGGCAAATTACAAGCGTAGTCAAGGTTATAAAGTGTGGGTACTGGACCTGGTTCATCCTGAGCAGAGTATTGGGGCATTTGACCCGCTTCGATATTGTACATCATATAATGATATTGAAGCTCTGGCAGAAAACATTATTTTTGCGGATCCTAACGCTAAAAATGTAAAGGACATGTACTGGATCTATGCTGCTAAAGTTCTTCTCATAGCACTAATGCTTTTGACTGTGTTGATCGTTGAAAAGGCTACAATGAAGGATGTCTTGGATATTTTTAATGTCTTGTCAATTGTAGAAGATGGCAAAGGTATAAAAACATCCCTTGACGATATTTTTGATGAGGTGGAAATACGGTGGGGAAAATGTCCTGCAGTCACTGCATTTGCAGATTTTAGGCAGCTACCTTACAACACAGCCGGGTGTGTCCGCGATTCACTTGCTAAGGCTATCCAGATGGCGTTCCCGGAATCGATCAGACAGATGTTGAGTAAGGATGACTTGAGCGACTTTGAGGAGCTCGCCACTAAGAAAACAATGCTTATAATTATCACTTCACCGGTGAATACTTCTTCATATTTGTTTGCGAATCTTGTATTTGAAGTTGCAATAAAGCAGCTTTTGGAATTCGCTGAAAGGTGCCCTCAGCAGAGACTTCCGAGGCCTGTCAGGCTTATGTTTGATGATTTCGCATGTGGGGCAAGGATAAATGATTTTTCAAGACATATATCCATATTTAGAGCTGCCGGGATCAGTAGCTTGATACTTCTTCAGAGTGAAAGTCAGCTACGGCAAATGTATTCTGCAGCTGAGAGTGAAAATATTATAAATAATTGTTCGGTATATGTTTATCTTACAGGAGGGATGGATCTTGTAACATGCGGGCATATATCACAGCGTCTTGATGTACCTATGACGGATATCCTTTATGCGCCTGTTGGGCAGGTGTTAGTTTTAAAGTCTGGCAATAAACCAATATGGGCTAAAAGGTATGATATCTATAACAGTAGAGAGTATCAGGATTATAAAAAGGTGACAGAAAAAACTATAAGGAGGTTAAGAGAGAATGAACAGACATGAAAAATTTGTAGAGAAAATAAAAAAGACCTATTACAAGGATATCTTGGCAGATTCCAGGATAACGATAAACGTTTCCCGGAAGGACAATAACAGTTCCGGATCGGATATAAAGTCTGCATTTGAATCTTTGTATGACGGGGTTTTTGATGATGACGATTAAGCTTGTAAGATGTTGAAGTCTGCCTGAAAACAACTATAATAAGGGAGAGGATTATGTATAAGAAGGATCGGATGTTAAGTATATTATGTATAGGTTTTGGTATTGGAATGTGTGTTGCAGCATTTTTATTTATAGCGTCTTATTATGTATATCTTGATATAGCCACCTCTGATGAGAAACTGGCTGCCTATTTTGAAGTGGAGAATAATTCGTATGAGGGAATAGAGCTTGGAGAGGAAAATACTGTTAAAGAGCAGGGCTTGGATACAGAATCAGAAAAGACTGACGAAAGACCAGAAACTAATAGTGAACTGATAGAAATCAAGGAAAATGAAGAGTTAAGTATAACAGGAGGAATAAGCTATGATGGTAGAAGATCTGAAAAACTATATGCTGGAAGTTGATGAAAATTATTACAGGTTCTGGTTAAAAGGTAAGAAGGCTCATAGAAATATGCACCCTGTAGCCAAGTATGAGATAGAAAAAGGGCTTGATATCCCCGGTGTTATCAGCTGGCTTAGGATTAGTAGGATAGTTTTTTCTGTAGATGGAAGTGTCAGGGGAATAATGCTTTCATATATTGACGGAGAACATAAGAGAAGGACGGTAACTGTTCCAATGGACAAGGAAAAGAAATTGAGAGTCGTAGGAATAGGGCCGGAAGTTTCAGATTTTACTTTCCGGATTATTAAAAAGGAATGAAAAAAGGAATATCAGTATGAAGAATATATGGGATGAAGAAGCAATACGCAAGGAAATGGAAAGGTTGGATGCTCTTACTGGTCTTAGTGGGGCAAAACTCCCCATAAAACTAACAGATGGAGAGCATGTTATAGGGTGTTATCATGGCGATAAGGACGGACGTTTCACTTTTTCTAAAAAATACTTTTTTGATCCGGACTGGGCAGAAGAGGAAGCGTTAGATACCATTAGGCATGAGTATGCCCATTATATGGAACATATGCTATATGGGATCGGGGGCCATGGCACAACCTGGAAGATGTGCTGCGCGAAAGTGGGGGCTAGTCCTGTCAGATGCTATAGAGAATGGAAAAATGATTATTATAATAATAAGCGTGCGGAAAAAGAACGCACAATAAAAGGATTGCTTGAATACAAGGAGGGTGACTGCATCCTTCATCCCAAATATGGAAAAGGTATTATTATTGAAATAGCGGGAGAGGGAGTAAGCCAGACTGCTAATATAGAATTTGATTCTGTTGGAATGAAAACACTTAGTTTGGCCTGGGTACATGAAAACTGCAAGAAACAATAAGGCAAGTGGAGAAAACCAGGACCGGGTATACAGTACGCTGGTCACTTCTTTTGAAAGGGAATGGCATTATTATGGAAATAAAGGACAATGAGCTTCATTGTAAAGATGAACAGAAAGTATGGGCTATTGGCGATATACACGGTTGCTATGACCAGTTTGTGGAGATCATTGGCTCTCCACAGATAGGGGATGATGACGTAGTTGTCCTTATAGGAGATATAATAGACCGTGGTCCTAATAGTTTTAAGATGCTGGAATGGGCTATGAATAATGTCAATAATGGTGGTAAATATCTTATGCTAAGGGGTAACCATGAGCAGAACATTATAGAAGATTTTTATGCTCTTGTGGAGCAACGAGAAAGGAAAAACAGGTATAAGATAAAAACGGGTGAAGAACCAGTAGATTATAAGGACCTTCCTATATATGATCTAAGATGTAATTATGATTTTTGCGAGTATATGGACAGAGCAGGGATTATAACTGTCGGAATGGCGGAAAAGTATATCTGGTGGATGGAAGAATTACCATTATATCTAAGAGTGACTTTATCCGATAAAAGAAAATATGTACTGGCGCATGCGTGGTTTGAGGGAGAACTGATGCCGGACGGGAAAGTTAGAAAGATTATCTCTGATGAAAATATTGTATGGCACAGGGATATGAATTTCTATCATAACCTGACGGAAGATGACTACCGTCCTATGGAGGAAGGTGAGATACTTATACATGGTCATACCCCGGTTCCAATTATCAGAGGACATTATGGTGAATTGGCAAACCCGATCTTTAGGAAACATTCGATCAATATTGATGGTGGCTGCTTTCTGGAGAAGGGTTATGGTGGAAGGTTGATCGCTCTTTGCCTTAATGATTATACGATATTGGGAAGTACGTAAATACAGGATTATGAAGGGGAGTAAATGTGAATTACTCCCCTTTTAAATATCTTCGTAAATACTTATAGAGCAGTATAAAACTAATTAGTATATATATGCGAAAGTGCAAGAAAAAATGACACTTTTTATTCGTTGCATATTGGATATAATGATAATTGTAAAAGAGATACAGAGTAAGTAAGGTTGGCCAACAAAATCCTTTAAAGGAACCCTGAAATCTCATTATAACTGTTAATAATACTAAATATGGTGTGTCGTCCTATATGACACAGGAAGGAGCATTTATGAAGAAATCTATTATAGCTGTTATTTTGATCATCTGTTTAGTTTCGGGCACTGTATTGGGCAGCAAGAATTATAAAGTGAGTGCGGCTGGAGGACCGGAGGAAGGGTTAGTTATCCTTTCAAGCGTACAGGACCATTCTTTCTGTATAGACGTTGATAATTATGGAACTAAAAATGGAACGAAAGTTCAGTTATGGAAAACTAAAATAGGCAAACCTGCAGATGTCGCCAATCAATACTATTATCTTGAAAAAAATTCTGATGGAACTTATTCTTTTAGGCTTGCATATACCGAAAATGTATATTTGCATGCAGCAACTGAAAAACAGATAGCTACAATCGTACACGCTTGGGAAGGAAAGGGGATAAACGGGCGTTATAACCTAATTAAAGTCGCCGGTACGGATGATGAGTATTATATCCAGAACTGCGGAAATTCCGGCTATTTGGACGTTTATGAGGGTAAAATGGAAAATGGAAACTACATTATTACTTATCCATTTAATGGCGGTCTTAATCAGAGGTTTAGGCTAATCAGGGTTAATTTAAACAGTGCCCCTCTCGGTTATCTTGATACAGCAGAATATGTAGATGGTAAGCTCCATGTAACCGGATGGACCTTCAGCTGGGACGACTCTAGTAAAGCCCTTACTGCGGCTGTCAGAGTTGATTCAAAATGGTATACTTTTACAGCTGATAAGTACCGCCCTGATGTAAATAAAGTTTATTCAGCAGGTTCATATCATGGATTTGATGAATGGATTACTGTTGAGGGTAGTGGAAAGCAGGAAATCATCGCATGCGGAGTTAAACCTGGAACGTCGGATGGATATCTTCTTAACGGAAGCTATAAGACGGTAGATATACAGGCTAAAACAATCACCCATTACTGGTATAATGTCAATACTCCATCCGGGGTAAATGTTAGAAGTAATGCTGGAACAAGTTACAAGAAGCTTTGTGCAATAAAGAATAAAACAACAGTCGAAGTACTTTCAATTAATAACGGCTGGGCTAAGATTAAGTACGGCTCTACAATAGGATATGTTTGTGCTGATTATCTTAAGTACAGCCATGAAACAAAGGAGGGTTCCGGTAATTCTTCACTTAATTCAGAAACAAAGTATTATACATATAATGGAGTTAATTTCATAGTTGTTAAAAACCTCTCCCCTGAGATGGGACAAAAGCAGAAACCTTCTCAGTGCACAAAAACCAGTGCGGATATTGTAGTCTCTCTTGCTCTTGGCTGGATTTATAAGGACTGTGGATGGGTTAGCGGCAAAGGTTGTACTTGGCGCGATATCACAGGGAAGATCATCTTACAGAAGGGTTATGCTTCCGCCAGTGCCAAAGAGAAGATGAATGTTACAGCAAAACTAATTAAAGATTACGGAGCGGCAGTAATTATGCGCCTCGGCAATAGTTCGGCCTCGGTGGGGCACAGCATTGTAGCCGTAGGCATACGAGATGGATACGATCCTAATAATGTTACCTATAATGATATACTTATAATAGATCCTGCTGACGGTAAGATCAAGTGTCTCGCTGAGCTTCAGAGCAGCTCATATTGGCACAACGGAATACAGTCATATAATGATTGGAGCTTGTTATATAGCATTACATACCCGACAATAGACGGCTTTGCAGCTAAATAATTATAGATCATGAATGCTAAGGATGCTGTCCTATCGGCTATATGGGGAGAAAGGGATTCAAAGAGTTTTATATCCTGGTTTTTATGGCAGTAAAAGATGTTTCAGGAGTTTACAAAAAGGCTGACAAGGCATATAATCAGATAGGAGGAAGATATTCTATGGGAATGGAGGAGCTTGAAATGACAAAAGATAATATACAGATCAGGTGTACAAACAGGTCATGTTATTTTCACTCAAAATACATACCCTGGCCAGTTAATACTCCTCTGATGCCTTGTCAGCTTTGTGGCTCTGACATGGAACAGTTAAAGGATTCAGAAAATGAATTAGGATGGCTTTTAAAGATTGCTGATGATGAAGATAAATGGGCATTGGATGTTGAGAACACATTTCCCGCAGTACTTGCGTATGAATATAAGTGCTTAAAAGAATATTGTAAAAAAGAGGAACCTTTTGCAGTGCTTCTCAGTATAAAGGATAATTTTGAGGCCCTTTTAAAGTTTGAAGTGTTGCTTGCATATGCTTGGGCTGTAAAGAATACCAATGATGCTTTTAAGGCAGGTACTATAAGTTCTATAGCAACACCTAATTTGACTTTTGGCGCTTGGATCAAATTAGCTTCCATAATAGTAAGGGATCTAAAGAAAGTAAATCTTCAATTGCCAGATATTATACCTTTGGATAGTCTTCGAAAGATATATATAGAAGAAAAAATTGTCAATTGGAGAAATGCTAATATCGGGCATGGGGCCATGGCTATTGTCACAGATGAAGAGTTTAGGGAGGATATTCATGATAAAATATTGCTCTTAAAAGAGATATATGACAATTATGGCCATGAATTCGAAGCTCAGAAAATATACCTTAAGGATGATATAAATGAAGATTTGGATTTTTCATTGATGGGAGCCGATCGTGCTCGAGGGCTTGAACACACCGGGAAAGTTTATTTCCGTGGGGAAGGCACTGGGTTGGATTTCAGTGTAGATCCTTTTCTTGTCATTAGAAAGCATCAGGTTAATGGGTATGGTATCTATTTCTTTGATAACCAGAGAACTAAGAGCTTGACACATTTTTTGGCATATGCAGAAGGCAGAAAGACTAGTGAGAATGTGGCATTTTTCGAACAACTTCGAAAACAGCTGGATACCACCGGAAAAATAAATCCTGGAGCAATAGCTGATGAAAGGGATCTGACACCTGAAGAGATTCGTGAACTTGATATGTTACAGATGAGTCACGAATTTGTGAATCCCCGACATCTTGTAAACTGGCTTACGAATTGCATAAAAAAATATGCAAAGGGCATCTTCTTGCTTCAAATGGACAGAGGCACAGGAAAGAGTATATTTACTGAAAAGCTAAACAGCCTTACAGAGAAAGCGTTGGTTATTACTGACGATATGGAAGTTAGAACTTATCATATCAGTAGTACCCAGTCTGCAGGAATGGGATATTTTCGGAGTGAAATAGAAGAACTTTGGCGACGGGATTATGAAGGAAATACAATCACGAGGCTGGATGGTATCTCTGAGTTAGAAAAAGCTGGAAAGAGTCCTGCGGAAGCTTTGTGTGGTTATCTTAATCAGGTACTTGATTACATAAAAAGAAGGAGAAATAAGTCAAGGGTACTGATGGTTTTAGACGGACTTGACGAAATACCCGGGGAGGATTTATGGAAGTTCATCCCTAAGGTGAACATGTTGAACGAGGGTATGTATTTTCTGCTGACATCGCGTAATCCTAAAACTGAAAATCTGCCTGCAGAGACATCGTTAAGAATAAACGAACTTGAAATCACCGATAGATACTGCCCTGAGAGACAAGGTGAGGATAATATCGGCTTTCTGAAAGACTACATGGAAAATATAAAGCTGGTAGAACATAAAAGATCGGATACTGTACAGAGACTTATTGCTTTGTCTGATTATAGGGCACTGGAACTTGGCCTGCTTTGTAGGCTGGCTGAGAACGGGATGAAAATAAGTGATTTACCTGATAGCAGTAAAGTAGTGTCTGTATACCTAAAAATACTTGAAAAGCGATATGGTGAAAAAGAATCGATCGGGTTTAGAGAGGTTCTGGCTATTCTTTGTACGCTTGGATCATATGAAGGACTGACTTTGAAAACACTTGGGCTATTAACCAGAGAAAATGGCATCACGTTACGTCTTGTAGGCATGATCAGTGATTTGTCTCCAATGCTGAAAGTTGAAAGAGGGACCAAAGGAAATCTTTATATGGTTGCAAATCCGGGCTTGGCAAAGGAACTGCAAAACCAGATCCCTGAGACTGAGGATGTAGTAAGAGGGATAATAGACCTGACGATGGCTCTTATTGATGACGATAGCTATAAAGACGGTGAGTTAAATGAAATAGTAGTCCATATTGTTGAGCTAGCTAGGGATATGACATCAGAAGGAGTAAAGATATTTGGTAACAAAATTGAGGATAAGTTACTGAAGGTAATTGATTATATTAGCGATAGTAATATGGTCAATAAGGAAAAAATAGTAGTAAATATAAAAAACCAGGTAGTATTATTAAATAAAGAGTTATTTGGTGATGATGCTCAAAACACTTTGTTAAGTGAAGCTAGATTAGCTGGAGCAATGCTATTGGGGGGCTTTCCCGTAGAAGCTTTAAAGAAGTATCGAGATCTCTACAATAAAGCCGCGGATGCAATCGAAGCTGACAATTGCTTAAAAATCGAGATATGCGGTGGCTTGAGTATGGCTTTAGAAACTTTTGAGCACTATGAAGAGGCATTGTATTATCAGTTAAAAGCTAATGAAGCATTAGATACAAAGGATGTTACTACTTTATTAATGTTTAAAGCCGGTGAATGCAGCCTTTTATGCAAAGCTGGTCGATATGATGAATCATACACCCTTAACAGAGAAATTAGTAAGACAATAAAAAAGAACAAGATAGATGATGTTGAATTAAACCGTATTGTTTCGCAATGTAAATTAGAGTATTTCGATGCTACTGGAAAGAATAGAAAAGTAAAAAAACTAACGAAAAAGTTAACAGATAAGGGAAAAGAATATAAAAAGGTTGATACAAATAATTTCACGTTTAACGATGATCTTAACGATGCTTTGGTATGTATAAATAAAGATGATTATGAAGGAGCAATAGAAGCATATAAAAAAGCATACCCGAAAATGAAAGAGGAGTTAGGTTACCAGCATCCATCTACTATAAGGATATTATCTGAATTGGCGAGTGTATTATCAATACAAAAAAACTATGCAGAAGCCATTCGAATTTATCAAGAGTTGATTATAATAGTGAAAGAAATACCAGAAATAAATGATTCTTTAGTAATGAATATAAAACGGGAATATGCATACGCTCTAAGGATGAATAACCAATATGTAGATTCGTTGGACATATATATGGAATTATATGAGTTTTATAAATCAACTTATGGTGAAAAAGATTCTAAGACAAAAAAAATCCGAAAAGAAATGCGGCCGATAGCGCAAATTGTTGGTATGGACTTAAGTATTCTTCGCAACAAAAAATGGAGAGCTGAGCTTTCAAAAGAAAGGTTTGGAAAAGATCATCCCGAAACTATTGAGTTAGAGAAAGGAGTAGAAGACTTTTTGAGAGAGAATAAAGGTATAGAAAAATATTATGATAATTTTCCGAGTTGGATATTTAAATGATAAATATGTGGTCTTCTGTTAATGTAGGGCATATTATAATATCGTGTAGAATAGTTTACAAGATGCCTGTTTTAATAGGTATAGTTTTTTACGATGAAAAAACTAAAGATGTGAATGGCTTATATGATTGTCTTATGTCATTAAGTGAATAATATAGTGGTTATGGGCAGATTTGTTTATTCGGGGTGTTTTATCCGCAATATTTAGCAGATTAAAAGCAATTAAAAGAATGAACAGAGGGATTATCGGTGGTATAATCTTTGTGTAACGATTTACTATGCTAGTATGAAAGGGGTTTATATGGCAAAAATAACAGTACATCCGAGTTTTGAGATCGGAGAGATATCAAACAGACTTTTTTCAGCATTTTTGGAGCCCATCGGCACCATGGTAAACGGATTTATGTACAATCCCAAGCATCCCACAGCTGATGAGCAGGGCTTCAGAACTGACGTTATTAGCGCCCTTAAGGCTACGGGGCTTCCCGCAGTACGTCTTCCCGGCGGTAACTTCGTATCCGCATGGCAGTGGAAGGATTCCATCGGTCCTAAGGCTGAGAGAAAGGTACATCTCGATCCCGCTTGGTATCAGTTTATCCCTAACGATGTAGGACATGATGAGTACCTTCAGTGGGCGGAAAAGATCAATACCGAGTCACTTTATACCATCAACATGGGTACCGGCACCATGCAGGATGCCATGGACCTGGTAGAATATACTAACTTTGAGGGCGGTTCATATTGGTCCGACCTTCGTAAGAAAAACGGACATGAGGCACCTTATAAGGTAAAGATGTATTATCTCGGAAATGAGATGGACGGACATTGGCAGTTAGGCAGCTGGGAGCAGAACCCTGAGGGTTACGGCTTCAGATGCCAGGAGACATCAAAAGCCATCAAGTGGATAGATGCATCCATCGAGACAGGTGTATGTGGTTCTTCAGCACCATTTATGGAGCATTTCCCCACATGGGATGAAAAGGTACTTGACCAGTGTTATGACACAGTTGATTACCTGTCCGTACATCATTATCACAGTGCACCTCCCACAGATGTTAAGTCATTGCTCGGCGGTTCACTTTACTATGAGGATTTCATCAATACAGAGGCAGCCATGATCGATTTTGTGGCTTCAAAGCACCGCTCACCCAAGAAGGTTATGATCTCATTCGATGAGTACGGCTGCATGATGAGAGAGAACAGACCTCTTAATCCCGGATGGGGACGCTACAACATGGCACGTACCCATTTCCGTTTCGATCCTGAGAGACCATATATCCTTCATGATCCTGACAAGATGAGACATTTCATGTTCCCCGGCAGGGAGATCTTGCATGCACTTTCATTCCTTTCAGTTCAGCTCGCATTCCTGCGCCACGCAGACAGAGTTAAGATCGGCTGTATGACAGGCGGACTCGGTGCACTTTGCGCATCCGACCACGACAATGTATGGAAGACAGCATCTCACTATGCATATATGCAGATGTTAAAGTATGCTAAGGGTACAGCTATGAGAACTGCAGTTGATTCCGATACCTATGATATGCCCGGCTACGCTATCGATGACACATCACAGTACACCGGAAAAGAAGGCGTCACATACATCGATTCAGCCTCCGCATGGGATAAGGAAAACAATACTCTTACCGTATTTGCCATCAACCGTAACGAAGATGAAAGTTACGGCGTAAATGTTGATATCAAGGGCTTCGAGGGTTACACAAACGTTGAGCATTTCGAAATGTTCTGCACCGATGAAGAACTTGACAAGGTAAGCACCGTTGACAACCAGGAGATGTTCGTTCCCAAGAAGAACACCACCGGTGAGCTCAAAGACGGTGTATATTCCGTAAGTGTAAAGCCTTTATCTTGGAACGTATTTGTATTCAAGAAATAATGTGACAGGGGGACGGTTCTCTTGTCACAGAATTTTAAGAGTATACAAAATGCCCGTGTCAGAGCATATGAATAAAACCATAAAGCGAGCAGATGATATGCCTCCGTATACGTCTCATCGGAATGATGCAAAAATCGGTTAACCAAACCGATTTTTGAGCGCAACACAAGAGGGTCCGGTATCGACCGGACCCTCGATTGTAAGCGTCAGAAATGAAGATGAAGACGGAGACGGAATGGCATATCCTGCGAAGCGATGACGGGTTTTATGAATATGTCTGACACGGGCATTCGTTTTCTAAAGCGTGACAAGAGAACCGTCCCCCTGTCACATTTAGTGTACCAAAGGTTTGAATCTGAGGCTGGCGGAGAACTCGGGGATCGGGATACGGTATTTTGCTGCAAGTGCAGGACCGCATGAATTGGATCCAACGCCGGCCATCTTCCAGTCGACACATATTATGTTGCTGTCTGCTTTTTCCAGTTCGTAGTTGTGACGTGCCTCGGAAAGAGCCTCCTGTGTGTATTCGGAAGCATTAAAGGATATGGTGGAAAGGCTTCCGAAGAGCATATCAAAATTCTGTCCCATAAGCTTCATATAGTGGCATCCGTAATGTGAGGAGTTCTCCTGAGGACGGATGTAGTCTTCAAACATATCCTTTATATCCGAACTGAATTTACCTACATATGATGCCTGATGTTTATCTACGTAACTTTCGTAAGGACCGTATCCGTAATATTCTACCCGGTCAAAACTCTTCGGGACAAAGAGACGTAATCCGAAGCGGGGCAGCAGTGTGACTTTATTTGAGGTTTTTACCTTACATGATACCGATACGGTGCCGTCGGGATCGAAAGTATAATAAGTATTGACGGTGGCAAATGGCGCATACATATTCCAGCCGAAGGCCTGATCGATACCTATTTTCAGCACAGGACCGATATTCGTTTTTCCGCCGTTCCCGTCTGATTCAAAAGAATACGGATACAGGATCTCAATGGAGTGGATCTTGGTATCGTAATCATTCATATGCGATCTGTACCACTCGCCCCTTGCGGAATCGTTATCGATCGGGGCACGGAAAAAGTTGAACTTCATGGGAGCATTAAGCAGCTCCTCTCCGTTACACTTAACGGATTCGATAAATCCGAGCCGTTTGTTAAAGGTATAAGCGGCAGTTTTGGTCTTAAAGGAAAGCTTAAATGCCGAATCCTCCAAAATCTCTATATTACCGCTGTCGGGTAATGTATCATCATCGTATCTCGCATAATCGGTCGCACCGGCTATAAAATCCGAAATATCACGGTCCTTAAATGAAGAAGCATTGACGGACTTTAACTCGAGCTGGTCAAAACATACCTCGTACCCGGCTTTTTCCCAAAGAGTATCATTTTTTAATGTAAAGATAAAACGTATATGGTTTCCCTGGATATCCGAAGGGATCGTGATAAGGGTCTCGCCCAGAGGCTCTACGGAAAAATCAAATGAACCGGAAGAAATGATGTTTTCAGTATCGGTTATCTCATATTTTCCGTTATAGAGGCTGCCCGCATCGGCAAATGCGAGGAAGCTTGTAAGCCTGAAGGTGTTTTTGTTCTCTGTCTTGTACATTCTGACAGGTCTGTAGACCTGTTTCAGTTCTTTAAGGCCTGTATGGGGAGTCCTGTCCGGATAGCACAGACCGTCCATACAGAAGTTGCCGTCATTGTGTCTTTCTCCGAAGTCTCCGCCGTATCCGTACATGATACGTCCGTCTTCGGTTTTTCCTATGGGCACGGAGTGGTCACACCATTCCCAGACAAAACCACCCATAAAACGGTCATTGGAATAGAAGATATTTCTATAATCCTCCAGATCTCCGGGGCCGTTGCCCATGGCATGACAATACTCGCACAATACAAACGGTCTGGAGTCATTTACGATAAATCCCCACATATCCTGAGGAGCGGTATACATGCGTGATACCACGTCCAAAACATCATCCTCTATCTCGTCCAGCTTATGTATGCTTTCATAGTGTACGGGTCTGGTAGGATCAAGTTTTTTGATAAGCTCGGCACCTGCATAGAGATTGCTGCCGAACCCGCCTTCGTTTCCGAGTGACCACATGATGACGCAGGGCCTGTTTTTGTCACGGGCTACCAGCAGACCTTCGCGGTCGAGGATGGCCTCCTTAAATACGGGATCGCGGGCGATGAGAGCTATGCCGCCGTAACCTTTTTCCCATTTGAAGGAGTTATATACATCCGCACAGCCGTGGGACTCAAAATCACATTCGTCGATCACGTAGAAGCCGTATCTGTCACAAAGCTTGTAGAACAAAGGAGCATTGGGATAATGCGATGTCCTTATGGCATTTATGTTATGCTGCTTCATAAGCTTTAAATCCATCTCGATATGAGCCATATCAGCATAGTAACCCGTATCGGGATAGCTGTCATGTCTGTTTGTCCCGCGGAACTTCGCATGACGATGGTTGATCTTAAACACGCCTTCTTCTATCACGATGTCTCTTAATCCTACTTCTTCGCCTATAAGCTCATCCCCCGAAGAGATGAGAAGCTTATAAAGATACGGCGTTTCTGCAGACCAGAGTACAGGCTCTTTTATTTCAAATACGCGTGATACACCGGCTGTAAGATGCCCGGTGCAGACTTCTTTCCCTAACGCATCAGACAATACCACATCGCAGTCGCGGCCGAGGACGGTTAATTCTAAAGAGCATGAGGAACAGTCGGGTGTAAGCGAAGTTTTAACAGTATAATCGGTTAAATGCGAGGAAGGACGTGAGAGCAGATATACATCCCTGAAAATACCGGAAAGCCTGATCTTATCCTGATCCTCGAGATATGTTCCGTCACACCACTTAAGTACAGCCACACATATGGTATTGATGCCGGATGTAAGGTAGCCCGTTATGTCAAATTCACTGGTGTGATGAGAAACCTGGGAATATCCTGCGAATTTCCCGTTTATATACAGGTAGAGACAAGAGTCTGCTCCTTCAAAGCATAAGTATCTGTTAAGACCGTCGGGAGTGTAATCGAAGGTCCTTCTGTATACTCCCACCGGTATATCGTCCGGCACAAAGGGAGGGTCGAATGGAATGGGATATACCACGTTTGTATACTGGGCCTTGTCATATCCGTGAAGCTGCCAGTTAGAAGGTACGGGGATGGTATTTTTAAACTCCACATCCGTAAAATTATCCTCAAGGTCTATGATACTGTCGTAATAGTTAAAATCCCACTCTCCGTTAAGCAGAGTAAAACGCGATGACTCCTCACGCATAGCATAAGGATCCTCATCTTTTGAAAAAGGGATGAAGTAACAGTGATCCGGCACGGTTCCTATATGAAGAGAGTGCGGATCCTCATGATATATCATATAACTTTTGGGGCTGCCTGTTGCAGCGATAGCAGAAATATCCATGTAAACCTCCCAAGAAAACACATTTGAAATGTCTTGATTATTTTACCTTGATTTTGTATATTTGTAAATGGTAAGATATTGCCGGCGGATTGATTTTCTTGGCATGTTTGATGATCGATATTTTAAGCAAATATACAATGTGTAAATGCTGACGCTGACAATCCCCGGGCAGTACTTTTAAAGGATCTTTTAACAGGAGAATACGAAATATGAAAGACATTGATTTTAAAGCATTGACGGAATATCTTGACTCTGTGGTAGAGATGGGAGTCCCTTCGGTGGATATGATCATCTATCGAGATCATAAGGAGATATACAGACATATGCACGGTACCGTTGACAGTGAAAAAAAGGTACCTGTAGCACGTGACCAGAGATATCTGATGTTTTCCATGACCAAGGTCATTACGATGACTGCGGTTATGCAATTGGTTGAAAAAGGAAAGCTTTCTTTAGAGGATGAGGTAGGAAAGTACCTGCCTGCATACAGTAAAGTCAGTGTAAAAGGAGAGGATAAGAAATATCCCGTACTTATGAAACACCTTGTGTCCATGCAGTCGGGACTTGATTATGACCTTAACCGCCCGGGTATCGTAAGGGTACTTAAAGAAAAGGGAAGCAGTGCAAGTACAAGGGAGCTGGTTGACTCGTTTACGGAGTCCCCGATGAATTTCATCCCCGGGACACATTTCCTGTACAGCTTAAGTCATGATGTGGCAGCTGCAGTGATTGAAGCGGTATCGGGAGAAAAGTTTTCCGAGTACTTAAAGAAGAATATATTCGAGCCCTTACATATGGATGATACCTTTTTTGCGAAGCCTGATAATACCGGCCTGGATAGACTTGCACAGCAATATATATGCAATGAGAAAAACGAGTATGTACCTATGGATCAGAGCTGCTGCTACCAGTTATCGGAATGCTACGAGAGCGGCGGTGCGGGACTTGTGAGCTGTACTGAGGATTATGCAAAGCTTGGGGATACTTTGGCGTGCGGAGGGATATCCGCAGAAGGGGTAAGGATCCTAAACCCCGAAACGGTAGAACAGATAAAGGTTAATCTCTTAGGTGAGGCCTCAATATACGATCTTGAGCATAACATGGGACGTGTGGGCTATGGATACGGAATCGGGATGTCAGTGCTTTTGGACGCAAAAAAAGCAGGAGCATCGGCTCCTGCAGGCGTATTCGGATGGGATGGCGCAGCCGGCAGCTGCATTACCATGGACACTGCATCAAAAACATCTTTCGTATATACCCAGCATGTAAGGAACATGGGCATGGTATACGGAGTGGTACATCCTAAATTGAAGGATTTTGTATTTTAAAAAATACTACGGATTGCTGCGCGACTCTGTCGCTTTCGCAATCCTAAAAAAACACCTCGAATCTCGCGCTTTTCCTAAAGGAAAACCGCTTCTTCTCGGTGTTTTTTGGCCTTTAGTATTTTTTCATATCATCTCCCGGTAGCTTCCGAGATATGTGAAGCTGTCGCATACCTCGCCGAGTTCGTTCATAAGCTGCAAGAGCTTCGGATTTTCGGCGGGGATCTCTATATCAAAGTAGAACATGAATTCAAATTCTTTATTGGGCAGAGGACGGCTTTCAAGCTTAAGTAAGTTGATACCTAACATATGGAACTTGGAAAGCACCTTATAAAGTGAACCGTACTCATGAGGCAGGATCAGCATCAAGCTGGTCCTGTCCGCTCCCGGATATATCTCAAGGTTCTTTGAGATACAGATAAATCTTGTATAGTTGTTATCCCTGTTCTGTACCGATGCCGCGATGGTTTCGAGTCCGTAGTACTTTACACACAGCTCGGAAGCGAGTGCGGCGATATCATCCCTGTCGGATTCGGCTACCATTTTGGCTGCTTTGGCGGTGTTTTCGAATGGGATGATCTTTACTCCCGTAAGTGTGGATAAGAATGCGGAGCACTGGCTTATGGCCTGTTCATGGGAGTAGATTTCCTTAATGTTCTCAAGCTTTGTGCCGGGTTTTGCCAAAAGATGATGGGTGATCTTAAGCCTGATACTTTTAACTATATAGAAATTATGCTGCATCATCAGGTCATATACCTTGTTGACCGTACCGGCATAACTGTTCTCAACGGGGATCACACCGTATTTGCACAAGCCTTTTTCTATGGAAGTGAATACTGCGTCAAAGTTGCTGAAAAACATGATGTCTGAATTCCGGAAGATCCTGTCACATGCTATCTGGGAATTGGCACCTTCTGTACCCTGGCAGGCTACTGTTACATAGTCCGGGAAAAGCTTGGCGGTTTCTGCTTTGGCTCTTTCAATTTTTCCTGCAAGTGTTCCTTTAGGACCGCTGGTGCGGGTCTTGGTCCCCTTCATTTCATTTAACAGATTGACCACTACCGGGATATAATCCCTCATTTCCTCAGGATATTCTGAGGCCAATGCCATTATTTTTTGTTTTCTTTCCCTCAATTCGTCTATGGGAAGGCTTTTTTTGTCTGAGCCGTCGGTCTCGTCCAATATCTGTACTCTTTCAGCCAAAAGTTTGATGATTTCTTTATCGATATTGTCTATCTTTATCTGTGTATTCTCGGTTTCCATCTGTATGTCCTTTAGCTCCTTATCATTAAGGAAACATTCCTTTCTGACCGCCGGTAAAATCCTGATTTTTCTTTTTTCCGGGGCTTACTTGGCAAGAAGTATAGCAATAACAATATTAGTTGTCAATAAAAAAATCATATTTGACATGTAACATTATAATGCTATAATGGTGTTTAAAATGAAAAAAACCGGAACTTAAATTTGAGGATGGAAACGGAGCGGATATAATGAAGGATATTATCGATAGACTTGCCGGTAAACATGACCTGACCGATGAAGAATTTGAGAGGCTGATACTTTGTGATGAGCCGGAAGCAAATGACTACCTTACTAAAAAAGCCGATGAGATAAGACAGAAAGTATACGGGAAGGATGTGTACCTGCGCGGTCTTATAGAGTTTACAAATTATTGCAAGAACAACTGCAGGTATTGCGGTATCCGCTGTGCAAATAAAAATGTGGAAAGATACAGACTGAGCAAAGAAGATATACTTTCCTGCTGTGATATGGGATATGATCTGGGGTTCAGGACCTTCGTGCTGCAGGGTGGAGAAGATCCGTATTTTAATGATGACAGACTGGTCTCGATAGTAAGGGACATAAAGAAAAATCATCCGGACTGTGCTATTACACTGTCTGTCGGAGAACGTGAAAGAGACAGCTATCAAAGGCTGTTTGATGCGGGAGCTGACAGGTATCTCTTACGTCACGAGACTGCCGATAAAGCACATTATGAGCTGCTGCATCCTGCCGAGATGTCATTTGATCACCGTATGCAGTGCTTAAAGGATTTAAAGGAAATCGGATATCAGGTAGGCTGCGGTATGATGCTGGGCTCGCCCGGACAAACGATAAAACATTTGGTAAAGGACCTTCGTTTCTTGCAAAGCTTTAAGCCGCATATGGTCGGCATAGGACCTTTTATACCGCACCATGATACAGAGTATAAGGACTGCAGCGCAGGTACGGTGGAGATGACATTAAAGCTTTTATCGATAATAAGGCTGTTACTGCCGGATGTGCTTTTACCTGCCACTACGGCATTGGGGACCATCGATCCTTTAGGACGCGAAAAGGGTCTGCAGGCCGGCGCAAATGTAGTTATGCCCAACCTTTCACCCGGCAATGTACGGGGGAAATATCTTCTGTACGATAATAAGATCTGTACCGGAGATGAGGCGGCAGAATGTATCAGATGCATGACAGCCCGTGTGGCAAAAGCAGGGTATCAGGTAGTACAAAGCCGTGGAGACCACATAGATATGATAGAGGGCAATACATATTAAACGAGGAAGATAGATCATGTTAAATCAGTTTTCAAGGACGGAACTCCTGCTCGGTCATGAAGCTATGGAAAACTTAAGCAAAAAAAGAGTGGCCGTCTTCGGTATAGGCGGTGTGGGCGGCTATGTCTGCGAAGCCTTGGTCAGGAGCGGGATAGGTGCATTTGACCTTATCGATGATGACAAGGTATGTCTTACCAATCTTAACCGCCAGATCATTGCCACAAGGAAGACCGTCGGGAAGTATAAAACAGATGTTATGATGGAGCGTATGCTGGATATAAATCCGAATGTCAATGTAACGGTCCATAAGTGCTTTTTCCTTCCGGAAAATGCGGATGATTTTCCTTTTAAAGAATATGATTATATAGTAGATGCCGTGGATACGGTAACAGCCAAATTAGAGCTTATAATGAGAGCCCAAAAAGAAGGTATTCCGATCATAAGCGCCATGGGTGCAGGCAACAAGCTGGATGCCGGCAGGCTGAAGATCGCGGATATATATGATACGAAGATATGTCCTTTAGCCCGTGTAATGCGCAGAGAATTAAAGAAGCGGGGAGTAACGAAGCTGAAGGTGGTATACTCCGATGAGGAGCCCAAGCGGCCCATAGAGGATATGTCTGTAAGCTGCAGGACAAACTGTATATGTCCTCCCGGTGCACAGCATAAATGCACCGAGCGGCGGGATATCCCCGGAAGTACCGCATTTGTTCCTGCTGTAGCAGGATTATTGATCGCGGGAGAGATCGTGAAAGACCTGACCTGCGCAACAAAAAAGTGAAACCTAAAAACATGGGGGAAGTATGGAAGCTTTAGAAGCTATTCTGACAAGACGGAGCACAAGAAAATACCGGGATTCCATGCCGGATAAGGAGCTGATCGAAAAAGTGGTAGAGGCCGGCAGATATGCCCCGAGTGGACACAATAATCAGACCACACACTTTATCGTATTTACGGATAAGGCGGTTTTGGACGAACTTGCGGAACTGGTAAGAAGTGAATTTGCCAAAATGGAAAAAACGGACGGAATGTATGTATCTCTTGAAAGATGTATAGTGGCATCTAAAAGAGGCAGTTTTATTTTCCATTACGGAGCTCCTGTTTTTATTTCCGTTTCAAATAAAAAGGGCTACGGAAATGCTATGGCCGACAGTGCTTGTGCGCTTGAAAATATGATGATAGCGGCAAATGCTTTGGATCTCGGTTCCTGCTGGATCAACCAGCTGCACTGGCTAGATGAAAATGAAAATATCAGGGCATTTATGCAAAAGCACGGCCTTAAGGAAGATGAGACCATTACAGGCGGTCTTATACTGGGATACCCCGAAGGGGAAAAGCCGGACAGGACATTGACCACACGTAAAGGCAATCCCGTAACATGGGACTAAATAGAAGGAGAGAATCATGAAAAAAAGATTATTGACACGTTTATTATGCATGCTGCTTATAAGTGCAATGTTTATCACAGCATGCGGTTCTAAGGACGAACCTGAAGAAAACACAGACCGCAGAAGGTCTGAACAGAACTCGGAAACCGAAGTTACATCAACACCGGATGCCGGAAAGGTAACTGACACCCCCGAACCTGCCACCGGAACGGAAGACATTACTTTAATACCTGAAGTTACTTTAGAGCCTTCACCCGAGCCGCAGAAACTGTCATACTTTGATGCATATGTTGAAAGTACTGACAGGATGCTAAAGGAAGCAATCGAACAGTATAACGCTCATGATTATACCAACCTTGATGAACCGGTCAAGTACTATGTGCTGTGGCTTGGATTTACACATGTAACATACGGAGACCTTGATTTTCAGATGACGGATTTTGACCGTGAATATCTTCAGGCAGTTGCACTTAATTACGAGAAATGTCTTGAAAGCATCACATCACATAATCTCGATATCACGGTGGACCTGCAATTTGTAGATGATGTCACTCCTCTTACAAAGTGGTATGATGATGACTGGCTTTATCTTTCCCAGGATACTGTTCAACCTGTGATAGATAAGTACACATCAGATCGTGAGATCGATACGGTACTTACAACCGTTCAGACTGCAGGTGATGAGAATTATTTAAGAAATGCGGACAAAGAAAACTATGGTGTAAACTATGTCATGCTGGGACTTATGACAGCCGGTATGAATTCTCCCATGGGGTATTCCACATTTGACCTGCAGAAGCCCGCTGAAGGAACATATCCTTTGGCAGACCCGGAAATACCCTCGCTTTACGCAACTTCAGTAGCCGTACATGAGTGGATGCATCAGTTAGAGTATATGGGAACATTGCTCGGGATAGAGTATCCTAATACACATGCATACATGGGACCTGAACAGTTCCCCGGATATAAGCAGTATATAAACGGCGAAAATGATTATGATTTCTTTGAGTTTTACAAACTCGTTCTGACCGGAAAACTTCCCTTTGATGATAACGGTACCACAAAGCTTGTAGGAATGTATCCAAAGATGTGGCCGCTTATCAAGAGGTCCGGATTTGTCCTCGGACGTTTTATCATAAAAGATGCTGAAGGACAGGGATATCTGTACGGCAGGGAAGAAGAGCCCAGACTTATCGTATCCGAAGAGCCCTGCGTATGGTTGATCAAATATTCAGGTGACGGACAGTTCATTCTCACACCCGAAGCAATGCCTGATAAACTTGTAGACCTCGGGAATGCCTGGGACACGGAAGATAATACCATCTCATTGTGGGTATATACCGGCTATGTGGATGCACAAAGCTGGAAATTGATCGATAATGCCGATGGGACTTATTCCATTCAGACTCCTTATGAGAGCGGTCGCCTGCTCACGGTAAGGGGAAACAGCGGAGCACTTCTTTGCAGTCCCGGCACCGAAGGAATCCAGAAATGGTATATTGAACTTGCCAAACACTGATCGCTACTATCCGGAGGCAGGCTATGAAGATTATAAATCTGATCGAAAATACGGAGGGTGTTGACGGATGTGCCTTTGCACACGGTCTGTCGTTTTATATTGAAACCGCGTTACACAAACTGCTTGTGGATCTGGGACCGTCGGAAGAGACACTTGATAATGCATTAAAACTCGGGATAGAACTGAAAGATGCAGATACGGTGGTATTGAGCCACGGTCATTATGATCATTCCGGCGGTATCATGCCTTTTTCTGCAATTAACAACAGTGCAAGGATATATATGCAGAGGACGGCAGTAAAGGATTATTATGCTGATGACGGTATAGTTCCCAATGCAGAACGATACAGGTTTATAGGTATTGATAAGCGGATAGCCGCACTGCCCGGAACGGTACTTTTGGACGGAGATTATAAGATCGATGATGAGCTGGAGATTTTTACCGTTAAGAACAGAAGGCACGACATCCCCTTTACGAACCGGCGCCTGCTTTTAAAGGACGGAAACGGGTTTACAAACGATACCTTCGATCACGAGCAGTATCTTGTTATAAGGTCGGAAGGGCATGAGATACTCGTTTCAGGCTGTGCACATATCGGGATATTGAACATTATGGATGCTTATTTTGAAAAATACGGTTCTTATCCCGAAATGGCTATAAGCGGTTTTCACCTTATGAAAAGGACACCCTATCATAAAGCACAGCTTAAGGAGATAGAGGAAATAGCGTATAAGCTGAAAAATTATCCGACCCGGTTTATCACCTGTCATTGTACGGGATTGGAGGCATATTCCGTCATGAAGGATATCATGGGTGAGAAACTGGGATATGTGCATTCGGGCGAAATTATAATATAAATAAAACGGTCCTGGGGGCCGTTTTTATTTACAGATATATTTGAAATTTTAAATCAGATACTGTATAATAGAAACAGTCGGATACATAAAAGTTTTCTATATTTATGGTACCTGACCCCACTAATGATAAGGGAGAAAAGTGTAATGGGCAAGAACAGACAGGCGCATGAGATAGTAGAGGAACTGATGGCAGTAAACGGCATCGACGAGAAAACTCTGGCAGAAAAGGCAGGGGTGTCGGAACTCGTGATACGTAATTATCTCTCGGGACTCAACAAGGACAGCAGAAATTATTCGAGGCTTAAGGATAAGGTCAAGGAAGCCTTCGGATTGGGGGATGATTTCTTTGACGAGAGCCATGTATTTGTGCCTGCACCTGTTAAGGAAGTAAAGGCCAAAACACAGAAACCTTCAAAGCCCCGCGCTAAGGGAAAGAAGGAGTCGGCAGCTCCTGATGCAACTGTAAAATCAGATGCAAAAACGGAAACAAAGGCAGGATCAATGAAAAACGTTCCGGTTTCAGAGGAAGGGGTACAGCTTGTATTTGACCAAAAAGGGCTCATACTTGAAGAAATAAAAGAAAATAAGCAGCCCGCATTACCTAAGACAGCTGCTTCTAAGAAGCAGCCTGCTGCATCGCAGGATCAGCTTATGTCCTCTATAAAGTCAACAGGTTCTAAAGCAAAGCTTTCGGGAAAGAAGAAGGATATCACTCCCGAAGCAGCCGAAAAGTGGGCAGATGATTATGAGGAGGAGATGAAGCAGTCCGTAGGAAGAGCATTCTCAGTACTTAAAGAATCCTTAAAGGAAGTATTTAAGAAAGAGGAAGCAAAGCCTGTTTATACAAACAAAAAGATAACCGAACTGGTTGAACTGGCATCAAAGGCTAAGGAGGATGATCTTAATCTTATAATAGCCATGCTGAAAAAGATAACTAAGTAATTTAGGCGTATAGGAGTACCTGATTTTAGGTACTCTTTTATTTTTTTGGAAAAGTACTTGACAAACTGTATATGACTGTATATACTGTGTATATCAAATCGAAGCAGACATAGTGTTATATCAGCAGGAAGGGGGAACAGAAATGGCATTATTAAAATGCGAACATCTAAATAAAACAATAGGAAATTATAAACTGAATGATATAGATTTTGAGCTGGAACCCGGCATGGTCTTGGGACTTATCGGAATAAACGGGGCCGGAAAAACGACTCTGTTACGGTCTATACTTGGCAGCTACCACCTGAATGAAGATCCGGATGACAGTGGAGATATTTGGATCAATGATAAGCACTTTAGTAAGGATATGAAGGAATACAGATCCTTTATTGCGTATGTCCTGCAGGAGTCTCCTTTTTCAAGATATATGACAGTTAAGGAGATAGGAGAGACCTATGGATATTATTACAAAGGTTTTGATCTGAAAAAATATCTTGGGCTTATAAAAGAGTATGAGGTACCTGAAAAGAAGTGGTATGACTGGCTGTCAAAAGGCCAGAAGATCCGCGTTCAGCTTGCATTTGCACTGAGTTATCCCGCATTACTTTATGTAATGGATGAACCGGTGGGGAATCTTGATGTTGAATTCCGTGATATTTTTTATGATACGGTGAGAGACTTGACGGCAAATGAGAATTGTTCGGTCATTATTTCAAGCCACCTGGTTACTGAGCTGGAGCATATATCAGACGATCTGTTGTGGCTGAGCAAAAAAGATAATGAGGGTTATGCAAGATACAGCGGAAATATAGATGATTTAAAGAATAAATACAGATTGCTTTCCACAGCTGATGAATCAGCAGCAGATATCCCCAAAGAGATGATAATCGGCGCTAAGCTTAAAACCTCACATAATGAATATATGTTATACGATGATAACGGTAATTTTGACTCGGTTCCCTCAGTACTTCAGGACGCATTAAGATACCCGGAGTTACAGGAGGTCATGTATTATACCGAGAAAGGATATAAAGGATGAAGGATTATATAAGACAGAAAAAGATCTCATACAGGAACAGACCGGTATTTCTGGTCATGAGACTGCTAATTGATATTTTGCTTCTGCTCATCGACAACAGAATGGCTTTTATTTTGATAATTGTTTTCGGGGCTTTGTCGGTAAGTACTAAGTACAATATGGAAGAAGAGTATCTGCTTCCGATGACATATGATGAGATAAAGAGAAGAAGGCTGACGGAAGTTAAGGCCATTATGCTGAGATCATTTATATTGGGAGTAGGAAATACTGTTATTTCATATTTCATACCGGCACTACGTTTTGGAGCTGAATTCCTATCCGGCAGACCTTTGGTGTGCCTTGCTATGTTTGTTTTTAGTATGGTTGCTTTATGGACTTGTCTGATTGACAGTTTGGTATTTAAGAAGAGAACCAAATCAAGAGGATTCGGAGCAAGTTTAATTGAATTCACTCCGGTTTATGTGGTAGGAATGTATTGCTGGAAAATGATAGACAGATCGGAGTCAAGCTTTTTCTATGAAGGACCTGAGTGGGTACATGTTCTGATACTCATGGCAGTTGCAGTTGTACTGGTAATATATGACGTTTCTGTTTTAAGAAAATGGCAGTTCCATGATTATGTACCGGCTCTGCAGGATGTAAGGAATACGCGCAAGTAATGAGGAGAAAAAAATGAATATAAATGTACAGACCAAAAGCGGGCTTCCGATATATGAACAGATAGAGCGCCAGATAAAGGATATGATAGTCTCAGGAGTACTGAAAGAAGGCGAGATGCTGCCGTCTATAAGGACTCTGGCGGCCGATTCCAAGATCAGTGTTATAACTGTAAAAAGAGCATATGAGGACCTTGAACAGGAGGGTATGATTTATTCTGTACAAGGTAAGGGATTTTATGTGGATAATCCCGATCTGGAGTATATGAAAGAGAAGCAGACGGTAGGGCTAGAGGAAAAACTTATTGAATGGGTTAAAACTGCAAAAGCTTCAGGTATGAAAAAAGATGAAGCCATAGATATGCTGGAGATCCTTTGGGACTAAATGTAAAAAGATAACAGCACAAGAAAAAAAGAGGAAGCATTATGTTAAAATCATTTCAACTTAATTATCATTATGGTATTACACCGCCCAAGGAAAACGGGTTTGCCATAAAAGATGTATTTATAAACGCTGAACCCGGCTATATCACATGTCTTTTAGGAAAGAACGCCGCAGGAAAGACAACATTACTTTCCCTGCTTTACGGTATGCTTAGACCAAAGTCGGGAAAAGTAAGCTGGGACGGAAAAGAGGTTAAGTATAAAAATCTTGCAGCATACCACAGGGAAGTGGCATATTTCGGAGAAAAGTGGTGTGCGGAAGGACTCACTGTAGAGAAAAATGTAGAGATGCTCTCCATACTCTATCCTGCATTTGACAGGGAACTCTTTGACAGCCTGATTAAAACGGCTCAGGCAGAGGGGACACTTGAAAAACGTTATTTTGAGCTTTCCACAGGAGAGAGAGTAAAGGCAGAACTGGCATTTCTCCTTGCCAGAAAACCAAAGCTGATAATTCTGGATGAACCGCTGGCAAATATCGATCCTGTGTTTAAGGTGGATATACTTGAGCTGTTACAGAAAGGTGTGGCAGAAAACGGCACCGGTGTGCTTATCAGCACCCACCTGATCGATGAGATATCGGATATGGTGGATTACATATATGTGCTTGATAACGGAAAGATCGTAAAGCACGGCAGCAGGTTTGAGCTTATGGGTGACGGAGAAGGAACTTTAAGAGAAGTTTTAAACTGATAATAATGGATAGGTTTGTCATCCTGAGCGTAGCGAAGGATCTTATATCAGACATAAAAAGAGGAAAAAAATGAACGAAAGAACGATAATGAAAAACTTTCTGCACTACATGCGGAAAGAGCATAAATATCACTTAAAGTGGCTGCTGTTCTGGGTATGCGGGATAATAGTGCTTATACTTCATGGCGAAAGCACTGCAATAAATACAATAAAAGGGTATTGCATTTTATCAGGGATATTTTTAGCGTTGGCTACTAACATATATTTGCGAAAATATACGGAATTTGGATCTTCAAACGGAGGAAAAAAAACGGAAGATAAGCATAGAAAACGTGTTCATGACAGTATGTCGGATATACAGTTTCGTATGCATGATACCCTTACTGATATCATCGGAACCCATGGTTTTGACACAGGTGTTTATTTTAGCCTTCTGCTGGAAAGACTGTTGGTGATACAGGGGGTCTCAATCGCAACAGTATTTGTCGCAGCAGCATTTAAGCTTATAGTCATGAACAATGCTTTGGATTTTTCGTGTTTAATCCTGGTTCTCCCGATTGCCGTATGGCATTGGAATATGCTCATCACGGATTATTTCAGAACACATAAAAAAGGAGCGGTATATACCGTATTTATGGGATTGTGGTATTTTATAGAAACGATAGTTGCCATAATTGTACTCGCGTATGCTTTTATATCGTTTGTTCTGCTTGTGTCCGGAATAGTTCAGTCCCGGATAATGCTCAGTGGCATCACTGCACAGGCGGTAATAAAATGCGGTTGTGACGATCTGACTATGGTATGGATCATCATACTTACGGTTATCCTGGTAATCTTTTTTGCTGATGTTAACCAGCTGGTTGTTCATATCAATTGGACGAAGACTACGAAAATCATAGTGGGATGTATCATATTTGCAATTGCTGCACTTATAGCTTTTCAGGGACATTATTGTTCGCGGGATAACGTTAAGTTAAGTGATAAAGACATATTGATAAAACATAATAAAGATATAAAAACTTATGGATTTGATGAAATAGATTTTTACAGGATATATTATAAAGATTCTGATCTTAAGATGAACGTTACCTTCTCGAATGGCAGAGCGGAAGATATATTTTATTCCTCATCAACGTGTACTGATGGCTGGGATGAAAGATATCACAGTGATTATCAGTATGCATCGGAACTTGTGGATATATTACTTGAAAGAGGCATAAAGGGGACGATAGAGACCGGGACATGGATCAATAACACGGCCCGAGACCGTGATGCTGAGGATAATGCATATCTGGAACATATCGTAAAAGTTCTTGCAGATTAAAAAAAATAATAAAATATATTCAAAAGGATATAAAAAGGATACAACTATTTGCTAATATAACCTCATCAAAGAAAACAAGAACACAAATTGTTATCTTAAAGGAGGAAGAAAATGAAAAAAAGAATTAACGTATTGGCAAAGGTATCCGTTATGGCAATCTGTATAATGTTAGCCTTGGTTTTTATTTCAACCGTAAGCGTAAAAGCTGAGTCAAACGACACGGTAAGAGTATCCACGGCTAAGGAATTAACAGCTGCCATACAGAATAAGGATGTTGAGGTAATCTACTTAAGGACGGATGCATATATCGACATTACCATAAATGCTGATAAGGCAGCAGCAGGAAAATATCTGTATATATATGCTCCCAACGTCAACATTACCAACAAGGCCGTATTTGCAAGGATCGATATCAATGAAGTCAACAGTTTCACGGAAGAAGTATCCGGAAACAACTTCTATTTACCTGATTATACATATAATAAAGGGATAGTTGTAGCGGAGAACATTACAGTAAATTCAATTATTCTAAGAAGCTTGGATTTTAAGGAGTCGAAATATACCTTAAGAAAAGGCGCAAAAGTAAACGAAGTCGAACTATACTACTATGGCCCCGGATTTCCTACAAGCAGGTACAATAAAGACAAAAATCTGGTGACTCTGAAAGCTGTAAACGAATCGGGAAATAAGGAATCATATACCGTTAAGCTTGACAAAAGCGGCCGCATCAAAAAGATAACATGTGCAACCGATGATAAAGATACTGCATTTGAATATACTTTTAAGTACGACGAAAACGGTAATGTGATCAAGCAGAAAGGATTTGACAGCGAAAAAGGTAAGTTCACAACTAAAAACACCTATTCCGACGGTCTTTTAAAAAAGAGTGTTACCACTGCTGAAAAATTAACAGAAAACGTCATAAATGATTATAATGAGGAAGGAAGACTGAGCCGTAACGAGACGACGACTGTTTATCCCGGATCATCTAAATATGTCGGTTATGTAGAATACGAGTATGATAAAAACGGAAGATGCATCACCGAAAAATACTCCGATCCATCAGGGGATGATATATTTATAATTAAAGAGACCTACAATTCAAAAGGATTTAATACCAAGTCAGAAAGCATAGAATGCAATGGGCTGACCGGATATAAACAGGTAACTACGAGTATTGTCAAGAACAAATACAACAAAGCCGGAGATCTGATCAAGAGTTTTACCTATGATGTGGGCGGAGAAGTTACCCGTACTTTAGAGGTTACGTATGATGAACTTGGTAATTATGTAGATTCAAATGAGATATTTTACTGATCAGTGTTAATAACCGATTGAAAGAAAAAGATCCTTCACTTACACCCGGAATGACAGTTTTGTCATCCTGAAAGAAGTGAAGGATCTTTTATAATTTATAAAGAGGTAATTATGAGTGCTGGTTAAGTATTTTTAACAGTGATTCATGTGCGAGGGCAAAGGCTTCAAAGCCCGTGAGATTCCTGGCATTTTCTATTTCGGTCCTGTTGCCGTCTTTTTCAAGCTCAGCTAAGCCTTTAAATTCAAACAGGTGGGGTTCAAGTGAGAGGAAGCCGTTAAAGCCGCTTGCAAAAAGAGAGTTCAGTATTGTCTTTACATTTCCGTCACCGTAGCCGGAGGGCACTACCTTGCCGCTGCCTTTGATGGCGTCTTTTACGTGGATATAGGCTATGTGATCCTTTAATAATTCATAAGCTTCCCAAGTATCCTGGTCCGCCTGTACGAAGTTTGCAAAATCAAATATGGCTTTAAAGTTATCACATCCGAACTCATCCATCATCTCCCTGCATTCAGGAGCAAGCTCCCCGTATATGCCTTTTTCGTTTTCGTGGAGGACTACAGCATCGTTGGCCTTGGCATAGTCAACGAACATCCCCATCCTGTCAAAGACTTCGGATTTATATTTTTCTCTTCCGGCCTTGTCGTCACCCGGTATATAGAAACTGAACATACGAAGATTCTTTGCACCCATCATATGTGCTATCTCTACGGCACGTTTGTATTCCTCAAAATGCTTTTCAAAGGGATCTGTGATACCGATCTTCCCGAGCGGGGTTCCTAAAGCGGAGAGTGATATGCCTGCTGCATCAAGCCTGTTCTTTATATCCTTAACTTTAGCGTTATCATGGTATATAAGGTTGTTGCCGTCCACACCTCGCATCTCGACATATTTTAATCCGAGCTTTGTTAAGCTTTCTATCTGTACATCTAAGTTCCCGTCTATCTCATCGGCAAAGCCTGAGATTTTTGCATATACTTCCTTCATTTAGTAGGTTCCCTCCGTATCAAATACTATGCCGCTGCCTTCCTTTTTCTTTGATAGTTTACGGCGTTTGTTAAGTTCCTCCAAAAACAAGTCTTCATCAAACGGGATGCTTACCTCTTTTCCGAGCCAGGAAGATAAAAACATGGCATTTGAAAGAAGCAGTCCGTTGATACCCTCACTTCCTTCTGCTATCAGTTTGCCGCCGGACAGGATCCTGTCAGTAAAGGCCTTGAGCACACCTACATGCTGCTCGTTTTTACCGTCCGTCTCTATCTCGATACGCTCCATGGGAGGCTTTGCAAATCCGTTCGGTTCGGTTTTACAAAATTCTCTTTCGTTTACTTTTAAGCGGTCGAAGATGAGCTTATCATGTTCGCATACTATCTTTCCCATTTCGAAGGTGAGCTCTAAGCGGTTGGTACCGGGAGCATCACCTGTAGTGGTTACGAATACTCCGGTTGCCCCGTTAGCAAATTCCATATATGCGGTCACGTCATCCTCGACCTCTATGTTATGCCACTTGGCTTCATGGCAAAATGCCCTTACCTTGACAGGAAGTCCGCACAGCCATTGCAAGAGGTCAAGCTGATGAGGACACTGGTTTAGCAGTACTCCGCCGCCCTCACCGTCCCAGGTAGCTTTCCAGCCTGCGGCGTCGTAGTAGCTTTGTGTTCTGTACCAGTCGGTGATGATCCAGTTGACTCTCTTTAGAGCACCAAGCTCGCCGCTTTCTATCATCTCGTGCAGTTTCCTGTATACACAGTTGGTACGCTGGTTGAACATTATGGCAAATACCTTGTCGCTTTTTTCTGCTACTTCATTCATTTCTCTTACCTGCTTTGTATATACGCCCGCAGGTTTTTCGCTTATGGCGTGAAGACCATGAGAGAGGGCATAGATCACAAACTCCGGATGAAAATAATGCGGTGTGGCTATAAGAACAGCGTCACATTCGCCGGAGTCTATCATTTCCCTTCCGTCGGAGAAGCACTTTACATTCTCCGGCAGGTTTTCCTTAGCCCACTTTAACCGTGCATCATTTATATCAGCTACGGCGGTAAGCCTCATTTGGGGGACAAGTCCCTTTACTATATTTAAGGCGTGGTTGGTTCCCATGCCGCCTATGCCTATTATACCGAGTCTTACTTCGTCCATGTCATCCTCCTGTTACGCCCATGCTTTACTAATGAACTTTGCCTGCTTATTTATATATCTTCTTTCTGGTCTGTCCGTATATATCCATTATCACCTTAAATACACGTTCTACGCTTGCAAGGTTATTTCTATATGAGATACCCTCCTCAAGGCAGTGGTAAAAATCCTTTATGCAGGCTCTGTGTCCGTTTCCCCAGTATACCTTTCCGATGCTGCCGGCAGCTTCCTTTGAAAAGGTCTTATACTGACCGTCTTCCTTAAAGAGAGTAAGATTGGAACCGCTCATGGTGAGGCGTCCCTTTGTGCCCTGTATCTCTAGGAAAACGGGTGCATCTGTGATATAACCGTTTGAAGCGTAAAAACAAGCCCTTTTCCCGTCTTTAAAATTCATCCAGGCTTCTACGGTGTCCTCGGCTTCTATGTCTGTGTGATGGTTGGCTATGGAGGCTTTTACCGTTTCGGGATCACCTAAAAATTTTAACAGCAGGTCGAGAGTGTGTATCGACTGATTGATAAGGACTCCGCCGCCTTCTTTGTCTATACGGCCCTTCCAGTCGCTGACCTCATAATAATCATTGTCTCTTTTCCAGGTAACAAAAGCCCTGCCACCTATCACAGTACCGATCTCACCGTCGGTTACAAGCTTTTCCATGGTCCTTACTGATTCATTGTAGCGGTTCTGGAAACAGAATCCGAGCTTTCCGGGATTTGCTGCATCAGCTTCCTTCAGTTCCCCAAACTGTTCCATGGAGATGGCACACGGTTTTTCCATAAATACCGCTTTACCATGTCTTAATAGTTCTACAGCCATCGGAGCATGAAGATAATGAGGTGTGCAGATATGTACTACATCCACATCCTTTTCGAAAAGTTCCCTGTAATCTTCGCAAAAAAATAATTTGCTGCCATCGAACTGTTCCCGGGCCAGTTCATGCGCTTTTTCGGGGATGATATCGCACAATGCCGTAACGGATACATCTTCCATATTGGCGAGTGCCCATGCGTGTACTCTGGAAATGCCTCCGCATCCTATGATCGCTGCCTTTTTCAAAGTAAACCTCCTCCTTTATCCGTGTTTAAAATGTTTTATGAGCTGTTATCATCTTTTGCTTTTTCTTTTTCCTGAAAAGTATTGTAATCTATTTTGAAATATATTAATATATACATATAATGCTAAAAATATGTAATATTCCGACTTTGTAAACCGTCCCCTTAAAAGGGACAGTGCTATAGTCGAACGCTAAAGCCTTCGACGTTGGATGAGGTAGAAAACTACAGGAGCTAAACTATGCAGAATAACAATCCTTTAAATACCATACTTTTCCCCGTAGCACCCCCGTATGACATGGTGTATAAAAACGAAGTGACCGAGGATCCCGTAGGTCCTCACTCACACAATGCAGCCGAGCTTTATTACACTCTTACCGATCTGCCTGACGTACTATTAAACGATACTGTCTTAGAGGTAAAAGCAGGCACGCTCATCATAATCCCGACTTTCTGTACACATCAGCTCTATCATGAGGCAGGGAAGGCTTATGAACGTTATATCCTAAGTATCAATACCGGTTGGATCGATGCGGTTTTCTGTGAGGGAGCGTCTGATTTTGCATACCTCTCGGACAGTCCCTCGCCATTACTTTTAACTATGGACGGGAAAAAAGGAGAGAAGCTTAAGATCAGATTTGAAAAGCTTTTAAAGATAAAAGACATTACTTCGATAGCCGGTATCTATACATTTTTAGAAGCTTTATCATTTATACATGGATCGGTAAAACAGCAGAATCCCGAAAAAAAGCAGAAGCTCCCGGTTACGCCGTCCCAGCAAAGAGTAAACGATATAATAAGTTATCTGCAGGAGCATATAAGTGAAAATATAGGTATTCCGGATATAGCTTCTCATTTTTTCCTGAATCCGGATTATCTTGCAAGACTCTTTAAGAGCCATATGCATATCTCTATCGGACATTATTTTACACTACAGAAAATTAATGCTGCTGAGGAGCTTTTAAGAACAGGCAGCACGGTTAGTGAGGTACAGGAGATACTCGGGTATTCAAGTTATGCTTATTTTTTCAAGACTTTTCAGAAGATAACGGGTATGTCACCCAGCAGATACAGAAGTCAGTATCAAAAAAAATAATTACCTATTGACACAGTAGGTAAATAGTGTTATACTCCTTTTCGAACTAAGAACACAAAAGTTATGAAAAGGAGTTTTTTTATGATCTATGCTGATAATGCCGCTACAACGAAGATGAGTCAGGCAGCTTTAAATAAGATGGTTTCGGTTGCAAACGAAACATATGGGAATCCCTCAAGTCTTTATACCTTCGGCCAGAAGGCCAAGGAAGCCTTAGAGGAGGCAAGAGCAGATGTGGCTAAGGTGATCGGAGCGGAACCCAAAGAGATACTTTTTACATCGGGCGGAAGCGAGGCTGATAACCAGGCTATCATATCCGCTGCACTCCTCGGGAAAAAAGCAGGAAAGACACATATTATTTCCACTGCATTTGAGCATCATGCAGTGCTTCATACCTTAAAAAAGCTGGAAAAGGAAGGCTTTGAAGTAACACTTCTTGATGTGCATGAGAACGGACTTGTTACACCCGAAGAGGTTGAAGCAGCCATAAAGGAAAATACGTGCTTAGTCACCATCATGTTTGCCAATAATGAGATAGGTACCATTCAGCCCATCCGCGAGATAGGAGCCGTATGCAGAAAGAAAAACGTACTTTTCCATACAGATGCGGTGCAGGCAGTAGGTCATCTTCCAATAAATGTAGTGAATGACAATATCGATATGCTCTCGGCATCGGCTCATAAGTTCCACGGTCCTAAGGGAGTAGGTTTCTTATATTTTAAGAAAGGTATACGTCTTTCAAACTTAATAGAAGGCGGTGCACAGGAAAAGGGCAAACGTGCCGGTACGGAAAACGTACCCGGTATTGCTGCCATGGCTGAAGCACTAAAGGAATCGGCAGCAAAGATCGAAGAGAATACAGCTAAGTTAACCGAAAAAAGAGACAAGCTTATAAAAGGCTTAAAGGAAATAGAACATTCGGCATTAAACGGTGATGCGGTAAAACGTCTTCCCGGTAATGTTAACTTCTGCTTCGAGGGTATAGAAGGCGAGTCATTACTGTTGCTGCTGGATGATAAGGGTATAGCAGCTTCTTCGGGAAGTGCGTGTACTTCAGGTTCCCTTGATCCGAGCCATGTACTGCTTGCCATAGGCAGGGTACATGATGTGGCACACGGATCGTTGCGCTTAAGCATAGGTGAGGATATCACCGACGAAGACGTGGAATATATCATTAAGTCCGTAAAAGAAGTAGTCACATATCTGCGCGGGTTCTCCCCCGTATGGAGAGACCTTGTGGCAGGGAAGACACAGTTTATTTTGCCCTAGTTAAATATATACACAAGCCTGTATATAAGCCTTCCCCTCGAGGGGAAGGTGCCCGCTTCGGGCGGATGAGGTGTAATAAAAAAAGAAAAACATCGAAAAAAGAGAGGAAAACAACATGGCATTATACAGTGAAAAAGTAATGGATCATTTCCGCAATCCCAGAAACGTAGGTGTGATAGAGGATGCAAATGCGGTAGGTGAAGTAGGAAACGCTAAATGCGGCGATATCATGAAGATGTACATGAAGATAGAGGATGATATCATAAAGGATGTAAAGTTTGAGACATTCGGCTGCGGCAGTGCCATCGCATCCAGCTCCATGGCTACCGAGATGATAAAAGGCAAGCCCGTATCGGAGGCTATGCAGCTTACAAACAAAGCCGTAGCAGAGGCGCTTGACGGTCTTCCCGATTATAAGATGCACTGCTCCGTACTTGCGGAGGAGGCTATAAAGTCCGCACTGGAAGACTACGAGAAAAGAAATACTGAGGCATAACGGATAAATTCTTATCTTCTGAAGTTATATTTGAAATTCGGAATGATATTATGTATAATGTGAAAAGTTAAATCATTACCTGGTAAACGCAGAAAGTGTTTTCTCAGTGATATTGACCGGAGAATAAACGGAAGAAGAATAAGAAGTGAAGAAACAGATCATAACAGGATGGCTCAGGATTGTTTTAGGCCTTTTGGTTTTTGCATTCGGTGTACATCTGACTATATTTGCCAATATAGGGCTTGCGCCCTGGGACTGTCTGGGGATGGGAATATCATACCATACACCGCTAAACTACGGCTTATCAATGACAATTATAGCGGTAACGGTCCTGATAATCGATATAATACTGAAGGAGAAGATCGGATACGGTACGATCATAGATGCATTGCTGACAGGTAATTTTGTCCAGCTTTTTAACAGCCTTAATCCGTTAACTTTGAACAGCAGTTTATGGCTGGGAATAGTGATCATGTCAGTCGGATTCGTATTTATGGCACTTGGAATGGCCATATATATGAAAAGCGAACAATGCTGCGGTCCTAGAGATGCTCTGTTGGTCGGGCTCGGGAAAAGGATGCCGAAGATACCTATAGGCATAGTCGAGGTGGCTCTTTGGGCGGTTGTACTGCTTATAGGCTGGCTGTTGGGCGGACCTGTGGGTATCGGCACTGTCATCAGTACGTTTGGCGCAGGACTGGTAATGCAGCTTGTATATTCCCTTATACATTTTGAACCAAGAAAACTGAAACACCGAGGAGTATTTGAGATCACAAAAGAGCTTGTATCAAAAAAATAAAAAAGTTACTGAAAAAATAAAAAAAACAGTTGACAAATAAAAACTATATGTTTATAATCGTAAAAAATTGAACATGGTAAACCGATGAAGCGGAAGAAAAAGTATTTTATCGCCAGGAAAGCAAAGCTTTTTCAGCGAGTCCGGGACAGTGTGAGCCGGGTGGTATGAGGAATACGTGAAGGAAACTTCTTATATGGTCCGCAGAGGGCATGGGGAAAGAGAAATCTCAAGTATCCGTGACGTGAGGCATACGTAAGTTGCCGGAGATATGTTGGTATCTTGCAAGAGCACGGGTCATACCGTGAATCAAGGTGGCACCGCGGATAAAAGATTATTATTCGTCCTTGACAGATGTATTTCTGTCAGGGACTTTTTGTTTTAAAAGTAACTATTTTGGACTGCCGCGAATAGTTAGGTGTAAAAAAGGAGGAACAACATGAGAGAAGTATTAGAAAATGCAGTAAAAGGCAGATTCGGTGAGTTTGGAGGACAGTACATACCGGAAACCCTTATGAATGAGATCCATAAGCTTGAAGCAGCTTATGAGCATTATAAAAACGATCCGGAGTTCTGTGCAGAGCTGGACAAGTTAAATAGGGAGTACGCAGGACGTCCTTCACTTCTGTATTATGCAGAGAAGATGACAAGGAATTTGGGCGGTGCAAAGATATACCTTAAGCGTGAAGACCTGAACCATACAGGTTCACATAAGATAAATAATGTACTCGGCCAGGTACTCTTAGCCAAAAAGATGGGAAAGACCAGAGTTATAGCCGAGACCGGAGCTGGGCAGCACGGAGTAGCCACAGCTACAGCGGCAGCACTTATGGATATGGAATGTGAGATATTTATGGGTGAAGAGGACACCATCCGTCAGTCGCTTAACGTATACCGTATGGAGCTCTTAGGTGCCAAGGTACATGCGGTTAAGACCGGAACTAAAGTATTAAAGGATGCGGTAAATGAGGCAATGCGTGAGTGGACCGGAAGAGTGGATGATACACTTTATGTACTCGGCTCGGTCATGGGACCTCATCCCTTCCCTACCATAGTAAGGGATTTCCAGTCGGTTATAAGTAAGGAAAGCAGAGCGCAGATACTTGAAGCCGAAGGAAAGCTTCCCGATGTTGTGATCGCCTGTGTAGGCGGAGGAAGCAACGCCATTGGCTCATTCTACGAATACATAAAGGACGAAGGAGTACAGCTTATAGGCTGTGAGGCAGCAGGCTTAGGAGTTGACAATCCCAAGAACGCAGCTACCATGGCTAACGGTTCAATGGGTATCTTCCATGGCATGAAATCACTTTTCTGTCAGGATGAATACGGACAGATTGCTCCTGTATATTCCATCTCGGCAGGACTTGATTATCCGGGCATCGGACCCGAGCATGCATACCTGGCATCGATAGGAAGGGCAAAATACGTACCGATCACTGATGAGGAAGCTGTAAGTGCTTTTGAGTATCTGTCAAAGACGGAAGGCATCATCCCTGCCATAGAGAGCAGTCATGCAGTAGCACATGTGATGAAGATAGCACCTAAGATGCCTAAGGACAGCATCATAGTATGTACCATTTCAGGCCGTGGAGATAAGGATGTAGCAGCTATCGCCCGTTACCGTGGTGTAGAGATATATGAATGACAGACAAAAAAGCCATTTCACAAAGAAAATATCTTTGAACAGGTTCAGATAATATAGATTATAAGAGGTGTTTATAATGAGCAGAATAGCAAATGCGTTTAACAATAAAAAGGCTTTCATAGCGTTCCTGACAGCAGGCGATCCCGATTATGAGACCAGTCTGGAAAACTTCAAGGCAGTGATCGAAGCAGGAGCAGATCTGATAGAAGTGGGTATACCTTTTTCGGATCCCATAGCAGAAGGTCCGGTCATCCAGGAGGCTGATATCAGGGCTTTGGTGTCAGGCATGACAACGGACAGGGTATTCGGGTTGGTACACGATATAAGAAAAGAGTACGACATTCCGATCGTTTTTATGACATATGCCAATCCCGTATATCATTACGGTGCCGATAAGTTCTTCAAAAATGCAGCTGATGCAGGGGCTGACGGCATCATTATTCCGGACTGCCCGTATGAGGAACGCGGCGAGTTTGAGGAAACGGCGGCAAAGTACGGGATCGATTTTATCTCGATGATTGCACCTACGAGTGAGGACAGGATAAAAACCATAGCTTCCCAGGCGAAGGGCTTCATATATGTCGTTTCTTCGTTAGGAGTTACAGGCGTAAGAAGTGAGATAACTACAGATTTAGATTCCATCATAAAGCTTATAAAAGAGTCGTCGGATACACCTGCAGCCATCGGCTTCGGTATCAGCACACCCGAGCAGGCAGCTGTAATGTCAAAGAAAGCAGACGGCGTGATAGTAGGTTCGGCTATGGTAAGGATAGTGGCACAGTACGGTAAGGAAGCCCCCGCAAAACTTTCAGAATACGTAAAATCAATGACTAAGGGGTTATGATACTTGTGTGACAGGGGGACGGTTCTCTTGTCACATGTAAACTTTCATCGGTGACATAAGCAGGCACGTCACCGATGTGCAGCTATGCCTGCAGCAAGGTACGAAATATGAAAATAGAACCCGGTACAGTAAAAATGAGAGAGCTTGCCGAAAAAGGCGGATACAGGATAATGCCTGTAAGTACGGAGCTCTTATCCGATTTTATCACGCCCATAGAGGTGTTAAGAAAACTTAAAAATGTATCAAAGCACTGCTACATGCTTGAGTCTGCAAGTTCTGATATGACTTGGGGCAGATACACTTTCTTAGGCTTTGATCCGAAGCTTTCTATCACCTGTATAGACGGAGAGCTTAAAGCAGGAGATGTAAAAATAAAAACAGATAATCCTTCGGACTATATCAGACAGATTTTAGCGGAGTACAAAAGCGTACGTTTTGATAATCTGCCTCCGTTTACCGGCGGTCTCGTAGGATATTTCGCATTTGATTACTTAGGCTACAGTGAGCCTGAAGCAAAAAGAAATCCCGAGGATACCGAGGGCTTCAATGATGTGGACCTGATGCTTTTTGATAAGGTAATAGCTTTTGACAATGTCTGCCAGAAGATAGTGCTTATCGTTAACATGAAGCTTGAAGAGGGACTGACCGGATACAATAAAGCGGTTATGGAACTTCAGCACCTGGCAGACCTTATAAAAAACGGTGACAAAAAGAAGGAAAAGCCCGGTAAGCTCATGGGAAGCGTAACCCCTCTTTTTGAAAAGTCCGAGTTCTGCAATATGGTTAAAAAAGCCAAGAAATATATCTATGAAGGGGATATCTTCCAGATAGTTCTTTCAAACAGGCTGAGCGCTCCTTTTGAGGGAAGCCTGCTCAATACTTACAGGATGCTGAGAACGGTCAATCCTTCACCATATATGTTTTATTTCTCCGGTACGGATATAGAGGTAGCAGGTGCTTCACCCGAAACACTGGTGAAGCTGGAGGACGGAGTGCTTCATACCTTCCCTTTAGCAGGTACCAGACCGAGAGGAAAGACAGAGGAAGAGGACAAAAAGCTTGAAGCAGAGCTCCTTAGGGATGAAAAGGAGCTTGCAGAGCACAATATGCTGGTTGACTTAGGCAGAAACGACTTAGGAAAGATCAGTAAGTTTGGAACCGTAAGCGTAGAAAAGCTTCACAGCATAGAGCGTTTTTCACATGTAATGCACATCGGTTCAACCGTAAGAGGCGAGATAAGGGATGATAAGGATGCCCTCGATGCCATAGAGGCAGTGCTTCCTGCAGGTACACTTTCGGGAGCCCCCAAGATAAGAGCCTGCCAGCTGATAGGAGAACTGGAGAACAATAAACGAGGTATATACGGCGGAGCCATCGGATATATAGATTTTACCGGTAATATGGACACGTGTATAGCCATCAGGATAGCATACAAGAAAAACGGCAAGGTATTTGTAAGGAGCGGCGCCGGGATAGTGGCTGATTCCAATCCCGAAAAGGAATTTGAAGAGTGCATGAACAAGGCCAGGGCTTCGCTTACCGCCCTAACCTTAGCTGAGGGGGTGGAAGAATGATACTGTTGATCGATAATTATGACAGCTTTTCATATAACCTGTATCAATACTTAGGAGAGCTTACCCGGGATATAAAGGTTATAAGAAATGATGAAAAAACCATAGATGAGATAAGGGCTATGAACCCGAGTCACATAGTGATATCACCGGGCCCCGGAAGACCGGAAAATGCAGGAGTTATCGTGGATGTGGTAAAGAAACTCGGAAAAGACATCCCGATACTCGGGGTATGCTTAGGCCACCAGGCTATATGCCTCGCGTTTGATGCTACCGTTACCTATGCATCAAAGCTTATGCACGGAAAACAGTCGATAGCACATCTTGACAGGACTGCACCCATATTTATGGACTGCAGTGAAAACACACCGGTTGCGAGATACCATTCGTTGGCAGTAAAAAAGGAAACACTCCCCGATGAATTAAAGGTGATAGCCGTTACGGAAGACGGGGAGATTATGGGAGTAATGCATAAGGATTATCCTATATACGGAGTCCAGTTCCATCCGGAATCCATAATGACTCCCGAAGGAAAAAGAATGTTGAAGAATTTCCTTGAGGACTAGGACTGAATATTTTGAAGAGTAGAACTACATATAAAGGCTTCCCCTTGAGGGGATATATCACAACACATTGTGTTGTGATGCCCTCCCTGGCGAAGGGAAGCTGTCAGCGTAGCTGACTGATGAGGTGTAAAAACCAGACTAAACACAGAAAGGACAATACCACTATGATAAAAGAAGCCATCGTTAAGATCGTAAACAAAGAGGATTTAAGTTATACAGAAGCATACACCGTTATGAACGAGATCATGAGCGGCGAGACCACGCCCACACAGAACGCGGCATTTCTTGCAGCACTTTCCACTAAGAGCGCGAGAGCCGAGACTACCGATGAGATAGCAGGTTGTGCAGCCGCCATGAGGGATCATGCCACAAAGGTAGATACCGGTATGGATGTACTCGAGATAGTAGGTACCGGCGGGGACAATGCAGGCAGCTTCAATATCTCGACTACCACAGCCATTATCACGGCATCTGCAGGTATCAAGGTTGCAAAGCACGGTAACCGCGCGGCATCATCACTTTGCGGTACGGCTGACTGCCTTGAGGCACTCGGAGTAAATATCGATCAATCCCCCGAAAAATGTATTGAGATGCTTAAAGAAGCAGGTATGTGCTTTTTCTTCGCACAGAAATATCATACATCCATGAAATATGTAGGCGCTATCAGACGTGAACTTGGTTTCAGGACCGTATTCAATATTTTAGGACCTCTTACCAATCCCGCTTCACCCTCCATGCAGCTTTTAGGCGTATATGATGACTATCTTGTAGAGCCGTTAGCACAGGTACTTGTTAATCTCGGAGTAAAAAGAGGTATGGTAGTATACGGCATGGATAAGCTTGATGAGATATCTCTTTCGGCACCTACCAAGATCTGCGAGATCAAGGACGGATGGTTCAAATCATTTACCATCACTCCGGAGGATTTCGGATTTGAGAGATGCAGCAAGGATGATTTAAAGGGCGGAACACCCGCTGAAAATGCACAGATCACCCGCGATATCCTTGACGGAGTAAAGGGACATAAGAGAAATGCAGTGCTTATGAATGCCGGTGCAGCACTCTATATCGGCGGCAAGGTCGAAAGCTACAAGGAAGGCATCGAACTTGCAAAGGAGCTTATCGATTCAGGCAAGGCAAAGGCAACATTAGAAAAGATGATCGAGGTCAGCAACAGATAAATGAACATACTTGAAGAGATAGCAGCATACACAAAATCCCGTGTAGCGGAAGCAAAAAAGCATATTTCAACGGAAGAGTTAAAGGAAAAAGCATTCTCCATGCCAAAGGGCAGCTTCGCATTTGAAAAAGCTCTTTCAAAGCCGGGACTTTCCTTTATCTGTGAATGCAAAAAGGCATCCCCTTCAAAAGGCATTATCGCAGATGTTTTTCCTTATCTTGAGATAGCAAAGGATTATGAGGCGGCGGGAGCCGATGCTATATCGGTGCTTACAGAGCCTAAGTGGTTCTTAGGGAAAAACGAGTACTTAAAAGAGATATCTGTTGAGGTAGATATCCCGCTTTTGCGTAAAGATTTTACCGTGGATGAATACATGATATATGAGGCCAAGGTATTAGGTGCCTCGGCAGTGCTCCTGATAGTTTCGATACTGACTTACGAGCAGATAAAAAATTATATCGATATCTGTGACAGTCTCGGACTCTCGGCGCTTGTGGAATGCCATGATGAATCGGAGATCATAACAGCCGTAAATGCCGGTGCACGTGTGATCGGAGTAAACAACAGGAACCTAAAGGATTTCAGTGTCGATATAGAGCTTTCAAAAAGACTTAAGCACAATGTACCTGAGGGTATTATCTTTGTGTCCGAAAGCGGAGTAAAAGGTCCTGAAGATATGAAACTTGTAAAGATGACGGGAGCGGATGCCGTACTTATCGGAGAAGCACTTATGCGTGCGGATGATAAAAAGAAAATGCTTTCCGATCTTAAGGTGAAATATGACGAAAATTAAACTATGCGGCCTAAGGAGAGCGGAGGATATTGAAGCAGCCCTGCTCCTTAAGCCCGATTATATAGGATTTGTCTTTTACAAAAAAAGCAAAAGATTCATTTCGCCGGAAGAGGCAAGGATCTTAAAAAGTCTTCTTGATACCGGTGCAGGTGCTCTTCGTACCGGTGATGCAGATTGTATCAAGGCCGTAGGAGTTTTTGTAAATGAAGATCCGAAAGCAGTTGCGAATCTTTTGGAAAAAGGAATGATCGACATAGCCCAGCTTCACGGGGATGAGGACGAGGAGTATATACAGAACTTACGAAAGTACACGGACAGACCCGTTATCAAAGCGTTTAAGATAAAAACAGGAGAAGATCTTTTAAAAGCTGAAATCTCAAGTGCCGACATGATATTGTTAGATGCCGGTATGGGTGACGGAGTAAGCTTTGACTGGGAAATGCTGAAAAACTTTAACAGACCTTACTTTTTGGCAGGAGGGATGACGCCGGAAAATGTTACGGCTGCGATAGAAAAACTCCATCCGTACGGGGTGGACGTAAGTTCCGGCATAGAAACAGACGGAGTAAAGGATGTGGTAAAAATGAAGGCATTTATGCTTAACGCCCGTGGAAAAGAGTTTAGCTTATCATAATGTATTATCTTGTTTTTCTAAATGAACACGTTGTTTTTTATAAAGATATATAGTAAAATAAGTTCCGAAGTAATTTGGGACTTATTTTATTGTCATCCCGGGCAAAATGCGGAATGCGGACTTACAGCCATCCCGTAAAAGATGCAGGGGATATCTTATCATGGAGGTTTATATGGAGAAAAGATTTATTGAGAATCTGGGTGTAAGCACATCATTGCTTGGGTTTGGCTGTATGAGACTGCCTCAGAAGGACGGAAAGATTGATGAAGTTTTAGCTGAGAAGTGCATAGATAAGGCATATGCAGCAGGTGTTAATTATTTTGATACCGCATTCCCTTATCATAACGGAGAGAGTGAGCCTTTTGTCGGAAGAGTCTTGGGTAAGTATCCGAGAGACAGTTATTTCCTTGCTACAAAGCTTCCCTGCTGGAATGTAAAGACTTTGGATGATGCAAAGAGGATATTCCAGAATCAGCTTGACAGATTACATAAGACATATGTTGACTTCTTCCTTTTACATGCACTTGACATAAACCGTTTCCATCAGATGAGGGATCTCGGAGTTATCGAGTACTTAAAGGAAGAACAGGAAAACGGCAGGATAAAGTTCCTAGGTTTTTCATTCCATGACGGATTTGATTCCTTTAAAGAGATAATCGAATACAGGAAATGGGATTTTTGCCAGATACAGTTCAACTATATGGATACCGAAGAGCAGGCAGGATTGAAGGGTGTACAGCTGGCTGAGAGCCTTGGCGTACCGCTTGTTATCATGGAGCCTGTAAAGGGCGGTTCGCTGGCCAACCTGCCCGAGGATGTTACTACCGAATTTAAGCGCCTTGATCCCGATGCCTCCACAGCATCCTGGGCACTCCGCTTTGTAGGTTCATTTGACAATATCAAGGTAATACTTTCAGGTATGTCCGATGAAGCTCAGGTAGATGATAATCTTAAGACTTTCGGTAATTTCAAAAAGCTCAGTCCTGAAGAGATGAAGGCAGTTACGGATACTGCGGATGCATTAAAGAGACGCGTATTTAACGGATGTACCGGCTGCCGTTACTGCATGCCCTGTCCTAACGGAGTTGATATACCGAGAAACTTCCGTATATGGAATACTTACGGTATGTATCAGAATACCGAACATACCAAGTGGGAATGGTCCACAGTGGCTGATGACCAGAAGGCCAAGAACTGTGTACAGTGCGGTCTGTGTGAGACAGCATGTCCTCAGCATTTGAGCATCAGGGAAGATCTGACAAGAGTTCAGGCAGAGCTTTCCGCATTAAAATAAAATGATGAAAGAAGTAAGATAAAATGGAAGCCGTCAGAAAAACGAGGAGAAAGAATCTGCTTATAATAACCGTATTGATCATCGCGGTTATTATCTTGGCATTGATATGTCTTTTTACAGGTTCTTCGGATATGTCTTTTTCTGACGGCTTTAATGCGCTTTTCGGAGAAGGAAAATCTGCTCATATCAGGATCATCAGGAACATCCGTCTCCCGAGGGTGCTGGCTGCGGTCATTGCCGGTGCGGGACTTTCGATATCGGGACTTATCATGCAGACAGACCTGAACAATCCGATGGCATCACCTGCCACCTTAGGAGTATCGAATGCAGCCGTATTCGGGGCGAATCTTTCTATCATAGCATTTGCGGGAGGTTTTCTTTCTGCGGGAAGCAGGACGGAAAACTATTTATCGGGTATTAATCCGTATTCTACATCGCTTATCGCATTTTTGTTTTCCGCACTTTCCATACTTTTGATATTGGGACTTTGCAGACTGAAGTCCTTCAGTCCGGGTGTAGTGGTGCTGTCCGGTATAGCTATAGGTTCCGTATGGACGGCTGCGACTACGCTGCTTCAGTTCTATGCTACCGATACCGGGCTGTCCGCAGCAGTTATATGGAATTTCGGAGATCTCGGACGTGCTACTTATAAAACTGATATCATCATGGCATCTGTAGTCGTTGCGGGCTTGATATTGTTTATATTCTTAAGCTGGAGATTTAATGCTCTTTTAAGCGGGGATTCTTCTGCCAAGAGTATAGGTGTAAACGTATCCGGACTGCGGTTTTTAAGCATGCTTGCGGCTTCTCTTATTACGGCGGTATGTGTATCTTTTTTAGGTATCATAGGTTTCGTCGGGATTATCTGTCCGCATGTGGCTAAAAAACTGCTCGGGAAGGATCACAGGGTATCGATACCGGCCTCTGCGCTTTTGGGAAGTATACTGCTGCTGATAGCTGACACTATATCAAGAAGCATGGGTAATGGCTCGGCTATACCTGTTGGAGCAGTGACTTCCATGCTCGGAGCACCTTTCTTTCTGGCTGTGATATTCTTCAGAAAGGGGGACCGGGGCTGATGTTACGTATAACTGATCTTACTTTCAGATATTCCCGGAAATCTCCCGTAGTACTTGATGGTATAAGTTTTTCCTTAAAAGACGGAGAGATAGGTGTACTGCTCGGGAAAAACGGTTCGGGAAAAACCACGCTTTTCAAAACTGTTCTGGGATTTGAAAAACCGGAAGCAGGTCAAATGGATTTTAACGGAAAAGATCTGATAAAAATGAACCGCAGGGGGAGAGCGGAACAGATAGCATATGTCCCTCAGGACATACAGTTCGGTGATCTTACGGTATTTGATACCGTGCTTTTGGGAAGACTTCCGTATTTTGGTCTTAGGGCTTCAAAAGAGGATGAGGAGATCGTAATTAAGACACTTAAAGAAATGGGACTTGAGGAACTTGCCGGACGAAATACCGCCGAACTTTCCGGCGGTGAAAGACAGAAGGTAGCTATAGCAAGAGCCCTTGTGCAGGAACCGAAGCTCCTGGTATTTGACGAGCCTACGGGAAACCTTGATATCGCAAATGAACAGCTTATATTAAAGGAGATATTGCGGGTAACGAAGGAAAAGGGGATAGGAGTCCTTACTTCGCTGCATGATCTAAACGAGGCACTAAGTATAGGGGATGTATTTTTCTTTATAAAAGACGGAAAGATACGATACTTTGGTGACAGCTCCATCGTGACGGAGCAGGTTATAAATGATATCTATGATGCTGATGTGAGCATTATTGAATATAAAGGGAAAAAAATAATTGTCAATGGAGGACTGTGATGAAACTGAAGAAGATTGCTGCACTTTTTTTTGCTGCAGTACTGGTACTGAGTTTATGTGCATGCTCGGATAATAAGGAAGAGAATGCTCCGGGCACAGATACAACTGCAACAGAAGCACCTGCTTCCGAAGTAACTGAAAAAACCACAGAGGCTGTAACAGATGCCCCCACAGATGCTGTAACGGAAGTTCCCACCGAGGCGCCTACAGAGGCCCCCGCTCCTAAGGAAACGGTAGTAACCGACATGATCGGAAGAGAGGTTACCGTTATCCCCGGTTCATACAAGCGTGTAGTATGTATCGGTGCCGGGGCACTCAGAATGTACAGTTATATAGGAGATACTGCTTTGCTTTGCGGAGTTGAGGATATCGATAACGAAAGCCTGGCAGACAGACCTAAGATGTTTGATGCTGCTCCCCGTCCTTATGTATTGGCATTTGGGGATGTGTTCAGCACACTTCCTTCATGCGGAGTGGGCGGACCTAACGCACAGGCAGCAGAAGCAGAGAAGATCCTTTCCTGTAACCCCGATATAGTTATCTCGGAGTACGAGGATGTAGAAAAAGAAGATGCACTTGCCGAACAGCTCGGAGTACCTGTCATCACAATGAAGGCCGGCTACGGCGGAGTATTCGATCCCGCTTTTAAGAGCTCTATGGAGCTTTTAGGTACCATATTCGGCGAAGAAGAAAAAGCAGCAGCTCTGGTAAGCTTTATTGAAGCTGAGAAGGCTGATATAACCGCAAGGACTTCGGGGATCGCCGAAGAAGATAAGGCTTCCGTATATGTATGCGGTCTCGGGAACTGGGGAACCACCAACCATCTCATGACTGCTCAGAATTACAATGTATTTAATATAGCAAATGTAAAAAATGCTGTAAACGATCTTGCAAAAGATGGTATACAGGCTATAGAGGAAGAAAAGTTCATAGCACTCGGTGACAGCATGGATATAATGATATTCGACGCAGCCGCAGTAAAGAATATCAAGCCGCTGTATCAGGAGACTCCGGATATGTTTGATGAGTGTAAGGCTTGGAAGAATGGCGAAGTGTATATCGAGATGCCTTACAATGCATACTATACCAACTTTGAAACAGCTTTGATCAATACCTGGTTTATAGCAAAGACCGTATACCCCGATGCATTCTCGGATATAGACATTACAGCCAAGACCAATGAGATCACAAAGGTATTTTTAGGAAAAGAGCTCGCAGATGAGATGTTCTCTAAGCCCGCAAGCTTCGGCGGATACGGAAAGATCGATACCGAAAAATTTTTTGGATGATTTTTCGATTTCTCTTGACAATCATTTTTTGAAAGAGTAAAATATTTTTCCAGTGAAGCAAAGGTGTTTCGTTCCTTAAGGGACGAGACACCTTTTTTGTTGTAAAAAGGTTATTTAGAAAGGAGCTCATATGACAAAATACATTTTCGTGACAGGCGGTGTGGTATCCGGACTGGGAAAAGGGATTACTGCTGCTTCTTTGGGAAGACTTCTTAAGGCCAGAGGATTAAAGGTAGCAGCCCAGAAGCTTGACCCATATATAAATGTAGATCCGGGTACTATGAGCCCTTACCAGCATGGCGAAGTATATGTTACCGAGGACGGCGCCGAAACGGACCTTGACTTAGGACATTATGAGCGTTTTATAGATGAGGACTTAAATAAGTATTCAAATCTTACCACCGGTAAGGTTTACTGGAATGTATTAAACAAGGAAAGAGCCGGTGAATATCTCGGAAAGACCGTACAGGTCATCCCTCATATCACCAATGAGATAAAGGAATTTGTATACAGAGTAGGTAAAAAGACCAATGCAGACGTAGTCATTACCGAGATAGGCGGTACCATCGGTGATATCGAATCCCAGCCTTTTATCGAGGCAGTACGTCAGATATCACTCGAAGTAGGAAGGGAAAACAGCTTATTTATCCATGTGACACTGGTTCCGTTCCTGCATGCATCGGAAGAACACAAATCAAAGCCCACCCAGCACTCTGTAAAAGAGCTTCAGGGAATGGGTATCAATCCGAATATCATAGTGCTGCGTAGCGACGAGCCCTTAGAGGATGATATTTTCAGGAAAATAGCCCTTTTCTGTAATGTAAAAGAGGACTGCGTCATAGAAAATATAACACTCCCCTGTCTGTATGAGGCACCTCTTATGCTTGAAAGATCACATTTCTCGGGTGTCGTATGCCGTGAATTGGGACTCGATGTACCTGAGCCTGATCTTTCAGAATGGACGGATATGGTTGAGACCATAAAGTCCAGGACTTTGAGCGTAAATATAGGACTGGTAGGAAAATATGTAGCATTACATGATGCATACCTGTCGGTAGCGGAAGCACTCCGTCATGCGGGTTTCTATCACAACACACATATCGAGATCATATGGATAGATTCAGAAGAGATCACCCGTGAAAATGCGGCTGAAAAACTGTACGGGCTTGACGGCATCATACTTCCCGGCGGATTCGGCAACCGCGGTATAGAAGGTATGATCGAGGCAGAAAGATACGCAAGAGAGAACAATATACCTTACTTCGGTATCTGCTTGGGTATGCAGATCATGGTCATCGAATATGCCAGAAATGTAGTTGGTATCGCAGATGCAAACTCGGGTGAGTTTGATGAGGATTGCAAGAACAAGGTCATCGACTTTATGCCCGGCCAGAATAACGAGATCAACAAGGGCGGGACACTCCGACTCGGTGCGTACCCTTGCTGCATACAGCCCGGTACGAAGATGGAAGAGTGCTATGAGAGCTTAAATATCAGTGAACGTCACAGACATCGTTACGAAGTAAACAATGATTACAGAGACAGATTGGTAGAAGCAGGACTGGTACTTAGCGGTCTTTCACCTGACGGTAACTTAGTAGAAACCGCAGAGCTTCCCGGCAGGAACTTCCATGTCGGAGTTCAGTACCATCCTGAGTTTAAGAGCCGTCCCAATAAGGCACATCCTTTGTTTAAGGGCTTTATCGAAGCAGCATTAAAACAGAAGCTTAAATTATGATATACGCCGTTATATACATCAGGCGAGTGCAGGATATAAGAAGTTTTCATTATACAGAGGCATAAAATGAGTATACATGAGGAATGCGGAGTTTTCGGAGTATATTCGGAAAAAGAAACGGATGTGGCAGGACTTTCATACTACGGCCTGTATGCACTTCAGCACAGGGGGCAGGAAAGCTGCGGAATAGTGGTAAACAAGGAGGGGCTGTTTTACTCACATAAGGACCTGGGACTTGTCAGTGAAGTGTTTTCGGAGCCGGTCTTAGAAGGAATGCCCCAGGGTACCATGGCAGTGGCTCACGTACGATACGGCACTACCGGAGCTACCAACAGGTCGAACACCCAGCCTATAGAGGTCAATCATCAAAAGGGAAAGATGGCCCTGGCTCATAACGGCAACCTGTCAAATGCATATAAACTCAGATCCGAGCTGGAGATGCAGGGAGCTATTTTCCATACTACGAGTGATACGGAGACTATAGCTTACTATATCACGAGAGAACGTATCAGATCCGCTTCCATAGAAGAAGCGGTGGAAAAGGCCATGAAGTATTTTGAAGGTGCATATTCCTTAGTCATCATGTCGGCCCAAAAGCTTATATGTGCGAGGGATCCGCTCGGATTCAGGCCTTTATGTTACGGCAGGACTTCTGACGGAGTATACGTTGTGGCATCCGAGTCCTGTGCATTAAGAGCGGTGGGTGCAAAGCTTATCAGGGATGTTAATCCCGGAGAGATACTTGTATTTTATGACGGACAGGTCAAATCGATACAATCTACACATATCGAAGCATTAAACGATGACACGGCTATGTCGAACATCCATGAAAAATACAAGGAAAATAAAAAACTCTGTGTGTTTGAATATATTTACTTTGCCCGTCCGGATTCGATCATAGACGGAGTATCCGTACATGCTTCAAGAGTAAGAGCCGGTGAGATATTGGCGGAAGAGCATCCGGCTGATGCAGACATTGTCATTGGGGCTCCCGATTCGGGACTTGATGCGGCGTTAGGGTTTTCGGGACAGTCCGGGATAGCTTACAGGATGGGTTTTATAAAAAATAAATATATCGGACGTACCTTCATATCTCCCACCAAGAAAATAAGAGTGGACGGAGTTAAGATAAAGCTGGCAGTACTTGATGAAGTGGTAAGAGATAAAAGAGTGGTCTTAGTGGATGACTCGATAGTAAGAGGTACCACTATGGGACGTGTGGTCAAACTCCTAAGAGATGCCGGTGCAAAAGAGGTTCACGTAAGGATATCATCACCGCCTTTCTTACATCCTTGTTACTACGGAACGGATATCGATTCTGAGAATAATCTGGTAGCATGTCATCATACCATCCCGGAGATATGCGACATAATAGGCGCTGATTCACTAGGCTACTTCCCGGTCGAAAGACTCGGAGAGCTTACAGGAGGTAAGGGCTACTGCGATGCCTGCTTTACCGGAGTATATCCGACAGACATACCTGACGATTCCGGAAAAGACAGATTTGAGCAGCCTTTAAAGCAGTCAAGATGACCGGAAAAGTATGATATACAAAGGACGTAACACCTTAAAACAAATTAGAAAAGGCAAGATTATGAATTACACCAGAAAGATAATCACGGAAACAGGAGATGAATATTTGGGCTACGGTTTCGGTTCGGATGCGGACCGTGTCTGTGAGCTGGTATTCAATACTTCTATGGCAGGGTATCAGGAAATAGTTTCCGATCCTTCATATACTTATCAGGCCATAGTAATGTCATATCCGCTGATCGGAAATTACGGTATGGCAGAGGATGACTATGAGTCTGAATTTTTAAGTGCTGGAGCGCTGATAGTCCATGAATATAATGATATTCCGAGCAACTTCAGGAGCGTCAATACGTTGTCTGAGGTTATGGAAAAATATGACGTGCCCGGTATATATGGTATCGACACCAGAAAACTTGTCCGTTTTATAAGAAATTACGGAAGCTGTAAAGCACTTATTTCCGATATAAAGACAAGTCGTGAAGAAGGTCTTAAACTTCTTGAAAGTACTTCGATCCCGACAGATGCCGTAAGCAAGGTGAGCTGCAAGTATGCATGGAAATCAAGAGTCATATTCAATTCTGCGATAACACCGCTAACTGGTACAAAACCTGTGCTAGTTAAGAAAAAACACATAGTTGCCATTGACTGCGGTATGAAGAAAAACATCGTAAGCTCGCTTAATGCCATGGGACTTGATGTTACCATAGTACCGTGGAACACAGATATAGAAACGATAAAGAAGCTGCATCCTGACGGGATATTCGTATCGAACGGACCGGGTAACCCCGAGGATGTACCTGAGACCATAGCTACGATAAAGAAACTGATCGGTGGGTATCCTATATTCGGTATCTGCTTAGGACATCAGCTGATCTCACTTGCATACGGAGCTAAGACCTATAAGCTTAAGTTCGGTCACCGAGGTGGAAATCATCCCGTTAAAAACTTACTTACCGGAAAGATCGAGATCACATCACAAAACCATTCTTATGCGGTAGATACCGAAAGCGTAAAGAATACACCGCTTGAAGTAACACATATAAATATCCTGGATAACACCGTAGAGGGAGTCAGATGTGTGAAGGACAAAGTAATGAGTGTCCAGTATCATCCCGAAAGTGCTCCCGGACCCAGGGACGGAAGATATCTGTTTGAAGAATTCTTAAATCTTTTATAAATTACAGCAGTAAAAGAGGAAATCATCATGCCGAAAAGAACGGACATTAAAAAACTTCTTGTAATAGGCTCGGGACCTATAGTAATAGGTCAGGCAGCGGAATTCGATTATGCCGGTACACAGGCGTGTCTGGCTTTAAAGGAAGAAGGTTATGAAGTAGTACTTTGTAACTCCAACCCTGCCACCATCATGACGGATACAGCCATAGCCGACAAGGTCTATATGGAGCCGCTGACTCTTGAATATATAGCTAAGATCATCCGTTACGAGAGACCGGATGCCATACTTCCGGGACTCGGCGGACAGACAGGTCTGAACCTGGCCATGCAGCTTGAGAAAAAGGGAATACTTTCCGAATGCGGCACCGAGCTTTTGGGAACAAAAAGCAGCAGTATAGAGATGGCTGAGGACAGGGAACTCTTTAAAGAACTTTGCGAAAGACTTAATGAACCTGTGCTTCCGTCTGACATAGCACATTCGATAGAAGAAGGACTAAAGGTAGCTAAATCGATCGGTTTCCCTGTAGTCCTTCGTCCTGCGTTTACATTAGGCGGTACAGGCGGCGGATTTGCAGAAAATGAAGGCGAATTTGAAGAGATAATGAAGAATGCTCTTAAACTTTCACCCGTTCATCAGGTATTGATAGAAAAGAGCATAAAGGGCTTTAAAGAAATAGAGTATGAGGTAATGCGTGACAGTAACGATACCGCTATTACCATCTGTAACATGGAAAACCTCGATCCTGTAGGAATACATACCGGTGATTCCATCGTAGTATGTCCTTCGCAGACCTTGACAAATAAGGAATATCAGATGCTCCGTGATTCGGCGTTGAAGATCATCAGAGCCCTGGAGATAGAGGGCGGATGTAATGTGCAGTTTGCACTTGACCCTAATTCATTTGATTATTACTTAATAGAGGTCAACCCCAGAGTATCCCGTTCATCGGCCCTTGCATCAAAGGCATCGGGCTATCCCATCGCCAGAGTGTCCGCCAAGATAGGTATCGGTATGACTCTTGATGAGATAATGCTTGCAAATACACCTGCATCCTTTGAACCTGCACTTGACTATATAGTTACCAAGATGCCGCGTTTCCCGTTTGATAAATTTGCGGATGCAAACAACACACTCGGTACTCAGATGAAGGCTACCGGTGAGGTCATGAGTATAGGCCGCTGCTTCGAAGAAAGCTTACTTAAGGCAATCCGTTCACTTGAGACCGGAGAATGTCATCTGTATTGTAAGAAGTTTGATGACTACTCTACCATAGAGCTTGGAAAATACATCCGGACAGGTACTGACGACAGGATATTTGCTATCGGCGAACTGATCCGCCGCGGCTGTGAGACCGGGACGATCCACGATATCACCAAGATTGACTGCTTCTTCTTAGATAAGCTAAAAAACATAATTGAGATCGAAAATACATTAAAGAGCCTGAAATATAATTCTTATAATCCCGGACTTGAATTTATAGACGGCAGCAAATCCGGAATACTGGCTAACGGCAATGCCGATGAGTACGAAAGTGCCGATGCGGCAGGATCTGTTACAGATAATGAAACTGACAAGTCAGCTAAGTTCAATGAAATGGATGAATGCTTAAAGATATTGGAGACTGCCAAGAAATTCGGCTTCTCCGATAAAGAGATCGCCATTCTTACCGGCACCACCGAAAAGGTGATCAGGGACTTAAGAAAGGATTTCGGCATCGTACCCGTATACAAGATGATCGACAGCTGTGCATCCGAGTTTGAGAGCTATATCCCTTATTTCTATTCGACATATGAGGATGAGAATGAATCCATCGTTTCGGATAAGGAAAAGATAATCGTACTCGGTTCCGGTCCTATACGTATAGGCCAGGGTGTAGAGTTTGACTACTCGACTGTACATGCGGTTAAGACCATTAAGGCTTCCGGCTATGAGGCTATCATAATCAACAACAACCCCGAGACAGTTTCGACAGATTATACATGTTCCGATAAGCTGTATTTTGAGCCGCTTTGTACGGAAGACGTAATGAATATCATAGACCTTGAAAAGCCTGTGGGAGTCATTGCCACACTCGGCGGACAGACAGCCATCAACCTCGCGGATTCGTTAAAAGAATATGATGTTAAGCTCATAGGTACCGATGATGACGCGATCGACCGTGCGGAAGACAGGAATCTGTTTGAAAAACTGCTGTATGAACTCGATATCCCGAGACCTAAGGGAATGGCTGTAACCAGCATAGAAGCGGGAGTTGAAGCAGCAAAAGAGATCGGATTCCCCGTACTTGTACGTCCGAGTTTCGTGCTCGGCGGCAGGGCTATGCAGATAGTTGCAAAGGAAGAAGCACTTCGAACATACCTTAAGACAGCAGTTGAGATAGATGTTGATAAGCCCGTACTGGTAGATAAATACATCCGAGGTAAGGAAGTAGAGGTGGATGCGGTATGTGACGGCAAGGACGTATTCGTACCGGGTATCATGGAGCTTGTAGAAAGGACCGGTGTGCATTCCGGTGATTCCATCAGCGTATATCCGCCTTACAGCCTGTCACAAAAGGTAAAGGATACTATACTTGATTACACGTATAAGCTTGGTATGGGCATCGGCATCGTAGGACTGTTCAATATCCAGTTTATTGTCGATCCGGAAGAAAACGTATACATAATAGAGGTAAATCCCCGTTCGTCAAGAACGGTTCCGTTCCTGTCGAAGGCAACAGGATACTCCTTAGCTGATATAGCTACCCGGGTGATCCTTGGAAAGTCATTGAAGGAACAGGGCTTTACTGAGATCTATCCTAAAGAAAAAGAAAGATACTACGTAAAGGTACCTGCATTCTCATTCTCAAAACTCAACGGAATGGATGCTTACCTTTCACCTGAGATGAAATCGACCGGTGAAGCTATCGGATACGACAGAAAGCTGCACCGTGCCATGTATAAAGCTATGATCGCTTCAGGCATGAAGCTGCAGAACTACGGTACCATAGTGGTTACTTTAGCTGACGAGGATAAGGAAGAGGCACTGCCGCTTGTTAAGCGTTTCTATGATATGGGCTTCAATATCGAAGCTACCATTGGTACAGCGGTATTTCTCAAGGAGCACGGCATACGTACCAGACTTCGCCATAAGCTGTCCGAGGGCAGCGAGGAGATACTTGATTCACTTCGTGCCGGTTATGTAAGCTATGTGATCTGTACCCGTGCGGTACTTTCGGGTATCCACTATGTGGACGGTGTTGCCATCAGAAAATGTGCATCCCTAAACGGTATCACGATGCTTACGAGCCTTGATACGGTAAGAGTGTTGCTGGATGTACTTGAAGAGATCACTATGGGGATTTCTACCATAGATGCTGAGTAAAGTAAGACGGGTGGAGTATGGGTACCCGGACATACAACTGAGTTAAAATTATACATAATATATAGAAAGAAGGAAGAAAACAATGTCATTGCCCAACAAACATTACGGAGAATTAAAGGATTCATATCTGTTTTTCAATATCGCTCAAAAAGTTAAGAAATACCAGGCTGAGCATCCGGATCAGAAAATGTACAGACTCGGTATAGGAGATGTATCGCTTCCGCTTTGTGATGCGGTTATCAAGGCTCTGCATCAGGGCGTGGATGATCAGGCTGACAAGGACAGTTTCCACGGGTATATGCCAGAGTGCGGTGCACCGTTTTTAAGAGAGAAGATAGCGGAGTATTATAATAAAAGAGGTATCGACATCACTGCTGAAGAGGCATTTGTATCAAGCGGTGCGAGTGATGAGCTCGGTGATATCATAGATATGTTTGACAGGAATACTTCGGTACTTATCATGGAGCCGGCGTATCCTGCATATGTGGATGCAAATGTGATGGCAGGAAAGAAGATATATCACTTGCCTACAGGAAGTGACGAGGGTTTCCTGCCTACACCTAAGTCAGCTGAAAAGGAAGGGATAAAGGCGGATGTGATATATATCTGCTCACCTAACAACCCTACGGGAGCTGTATATACGAAAGCAGGTCTTAAGGAATGGGTTGACTATGCAAATGCGAACGGTTCAGTTATATTGTTTGATGCAGCTTATGAGGCATTTATCGAGGACCCCGCACTTCCGAAGAGCATATTTGAGATAGAGGGTGCAAGGACCTGTGCCATAGAGATATGCTCGCTTTCAAAGACGGCAGGATTTACCGGTACGAGACTCGGGTATACTATCATACCAAAGACATTAGAGCGTGAAGGCATGAATTTCAATGCTATGTGGGTACGTAACCGTACTACGAAGACAAACGGTGTGAGCTATATCATCCAGCGCGGCGGAGCAGCTGTTTTCACAGATGAAGGTCAGAAGCAGATACATGAGAATATAAATATCTATAAGAACAACGCCAAGGTTATCATGCAGGCACTCGATGAAGCAGGTATCTGGTACTGCGGAGGTAAGAACGCTCCTTATGTATGGATGAAATGTCCCGACGGTATGGGCAGCTGGGAGTTCTTCGACCTGCTTTTGGAAAAAATACAGGTTATCGGTACTCCGGGTGAAGGATTTGGAAAATGCGGCGAAGGGTATTTCCGTTTTTCATCATTCGGCAGCCCTGAGGACACAAAAGAGGCAGCTGAGAGGATCAAGAACCTGTTAAAGAAATAAAATATCGTGTTGTTTATTAAGCTCCCGTTCGGTGAATCTCCGGACGGGAGCTTTATTGTTACTCTGTTATATGACACGCCCTTTTTACAGTCATAATTGACCTCTTGACGCTTTTGACTCTTCGAATTATAATGTGTATTGTTTCGTTTATAATGTATTAGTGAAAAGCAAAGAGAATATAATAAGGACGTTTTATAGATGAATGATACTAAGAAAATCCAATTCCGAAGCGGACTGAAGGATGGGATACCGATCGCTTTAGGCTATTTTGCGGTGAGTTTCAGCTTAGGTATTTCCATGGTGGCATCGGGGATCAGCGCTGTTGAGGGGACTGTCATGAGCCTGACCAATGTTACCAGTGCAGGTGAGTTTGCGGGAGTAAAGATAATAGCCGTGGGCGGAACTTTGATAGAGATGGTGCTTACGCAATTTATCATCAATCTGCGGTACTCCCTGATGAGTCTGTCACTTTCTCAAAAGCTTGATAAAAGTGTATCTTTTTGGAAAAAACTTATCATAGCGTTTGCCAACACAGATGAGATATTTGCTGTCGCCATGAACCATCAGAAGAGCCTGACTCTAACGTATATGCTTGGCCTCCAGAGTATACCGGTACTGGGCTGGACGGCCGGCACATTTTTGGGTGCTGTGGCCTCAGATCTTATGCCCGAGCGTGTCAGCGTGGCTTTAAATGTTATGCTTTACGGGATGTTTATAGCGATAGTGATCCCGGTTGCCAAAAAATCAAGAGCGGTTCTTATCGTAGCAAGTATAGCCATAGGGCTTAGCAGCCTGTTTTATTTTGTGCCTTTTCTAAAGCAGGTATCGGCAGGTATTTCCATTATCATCTGTACGGTGGCTGCTGCAGGTATAGGAGCAGTGTTTTTCCCTGTAAAAGAGGATGGGAAAGAAACAGGTGATGATAAGAACAAAACAGAGAGCACCATTGAGTAAACGGGCGTTACGGAGTAGAGATTTATGAATATTTATATATATATCCTCGTCATGGCAGCAGTGACATACCTGATACGTATGATTCCGCTTGTGCTTGTAAAGGGAAAAATAAATAACCGGTTTATCAGATCGTTTTTATATTATGTGCCGTATGCATGTCTTATGGCTATGACATTCCCGGCAGTGTTTTTCAGTACTTCATCCATGCTTGCCGCTATAGCGGGAGTGGGAGTGGCGATCATACTGGCACTTAAAGGGAAAGGTCTTATGACGGTAGCTTTGGCAGCCAGTATCACGGTATTTCTGGTATCGTTCATACCTGTATAGCAAGATGTTATATAATGTATCATTGCCTTTTTGACATTACAGATCAACAGTAGTATATTTTAGAAGTTCAGAAGCAAAGGAGTTTCTACATTTGTAGGGATACTTTGCTTTTTTTATATCAATCGCGGGGATGCTCCTCAGATTGAAAATGAAAATAATTATACTTGGAAAGGGAATATGATCATGTGCGGAATAACCGGATACACAGGTGTTAACCAGGCAGGTCCGATACTGCTTGAAGGCCTTAAAAGACTTGAATACAGAGGATACGATTCGGCAGGTATAGCCATCCAGAGCAGGAATGAAGCTGATGATATGTATTCTATAAAAATGCTTAAAGCAACCGGAAAGGTGAGCCATTTGGTTGACAAATTTGAGGCGGAACCCGATTTTAAGGGTGTATGCGGTATAGGTCACACCAGATGGGCTACGCACGGTATCCCCAGTGATACAAATGCACACCCGCATCTGTCTGCAGACGGAAAGTTTGCGGTAGTGCATAACGGTATCATAGAGAATTTCGCCGAGATAAGGAGCGAACTTCAAAAATACGGCATAGAGTTTAAGAGTGAAACGGATACCGAGGTCATAGTGCAGCTTTTGGCATATAATTATAACGGTAATTTTAAAAAGGCTTTGATGAAGACCATATCAAGGCTTACAGGATCGTATGCCATAGGTGTTATCTCGGCTGAACATCCCGGGACTATATTCGCAGCCAAGCTTTCCAGTCCACTTCTTATAGGAGTGGGTATAGGTGAGAACTATTTTGCATCCGATATCACCGCGCTTGTAAGCAATACAAAAAATGTCATAGACATGGATGACGGTGAGGTGGCAGAGATCACGCCTGACGAAGTAAAGGTATATGACCATGCAGGAAATGAGATAAAAAAAGAGATCAGGCAGATCAACTGGGATATAGCGGCGGCCGAAAAAAGCGGCTATGAGCATTTCATGATGAAGGAAATAATGGAACAGCCGCAGGCTCTTAAAGCCACGATAGAACCCAGGATAAAGGATGAGGAGATAGTATTTGGTGAGATAAAAGACCTGGATATGAGTAAGTTCAACCGCGTACATATTACGGCATGCGGCTCGGCATATCATGCAGGCTGTGTGGGACGCGGCATCATAGAGGCACTTTGCAGGATGCCAGTGGAGGCCGAAGTGGCAAGTGAACTCAGATACCGTGATCCTATCATGGATGGTAAAACACTTGTGATAGTTATCAGCCAGTCAGGTGAGACAGCGGATACCATAGCTGCCATGAAGGAATGTAAGGAAAAAGGTGCCACAGTGCTTGCTATAGTAAATGTAGTAGGCAGCAGTATAGCAAAACTGGCTGACTACTGTATATATACGTGGGCAGGTCCCGAGATAGCTGTAGCTACAACGAAGGGTTATACCACGCAGGTAGCAGTACTTGCCATGTTTGCTGTATGGGCTGCGGGACAGCTTAAAACCATATCGCACGGAGCATATGCGTCGATGGTGATCGATATCATGCGCTTACCCGAACGTGCGCAGCGTGCACTTGATCTTAACTCCAGGGTAAAGAAACTGGCAGATAAGTATTATGACAATCAGTCATTGTTCTTTATAGGAAGAAATATGGATTATGCTGTAGCTCTTGAAGGTTCCCTGAAGCTTAAAGAGATTTCTTATCTTCACTCCGAAGCTTATGCTGCAGGTGAGTTAAAGCACGGAACGATAGCACTTATCGAGCCCGGCAGACTGGTAGTTGCCCTGTGCTGTTATGAGAAGCTTTTTGATAAGACTGTATCGAATATCCAGCAGGTAAAAGCACGCGGAGCTAGGGTGCTGGCTGTCGCTCATGAAGGAAACAGAAGCATTTTTCAGGAAGCTGATGATGTGCTTCTGGTACCTCAGACAGACCCGCTCTTAGCTCCGGTCATAGAGATCATACCTATGCAGCTGTTCGCATATTACGTAGCAGAGAAGAACGGCTGCGATATCGATAAGCCGAAGAACCTGGCAAAATCAGTAACTGTTGAGTAGGATTGTGCCGTGTTTAATGTCCGGTTTATCGTAGAAAGGTTTTTAACAGTAAACCATACAGTTTCTTATATGGCTGGTATCGCATCGGAAGATCCAGCCATCTTTTTTTGTCCAGGATACTCTTTTTATGTGAGAAGGTATCGAATCCTGTTTTACCGTGATAAGCACCCATGCCTGATTCTCCGAACCCGCCGAACCCTAAGTTGGGAGTAGCCAGATGTACTACGGTATCGTTTATGCAGCCGCCTCCAAAGGCGAGCTCGGTGGTAAAGAACCTGATCTTTTTCTTATCCTTTCCGAAATAATAAGCTGCCAAAGGATGGGGTTTTGTATTAAGAAATCTTACAAGTTCCTTAAGATCACTGAAGGTAAGTATCGGCATGATGGGTCCGAATATCTCTTCTTGCATGACCTTGTCTTCCCATGTTATATTATCCATAACAGTAGGCTCTATCTGGAGCTTTTTTATATCATGATAGCCGCCGTATACTGTTTTGTCTTTATCTATAAGACCTGTCAGGCGGTTAAAATGCTTTTCGTTTATGATCTTTCCGTAATCGGGATTGCTTAATGCAGCATCGGTATACTGCCTTGAGATTTCTTTTTTTACGGCTTGGATAAAACTGTCCTTTATGCTTGCTTCCACATAGATATAGTCGGGAGCTACACAGGTCTGTCCGCAGTTTAAGTATTTGCCGAATACTATACGTCTTGCGGCAAGCTTTATATTTGCTTCCTTGTCCACTACACAGGGGCTCTTTCCGCCGAGTTCTAGGGTTACGGGTGTAAGATTGGGAGCGGCGGCTTTCAATACCTCACGTCCGACATTTTTGCTTCCGGTAAAGAAAATGTAGTCAAATTTTTGTGCGAGCAGGCTTTTATTTTCCTCGCGGCCTCCTGTGATACAGGTTACATACTCAGGGGGGAACACCGCTTCTATCATTTTACGGATAGCTTCCGAGGTGTTTGGAGAGTATGCGCTGGGCTTTACTATACATGTGTTTCCGGCAGCTATGGCATCCACTAAGGGTTCTACGGTCAGCAGGAAGGGGTAGTTCCAGGGACTCATGATAAGTACCGTACCGTAGGGCACTCTCTTTATGATGCTTGCGCTGTGGAACTGGACCAGCGGAGTCGGGACATGTCTGTCGCGTGCAAATGCTGCAGCGTGTCCTATCATGTATGTGATCTCTGAAAGAGTAAGGCCTGTTTCACACATATAGCTTTCAAAGTCACCCTTTCCGAGGTCGGCCTTTATGGCGGTATTAAGTTCGTCTATATGTTCACGGATATACTTCCGCAGTCTTTTTAAAGCGTTTATCCTGTAGTTTATATCATATGTCAAGCCCTTGGCAAAGAATGCGCGCTGGGCTTCAATCTTTATTTTTATTTCCGATTCAGTCATAGTATTATCCTTTCCGATGAATTATAGTTATTTAACCATTACCATACGATAGAATTTTTCGAGTTCTTTTGCGGTCATCAGCTTGGGTACGGGATATACGGGATTGCCTTCTTTTTCGGCTGTCTTTGCAAGTTCGGGTATATCCTCTTCTTTTATGCCCTCTATGGTATCGGGGACATTGAGGTCACGCTTCATTTCTTTTACGGCATCTATAAATTTGCGTGCACCTTCTTTATGGCTGTCATTTATATCTGATATACCTATGACACATGCAAGCTGATGCAGCTTCTTGTATGCACTTTCTCCGTATTCCTCAAGGACAAACGGCAGAAGTACGGAATTGGCGAGACCGTGGGGTGTATTATATTTCCCTCCCAGTGAATGAGCCACACAGTGTACATAACCCACATATGATGTGGTGAATGCACTTCCGGCCAGAAATGAAGCATGGAGCATTCTGCGGCGGGCTTTTAAGTCGGACGGGTTGTTATATGCTTCACGGATGTTTTCAAATATGAGACGTACGGCATGTCTTGCGTCTCTCTTAGAACTTTTGACGAGAGAGCGGCCTATATATGCTTCTACGGCGTGCGTGAGAGCATCCATGCCTGTGGTGGCAGTCAGATGTTTGGGCAGGCTGACTGTGATCTTGGGATCGAGTACGGCATATCTCGGGATGAGAGGAAAATCACTGATCTGATATTTGAGTCTCGTCTCGGCATCCGTAACGATAGCTGCTACAGTGACCTCGCTGCCGGTGCCTGCAGTGGTGGGGATGGCGATGATCAGGGGAAGTTTAACCAGTACCTTTAGTATACCCTTCATTTTTATAAAAGGAGTATGCGGTCTGGCTATCCTGACAGCTGCCGCTTTTGCACAGTCCATGGATGAGCCTCCGCCGAAACCGATAAAGGCTTCACAGTTATGTTCTATATAAGTGGCAGCACATTCTTCTATGATATCGGTGGTGGGGTTGGGAACAGTCCTGTCAAATATCACGCAGTTTACACCTGCTTCTTTGAGTGCGGATTCCAGTTCCAGAGTCAGTCCGTGGGAACGGATGTCTTTATCGGTTACCAGAAGTACCGATCGGATCTCTTTGTTTTTTAGCATCGCTGAAAGTTCCTGCATGTTGTCAAGTATCACAGGCTTCCTGTACGGAAGAAACGGAATGGCAGCGTGCATAACCTGCTGGAAAGTTCTGCAATAAGCAGCTTTAAAAATATTCATTGTCTTTTACCTTCTATCCTTATATAGATGATTTCGTTAGATAATTGTAGCAGTTATTTATAAAAAGTCAAGGATACAATAATAAAAACCGTATGATATGTTTATTAAAACTACATTAATATTTTTTTCGAAAACAATGAAAGAAATAACGCATTTACAATACGCAAAAAGAAAACGCCCGGAATGGATCCGGGCACTTTTGAAAAATGTATCTATTCTACATCCTGCAGAGCGTCATAACCTTCCTCGCCGGTTCTGACCTTTACTACGTTCTCGACATCATATACAAAGATCTTGCCATCGCCGATATGACCGGTATACAGAACCTTCTTGGCTGTTTCGATAACAGTTCTTACAGGTACCTTGCTGACTACTATATCAACCTGTACCTTAGGAAGCAGGGTGGCTTCGACCTGTACTCCACGGTAGTACTCGGGCTTACCTTTCTGTAAGCCGCAGCCTAATACGTGAGATACAGTCATACCTGTGATACCGACATTCATTAAGGCTGACTTTAAGGACTCAAAGCGTGATTCCTTACATACTATCTCAATCTTTGTAAACTTGTGGTCACCTTCCTCAAATGAAGGAACCTTCTTTACCTGAACTGCTTCTGCCACGGGAACGTCACCGTCTACAACAACGGGTGCGCCGCCTTCTTCAATGTACTCAGGGCTCATAGCAAAGCCTGCGTAAGCTGAAGGAAGACCATGCTCTGTAGCATCAAGACCTGTCATTTCTTCTTCACGGGTAACACGAAGTCCGATAACCTTCTTTATGATAGTGAATGCAATTGTAATAGTTACAGCTGTCCATGCAGCTACTGAAACAAAACCTGTAAGCTGGATTCCTAAGAGTTTAAATCCTCCGCCGTAAAACAAACCTTCCATCATAACACCGTCTGCATCAGCGATGGAATATCCGGGAGCAGAAGATGTAGCAAACAGACCGACTGCGATCGTACCCCAGATACCGTTCATGCAGTGAACTGCTACAGCACCGACAGGGTCGTCGATATGAAGCTTATAATCAAGTAACCATACACCGAATACAACTAAAAGTCCGCTTACGGTACCTACCATGATGGCACCGAAACAATCAGTTACATCACAGGGAGCAGTGATACCTACAAGGCCTGCCAAAGATGCGTTCAGACACATGGAAACATCGGGCTTGCCGTATTTGATCCATGTAAATATCATACATACAACTGTTGCAACTGCGGGAGCTACTGTAGTTGTAAGGAATATAGAACCTAACTGTTCACGAGATGTTGCAGCTGCACCGTTAAATCCATACCAGCCGAACCAAAGGATGAATACACCGAGTGCACCGATACAGATGTTGTGACCGGGGAATGCGTTAACTTTTGTAACTTTTCCTTTAGCGTCCCTGATGAACTTACCGATACGGGGACCTTCCATCTTAGCACCGATGAGAGCTGAGATACCGCCTACCATATGGATGGCAGTCGATCCTGCAAAATCGTGGAAACCCATGCTGCTGAGCCAGCCGCCGCCCCAGATCCAGTGAGCCTCAATAGGGTAGATAAGTGCGGAGATCACACCGGAATAAATACAATATGATAAGAATTTTGTTCTTTCAGCCATTGCACCTGATACGATAGTAGCTGTGGTTGCACAGAATACCAGGTTGAATACGAAGTTTGAAAAATCAAAGTTTTCATATGCGGTAAAAAGATCAAATCCGGGCTTTCCGATGAAACCTGCCAGATCTTCACCGAGTAACAGGCTGAATCCTATAAGGATAAATACTACCGTACCAATACAGAAATCCATTAAGTTTTTCATAATGATATTTCCTGTATTTTTAGCCCTGGTAAAGCCTGCCTCGACCATTGCAAAACCTGCCTGCATCCAGAATACAAGTGCTGCACCTATTAAAAACCATACCGCGAATACCTCTCCCTGCGTCGCTTCTGATATCAAACTTTTGATTTCTTCACTCATAACCAATTCCTCCCAATTATTTATTAGATCCCGGATATACAAGCGTTAAAACCGGCCGAATCTTAAAACTGTATAACAGGAGTTCTTCACTTAGCAGATGTGTCCGGCATAGAGAAGGGCGTCTGAATTAAATAATCCAGACGCCCTTGCCCTGCCATACGTTGATAAATGAAGTATATAAAAACAAATTGGCGCCTCTGGATAACCAAAGGCGCCCTTGTCTTTATGTGTCGCATTATAAGCCTGTCATTTTCATTTGTCAAGCATATTTTAAAAAAAATTTGACATTTGTTAAAAAAAAAATTATCCGGGTGATAACCGCATTTTTGTAACATGTTTTCGGAAACATATAAATATTGACAAATATAAATAATATATGTTATAAATGATTTGATGGCAACGGCGCTGAATAGATTCAGTGCCGTTATTTTTTTTCTGGATTCGGAGGGCAGTATGAAAGACGGATTTATAAAGATAGCCTGTGCAACACCGGATTTAAAAGTTGCGGACTGCGGATACAATACGGACAGGATCATAGAACTTATAAATGAGGCAGAAAGAAAAGGAATAAAGCTTATATGTTTTCCGGAGCTCTCAATCACAGGTTATACCTGCGGGGATCTGTTTTTACAGGAGGCATTGCTTGATTCTGCAAAAAGTGAACTTTGCCGTATCATAGAAAAAACAGAAAATACGGATATGGTTTCCGTGATAGGTGTGCCGTTAGAGCATAACGGTAAATTATATAATTGTGCTGTTGTGGTAAATAAAGGAAGAGCCATAGGAGCTATAGCAAAGAAATATATACCTAATTATAACGAGTTTTACGAGATGCGCCATTTCACACCGGCGGGAGACGGACTGTGTGCAGATATAATACTTAATGATAAATATTCTATACATCTTGAGGATATGATCTTTTCATGTGATAAGATGCCGGAATTATCTCTTGGTATCGAGATATGTGAGGACCTGTGGGTAAGTTCCCCTCCGGCTGAGAAGCTCGCCGCTAACGGTGCGGTTATCATATTTAATCAGTCCGCAAGTGATGAGGTTATCGGTAAAGCGGATTACCGGAGGAACCTGATAAAGGCAAGATCGGGTTCCCTTGTCTGCTGCTATGCGTACGCGGATGCAGGTATCGGTGAATCTACACAGGATATGGTTTTTGCCGGGCATAACATAATAGCGGAGAACGGGTCGGTTTTGGCGGAAGCTAAGCCTTTTTCAAAGGGACTGACGGTTACTGACATAGATATAAAAAAACTTGTCCATGAGCGCAGGAGAATGAATACATTTGAAGCTTCAACTGGCATTAAAAAGGTATACTTCTCACTTGATATTACAGATACCAAACTTGAAAGAGTGTTTCCTAAGACGCCGTTTGTACCGGCTGACAAGAAAACCCTCGATGGCCGATGCAGTGATATACTTACCATGCAGGCAGTAGGTCTGATGACCAGACTCCGTCATACCGGAAGCAAGAATGCCATACTGGGGCTGTCGGGAGGACTGGATTCTACACTGGCACTCATTGTTACTGTACGTGCATTTGACATGCTGGGGCTGGATAGGATCGGGATTCAGGCGATCACGATGCCGTGCTTCGGGACCACGGACAGAACATATAATAATGCCTGTGAGCTTGCCAAAGCGTACGGTGTTACATTGACTGAGATTAACATCTGCAAGAGTGTGACACAGCATCTGGAGGACATAGGACAATCACAGGACGAACATAACGTAACTTATGAAAACGCGCAGGCAAGGGAACGTACCCAGGTACTTATGGATATGGCGAATAAGCTCGGAGGCATGGTTATAGGTACAGGTGATCTTTCGGAACTTGCACTGGGCTGGGCTACATATAACGGGGACCATATGTCCATGTATGCGGTAAATGCTTCAATACCTAAAACCCTGGTACGCTGGCTGGTCAGCTTCGAGGCTGAGATATCGGAAGGTAAATTGCAAAAGGTCCTTAGAGATGTGCTGGATACACCGGTCAGTCCGGAACTTCTTCCTCCGGAAAACGACGGTACCATATCACAGAAAACCGAAAATATAGTGGGCCCGTATGAGCTGCATGATTTCTTTATGTATTATATGCTGCGTTTCGGGTATTCGCCGTCGAAGATCTTCCGGATAGCATGTATAGCTTTTGACGGAGCATATTCAAAAGAAACAGTTATGAAATGGCTTAAGACTTTTTACAGACGGTTTTTCTCACAGCAGTTTAAGCGTTCGTGCCTGCCTGACGGTCCGAAGGTCGGTACGGTAACACTTTCACCCCGCGGTGACTGGCGTATGCCGAGCGACGCGTCTGTAAATATCTGGATGAAGGAACTTGATAAAATTTCAATCATAGGGACGGTTCTCTGATTGATATGGGGTAGTATTTTGAAGTTATTGTATTAGTTGTAGTAGAAAGGAGCAGAAGATGGCAGCATTTGACAGAGTGAAAAGCGGAATACCCGAGATGGATGTGGCACTGGATAATATACCGGAAGATAAAATACTTTTGGAGAGTAAGGGTGCCTCAATGGGTATGTCTAAGGCATCGGAACTGGATATCATTGTCCTGGTAGATCCGGTAAAGTATTATGAAATGCCTTATAAGGATAAGATTAAAGCTGCAAAACTTATAGGAAAAATAAACTGGTATTTCCGTGACAAGAAAAAGCATATGATGCTAATAGTCCCGGGACGTGTAGGTACAACATCTCCAGAACTTGGCGTGCCTACGGCATTTTCGGATATAAGTGCCTTTGAGATCATCTGTGAGACTGAGGAGTCCAAGGCAGGTTATAACCCGGAGCTTTCTTACGGAAGCCACATTTTCCAAGACCTTGTGGAAGCGGAGATATTGTATACTGCAGTATTTCATAATGAGAAGACGGTACATTACTCACCTGAAAAACTTGAGGGGTTGAAAGATATTGTGGCAGATTTCGATGGCGGTTCCGAACTGACGGAAATAGTACATGTATATTATGTATCTGACAGAAAATGCGAAGTATATAATGACGTTGCCAATGAACATCTGCTGATTACTTGTTAGAAGAATATAGAATTACGAGGGAAAATATGAAAAAGCCGGTTGTTGGCGTGATGCCTCTATGGGATGATGAAAAAGAAAGTTTATGGATGCTTCCGGGATATTTTGATGGGATCATAACGAATGGAGGTATTCCGATAATGCTGCCTCTTACTGAAGATAAGGGTGATCTGGAGCAGGCAGCAGAACTATGTGATGGTTTTTTGTTTACCGGAGGACATGATGTTTCACCGGAAATATATGGTGAAAAGCCTTTAGATGGTAAGGTAAGTTCCAATAGAAAACGTGATGAAATGGAACTTTATATATTGAGAAAGGCATTGGAGTCGGATAAACCCGTTCTGGGTATCTGCAGGGGAATACAATTCATAAATGCAGCACTCGGAGGAACATTATACCAGGATATTCCACTGCAGCATCCGTCAAAAGTAGAGCATCATCAAAATCCGCCTTACAATATCCCTGTTCATGTTGTATCTATCAATGTGGATTCACCATTGCATAAATGTCTCAATGCTGATACCTTACATGTAAACAGTTATCATCATCAGGCTGTAAAACAGTTAGCTCCGGAATTAAAAGCAATGGCGACGTCGGAGGATGGTCTTACGGAGGCTCTTTATATGCCGGGACATCGATTTTTGTGGGGAGTACAATGGCATCCTGAGTTTTCGTATTCTACGGACGATAACAGCAGAAGGATATTCAAAGCGTTTACAGATGCTATGTTTAATTAAAAATGGAGAAATGATGATAACATTAAATGACTATCTGTTTTCCGGGAATACTGTGTTGAAGATTCTTTTACAGTATTCTGCGGATTTAAAGAAAGAGGCAATTGAATCACATAACTCCATCGATCTGGCTCACAGCAATTTCCTGATGCAGATAATAGAGCTGTTGGAGCATACGGATTTTCTGTCCTCGCAGTCGCAGAGGATCAAGGAGTTTTACCTTTATATGACACAGAAATACCCGTTTCTGGCCTTTACTTTCAAGGGCAGGATAAAATCGCTTATACGCTCCGAAGAGAAGTTTAACGGATATATCCTGGAGTATATCTATGATTTTTATAAGGAAAACGGCAGATACCCAAACGAAGCGGAGATAAAAAACAACCTGAATTGTTTTAGGGACCTTATAGCATACAGGATTGTCCTGTCACTCCCCAAATGCCATGTAAAGGAGGGTGAAAGCCGTGAAGAGCAGGAGCTCAAATATTTATACGAGATAGCCAACAAGATGCCGGAGTTCCTTGAAGAAAAAGGGTTTTCTCCTCAGTTGTCGGATGGATCATATGAAGGATATGCAGGAGGGTTAAACGAGAATAATATTTCCTATTATAGGGATTATGTGCAGACACCGCGTCCTTCCGGTTACAGGTCGCTGCATATCACATTTTATGATAACCTGACCCGATGCTATACAGAACTGCAGCTTCGTACAAAGGACATGGATGATTATGCAGAGATAGGTGAAGCAAACCATTTCGGATATGAGAAAAGCCAGGAGATCAACAGGACGAGGGCCGACATAATCCATCCCGGTGAATGCAGGTATTTTGATGAAGCATATGAGAGGCTGGTTAAACTGCAGGAACTTGATCTGTCCACTGTGGATGTGAACATGTTTAAGGCATACAGCAACCATTTGATAAATGATGGCTGCGGCTTGTTCAGAGGCCGTCAGATTTTGCCTTTTGAACATCTTTCCAGATTCCAGAATGACTTAATAGGATGATGGATAAAAATTTTTCTTGACAAATCTTTTTCAGAGTTTTATAATGCACAAATGAAGACAAGGGCGCCTTTGGTATTTCCAAGGGTGTCTTTTCTTTTTCCGGATTGCGGGAGTGCGAAGCACGGAGCAATCCGGAATATCATTACTACACATACATAGTCAAGGCAAGGGTGTCTGGATTTATTTCAGATGCCCTTTTTTTTATTTTTTAACGTTGATAAAAAAGTATTTAGAAAGACAGAGGTGTAAGACATGGGAAAGCCTACCGGATTTTTGGAGTATGCAAGAAAAGATGGTGCAGTAGTTAAGGAAGAAGACCGAATCAAGAACTTTAAAGAATTCCATTCACTGCTAAGTATCGAAGAACAGAGAAAACAGGCAGCCAGATGTATGGACTGCGGTATCCCGTTCTGTCAGGCAGGTATAGCTATAGCGGGTATGATAAGCGGATGTCCTCTGCATAATCTTGTTCCGGAAGTAAACGATCTAGTATACAGAGGAAACTTATCGGAAGCTTACAAGAGACTATCGATCACCCATTGCTTCCCGGAGTTTACTTCAAGAGTATGTCCGGCATTATGCGAGCATGCATGTACCTGCGGGCTGCATCAGGAGCCTGTATCCACAAAAGAAAATGAAAAAACAGTTATAGAATATGCTTTTGAAAACGGCCTGGTAGAAGAACCCGAACCCAAGGTTCGAACCGGTAAAAAGATAGCAGTTATAGGAAGCGGTCCTTCAGGACTTGCCGCAGCACTGCTGTTAAACAGACGTGGACATTCGGTTACGGTATACGAGAGAAACGACCGTGTGGGCGGACTCTTAAGATACGGTATCCCGAACATGAAGCTTGATAAGAGTGTGATAGACAGAAGAGTGGCTCTCATGGAAAAAGCGGGCATCACCTTTAAAGTAAATACTAATATAGGAAAAGACATAACAGGAGAAGAACTAAAGAAAGAATACGATGCGATAGTACTTGCATGCGGTGCTTCAAATCCCAGAGATATCAAGGCACCCGGCAGGGATGCGGAAGGTATTTACTTCGCAGTTGATTTCTTAAAGTCAGTTACAAAACGTCTGCTTGATTCCGAATTTAGCGATTTCCCTTATGACTTGGCAGAAGGCAAGGATGTAATAGTGATCGGCGGCGGAGATACCGGTAATGACTGTGTAGGCTCCTGTATAAGGTTAAAGGCAAAGAGTGTTACCCAACTCGAGATGATGCCCGAACCGCCCAAAGAAAGACTTGCATCAAACCCCTGGCCCGAATGGCCGAAGGTACTTAAGGTTGACTACGGGCAGGAGGAAGCAATCTGTAAATTCGGATCCGATCCGAGGATATATAAGACTACGGTAAAAGAGTTCTTAAAGGATAAGAACGGAAAGCTGAAAGGTGTTGTCTTAGTATCACTTGAATCGAAGAAGGATGAGAAAACGGGACGCATGAGCATGGTTCCCATAGAAGGAACAGAAAAGGAAGTACCCGCACAGCTTGTTCTGATAGCAGCCGGATTCCTTGGAAGTGAGTCATATGTTACCGAAAGCTTCGGAGTGGAAGTGGACGGAAGAACAAATGTTAAGACCGAAGCAGGAAAGCATCAAGCAGATGCCAAGGTATTTACAGCAGGTGATATGCATATCGGTCAGTCCCTCGTAGTAAGAGCCATAGCTGAGGGTAAGGCAGCCGCTAAGGAAGTGGACGAGTACCTGATGGGGTATTCGAGCTTGTAAAGAATATTACGGAAGGTCGTTGATAATATGAAACTTACATTGAATGAAGTATATAAAAACGGTTTATATAATCCGGATTTCGAACATGATAACTGCGGTATCGGTGCGATAGTAAATATAAAGGGAAAGGCAGGGCATGAAACAGTAGCCGATGCACTGTCGATAGTAGAAAACTTAGAGCACAGGGCAGGTAAAGATGCCGAGGGCAAAACAGGTGACGGTGTCGGCATACTTACCCAGATACCCCATAAGTTTTTCAAGAAGGTATTAAAAAAGGACGGCATAGAGCTTCCCGGAAAAAGAGAGTATGGTGTCGGTATGATATTTTTCCCGAGAAACGATCTGGCACTCCGCCAGGCAAAAGCCATGCTTGAAGTGATAGTAAAGAAGAACGGTTTAAGGATAATAACATTCAGAAAAGTCGACACAGATCCCGCAGTACTCGGGACAAAGGCGCTTGAGTGTATGCCGGAGATATATCAGGTATTTATCGAGAGACCTGCCGATGTAAAGACCGATCTTGATTTTGACAGAAAGCTTTATATAGTAAGACGTGAGTTTGAACAGAGTAATGTTAATACATATATCCCTTCGCTTTCATGCAGGACCATAGTATATAAGGGCATGTTCCTTGTAGGACAGCTGAGGACCTTTTTTAAGGATCTGATGGATAAGGATTACGAGTCGGCTATAGCTTCGGTACATTCACGTTTCTCAACCAATACTACACCCAGCTGGAACCGTGCACATCCTAACAGACTTATAGTACATAACGGCGAGATCAATACCATAAAGGGCAATGCCGACAAGATGCTGGCCCGTGAAGAGACCATGCATACGAATGTATTTTCCGAGGAAGATATGACAAAGGTACTTCCCGTTATATCCCAGAGTGGTTCCGATTCGGCTATGCTTGATAATACTCTGGAGTTTCTGATGATGAGCGGTATGGAGCTCCCTTTGGCTGCTATGATAGCCATACCCGAGCCCTGGTCGCATAATGAGACATTATCCAGGGAGGAAAGGGATTTCTATCAGTATTACGCTACCATGATGGAGCCGTGGGACGGTCCCGCATCCATAGTATTTTCAGATGGTGACCTGTTAGGTGCGATACTTGACAGAAACGGACTTCGTCCTTCAAGATACTATGTAACTGATGATGACAGACTTATACTTTCGAGTGAAGTAGGCGTACTTGATATCCCCGAGGAGCATATCGTAAAAAAGGAAAGACTTCACCCCGGAAAGATGCTGCTGGTCGACACCGTGCAGGGACGTATCATAGATGATACCGAGATAAAGGAAAGATATGCACATAAGGAGCCTTACGGTGAATGGCTGGACAGCAATATTGTAAAACTTCATGATATAAAGATACCCAATATAAAGGTCCCTTCGGTAAAAGGTGATGAACTCAAGCGTCTTCAGAAGGCATTCGGATATACTTATGAAAACTATCATGATTCGATCCTTGCTATGGCACTTAACGGTTCCGAGCCGATAGGAGCTATGGGTGTGGATACACCTATAGCAGCTCTTTCGGAAAACTACCAGCCGTTATTCTATTATTTTAAGCAGCTGTTTGCGCAGGTTACCAATCCTCCGATCGATGCGGAGCGTGAAAAGATAGTGACATCTACATGCGTATATGTCGGCAAGAACGGTAATCTGCTGGAAGAAAAGCCGTATAACTGTCATGTGTTAAAGATACAGAACCCGATCCTTTCGGACCTTGATCTGCTTAAAATCTCCCATATGAAAAAGGACGGCTTTAATATAGCAAAGATATCAACCTGTTTTTATAAGGGAACACCTGTCAAACGGGTATTAAAGCATCTGTTTATCGAAGTTGACAAGGTTTACCGTGCAGGCGCTACCGTACTTATCCTTTCGGACAGGGGAGTGGATGAAAACCATGTGGCACTTCCTTCACTGCTTGCAGTAGCAGCTGTACATAAGCATCTGGTAGAGACTAAGAAGTCCACGGCTATGTCGATCATAGTAGAATCGGGTGAGCCGAGAGAAGTACATCATTTTGCAACATTACTGGGTTTCGGCGCATCGGCAGTCAATCCTTATCTGGCACATGCAGCCATAAAAGAGCTTGTGGATGAGGAACTTTTGGACAAGGATTATTATGCGGCATGTGAGGATTATGATAAGGCGATACTTTCCGGTATAGTGAAGATCGCATCCAAGATGGGTATATCTACCATCCAGTCGTATCAGGGAAGCAAGATATTTGAGGCCGTAGGCATTTCGGAAGATGTTATAAACGAATACTTTACCGGTACGGTCACAAGAGTGGGCGGCATAACCTTAGATGATATCGGAAATGCAGTGGACGCACAGCACAGCCGTGCATTCGATCCGTTAGGACTTGCGGTCAATAACGAGCTTACCGCATATGGCAGACATAAATCGAGAAGTCAGGGTGAGAACCACAGATATAACCCTGAGACCATACATATGTTACAGTTATCCACGCGTGAAGGTAACTATGATAGATTTAAAACATATACTTCCATGGTGGATAAGGAGCAGACCGGATACTTACGCAGCCTGATAGACTTTAACTTCCCGGCTGAAGGGATACCGCTTGACGAAGTAGAAAGTGAAGATGAGATAGTAAAGAGATTTAAGACAGGCGCGATGTCTTACGGCTCTATCTCGGAGGAAGCACATACGGCACTCGCTATCGCTATGAACCACTTACAGGGCAGGTCCAACAGCGGTGAAGGGGGTGAGAGTGATGAGAGGATAGCTACCGCAGGTACAAAGGATGACAGAAGCTCGAAGATAAAGCAGGTAGCTTCCGGACGTTTCGGTGTCACAAGCGGATATCTCTTAAGCGCTGAAGAGATACAGATAAAAATGGCACAGGGTGCAAAGCCCGGTGAAGGCGGACATCTTCCCGGGAAAAAGGTATATCCCTGGATAGCAAAAACGAGACATTCGACACCCGGCGTAAGCCTTATATCTCCGCCCCCTCATCATGATATCTACTCGATAGAGGATCTGGCAGAACTTATATATGACCTTAAAAATGCGAACAAGAACGCAAGGATATCGGTCAAGCTGGTATCGGAGGCAGGTGTAGGCACCATAGCTTCAGGTGTTGCAAAAGCAGGTGCACAGGTAATACTTATATCCGGTTATGACGGAGGTACAGGTGCAGCACCGTTAAGTTCGATACATAACGCAGGACTTCCCTGGGAGTTAGGACTTGCTGAGACCCATCAGACACTTGTAGCCAACGGCCTAAGAAATAAGGTAAGGATCGAGACGGACGGAAAGCTTATGAGCGGCCGTGACGTAGCTATAGCAGCTATCTTAGGTGCCGAAGAATTCGGATTTGCTACCGCTCCGCTTGTAACTTTAGGATGTGTGATGATGAGAGTATGCCATCAGGATACCTGTCCTATGGGTATAGCTACCCAGAACCCCGAATTACGTAAGCGTTTTGCAGGAAAGCCCGAGTATGTTGAAAACTTCATGCGGTTTATCGCAAGAGAGCTGAGAGAATACATGGCTAAGCTCGGTGTGAGAAGCATATCGGAGCTGGTCGGAAGAACGGATCTGTTAAAGAGCAAAGCTGATATGAACACTAAGACAGCATCCATCGATCTTAAAAGGATACTTTGCGATATGTCCGGGGTTGACAGGGCGGATCAGGTATTTGATGCAAAGAATCTGTATGATTTTAAGCTTGAAGATACAGTGGATGAGAAAGTACTCTTAAAGGATAAGAACGTACTTAAGGCAGTAAAAGACGGTAAAGCCTGCGAGATATCGGTGGATATCAAGAATACGGACAGAACGTTCGGAACGCTGCTCGGTGCTGAGATCACCAAGCTTCATCCTGAGGGGCTTCCTGAGGATACTGTAAAAGTTAACTGTCATGGTGCAGGCGGTCAGAGCTTTGGTGCCTTTGTACCTAAGGGACTGACTTTGACGATCACCGGTGATTCTAATGATTACTTCGGGAAAGGGTTATCGGGAGGTAAGCTTATAGTAAAAGCTCCCGATAATGCAAAGTACGATCCGAGCGAAAATATCCTGATAGGCAACGTGGCACTTTACGGAGCAACATCCGGTGAGGCATATATAGCAGGTATGGCAGGAGAAAGATTCTGTGTAAGGAATTCAGGTGCTACTGCAGTAGTGGAAGGTGTCGGAGAGCATGGCTGTGAATATATGACGGGCGGCTGTGCAGTCATATTGGGACCTACCGGCAAGAATTTTGCAGCAGGTATGAGCGGCGGTGTGGCTTACGTGCTCGACGAAGGGAATAAGCTTTATAAAAATCTGAACCATCAGTTAGTAAGCATGGAAAGCTTGGAAAACAAGGCTGACATAGAAAAGGTTAAGAGCATCATCGAAAAGCATGTAAAACTCACCGGCTCGGCAAAGGGAAAGAAGATACTTGATAACTTTGATACTTATATTGCTTCTTTCAAGAAGATAATCCCTGTTGATTATAAGGAGATAATGAGCCTTATAGACAAGAACCTGGATAAGCATATGAGTAAGGACGAAGCTCAGATAAAGGCATTTACGGAATTTATAAATAGCAAATGAAAGGCAAAAAGTTTATCCGATCTTTGCACCGGTGATCGTAAATGAGATCTCGATGGTATTTTTACTACTGAAATCGTATACGGCTTCGCTGTTCCCATCCGGGTCGTAGCAGTCGAAAAAGTCATATATGACACCGTCTGCGTAATCCGTGGAACCGGCATCGTCGACCGTCAACTGTATACCGTCGCAGTTTACTTTTACATCGGTGATCGCAGCCTTTTTAATATCGACATCTGAAGTATCATCATCTAAAAGTCTGATACCCATATATGAGAGTGAATCAAAAGCGAGATCTGCTTCAGAGCTGTCGTTGCGGTTGATCGTGACGGTATAGGTACCGTTGCCGGTTATCGCATATGGTTCGGTCAGATAATCGGTATTGGTACCCATGTAGTTATAGACTATATCTATATACGCATACGCGGAAGTCACATCTTCCGGAGGTGTGTTATTATCCGGGTTTGTATCAGGGGTGCCGTTGTTATCCGTGCCATCATCCGTATCCGAAGAGGTCTGCCCGTCATCGATGATATCATCTGATATTGCGGGAATATCCAGTCCGTCAGCATCACCGTATGACTCTCCGTCAGGCTCATCATAGGCTGCTTCCGGATTATCCGGTTCAATTTCCTCTGTTTTAGGTCCCGTAAGCAATATAACAAGTCCGACTGCGAGAGCAAAGACAAGGACAAATGCTGCCTTGGAGACGAGCTTAAGAGTTTTAACTTTTTGGTCGGAGCCGGCTTTTTCTATCCTGCTGTTAACAAATGAACATATCCGGTCATATATCCATTTAAGACCTAAAGGTCCGAGGATGCCGACTATGACGTAGAGCATCTTTATATTGCTGCTGATGCCCCAGAAATACCACTCCGTTTCCTTAAAGGCTTCAACATCAAAATACGGTAGTGCAACTATATTGTTTATACCCATAAGCAGGCAGTTGAAGATATTGTAAAATATGATATGGAGCCCCATGATCCAGAAGGTATTGCAGGACATAAAGTTTACAAACCTGCTTTCATATACCTGCTTACCGACCAGATCCGCAAAAGTGGTCCAGAACAGGATGCCTATTATGGCGGATATAAGGGGAGTGATAAAATACGGACTTGTAAATCCCGCAAGTTCGTCTATGCTGTCAAAAGCGATGTCATATGCGGCAGGCATATATACGGTACGGATCGTATTTATCACAAGCAGGATGAACATAAGAGCGATCTTGCCTGTGCCTGACATGGCAGTATGTTTTTTCTCCAGATGCTCCCGGTAGATGATACCCAGTTCGATAAAAGGAAAGAAAAACAATGCCTTAAGGGGTACAAGCAGATATTCGAGTGATCCCATATCCGCATTTTTGGCAAGGTAAACAGTAAAAATCTGAAGACCGCAGAACAGGACAAACATAATATAACTGTTCCATATCTTATACAGGAATTTTTTCAATACCGCATAAACGATCAAAGTAAAGAACAACGCGATAACAAACCACATGGGTTCAACAATGACTCCGTAAGAACCAACGGTTATTATCCTGTTAAGTACATAGGACAGGTAACCTGACGGAAGGGGAGTCATCTCGTTACCGAGCTTGATATAGCTTATCAGCTGCTGGATCGTGAAAACGGTAAATGACAAGCCTATGTAAGGGACCAACAGTGTTTTGACTTTTTTTACGAAATAACTCCACAAGTTGGTAGAAGCATCGACTTTGTTAAAATAGCCCGATATGAAAACAAACATGGGCATAAAAAATGAATTGTAAGGAAGAAAATCTCCCAAAATATTAAAAGCCGTAAATGTATGATGATCCACGACCATAAATATGCCGATCGCGGATAACAGCATGAATTTTTTATTTGATTTATCACGCTTTTCGCTCACTTTTAAATCCTCCGTTTATAAGCATGCCGGAATAAACACATGATTTCCGAACGGTATAAGTATAGCATTTTTTTGGGAAAATACAATATCCTTATGTTTTTTGAGAAAAAAAAGGTTGACAAATGCCTTAATGTGAGGTAATATAACTATTCGTAGAGGCAAAGGAGTCTTTGAACGCAGGTTCAAAGACTCTTTTAATATTTTACGGGCAATGATGTCTTATATCCGCATGCGGAGTATAAGGCATTTTTTGTTTTTATTGCCTCATGATAAGGGAGGTACAGAGTAAATGTGCTCGATCATGACATATTGTGAGAAAGAGGCAGATCCGGAAAAGTTTAAGGAAGGATTTGAAAAGACCGTATCGCGCGGACCCGATGATTCGCGTATTATAAATACCGGGAACGGAATAATGGGCTTTCACCGTCTGGCCATAATGGGCCTGCATGATGAAGGCATGCAGCCGTTCGAGGCAAGGGGAAGCTACTGTGTATGCAACGGTGAGATATATGACTTTAAGCTGCTCCGCGATATGCTGATAGAAAAGGGTTATACCTTTATAAGTGAGAGTGACTGTGAGGTACTTCTTCCGCTGTATTTCGAATACGGTACGGAAATGTTCAGGATGTTAGATGCCGAGTTTGCATGCGTCATATATGACGGCAAGACAGGCGGGTATATAGCTGCCAGGGATCCGATAGGTATAAGACCGCTGTACTACGGTTATGATGAGGGCGGAGCTATTGTATTTGCAAGTGAAGCAAAGAACCTTATCGGGATAGTAAAGAAGGTTATGCCTTTCCCTCCCGGACATTATTATAAAAACGGAAAGTTTATCTGCTATAACGAGATATCTAAGCCTTGCAGGGTAAATCATGATGACCTTGAGACTATATATTCAAAGATCCATGACAAGCTGGTATCGGGAGTGGAAAAGAGGCTTGTGGCCGATGCCAAGGTCGGGTTCCTGCTTTCGGGAGGGCTTGATTCATCACTCGTCTGTGCTATAGCAGCAAAGAAATCCGATAAGCCCATACGGACATTTGCCATAGGTATGAGAGAGGATGCCATAGACCTTAAGTATGCAAAGCAGGTAGCTGATTATATCGGAAGTGACCATACAGAAGTGTATATGACGCCCGAAGAGGTTATAGATTCTCTGGAGAAAGTCATATACATCCTCGGAACTTATGATATCACGACTATCAGGGCAAGCATGGGCATGTATCTTGTATGTAAAGCCATACATGAGACAACCGATATAAGAGTTCTGCTGACCGGTGAAATATCGGATGAACTGTTCGGATACAAATACACCGATTTCGCTCCGAACGCGGAAGAGTTTCAGAAGGAGGCCGAAAAACGTATAAGAGAGCTTCATATGTATGATGTTCTCCGTGCCGACAGATGCATATCGGTTAATTCGCTTGAGGCCAGAGTACCTTTCGGAGATATCGATTTTGTAAAATATGTTATGTCGATAGATCCCGAAAAGAAGATCAATACATACGGAAAAGGAAAGTATCTTCTAAGAAAGGCTTTTGAAAAGGGAGATTATCTGCCGGAAGAAATACTATGGCGTGAGAAAGCAGCATTCTCGGATGCCGTGGGACACTCTATGGTAGATTATCTTAAAGAGTATGCGAACGAAAAGATCTCTGATGAAGAGTTTACAAAAGAGTGCGGTAAATACACACATGCCACTCCATTTACAAAGGAATCACTGCTCTACAGGCAGATATTTGAGAAGTATTATCCCGGACAGTCCGACATGGTAGTGGATTTCTGGATGCCCAACAAGACATGGGAAGGCTGTAATGTAAATGATCCTTCGGCCAGAGTGCTTTCCAACTACGGAGCCAGCGGAAAATAACATAAGAAACTGAATTGTAAAGCAATAAAAATACTATAGAAAAGAGGATTTACTATGAAAACTGTATCTGATTATTTTGGATGTAACGTATTTGATGACAGAGTTATGAAATCTAAGCTCCCTGCAGATATCTACAAGTCACTTAAAAAGACTATAGATGAGGGAACGAGACTTGAGGATCGTGTAGCCAATGCAGTAGCAAAGGCTATGAAGGACTGGGCAGTGGAAAAGGGCGCTACTCATTTTACACACTGGTTCCAGCCTCTTACCGGTATCACGGCTGAAAAACATGACAGCTTTATAGAGCCCTCACCCGACGGCGGTGTTATCATGGAATTCTCAGGCAAGGAACTTATAAAAGGAGAGCCTGACGCATCCTCATTCCCCAGCGGCGGCCTTCGTGCCACATTTGAGGCGAGAGGATATACAGCATGGGATCCTACTTCATATGCCTTTATAAAGGATAAGACATTATGTATCCCTACTGCATTCTGCTCGTACGGCGGCGAGGCGCTTGACAAGAAAACTCCTCTGCTCCGCTCAATGGAAGCATTAAATAAACAGGCATTAAGAATACTTAAACTTTTCGGAAATGATGATGTTAAGCGTGTTACCACTTCAGTAGGTCCTGAGCAGGAATATTTCCTTGTATCTAAGGAAATGTATGAAAAGAGGGAAGACCTGAAATTTACCGGACGTACATTGTTCGGTGCAAAGCCTCCTAAGACACAGGAGATGGATGATCATTATTTCGGTTCCATCCAGCCGAAGGTTCAGGAGTACATGAACGACCTTAATGATGAGTTATGGAAGCTTGGCGTTTTAGCTAAGACTGAGCATAATGAAGTGGCTCCCGCGCAGCACGAACTGGCACCCATATATTCTACTACAAATATTGCTACAGACCAGAACCAGCTGACCATGGAGATCATGCAGAAGGTAGCTGCACGTCACGGCCTTGTATGTCTGCTTCATGAAAAGCCTTTCGCGGGTGTAAACGGAAGCGGTAAGCATAACAACTGGTCTATCGGTACCGATACAGGCGTAAACCTTTTATCACCCGGTGATACTCCTTATGAGAATGCTCAGTTTTTGACATTCCTTTGTGCAGTTATCAAGGCTGTTGATGAGTATCAGGATCTGCTCCGCCTGTCAGTAGCAACCGCAGGAAATGACCACAGACTTGGTGCAAACGAGGCACCTCCCGCAGTTATATCCATCTTCCTTGGAGAGGAACTTAACGGTATCCTTGAGGCTATCGAGAAGGATAAACCTTATACAGGTGTTGAAAAGAAGCAGATGAAGCTCGGTGTTGACGTACTTCCGAGATTTAACAGGGATACCACAGACCGTAACCGTACATCGCCTTTCGCATTTACCGGCAATAAGTTTGAGTTCAGAATGCTCGGTTCTTCGAACAGTATCGCATGTGCAAACATCATGCTCAACAGCTGCGTGGCTGAAACTCTTAAGGTATATGCCGACCAGCTTGAGAAATCAAAGAATTTCGAGGCTGACCTTCATAAGCTCATCCAGAAAACCATCAAAGAGCATAAGAGGATCATATTTAACGGCAACGGATATGATGATGCATGGATCAAGGAAGCTACCGAGAAGAGAGGACTGCTTAACCTCCGTACCACTCCCGACTGTATGCCTCTTATTCTTTCTGATAAAAACGTTAAGATGCTTACAAGCCACAAGGTATTCTCAAAGGCTGAGATAGAGTCGAGATGTGAGATCATGCTTGAGAATTACTGCAAGACCATCACCATCGAAGCCAATACCATGATCGATATGGCTAAGACACAGATAGCTCCTGCCATTGAAAGCTATATCGGTAAGCTTGCAAAGACCGTAGCCGATAAGAAGGCTATAGATGCATCGCTGGTATTCGGTTATGAGACAGATCTTATCAAGAAGCTTTCAGTTTCGGTAGAGAAGATCTTAAGCGGTGCAGAAAGCTTAAAGACCAAGGTGGCAGGACTTGCAAAGGCAAAGGATATCATTGATGAGTCATATAAGATCAGGGACGGTGTTATCCCTGCCATGACTAAGCTCCGTGCTGCAGCAGATGAGGCTGAAGTACTTACCGACAGAAGCTACTGGCCGTTCCCTACATACGGCGATCTGTTATTCGGTGTAAGAAACTGAGCCGGTCGGAAGAACGGTTCTGCGGTTGAAAAAACATCGATCACAGGGACGGTTCTCTGATTGAAAAAACAAAACGACAATAAAAAAAGGAATCCCGAAAATGTTGGGATTCCTTTTTCTTATTTATACATATCTATTATCTCTTTTGCAATCTCACCTTTTGAGATACATCTGTCCATCGCATGTTTTTCTATATATCGGTGTGCATCCGGTTCACTCATCTGCCGTTCATTGATGAGAAGCCACTTGGCACGGTTGACTATCCTTATCTCTTCCATTTTCTCTTCGATGGTCAGTGTCTTTTTCTGGGACTTCTTAACTATCTCCCTGGCACTTCTCATCCAGTTGACCGCGGTAGCAAACATTACCTTTGAGAAAGGCTTCGGAAGTACAAAGATACCCTGACCGGACAGCTTATAATTTGCTTCCTCGTATATATCACTGCTGACGAGCAGCATAACCACACTGTCCATAGCCGTATCTATGGCAAAACGTGTACCTACATCATCAGGAAGAGGAGAGTTGATGATAATCAGATCGTAAGTGTATTCGGATACTTTACGTTTTGCAGCACTTATACTTGTAACGATATGGAGGGGGGTGAAGGATGATTCCGGAAAATGAGCATCTATCACTTCCTGAAAATTCCTGGATGACGATACTATCAGTATGCTGTACGTCCGGTCTGTCTGGTTCATAAAGTCCCCTCCTTTCGTGATAATTAAGGCTTCCCCTTCGAGGGGAAAATGTCTAAATAGCAGACTGATGAGGTGTTACCTCTCTTTGTACAGATTCAAAATCTCTTCCGGTACATATTCTTTGATAAAGCTCGAATCACCTGCGGTAAGTCTTGCCACATCCAGGGAATCAGGCAGCTGGCCGAATTTGGATAATGTAAGCTTGTCAGCCTTAAACAGATTAATATCTGCGGGAGGCGGAAGCTGTATCTTGTTCTCTATACCGTGCAATCCTGCATATATCATAAGACCGAACGCAAGATAAGGATTGGCTGTAGGATCGGGTGAACGGAGCTGTGCACGCTGGTATTCGCCGGTAGCTGCAGGTATACGGATAAGCTGTGAACGGTTTTCGTGCGACCATGATATATACTTCGGTGCCTTGTTGTGTCCGAGCCTTAAGAAAGAGTCCTTCTGAGGGTTAAGGAACAGAGTCATGTCCTCGATCTTCTCTAAGATCCCGGCGATCATATACCTCATATTGGTCAGACTGTCTGCATCACGACCGGATACGCCTTCCGGTTTTTTATCCGAGTTGACTGAAACACTTATATGGAAGCCGTTGCCGGGAGCATCCTTTATGGGGAGCGGAGAGAAATCAGCATACAGACCGTTGCGCTGTGCTATGGTCTTTACTACCATACGGAATGTCATGGCATTGTCAGCAGCACTTAATGCATCGGAAAAACGGAAGTTGATCTCGTTCTGTCCGGGCCCCATCTCGTGATGTGAACTCTCAGGACGGATACCCATACGCTCTAAGGTAAGGCATATCTCACGTCTTACATTTTCGCCCTTATCCGCAGGAGCTATATCCATGTAGCTGGCATGGTCATGGGGGATATTTGTAGGATTTCCTTTATCGTCCAGCTCAAACAGGTAAAATTCGAGTTCGGATCCGAAGGAGAAGGAATATCCCTTCCTGACTGCGGTATCAACCGCTTTTTTCAAAAATGTCCTTGTATCGCATTCTATGGGACTGCCATCGGGATAGGTGATCCCGCAGTACATCCTCACCACTGCTCCATGCTCAGGTCTCCAAGGGAGGAGTGCAAGAGTGTCGGTATCAGGATGCAGGAACAGGTCTGAGTTCATCTCATCGCCGAAGCCCGATATAGACGAAGCATCTATGGCGATACCCTGTTCAAATGCACGCTCCAGTTCACTCGGCATGATAGCGATGTTTTTCTGCACGCCAAACGCATCACAGAATGACAGACGTATGAATTTGACGTCCTCGTCCTTTACATATTCTAATATTTCTTCCGGTGAGTATTTCATGATTCCTCCTCCAATTATAAAGAAAGGCATCCAATTTTAGCCCTAAACTAAAGTGAACGCCTTTGCTCATTTCTATGGGAAAAAGTTTACTTCATTTTTGTATATTTGTCAACGGAAATCTTCCTGTTTTTCGGTAAAAAATATTGCGGATTTTTAAAAATAATAGTTGACAAATGTATAAAAATACGCTAATATACATTCTGGCAAAGGCAATGGGGTCTTTGGGCACACGCCCGAAGACTCTATTTTTTTTGAAAAACTTATAAATAATTTGGCTTAAAAAAGCCGGAAAACAAATGTTTTTACAGGAGGAAGAAAAATGTCATACGTTGATGAAGTGATCGAGCTGGTTGTAAAGCAGAATCCCAATGAGCCTGAATTCCATCAGGCAGTAAAAGAAGTTCTTAACTCTCTTCGCCCCGTAGTGGAGAAGAATGAAGAGAAGTTCAGACGTGATGCTCTCTTAGAGAGGATCGTTAACCCCGAGAGACAGCTTAAGTTCCGTGTTCCGTGGGTAGATGATAAGGGACAGGTACAGGTTAACACCGGTTACCGTGTACAGTTTAACAGTGCTATCGGACCTTACAAGGGAGGTATCAGACTTCATCCTTCAGTAAATCTCGGTATCATCAAGTTCTTAGGTTTCGAGCAGATCTTCAAGAATTCACTTACAGGCCTTCCTATCGGCGGCGGCAAGGGTGGTTCTGATTTCGATCCTAAGGGTAAGTCAGACAGAGAGATCATGGCATTCTGCCAGAGCTTCATGACAGAGCTCTGCAAATATATCGGCGCTGATACAGATGTTCCCGCTGGTGACATCGGAACTGGCGCAAGAGAGATCGGATATATGTTCGGTCAGTACAAGAGGATCCGTGGAGTATTCGAGGGCGTACTTACAGGTAAGGGCCTTTCATACGGCGGATCACTCGCAAGAACAGAAGCTACCGGTTACGGTCTTCTTTACATGACACAGGAAATGCTTAAGTCAAACGGCATCGACATTGCAGGCAAGACTTGTGCAGTATCAGGTTCAGGTAACGTAGCTATCTATGCTATCCAGAAGGCTCAGCAGTTAGGTGCAAAGCCTGTTACATGTTCTGATTCTACCGGTTGGGTATATGATCCCGAAGGTATCGATGTTGCACTGTTAAAGGAAGTTAAGGAAGTTAACCGTGCAAGACTTACCGAGTATGCTGCTAAGCGTCCTTCAGCTCAGTACCATGATAAGGCTACCGAAGGAACAAATCAGTGGGAAGTTAAGGTTGACATCGCTCTTCCTTGCGCTACACAGAACGAACTTAACCTTGATGATGCTAAGAAGCTTGTTGCTAACGGCGTTATCGCTGTATGTGAAGGTGCTAACATGCCTACCACATTAGAGGCTACTGAGTACTTCCAGAACAACAAGGTATTCTTCGTACCCGGCAAGGCTGCCAATGCAGGCGGGGTTGCCACTTCAGCTCTCGAGATGAGCCAGAACTCCGAGAGACTTTCATGGTCATTCGAAGAGGTTGATGCTAAGTTAAAGGGCATCATGGTTAACATCTTCCATAACCTTGATGATGCAGCAAAAGAGTATGGCATGGCAGGCAACTATGTAGCAGGTGCTAATATCGCCGGCTTCAAGAAGGTTGTTGATGCTATGAACGCTCAGGGTATCGTGTAATTGCGGTTCTCTAACAAGGTTTTTTAACATTAAAATATGTCAGGTGGCAGGTCTTAAAAAGACGTGCCACCTTACTTGCTTTTTTTATATGGATGTGATATGATATTTTTCACGTCTGCTTGAGGTAACTTAAGTATACAGATGGTTTATTAACAGATACAATCAGAAAGGCTGGAATAACATATGTCAAACTGTGCTATAGTAGGCATTAACTGGGGTGATGAAGGTAAAGGCCGTATGGTCGATCTGGTAACCAAGGATTACCAGGTTGTAGTACGTTATCAGGGCGGCGGAAACGCAGGGCATACCGTTATCAATGAATACGGAAAGTTCGCACTTCATCTTCTTCCGTCAGGAATATTCAGAAAGGATACGATCAATATACTCGGAAACGGAGTTGCGCTCGATCCTGAAAATCTCATGAAGGAAGTGGAGGATGTAAGAGCAAAAGGCGTTGCTATCGGTCCCGATAATTTAAAGATAAGCGACAGAGCCTCATTGCTTCTGCCTTGGCACAGAGATCTGGACGGACTTGAAGAGGCAAGACTTGCCGATAAGAAATACGGTTCGACCAAGCAGGGTATTGCTCCTTTCTATTCGGATAAATATCAGAAAAAGACTGTTCTCGCAGGTGAACTTTTCTATCCCGAAGAGCTGATGGAACACCTAAAGGACTTAATGGAGTGGAAGAATCTTACATTGGAAAAGGTGTACGGTGCAAAGCCCACTACCATGGATGATCTTAAGGCATGGCTTGATACATATTGCGAAAAGATCAAGCCTTTCGTAGCAGATACCGGCGAGATACTGAAAGATGCGGTAAAGAACGGAAAGAAGATACTTTTTGAAGCTCAGCTCGGAGCATTGAGGGACCTTGATTACGGTATCTACCCTTACACTACATCTTCCAATACTCTGGCAAGTTTTGCACCTGTGGGTTCCGGACTTCCGTCTGTTAAGATCGATAATGTCATCGGCGTTGTAAAGGCGTATTCCACATGCGTAGGCGAAGGCCCGTTTGTATGTGAGATGTTCGGCGAGGAAGCTGAACGCTTAAGAAGCGAAGGTCAGGAGTACGGAGCAAAGACAGGCAGACCCAGAAGGGTAGGTCCTATAGATATCGTGGCTACCAGGTACGGTGTAGAGTGCCAGGGCGCTACAGAGATAGCACTTACAAAACTGGATGTACTCAGTTACATGGAAAAAATCCCGGTTTGTACAAAGTATGTGGTAAACGGAAAGGAATCCGACAGATTCCCGTTCCCGGCAGCTTTGGCATCAGCACAACCGGTTATAGAATATATGGATGGCTGGAACTGTGATATTTCAAAGGCAAGAAGCTGGGATGACCTTCCTGATGCTGCAAAGAAATATGTTTCATACATCGAAAAAGAGATAGGCTGTTTCATAAAATATGTATCGGTCGGCCCCGAAAGAGACAGCATCATCATAAGATAACAAAGTAACCAAAGCCGGTCAAAAGCGAACGGCTGTATGATAAATGAGGTATTTGAAGGAGAAAAAAATGTCGTACAAAATCGTAAGAAAAGAAGATCTGAATCCTCAGGTATTCCTGATGGAGATCGAAGCACCTCTTGTTGCTAAGAAGGCTGAGCCCGGTCAGTTCGTTATCTTAAGAATTGACGAATTTGGCGAGAGAGTACCTTTTACCGTGTCGGATTTTGACAGGGAAAAAGGAACCGTAACCATTATCATTCAGGCAGTCGGAAAGACTACAAAGGATCTTGCAGCCATGAAGGCAGGCGAGTCAATACTTGACTTTGCAGGCCCTCTGGGTATGCCTACACCTCTTGATCACATCAAGAAAGCAGCTATCATCGGCGGCGGACTCGGTACTGCTATTGCATATCCTCAGGCAAAGAAATTAAAGTCACTTGGTGCCGATGTTACCGTTATCACCGGTTTCAGGAATAAAGAGCTTATCATCTTAGAGGACGAGATGAAGGCTGTATCAAACAAGCTTATCATTACAACAGATGACGGTTCAAACGGACTTCAGGGTTTTGTTACCGACAGATTAAAGGAAGAGATAGAAGCAGGAGAGAAGTTTGACGAGGTTATCGCCATCGGACCTCTTGTTATGATGCGTGCGGTATGCCGTGTTACCGAACAGTATAATATACCTACTACGGTATCCATGAACCCTGTTATGATAGACGGTACAGGTATGTGCGGCGGCTGCAGGGTTATAGTAGGCGGCGAGACGAAGTTTGCATGTGTAGACGGACCTGACTTTGACGGACATAAGATCGACTGGGATGCAGCATTAAAGCGTTCACAGATGTTTAAACCTTATGAAAAGAGATCATGTGAAGAGGGAAGATGCCGTATCACAGGAAAGGAGCACTGCAATGCCTAATATGTCATTAACTAAAAATCCCATGCCCGCACAGGCACCGGACGTAAGAAATAAAAACTTTTTAGAAGTAGCTACAGGATACACAGAGGATATGGCAGTAGATGAGGCACAGCGTTGTCTTAACTGCAAGAACAGACCTTGTATGACAGGCTGCCCTGTAGCTGTAAAGATCCCCGAGTTCTTGGCTTTAGTAGCAGAGAGAAAGTTCGAGAAAGCATACGAGAAGATCACTGAGACCAATGCACTTCCTGCTGTCTGCGGAAGAGTATGTCCTCAGGAGAAGCAGTGCGAATCAAAGTGTGTACGCGGTATCAAGGGCGAGCCCGTAGGTATCGGACGTGTAGAGAGATTCGTAGCTGATTACCATATTAAGAACGGCAAGGAAAAGGCTATAGAGATAAAGAAGAACGGAAAGAGAGTAGCAGTAGTCGGCTCAGGTCCTTCCGGACTTACCGCAGCAGGCGATCTTGTTAAGCTTGGTTATGATGTTACCATCTTTGAAGCATTCCATACAGCCGGCGGTGTTCTTATGTACGGTATCCCCGAGTTCCGTCTTCCTAAAAACATTGTTCAGAAGGAAATTGATAAATTAAAGAATCTCGGCGTTAAGATAGAGACCAATACCATCATCGGAAAGACATTAATGGTGGATGAGCTTGAGGAACAGTTCGATGCCATCTACATCGGCACAGGTGCAGGTCTTCCTTCATTCTTAAAGATAGAGGGTGAGGCTCTTAACGGAGTATATTCGGCAAATGAGTTCCTTACACGTATCAATCTTATGAAGGGATACAAGTTCCCTGAGTATGATACTCCTGTATATTGCGGAAAGAACGTAGCTGTATTCGGCGGCGGAAACGTAGCTATGGATGCTGCAAGATGTGCTAAGCGTCTCGGCGCTGAGAATGTATATATCGTATACAGACGTGGCAAGGAAGAGCTTCCTGCACGTAAAGAAGAAGTTGAGCATGCAGAGGAAGAGGGTATCCAGTTTAAGCTCCTCGAGAATCCCACAAAGTTCATCGGCGATGAGAACGGATGGCTTAAGGGTGTTGAACTGCTCAGTATGGAACTCGGAGAGCCTGATGCCAGCGGCAGAAGAAGACCTGTTGAAGTAAAGGGTTCAGAGCATATCCTTGATATCGATACAGCTGTTATCGCTATCGGACAGACGCCCAATCCTCTTATCAAGAAGACCACAAAGGGCCTTGAGACCAATGCTAAGGGATGTATCGTAGCTGATGATCTCGGTGCAACTTCCATAGAGAATATCTATGCCGGCGGCGACGTAGTTACAGGTGCAGCTACCGTTATCCTGGCTATGGGTGCAGGAAAGACTGCGGCAGCAGCTATACATGAGAAGTTATCTAAATAATGTCGCAATGATGTGACAGGGGGACGGTTCTCCTGTCACATTTTTATCCGTTCTTATACAAGTCGGACGCAAAATCCTTATAAACCTTTTTGCAGCTTGCAAAAAACGGCTCGCTAAACGCAAAAAAGTCTGCGCGTAGCGGACAGCGAATGACAGGAGTAAATATGGAAAAAATCTTAGTAATTGATTTCGGCGGCCAGTATAACCAATTGGTTGCACGCCGTGTCAGAGAATGTAATGTATATTGTGAGATATACTCATATAAGACACCACTGGATAAAATAAAAGCTATGGAGCCCAAAGGAATAATTCTTACCGGAGGGCCTTCCAGTTGTTACGAAGAAAATGCTGCCACCTGCTCGAAGGAACTTTTTGAACTGGGCATCCCTGTACTGGGACTTTGCTATGGTGCTCAGCTTATGAGCCATGTGCTTGGCGGAAAAGTAGAACGTGCTTCTCAGAGGGAATACGGAAAGACAGAAGTTGATCTGGATATTTCTTCACCTCTGTTCAAGGGCGTTATGCAGCATACCGTATGCTGGATGAGCCATTTTGATTACATATCAAAGCTGGCACCCGGCTTTAAATCTGTAGCTTGGACAGCGAATACTCCTGTAGCCGCTATGGAATGCACTGAGAAGAATCTCTACGGCATCCAGTTCCATCCCGAGGTACTTCATACTCCCGAAGGATCAAAGATGCTTTACAATTTTGTCCGCAATATCTGTGGATGTTCAGGTTCATGGAGAATGGATTCCTTCGTGGAAAACAGCATAAAGGAGATCCGTGAAAAGGTAGGAAACGGCAGAGTACTCCTGGCACTTTCGGGTGGAGTTGACTCATCCGTAGCTGCCGGTATCCTTTCAAAGGCTATCGGAAAACAGCTTACCTGTGTGTTTGTTGACCATGGTCTGCTCAGAAAAAACGAGGGTGACGATGTGGAAAAAATATTCGGACCCGACGGTAACTTTGATCTGAACTTTATAAGAGTAAACGCACAGGACAGGTACTTTGAAAAGCTTGCAGGGGTAACTGAGCCTGAGAGAAAAAGAAAGATAATCGGTGAGGAATTCATAAATATATTCGAGGAAGAAGCAAAGAAAATAGGAGCAGTTGATTTCTTAGCCCAGGGCACAATTTACCCCGATGTGGTTGAAAGCGGTCTCGGTGGTGAATCAGCAGTGATCAAATCCCACCATAATGTAGGAGGACTTCCTGAGCATGTGGACTTTAAGGAGATTATCGAGCCTCTCCGTAACCTTTTTAAGGACGAGGTACGTCAGGCTGGTCTTGAACTCGGTATCCCCGAAAAACTTGTATTCCGTCAGCCATTCCCCGGTCCCGGACTCGGAGTCCGTATAGTCGGTGAGGTGAACGCAGACAAGGTACGTATAGTACAGGATGCAGATGCCATCTACCGCGAAGAAGTGGATAAAGCAGCATGGGACTGCTACAAAAAGGACGGCGACTGGCCTACCTGGAAGCCTGACCAGTATTTTGCAGCTCTGTCCAATATGAGATCAGTCGGCGTCATGGGAGATGAGAGAACCTATGACTACGCCATAGTGCTCAGGGCAGTACGTACAGTAGATTTCATGACTGCAGAAGCAGCCAACATCCCCTGGGATACCTTACAGACTGTTATGAGCCGTATCGTAAACGAAGTCCGCGGAGTAAACCGCGTACTCTTTGACATCAGCTCAAAGCCGCCCGGAACTATAGAGCTGGAATAAT
>JAFRSU010000050.1 GCA_017427415.1 Lachnospiraceae bacterium | reverse complement strand
TCCTGTACTCTCCCGAAATGATAGTCTCCCACCACTCCTTATTCTCCAGGTACCACTTGATAGTCTTCTTAATACCATCCTCAAACTTAGTCTCAGGCAGCCAGCCAAGCTCATTGTGGATCTTGGTCGGGTCGATAGCATAACGCATATCGTGCCCCTTTCGGTCCGTAACATAAGTGATCAGGCTCTCGGGTTTACCGAGCTCACGGCAGATGATCTTCACTATATCGATATTCTTCATCTCATTATGACCGCCGATATTGTAAACCTCGCCTACGCGGCCCTTGTGGATCACAAGGTCGATGGCACGGCAATGGTCCTCAACATAGAGCCAGTCTCTAACATTCTCGCCCTTTCCGTATACGGGGAGAGGCTTGTCATTTAAAGCATTCGCGATCATAAGCGGGATCAGCTTCTCCGGAAAATGATAAGGCCCGTAGTTATTCGAGCAGCGGCTGATGGAAACAGGCAGCCCGTAAGTCCTGTGATAAGCGAGCACCAAAAGGTCTGCACCTGCTTTTGACGAGCTGTAAGGGCTCGAAGTATGGATAGGAGTCTCCTCGGTGAAGAACAGGTCGGGTCTGTCAAGAGGCAGGTCGCCGTATACCTCATCGGTAGACACCTGGTGATATCTCGTGATACCGTATTTTCTGCAGGCATCCATAAGCACTGCAGTACCAAGGATATTCGTATTGAGGAACACTTCGGGATTCTCGATCGAACGGTCAACATGGCTCTCAGCTGCGAAATTGACCACGATATCCGGCTTCTCCTCTTCGAAAAGCTTGTATACCGCCTCGCGGTTGGTGATATCTTCCTTAACGAATCTGAAGTTCGGGTTGTCCATAACGGACTTTAAAGTCGACAGATTGCCCGCATAAGTCAGGCAGTCCAGACAAATGATACGATAATCGGGGTACTTCCCTAACATATGGAAAATAAAGTTGCTGCCGATAAATCCGGCACCGCCGGTAACAATAATAGTCATAGTGAATTCCTCCTTAATAAAAGCGTGTAATCAGCCTTCCCCTTGAGGGGATATATCGTAACACGAAGTGTTACGATGCCCTCCCTGGCGAAGGGAAGGTGCCCCGTAGGGGCGGATGAGGTGTCTAAATAATTATCAGTTGCAATAAAAGCATTTCTGTATTACAATACAGAGTATAAACTGTGCCCTTAGGGCACAGTCAAGAACTTTTTTAAAATTTTTTTTGAAAGGCCCCCGCATGCTCATTTCCAACATAGACCGCCACAACATGTACACTTCCGGCGAATTCGCCGCAAAAGCCCATATAACAAAGAAAACCCTGCGCTACTACAACGAGCACGGGTTTCTTAAACCCTCATACATAGACGAGGAAAACGGGTATAAATACTATACCAACAAAGACTTCGAGCGCCTGCAGCGTATCCTGCTATTAAAATACCTCGGATTCTCACTCGAAGATATAAAAAATACCGAGCCCATAATAGAAAACTCACACGTTACACCCCTCGATACATCAGTCCCGAAAAACAAACAAAACAATACCCCCGTACAATATGGGCCACAACACCTCATCAGATCCCTCGAGCAGCAGCTCGGGCTCGTAGACGAGCGCATCAAGCAGATGACCGTAGTCCGGGAAATCCTCAATAACACTATCGACGAAGTCCGCCTGCACGGAGAAGCAGACTGGACCGAGCTCTTAAAACAGGTAACCGAGACCGGCCTCCGAGAAAGTCTGATGCAGCAATACATCGATACCTCGAACATATCCGTGAGGATCAGGCTCCACACCCTGTATTCCCAGGCCACAGAGCAGTGGTTCCCCTGGATATATCGTAACTCCGGGATAAAACCCGGCATGAATATCCTGGAAATCGGCTGCGGCAACGGGGACTTCTGGCTCCAAAATATTGAAAAACTGCCCAAGAACATCAACATCACTCTATCCGATAATTCCGAAGGTGTTCTGAAAGAGGCCGAAAGCAGATTTAACGTAAACGATAAGCGTTTTAATTATAGTATTATTGATATAGACGAAATATCTCTCCCTGATTCCTCTTTTGATATGGTCATCGCCAACCACGTCCTCTTTTATGCAAAAAACATAGATAAAGCACTTAAAGAGATCCGCCGCATCCTTAACCCTTGCGGCATCTTCATCTGCAGCACCTATGGCCCTCGCCATATGAAAGAGATAAGTGATCTGGTAAAGCGCTTTGACGACAGGATCATCCTGGCTGCCAGGGACCTGTATGAGATATTCGGAAAAACAAATGGCAAAGATATACTCGCACATACCTTTAACACCGTGGAATGGCGCGAATACGAAGACAGCCTCATGGTCACCGATGCGAGTGACCTATCCGACTACATCACCTCCTGTCACGGCAACCAGAACCAATACATCATAGACCGCTTCAAAGAATTCAAAGCATTTGTACGCGAAGAAACCTGTAATGGTTTCCATGTTACCAAGGAAGCCGGGATCTTTATATGTACACCATAATAAAGATGTCATCTTGATAAATATGTCATCCTGAGCGAAGCGAAGGATCCAAAAAAGGTACGCTGCATCCCTGCAGCGCACCTTTCATTATCATATACTTCTATAAAGGTCAGTCTATAAATCCCTCACTCAAAGTAAGATATTAAGTTTATCTTATAACTGCCGTACCCGTGATCTTTGACTCCTCGCCGCATGCACGTACAAGGGCCTGATATAATCTCTGGGACATCGAAGCATTATCCACCCTGATCTCGGTATCATCAAAAGTATCATGGATGAACCCGGACAGATCCTTCAGCTCCCCAAAATCCTTGATATCCGAATTGGACAGATCCACATAACAGCAATCGCCCACCTTTGACAGGATACTGATAAAAGCAGCTTCGCTGATCTGAGAGTTTACAAAGTGGAACTTAGTATCATCAACTCTGTCACCATAACCGCCTGCCAGCTCCGGACCATGACCCGCAGCACCCAGCACGGTATTATTGGCATTTACCTGGCAGCAGTCGCCCACTTTAGCTATGATCCTGCAGAACGCATCCCCGTCCACTACGGAATTATCAAGCGAAAACGTGAGATCGTCCACTGTATCGCCGTCCATGCCGGAACCCGGTACAAAATCAGGACCGCTCTTGATATCGCAATTGGCAAGATCCAGCACTTCGTCATCTGTGTCCAGCTTCTTTAAGATAAGTGACAGCATCTCGGGGAAGATCACTCTCTTCCCGCCGGGTTCGTAATTCTTTGCCGACTCCGGACCTCCCGGAAAACCTCCGGAAAAACCGCCCTTAGGACCACCCGGGAATCCGCCCTTTTGGAATCTGTCTATATTATTTATAGCTTCCCTGACGGCATTGTTCACGATATTCCCGATATTATTGAGGACATTCTCCACATCTTTAAAATCCTTTGGTCCGCTGTACCAGCCTCCGGATCCGTTAGACCTAAAGTCAGGCCCTCCGTTAAAGCCCTGCGGCCCCTTATTCCAGTGCCAGTTCCAACCCTTGTTGGCACCCTTACCGGCATCCTTCCCATTGTCCTTGCCGGGACCACCAAATCCCGGACCGAACCCGGGTCCGAACTTCCAACCGAATCTGTCTGCCTCCGGATCGTAATCCGGCAGCTTAGCATATTCCTCGAAATTCTTTACCGGGAACACCTTGTAGCTTTGCGTAAACGCCAGGAACACGAACCTGATCCTGTCAGCATCTCCGGTATTAAACGGAATCCTGTAGAATCTCAGGCTCTCGCCGTTCCAGAGCTTCTCCATGGTAGGCTTGTACTCCCTGCGGATCAGACTGTACTGGTATCTGTTCTCCCAGTCCTCATCCACTTCCTCAGCCTTACCGTCCGCCTGCTCAGCTCCCTGCATACCTGCATCCTTGATCACACCGTCTGCGTCCGCAGTCAGCGCCTTCAACTTATCATGTATCGGCACTATCATAAAGCTGCACTTTGCCTGGTCATTAAGCTTAGGGGAATCAATATCCCCCGTCATGGCGAACATAAACTCATAATCCTCGTCCTTCGCCACGGGCATCTCGTAAGATATCTGCGTCCAGTTATAATTGTGGTCGCCTATCTCGTACACCTCGACATTGTTGCCAAGTGCATCAGTTACAAACATCCTGGTTGCGACATTATTACTCTTGCATGTAGGATCGATCTTAAATCCTCTTGCTTCAAAACCTATAACCTTACTCATATTTATTTCCTCCGTATTATCTATATTATCAATTACGGTCGGAACATGAGCATCCGGCATCATGATCGTAAAATCATCGACGGGCTCAGCCCGACCTTTTTTTACAAGACCCCGCGCCCGTTTCGGGTACGTAGAGCCTATCACATTGCCATCATGGTCAATAATCGTTACGTTTTTTTCCATGGGTGTCTCCCCCTTTCCATATTAAGTTGTCCGCTGTTTTTTATAATGGGTGCCGTCCCCTAAGTTGTTCCTTCTTACAGAATGTCCGGCTTTTTCTGCCCTATAATACACCTGTCTAAAGAACTGATTATAATATAACAGGAATAGATTATTTCGTCAACCAAAAATAGCTGACAGGTAAAAATAAAGCCGTATGAGGTTATGATTTTTTATAAAACCACAAAAAACACCGTTCCCGATCCACGAAGATAAAAAACGGTGTAAAAAATTTGGTCAGTACACTGTCACATCATATTTCTTTATTCGTTTCATGTTTGCCATCACCACAGGTATTATAATAGCTACATTACAGGTTAAAGTTCCAACGATACCCAATACGGAAGGACGAATAAACTGTATTCCCTTGCTCCATAATAATTCATTTAAAACCTTAACCGCCACAAAACACAATGTTCCGCCGGCGAGTAATCCTATCCCGTCCATCACTACCAACTCCGACAGCACCTTTTTAAAGAGTTTGAACTTTGAAAACCCTATGGCCTTATATATGGAAAACTCATATTTACGTTTCTCATACATGGCAGCAAAAGTGGCATTTAAAGTGATTGCAAATACCACTGCCACGATCACAATAACTATCAGGAAAAACAAGGAAAGCATGGAAGTCTGTTCCTTGGCGGTCTCTATGAACGCTTCATTGGTATACACCTGGATATGGGGATATTTTTCGGGGATGGTGGTCCTTAGAGCATTAAGATCTGCCGCCAGTGTCGGTGCATGCTCTTCTGTGGTCGAAAGGATCAAGCTGCTGTATATTCCAAATGAACTCGACCAACCATATATCTGGTTACCTTTTAACGGCAGTACCTTTTTTACCAACATATCCGAATTAAGAGCAACATGTGCCGTCGAATCATCTGTGGAACTTAATATGTCACCTTCTTTTACTCCCCAGTTATTGGCCAGCATCTCAGACATTACCACCTCATTATCTTCCAATGTAAAACCTTCGGGCAGTATATCCGTAAGCCTAACAAAAGTATCAAAATCCTCTTTTGAGGTCATGAAGAATACCGTGATACCGTTATTAAATCCCATTATGCTCTTATAATCCGCATAACGTACATCCACTCCGATATGTGTCTTTGCACTCTCGGGCAAAAGCTCTTCCTGGTGCTGATAAAAATCCCTTACTTCATCATTTATATCATTGTTATTACCGGAGCCCACCCATAATGCGTACTGTGCCGGTTCCTCGTAAGCATACGCAAAGACGTCGTTTATGTTATCTATATACATTCCGCCCATAAATACTATAGCGGTGCAGGCCAGCATGATGATAATGCTTATGGCTCTGGCTTTATTTCTTTTTATATAATAAATCGCAGAAAACGGATTCATGATTCCTCCTTTATGCAATCTTAGTGGCATCCGGTACCTTAACCGCAGAAACGCTTCCATCCCATACCTCTATGGTCATATCGGTACTTTTAAGTATACTGTGATCATGAGTTATTACGATCACAAGCCTCTCCATAGCATACTCTCTGAGTCTGTCCATAACCAGATATGCGTTCTCATGATCGAGTGAAGCAGTAGGCTCATCCGCAAAAAGCACCTTCGGATCGTTCATCATGGCTCTGGCTATGGCTACTCTCTGGCGCTGTCCTCCGGAAAGCTTTGCCGGGATCTTATCAAGCTCATTCTTTTTTAATCCTATATCGAGAAGTATCTTACGTGCTTTTTCCACAGCTTCTTTCTTGGGACAATTAGCTGCCAATACTGCATTCTCCACCGCTGTTAAGTAAGGCACCAGATAATGTCTCTGGAATATAAATCCGAATTCGTCCCGCCTTAAGGTCTGTCTCTCGGATTCTTTTATGTTTGTGATCGGTTTTCCGTTATACAGGATCTCACCGCTGGTAAGGTTTTTCATGGTAGACATGGTATACATCATCGTGGATTTGCCGCTTCCGGAAGGACCTATGATCCCAACCAGTCCCTTGTCGGGCAGCTGCAGTGAGATATTTCTCATCGCATATACTTTTTCTTCCTTGTCCATATCATAGATCATTGTTGCATTCTTTAATTCAAACATTTTTTTCTCCTTTTCTCATCAATAATGGGGACGGTTCTGTGGTTGATTTTCCCTCCTACTCAATAGCGTCAACCGTACATACTTTCCTTATATTCACAAACAGCGGTATCTGTGCACATCCGTATATAGCTGTCATCACTCCGATCACTACAGGGATCGTACTTTTCCTGAATAAGTCTATATGTACTCCTATGGGTGCACATAGCAGTTTATCAAATGCAATACCCTCTGCTGCCGAAAATACTACTCCTATACCAAACGCCATAACAAAACAGAACAACAGCTCTCGGAGTGCCATGGAATATATCTCACCTGATGAAAATCCGATCGAGTTCATCAGACACCATTCCTCATGCCTGTCCATTATATGCAGTGAAAGCACAACCAAAAGACATATTGCAAGCATGATCCCGCAAGACAGCTGTATCAGACGTTCCACAGATAAAAGAGAGCCGACATCCTCCATAACACCTTTATGCTGCGATTCATAATCCATTACATAATAAATCTCTATGCCTGTGTCCTTTATCATTTGTCCGTAATCCTTCCCGTCATCCGGGTGGAACACTATAAGGTTTATATCATTCTCTGAAGAAAGAGCCATACCCAATGCCAGATAATAATCGCTTTCACACTGCCCCACAATATAGTAACGGTCTGACATGTACTCGAGCACTTTATCTCCCATGTTTTTGGCAAGCTTTTCGTCAACCAGTATCTCGCCCGGAGCTTCGGGAAGTCTTCCTGATACCAGTTTTGCGTCCTTATAGTCCATCAGGGTCTTAACATCTTCTTTGTTATCCATCAAGAAACAGGGAAGCGACGTTTCACCGACTACGCTTTTCATCCTGACTCGGCCTTCTCTAAAAAGAAGTGTCCCTGTTATTCCCGGGATTTTCTCTATTTCCGCTGCACACTTAAGCACCTCTTTTGTTGCAAGCTCGCTCCACTCATCAACTGTCTCGTATTCATCTATCACAACATGCGGACTGGTAAGCAGCATGTCCCGGTACGGTTCGCTGCAAGCCTGTTCAAACGGTTCCATACAGCAGGCCAGTATATAACTTACGCCGTAGCTTAATACCACAAACATTGACAGCGAAATGATCAGTGCTCTTATTCTTTTTTTGTTTCCCTTAATGTACGGCATCGCAGAAAGCGTTGCCTTTCCTTTTTTGTCCATCCTTTTTCCTTCCTTCTGTCAATCAGAGAACCGTCCCTCTGATCGACCATGCCGTTTTATTCTATATTAAATTCAAGTTCTCCGTTTTCGCATCTGTTATCGGTCTCAACGATTATATGTACCGTTCCTTCGTTCAGCTTATCCAGAGTTGCTTCCACGCTTTCCCCGTTTTTTAATGAAAACAGTTCCTTCTTGGTCCCATCATCATCGTAGTATACGGTAATAGTTCCGTTTTCCTCTTTGCCATCCAGCTTACCGCTGTATTTAAGGACTTCCTTCCCGCTATCCTTGCACTTGAGTTTAAAAACTATCGTTCCGTCAAATTTCCAAAAGCTCATGGATGCCGACTTAGATGTATTGGAATGCGCAAATGCTGTTGCACTCCAACTCGAATTATATTTACCGCAAGCGGTTAACGAAAGGATTGATAAGATCATCAACACCATTACCAAAAATCTACGTGTTTTCTTTTTCATGTCCTTAAGCCTCCTACCCTCATCAGTCGTCCTTTGGACGGACAGCTTCCCCTCCCCCGGGGGAAAAGACTTTCTTTTTTGTCGATCACAGAACCGTCCCTCTGATTGACTGACATCATCATACACCCGCATTTCAAATAAAAAAAGTGACCGCGGTCATATCTTACCATGACTGCGGTCATATTTATCTTTTATCTCGGTAACGATATCTTTACACAGAAGCCGTCCTTGCCTTCTACTTCAAATGAACCACCGTTTGTTTTTATATAATCGTTCATCTTACGTAATCCGAACCCGTTACGTAACTTAAGCTGTTTCTGCTCGTACGTGATATCTCCCCAGCCGGCACCGTTATCACTGACCTGAACGCCGATATTGGTTTCACCCAGTGTCAAAAGTATTATAAACACTGTGGCTTTTCCGTGTTTTACGCCGTTTGTCAAAAGCTCAGAAATCGAACTACTGATAAATGCTGCCCGTCCGATATGGAGCTTTCCTTCTTTTCTTTCCGTATTATCATCCGGAGTTTTTACACTTATACGACGTTCCTCTTCAGCAAGTATCAGATCCAGGTTATGGTGAACCTTTATCTCGGTATCAAGAGTGAAATTATGTATTAGCTCTTTTAAAGAATTAATATAATCCTGCACCAATACACTGTCATCTTTAGAATCCAAGGTCCTCACAACACTTCTTACAGACCCGATAGCTTCATGGATACGCTCATTTGCCTGGTCGATCTTTTCATTGGCTCTTTTTGAATCGGAATCCATCAGCATCTGTGCCGCATCCAACGTCACCGTCGCAGCTGAAAGAGTATGCCCCACCGCGTTGTGGATATCCCGGCTGATACGCTCTCTTTCCTCCAGTCTTGCATTTTCTTCGGCCAGATTCTTACTTTCCGCTATCTCTATTCTTAACTGTCTCTCATTCATCGCATCAAGCGCGGAACTCTTAAGTGCCTTCTCAAGATTGGCGTTCATCTCAAAATACCTGAACAGCCAGTATACCGCAAGACTCCACATTATTGCAAATACCACCAGTCCCGCGACAGCCAGATATCCTTCCACTCCCATCCTTTCCGGAGTAAGCCTCCTCGACCAATACGCAAATCCTGCCACAAAAAACACATTCACAAGTATATTTTTCTTCCCGGAATAGAGCAGGAAATCATAGCATGAATACAGCGCCGTGGCGGTCAGCATCGGCAGCCCGCACCAGAGCTGATGGCATATGAACGAGACACCCATGACAAGTATCGCATATACGATGAGGCATCCCTGCTTGTTCCGCCCCTCGGAAAATACCGAGGCGCACAGCATGATAAGCGTCGCCACCCCGAACACCACACCTGCCAGGATGTATTCGCTTTCGGACACCAAAACAAATACTATCATGTATATTATCAGCATGATAGCGCTCGCCGCCCATATCACGTTTTCCGCTTTCCTGTTCCGCATGATCAGGTCCTCGTTTTCTGTCATCCTTAAGTAACAAAGGATCTTCAATCTTACCTGTGATTTTATCATTAAAGAACAACTATTTCAATTAAAAATTGACTCTTGATAGCATTTATGCTATCATCACTTTAGAAACAATATCCATGAACATTATTGCAAGAAAGGACCCTACACTATGAATTGGAAAGAATATAAAGACCAGGTAAAACAATCCGATCCGTTAGGCAAGAAACTCCTTGAAGAAGCAGAGGAAGAAGCTGCCATAATATCTGCTATCATAAAACAACGCTCCGAACTTGGAATGAGCCAGCGTGAATTGGCAGCTCTGTGTGATATTCCCCAATCCTCCGTTGCCCGGATAGAATCAAGAAAAACAACTCCAAAGTTAGATACTCTGTTAAAACTCATTAACCAGCTTGGTTTACGTCTCAGTATCGTTCCCAAAAAATAATCAACCCCCCGCTCCCATTTTACCGGAAGCGGGGGATTCGAGGGGAAGACTACTATATATATGTCCACCGGAAAGCTCCTTCGCTGCGCTCAGGATAACATCCGATTTTTAGTCAATCACAACTTTCTTCATGAGCTCGCAGAACTCTTTCCTGTATTCATCTTCTCTTGTAATATCAAGTTCGGAAAGTCTCCCGATCACATCCGCCATGGTGCTGGTGCCTGCGTACTCGGACTTCCTGATGAGCATGCCGGCCTGAGCTACACCTGCTGCCCATGACATGTTCTCGCTCATCTTCTCTGAGAATACAGCTCCGTCTACAGCCTTTTCGATCAGTGTGCTGGTGTCTCCGTCGGGAGCCTTGTATCTGATGTTCACTGTGAGGTACTCGCCCGTTGCATTATCATCTGCTGTTACCTTGGAATACTTGGAATCGATCTCGGGAAGCTCCTGCTCGCTGTCTTTAAGAGCTATCTCATAAAGCACGGTCACATTGTGTCCGGCACCGATCTCGCCGCCGTCCTTGGTATCGTCTGCGAAATCCTCTGCTGCCATGGCCCTGTTCTCATAACCGATCTGACGATATCCTTTTACCATAGCGGGGTTAAATTCAAGCTGGAACTTCACATCCTTTGCCACTGTGAAAAGTGTGCCGCCCATCTCATCCACGAGTACTTTTCTCGCCTCGTTCATGGAGTCGATGTAGCTGTAATTGCCGTTGCCGTTATCAGCTAATGCTTCCATACGTGTATCGGAGATATTTCCCCAGCCAAATCCGAGTACTGACATCTCCACGCCGCTCTTTGCCTTCTCTTTTACAAGCTTTGTCAGAGAACCTTCATCTGTGATGCCGATATTGAGGTCGCCGTCGGTAGCAAGGATGATGCGGTTATTTCCACCTTCGATATAATACTTCTCAGCTATCTCATACGCTGTCTGAATGCCTGCAGAACCGTTTGTTCCGCCGCTCGCAAAAAGGTCCTCGACCTTTTCCGTGATCTCCTTTTTGTCCGCGCCGGTAAGTCCCTCAAATACGACTCTGTCGCCAGATGCGTATGTCACGAGTGAGATCCTGTCGTTCTCGGAAAGCTCGTCGGTCAGCATCTTAAATGATGCCTGCACAAGACCTAATCTGTCCGCGCCATTCATGGAGCCGGATACGTCTACCAAAAATACGAGATTTGAAGGCTTTCTCTGCCTCATGTCGATATCCTTGGCCTTGATGCCCACAAGGAGCAGCTGTGTCTTGTCGTTCCAGGGGCAGGGTGCCAGCTCGGTAGTGATCGAGAAAGGATCGCTTCCTGTGGGTGCCTTATAATCATACTTAAAATAATTGATAAGTTCCTCTATTCTTACCGCATCCGCCGGGATACTCTGGTTTCTGGTGATCATTCTTCTTAAATTCGCATAAGAAGCTGTATCCACATCTGCCGCAAATGTTGAAAAAGGTGAAACGCTTACGACCTTCCAACCGTTTTCGTCAATGTACTTGTACTCTTCGGTGTTCCACTCTATTTCGTTCTGGCTCTGGTCATATGCCATCCCTTCCGTTGCTGCCATCGAATAGTTTCCCAGAGTCATCTTATAATTTGCACCGCCATCCTCTGCAGCAGGTGCATCCGTACTCACCGGACTCGTATAATCGCGGTGATGATCTCTTGCTCCGTCCTCAGCGCTCGAGCAACCAAAAAGACCCAATGATAAAATTGCTGTTAACGTTAATGCTACAATCCTTTTTTTCATACTTTTTTTCTTCATAATTTTTCCTCCGATTCTCTCCCGGTACCTGTTTTATGCCTTATCTCGCATTTTACCACCGGGATCATGTGTACCTTTCCGTGTCTTACTGTGTTTCCTGTGTTACCGTCCGATATATCGTGTTTATTTTCTGTATTTTCTTCTCTTTTGTCTTCGTTTTCTGACCATTAGACGTGCCACCCGAAACCCCGGTTCCATTTTTTTTCACCCCCCGGGAACAGGAGTTGAATGCCAAACTAACTTCTGGTTTGAACTCGGCCATTCTATTTTGCCAGACTTATTTCTGGTTTGGCTATTTTTCTGCATTTTTCCAGTTGTTTTTTCACGTTTTTGGGGATATAATCAAGAAAAATGCATGGATT
>JAFRSU010000049.1 GCA_017427415.1 Lachnospiraceae bacterium | reverse complement strand
CCCTCGTCAGGTGCTGGCCTTTCTTACGTCCTTCTTCAAGCATATTCCCTCCGTTCCCAGGAGGATACATACCCATTATATCACTGCCAGACTAACTTATGGATTAAATGCAAAAACCAGAATTAAAAATTACAATTAAATGTCAAAACCAAAACCCACCCCCCCAAAAACATTTGCTCCCAAACATTTATTGTGACATTCCATAAAAAAAGTTGTCTTATACTATAGAACGTCCTATAATAATATCCGGAGGTTGCTATGGACGATAAAGAGATAATCGACATGTATTGGAAAAGGGATCAGAAAGCCATATATTATACTACACAAAAATACGAGAATTATTGCTTCGCGATAGCGAAAAATATCCTTACCAACAGGGAAGATTCGGAAGAATGCGTCAATGATACATGGCTTACTGCATGGAACGAAATGCCTCCAAAGAGGCCGAATGTACTCAAACTGTTCCTTGCCAGGATCACAAGAAATTCTGCTATAAACAGACTGAAGGCCAGGACTGCGAAAAAACGGCTCGGTAAAGAAACCGCTTTTGCCTTAGAAGAACTGTCTGAATGTATCGGTGACGGAAAAGATATAACAGGTGAACTTGAAGCTAAAGAGCTTGAAAAGACCATCGGAGAATATGTGGACGGCCTCCCGGAACGTGAGGGGGATATCTTTACACGAAGATATTTCTTTACGGACAGTATCAAGACCATATCGATACGTTATGGGATAACTCCGCATAATGTCTCCGTGATACTTCAAAGGACCAGAGAAAAACTAAAGAAATATCTGAAGAAGGAGGGTTACATAGATGAATAAAGATGATCTGTACAAAAGCATGAACGGCATAAGTGATGAAATACTTGAACGAAGTGAACAAAACATGCTGCCCGTCCCCGACGCTGGAAAAATCAAAAGGAAATATTACTCTATAGCAGCTTCGATAGCTTTGGTAGTCACAATATGCATTATCCTTATGATCAGTCAGTCACGTAAGATAAAAGCATCAAATCTTATGGAAGGGATTGAAGCCGAAAACAATATATCAGGAGCCACAGATGGAGCATATTCCCGCACTATCACAGATTTTTCCATACGACTTTTTAAGGAATGCTATAAAACCGGAGAGAATCAGCTGATTTCTCCTGTTTCTGTATTGGCAGCACTTGGGATGTGCGCCAACGGTGCTGAAGGTGAAACTCTCACACAGATGGAACAGGTATTGGGAGCAGACCATGATACAATAAACAGATATATTTTGGGATATATGTCCAAACTGACACAAAGAGAGAAAAGTAAGTTATCCATGGCCAATTCCATATGGTTTGAAGAAAGATTAAAAGACGTAAGCAGAGCGTTTCTGCAGACCAATGCAAACTATTATGGTGCAGATATCTACAAGCGGACTTTTGATGAGAAAGCAAAAAACGAGATAAATAAATGGGTAAAGAATAAAACCGACGGAATGATAGATAAAATCCTGGATGAAGATATTGATGAAGACACGGTGATGTATCTGATAAATGCTCTTTCATTTGAGGCGGAATGGGAAAGCATCTATCGTAGTAGGAATGTACGTGATGGGATATTTACAACAGAGAGCGGATCAAAAAGAAAAGTATCCTTTATGTATTCAACTGAAGGAGATTATTTAGAAGATGAAAATACTACCGGTTTCATCAAGTATTATAAGGGCAGGGAATATGCTTTTGTAGCATTGCTCCCAAAAGAAAATATCAACATGACGGATTATATTGACTCACTTACCTGCAGCAAAATCGAGGATTTGCTTTCGAGTCATGATTCTTCTCTGGTACATGCCAGCTTACCCAAGTTTTCTTATGGTTACAACTTAAGTCTGAGCGAGACATTAAAAGCATTGGGGATGGATGAAGCATTTGATCCATACAGAGCAGACCTCTCGGGTATTGCTTCACCGGAAGATGGGAATATTTATATCAGCGATGTATTACATAAAACCTTTATAACAGTAGACGAAAAAGGAACAAAGGCCGGTGCAGCAACAAAGATTGATAGTGATGATGCCAGTGCACCGCTTGATTTTCATGAAGTCTTCCTTGACCGCCCCTTTGTCTATATGCTAATAGACTGTAACAGCAATACCCCATTTTTCATCGGTACAGTCATAGATATTGGTACAGATACAGATAACGCTAACTAAAAAGCTGTGACAATGAGGATGATTCTCATTGTCACAGCCTTTATTTAAAACAACTCCTCTAATTTTCTGAACAGCTTGGCATCAAATCCGTCGACGGCGATAATCTCAACCAAATCATCAGTAGGATGATATCCATCTACATCATAAAGGAAATTTTTAATCATAATTGCCTTATAGCCATTTATATCTGTTATCTGCCATATCATCTGAACATTTAATGCATGTTTATCGATATTATAATCCCGGATCTGCATGTCAATATGTTCTGTTATACTTGTACCCTTTATCTCCTTAAGTTTCTCATTTAGTTCATCAGTATATGTTATGTCATCAGCACCTTGTTTAGGAGCATAAACGCCTTTAAGGAATGGAACATAATTATCATACATATCATCTAAGACAGTCTTGTTATCAACCATTCTGTCATTTAAAATGTATTGCATATAATCAATATCCCAAACGTATCTGTAAAAATGATTGATAAGATTGTATATTTTCTCTATTCCTTCCTTATATTCTAAGATATCCTCTGTATAACTAAAATAGATATCGTAATAATCTGGGCTGTAGAAATAAAAGATAATATCAAACTCTATATCTTCAATCCCAATTGTAGCAGTTACCGTATAACCCATATGATTAGGATTTTGATTACCATTATTGATTAATGATTTATATGAAAAACTATTTTCATACGCTACTTTTATTTCCTTTATTGACCACTTTCTCCCAGCTAAATACCTGTCATAAATACTGTTTAATTGATGTGTATAATCGTTAAACATATCTTTAACATTGACAGCCTTTGTTTCAGAATATCCATAGGTTCCTGACGCTATGTTTACAGCTCCCCAAAGCATGGGTTCCATATTGTTATTAAACATATCCTCAACAATATTCTTTGCCTTTTTCTTATATGACAAACGTGTAATACTTGGCAAGCCGGTATTGGGGAAAAACTCACCTATCACAATTACAGCTAATGCCATTGCAAATATCACTGCCAAGATTAAGGCTATCCATTTGTTTTTTTTCTGCTTTCTTATAACTTTATTTACCTTTTTAAAGGGTTCAGTTTCGGATTTCTCAGACATCTCTTTATCAGCTTTTTTTAAATCTTCATAATACTTCCTGCATTTTTCACAAGTATGTATATGAGCATCCATATCAAAGGTTTCCTCTTTATCGGTGAGACCCAGGATATAGTCAGACATTATTTGTTCTGCTTTTACACAATCAATCATTTTATTAAATCCTTTCTTAAAGAGTTGATTGCTCTTTTATAATTCATTTTTGCCCATCCTTCGCTTTTATTAAGACGTTGGCCGATTTCTTTAAATCGAAGTCCCTGTAATCTCATCAATATCACCTGCTTTTTGTCTCGGTTCAGGTTATTGATACTCCGATATAATACAGATACTTCGTCTTTTTTTATTAGCATACTTAATGGATCTTCCTCATTTTGTTTCGCAAAGTTTAGAATCCCTTTCTCAATAGTTTCTTCCAAAGAAGTGTTATTATGTTCTGACAAATTCATTTCTGAGGCTAAAGTATTAATGGCAATTCTGCAAAGCCATGTATAAATGTTGCTTTCTTCACGAAAATTATCGATATGCATTATTGCCTTTAAAAACGTAGTCTGCATTACATCCTCTGCAAGTTCATTATTCCTACATTTGCCATATATAAACAGATATAATCTTCTCGCATAAAGACGATATATTTCATTAAAATCTGCCTTCATTGATGTCCTCTTATATAAGTTTTTGTAAACAAGCTAATATTATTAGACTTTTCAAATCAAAAAAAGTAACAAGCTCTAAAATGAAGCGTGACAATAAGTTGAATGCCAAACTAACTTCTGGTTTGAACTCGGCCATTCTATTTTGCCAGACTTATTTCTGGTTTGGCTATTTTTCTGCATTTTTCCAGTTGTTTTTTCACGTTTTTGGGGATATAATCAAGAAAAATGCATGGATT
>JAFRSU010000048.1 GCA_017427415.1 Lachnospiraceae bacterium | reverse complement strand
CGTAGTTGGCATTGTAGGAAAATCCAAAAGTTTAGATTTTCCCACAATGCTTATCTTTTGGTCTTTGGTTCGGAATAGTGTAGTGCTGGCGGTCTATCTCTTGTTTTCGGTTGCTTGCTTCCTTACCGTACATGAGCATTTCCCCAAAGCTGCTTTTGATTTTCCCTTTGTAATCGGTCTCCTTGTCATCATGAAGCCAGTTATCTTCATCGTCGTTAATATTGTCCGCGAGGGCAAGTCTTTTATCCTTAGGAACTGACTTGATGATGTAATATAATAGTTTGGTAAGGTTATAAGGTTTTCGCTGCTCTCCACCTTCTTCCTTGTATCCTGCACAATAAAAGATAGGGCGAATACTAAGTCCTGTAGCTACTTTGATCCTATTCTGAACTGAGTCAGCCTTCTTCTTTAAGAACTCCTTAAGCACTTCATCCGGAGAATTGCTTTCCTCGTTCCAGTGAGTACCTTTCATAGCAACATCCGCCTGGTTTAATGCAAGAAGAATTCTATCCTTTGCATCATCACCAAGAGCCGGAATAAGAATATTATTTATCAGCTCATAAGAAGTTCCTAAATCCTTTGATGAAGAATCCAGCACAACAACTACAAGATCAATCAAAGGGTTGCCATCTTCATCAAGTTCGTTGAGCTTTTCAAGAATAGAACGACTAATCCTTTCATCATTTTCCACACCATCACCCAGACCAGGTGTATCCCAGATTACCAGGTTGTCTAATGTAAACTTCTCAATAATCGATGTTTCAGGATCAACACCAACACCAACCTTAGCTACATCCATATTGAATAATGCATTTATGGTTGAACTCTTTCCGGCTCCGGTAGAACCAGTAAGCATAATGTTCACCTTCTGATTTCTCACTTTAATCAATCTGGAGAGCCTTTTTGCCTTCTCATTGTCAGGGATATCTAGTCCCATAATCTCTTCTTCTAGAAGAACATAGATGCTCTTGTTACCTTCTTTAACTTCCACTTCGTTCACCTCTTTCTCAATATCCTTAATCTCTTCATCAGTCAACAAGTCTTCATCTTCCTGCACAACTGTTTCAACAACGTCTGTATTACTCATTTTCAAGTACCTCCTTCGGTATAAATTTTGAATTTGATTTTGCCCGCTTGCGGTGTTTGGTAGTCTAAAAATATCAAACCACCTAGACAGCTTCTGTCCTTCAGAAAAAGTTTTTTTAATTGTTTTTCAATCCTTCTCATTGCGACAAATTGTGTAATACTTACATGTTCCGCAAAAGGATCTACAGCCCCAAACCGGGTCTCTAATTACGCGAAGCCAGAACAACAGTCTCTTCATTAGATTCACCTCCTTAATCGGAATTTTGTTGCTTCTTAGTAAAGCCGATAATATCGGTTATGATTTTCTTTTCCTTTGCTTCCTTCGCGGAAAAATATGTATCTTTCTTTTTCTCTCTGATATTCAACAAATCTTCCTTAGTCAGACCTGATCTTTCTACTACAAACTGTTCAATCATATCGTTCAAGTGATCAGTTTGCTCCCTGTCGTCAACTAAGTCCTGGTATTTTCCTGATCTCCAACAGTAAATCTGATGATACATAAGCGTTGCATGAGGGCTCATGTAACGTTTGTGTCCAGCCAGAAAAATGACAAAGGCAGCACTCATAGCGTATCCGGTACAATATGTATGTACAGGCGTTTTAGAGCCTAAAATAGTATCTACTAAGAGCCACATATCATATACGCTCCCTCCAAAAGAATTAAAATAAATCTTGATAGGTTTTCTTTTAAAATCTTTTTCCTTTCTGTCTTTATCATCATCTTCAATATTGATCTGGGAGATATCATATGCCACATCAGCACAATTTCTTGCATTGATATCACCATAGACATAAAAGAGTCTGTCTTCCTTTGACGAAAAGACAGTTGTCCTACTTCCCTTACTATCTCCATCAGTGGCATCCCCATCCCAATCATTTAAGAACTGATTCCAATACTTATCCTTTCTATTTGGCATATTATCTGTCTCCTTCATATTGCTTGTTTCGTATTTTTTATATTGGCATAATACAAATCTGTAAAGACAGAATGTGTCTATGTAAAAAACAAAACAAAAAAAGCATCGGATATTTTACTATCCGATGCTAAAAAATCTATTTTACCTGTGTTTTATAGTTTCAATTCTTCTGCATTAATAAACCACTCTTCCTTTGTTTCAGCATTATCTTCAAGGCGTAATATTAAATTATCGTCACAAATAAAGCTCGCTCGCTTCCATTCTTTGTATAACCTTTCTATGGCGTTTGCAAGAAAAATAAGAGTTTTTTCTAATTCAGATTCCGGCGAATTTGTTATATCAAAAATAACTTCTGAGAGGGGGATCAAGTATTCAACCTGAATCCGTGAACTTTACCTCAAAATATATAGAGCAGTTACTTTTGCCCTATATTTAACGCTATATTGCCATAGAACCTTGATAATTCCATACATTACGGGTCAGCGAACAAGCCTCGGCGTATACGCCGAAGCAGAAGGCATATTCAGTTGTCTGCCTTCAGGATGACATAGCAAAGCTGTCATATATACGTTTAAAAGTGAATCTCCACAGATTGCTCTTTCCTATAGACAAAACAAGTTTTCCAGCGTGTTCCGTCAGATGCCCGGCAAACTGCATCAGGTTACTGATAACAGTCCGTATTCTGCGTCTGCGTACTGTTTTGCGTGTCGGAGAATCTTTCTTTTTCAATGATTCCTGCCCTATGATTCGCAGGATATTGTAGGCGATCACAGTCAGCTCAAGGACAAGTTTGTTGCTGTCAAACTTGCCGGATGGAAGCCTTTCCACATCCATATCAGATTTGATCTCGCTATGATACTGCTCACTTTCGCCATGAGCATGGTAGAGGTTGATGATCTCCTGATCGGATAACGGCAGGTTGGTCCAATACGTATTAAGCTCTATATCAGGAGCTATAAAGTACTGCCCATGTTTATCGATAGTACGTTCCGTGATCTCGTAGATGGTGCGTATGCCCACGGTCTTTTCCGTACAGTCTGCAAGAGAGTATGTTACATCGCGAAATGTCTGGCCGATGTAAACGGTCTTTCCCTCGCGGGGAGTCTGGATGTTCGTACAGCAGTCCCGTACAGAAGCGAGCCATTCCTCTTTGCTTTCCTGTCTGGGATTTCGCTTTATGATGAATGATACGTTATTGTACTTATAACTTTCCTCCATAAATATACCGATGTTCTCGGATGCATCATTTCCCGAGTCAAGACGTATAAGCAGTGGCTTATCCGTAAGCTGCCGGCAGAGGTCAATGGTTTCCCGCAGAAAGTCAGGCGTTTCCTTCTGGCAGTGCTGCTTTCCGATGCGAAGCTCAGTATTGATGCAATACCCCTCAGTTCCGATATAGGCCATGATCGGTGCAAAACCGTCGAACCCTTTGTAGGTTCTGGACACCCCTTCTTTCCGGGTCTTTGAATTGTCGAAGGGCGTGACATCTATATCTACAGGTACATAACCGTTCTCTAAGGCTGATGGCTCAATCTTCATATCTCGGATCATATCGACATTCGCCTGGAGGATATCCTTGCGCAGAGTGTCGCCGATCATATCGAACCTCTGCCGCAGGGTTTCAGCCGAGGGAATTGCGTATGTGACCCCAAGTGCCTGTTTATAGTAGTCTGGATCATCCATCATTTCACGGACAGCCTCATATTGAGGCTTCCCCTGACAGAGCATACCAATGTATGTCAGAAGAATATCACCGTTCTTGATCTGCTTCTGCAGATAATCCCTGGATATAGGCGAACGGTTCATCTTCTTGACGAAATTGCTTTTGCCCAGGATCTGGCCGACAAATACAAGGCCGCTCGGTGTAATGAGTCTCTCTTCGCTGAACTCTACATGTATGGTTCTCATGGCTATCTCCTCCGTGAATGTATCTGCTAATACATTATACAGGATATGCTCCTGGAATGCAGCAAATAAAACAGTATTTTGCATCACCCAACAGGTTAGGGATCATATGTTTGTCAAAGTTCAAAAAATATTGCACAGAAACAATGTTTTAGAAACACATATCCGAGATTACGTTCACGGATTAAGGTTCAATACAATAATATTTGCTGTTATCCATGTAATCTGTCACCATATTCTTTATCTCTAAAAATCTGCCTATGTTGTCCACTAATTCAGGACACCATGAAAGAGATCGATAATATGACTGCATTTCCAAATGAGTTCTAAACGCAAATCCATTCACGCAATAGTCTTGAGTCTCAAAATATCCAAGCCTAGACTTGATATAAGCCATATTTCCCGGTCCTGTATAAAACTCATCATCCAACGGTTGTAAAGATCCTTTATAATACATTTCCATATGTCCAGGATTTTTCTTAAAAGTCACATCATATCTTTTAAAAAATTCAGATACCGGTGTCTCTCTTAACAAAAGCTGTTCTAGATTATTGTTGACCCTTAGATTTGTTCCATTCAAGCGTCTTGTGAGGTGAAACATTTGGATAGAATCCAAAGATGAGTCTATACCATAATCCTCTAAAAATGATTTAGCCCAATCATATGGAGCCTCTTCAACAGAATCCATCGTTTCGAATATTTGCTCTAGCTCTTCCTCCGTTATATTTAAAAAATCCATCACACCACGTTTTAGCGATAGTGTATTTTTCGTATCAATATATATCATTTTCTTATTCCCCCAAAAAATGCCTACACATCACCTACATAAAGCAGGAATGTATAGGCAATTATTTGTAATCATTTTTTTCGATTAAGTTTTGCTAACCTGGGTCTCAATATAGCTTGTTACAAATGAAATAATGTTGATATTTTTTCTTGGTCTCCCGAATATCGAGTACCATACCGAGTACCACGGGAGTACCATTTTTCTATAAATTATAATAATTTATAACAAGTTACATACGAGAACAAATTACCACGAACCCAGTATATATGCGGTTTCATAGAGTTTTATGACTCTTTATGGAGATTCATGAAACAGGAGTTCATATAACTATACCTAATTTCATATGTCTTTATATCTCCTATCCGATTTATCACATTAAAACGACTCTGACGAGCCGAATAATATCTTATCACGTCAGAGCCGAATTGTAAAAGCCTGTCTTTTGACAAGCCCTTAAATGTATCATTTCACAACAATCCATCCCGAGAGGTTTCTTTCTTTCGACTCGAAGTTTGCTCCGATCTTGAATACCGTTCGTTTGTCAGCGGCATAAGTCTTCGCATATCCCTGCTCTTCTATCTGTGTAAGAGCTTCTTCGGCACTCTTGTCGCGTTTAAACTCAAAGATATAAACATAATCAGAGGTTTCGACAACACAGTCCGCCCTACCCTTCGCGTTATGTACTTCAGCGTGAACGTACTGTCCGAGTAACATAAACGTTATGTAGATCACGTTCTGGAAGTTCTGCTCGACTATCTTTTCATCATCCGGGTACGGGATTCGTGCAAAGAGTTCGACCAAGCGATCCCTGATACCGTCGGTGTTGCCGGAGAACAGATCGCCGACAAACTTTCTGATGTCAAGCGGGTTAGGCTCATTTTCTGCGCAAAGATAAAGCGGAGCCAGACTCTCCAAAAAGCCATTCTTAACTTCTTCATTCGGATAGCCGAGTTTAAAGCTCCTGAAAAGACTGTCGTAGCCCTTTATCGTGAGATAACCCGTTTGATAGAACAACGGGATCGGGTTCGGATTTTCGATACGATAATCTGTGAGTGCTGATTCGTTTTCATAGCAGTCTTCACCCGTAAACTGTTTCGCATCGACTTCGGATTTTTTAAGCTTTTCGATCAGGAAAGTCGGTGTTCCGGTAGAGAACCAGTACATGCCGAAATCTTTTTTCCAAAACGCATTAAGCAAACTGAACGGATTATACACTCCTTCGGTGTCATGGCCGAAATGGTATCCGTCATACATTCCTTTGAGTTTTGCAATACATTCCTCATATGATATCTGCTGTTTTTCGGAAAGTGCACGAATTTCCGGCTCGAAACAATCTATCATTTCCGATTCCGTAATCCCACAGATTCCACACAGTTCCCTGTCCAGCGAAATATCGTTAAGTTGATTAAGGTCACTGAAGATACTGACCTTTGAAAACTTGGTAACTCCGGTCAGGAATACAAATTTAAGATATCTGTCATAACTCTTCAAGGTACTGAAAAAACCTTTAAAAACTGCCTTGTTATGCTCCGTTCTTTCCGGGTCTACCGCTTCAAGGAGAGGCTTGTCATATTCATCAACTAGTACTACGGCATTCTTCCCCGTCTGTTTTGTTGCCATAACAAGGAGTTTTTGGAATCTCTCTTCAAGCGGGCAGTCCTTGTAGTCCTCGCCGTATATGCTCTCCCACTCTGTCAGATGTGACACAAGAACCTCTTCAAGCGCAGTATCCGTTCTGAAATTCTTTTTATTGAAATCAAAATAAAACACGGGGTATTTCTGCCACGAATCCGGGCTGTCACCTTCAAGTTCTTCGATTTTCAGTCCTGTGAACAGCTCTTTCTGTCCTTCAAAATACGTCCTGAATGTAGAAAGAAGGAGTGACTTGCCAAAGCGTCTGGGGCGACTGAGGAAATACTGTTTTCCTGTATTGATCAGCCTGTAGACATAATCGGTTTTATCAACATAGAGATAAGAGTCTTTCCGAAGGCTCTCAAAATCCTGTATCCCGATAGGTAACTTTCTGATCATCTCTTCCATTGCCTGACCCGCGCTCCTTTCGACAAAAATTCCCCTCAACAATACTGCTTTCTTTGAACATTTTACAGTATCGGTGAGGGGAATGCAATGATTCCTCTTTTTGTTTTACCCTTTTACTTTTGAATCTCTTAAACCGTAGGTTAACATCACTTTGTATTATCAGTGATTACTTCTCCCTGCTCATTTATCATCCGCAAAACTGTTACTCCATCCGAATCATATTCCGTTATAATTCCGGAGGCACTTACTTCTTTTGTTAACTTTCCATCGACATATTCAGACATCTTTGTTGGATTATCATCAGGATAAGTAATACGCAATACATATTTACCCGTTTCATCATACCCTTGTTCAGTAATCTTTCCGTCACTTCGAATTTCCTTAAACCATCCGTCTAGATTGTGTTCAGTTATTATAAAAGATCCATCCGGATAAGTAGTCTTATAGCAAAATGTGCCATCTTTATAGACTTCGGTTTCTTCTATACTTGTAACATTTCCGTCTTTATCAAAATCAATGTTCTTGTAGTATTTTTTCTCTCCATCATATTCTTCGGTTTCTTCTATCCTCGTAACATTTCCATCTTTGTCTATTGTTTTATTGATCCGTCTATTATCATTTGTGATGGTTTCCTCAACAGAACCATCAACATATAACCTTCTGCTGACAACACCCTCTTCAGTTACAAAAATCCCCAATTCAATAGATACCTTTATAGTTCTTTGAGATAATTGTTCCTCTGTTTCATCTTCCTCGTAATATGGATTATAAAACAAATATCTTTTAAACAACGGATTGTACGTTTCGTCAAAGAAATAATCATATTGAGCTATCATTACATCATCCGGCAGATCATCTTCCGATAACGGGACATCAACATATTGAGGAGCACGAAGGAAATAATCGAAAGAAAGATATCCATATCCATCCAGATATGTGTCAACCAGATAATAATATCCGTCATCCAATTGTACATATGTGAAATCCGAATAGTATCCATCAGAATCTTCGACGCTATTAATATAAATCGGTATTTCAAGGATCGACATTAACAGTTGAAATATAGGCTCTCTGGACAATTCCAAGGTAGCCGATAAATAAAAATCAACATCGTTTTTATTATTTGACCCCATTATGATCCAATCATGTACGGCCTTGATTTTCTCCACACGGTTCATATCGGATGTAATTATTTTATCCAAATAATCATCCCACGGATCATTAATCCATAAACGCTTTCTTTCTTCAGGATTTTGTATTGTTTTTTTGCCAACATTCAGTATAAGTTCGCTGCATCCCTGAAAAGCGTTTTCCGAAATGTATAACGTATTAAATGGCAATTGAACATTTTTTAGTTTTGCACATCCGCCAAACGCCAAATCTTTTATACTCAAGGCATCGATAAAATTATCAAAATATTCACCCCAACCAAGGTTTTCATTCCAGTCATTCCAACTAACAGCATGCAGATTCTTGCAGTTCTTAAACGCTCCTTTTTTTACATCGGTAACTCTGCCGGACAAGGTAATGTCTGTCAGACTATCGCAGTCACTAAATCCACCAATGCCAACTATCAGGACATAATAAGTACTATCATCAACAGTAAACTCTATTTCATCGGGGATTATAACACTTCTCGGCTCACCGCGATAAGAATTTACAGTTACAACAAAAAGGGATCCGGTTTGACGTAACACACTCAATTCCAAATCGGCAACGGGGTCATTACTGATTCTGTAATAGTTTTTATAGTAATTACTTCCTTCTTCCGAATACTCAACAGAATATATCGTTCCCACTTCTACATCCGGGAAGCCCTCAGTTTCTTTATATATATTTTTCTTTTCCTTGGTATCATTAGAATTCGGGTGATCATCTTTATCTTGACTCTGTTTTGCTTCAACTACCGTAATCTTTTCTGTACACTCTGTAGTTTGTTTTTCCCCGGATTTATTGTACTTTATCTTTACAGTAATCTCCGCACTCCCGACTGCTTTACCCGTAACATACCCTTTTTTGCTTACCTTAGCGACAGACTTATCGGATGATATGTACTTAATTGAGATCAAAGAATCAGGCAGATTCTTGATTTTAATTTTCTTCTTTGATCCAACATTTATCGTGAGCTGCGAAGACTTAAGTTTAGGTGCTTTACTCGCGGCGTGCGCGGAGAATCCGGGTACAACAATAAGCGCCATAAGCGCGATTGCAATAGATATAAGAAGTTTGGTAATCAAAAAAACCTTTATGGAATTCTCTTTCGACATAATCCCCCTATTGTCATTTCAGCGTTCATTATACTTCTGAATTCAACAAATACAAACAATGGGTTGTTTACTTTTCCGGCTTATAGTCGAGCAAATCAAGCATCTCCAAAATCTCATCATAAGAAGATCTGACTATTGTTCCGTCACTTGCATTTTCCCACTTATACCATACGACACCATCTTGAACAAAAGACTCTACATTATCATAATTATCATTCATGTAAGTGTCTACATACTTCGCCAGATCCGCCTTATTACTGGTTATGTCATCAACTCGATACTTTCCGTTTATACTGGTATCGCTTTCGATCAGCATTCTTATATCGATTCTGTAAGGCCTTCCCTGTGAATCAACACCTTCAACACTTTTATAAACTTCCCTGGGATAAGAAGGGTTTTTATCTGCCCACATACAATAATAATGATAGATATTATCGTCTCCTTCAAACTTAGCTTGACGCACATCTAACCCGGTAATTAATTCTCCTGTTTCCTCATCTACATAATCACGATATGCATACTTTCCCTCTAAAGGTTGAATAGTTATGATGTCACTTAATTTAAGGATATGGTCAGGAACAAAGTCTTCCGTAGTAAGTGTATAAGGCCACTTTTTTGGTCTGATCCATTGATATACCCATCCTTCAAGACCAAGATGTTTAGCAACCATGCAATATGGTGTATTCCATAAATAAAGCATTTCAGAAACAGTACCTTCCGGATTGTCTAACGATGATTTATTTTGATAAACCCATACAGATCGGTTCGTTTCGTATTCAGCAATGGTGTAACAATATTCATATGTATCCGCATATTCAGCTCTGTAGTCCGCCACAATTCTACATAACTTAGGCATGATCATATTATGAATAGTGTCTATATACATTCTTTTTACATCATCTATATACTCCTTTGGAGTTCCACCATCAATAGGATCTGTATCTCCGGGGATAAGTTGCTTTATATATGGTACCGAATCCGTGGCATCACCGAATTCATTTTCGATTGTAACGGTGGGGTCTATTATATTTGCGTCTTTATTAGGGTCTTCAACTTCCTTAGTGATATCTTTGTCGTCAATTACATCTGTAATTACATCGTTTTTCACAGACTGAGCTGCAACTTCATCGTTTTGGGGAGTTGGATTTGCAGTCGTTTTTGTTTCCTCTTCTATTTCGCGTTCCTTATTCAGTTCAGTTTTCTCAGCCGGCTTGTTACATCCGGATGATATTACAGAAATGATAAGAACTAAAATAATACATATGGCAAAAAATCTGGTTTTCATCGCTGGTCTCCATGTTCTTTTTTCATAATTAAAAGCGAATAATAATATAATCCAAAAAAACCTTAAATAAATAGATTATGATTTCAGATTAACCCACAAAGCGTGACGCACCGGGTCATCGTAGTTATCGACACCGATGACAACGCCGCAGACATCGCTTTACACGTCCACGGCGTTGCAACTATCAATGCAAAAAACGTAATCAGATTCAATCATCTCAAGCTATAGATACTACTTGCTTTTCACCGTCAGCTTATATAATACCCAAACAGCCTGAGAATCATATCCAAACCATCCGGTCTTGTAATTTCCTGAAACCGCAATATAGTATTTTCCCGGATTCAGCGTAGCTGTTATGGTTCCTTGCTTTGTGATATTCTCTGTTATTTCTATTCTTTCCTTGTCAGAATTATACAATTCGATATCCCACCCATGATCGTTTATGTAATAATTTCCGTCTTTCTCAAGCGCTATCGTGTATTTTGCTTTCTTTTTCACATTAAAGACATAATAATCCACGTCATCACTGGTAGTCAACACCCCATGCTTGAAGCTTTTCTTAGAAATCGTATTTGCCTTTTCAAATTCATTATTGGGTTCTTTTTCAAATTTTTTATCCGACTTTTGATGCACCGCCAAACTATATACATAATCCACGGGGGCTCTATTAGTGCTTTTGGCAGCAATCTTAATATAATAGATTCCTTTTCCCCATGGTATTTCATCTGTATCAGCGAACTCAGCACTCCCCCAAATACCGGAAAAAACCTCAGACATATCCGAGGCGTATACTTCCATCTGATAACCGTCCTGAAACCATTCTCTGTGTTCAATATCTGAATCAGTATACAGTAAAATTTTAAACCACCCATTTTTTGTGATATTGACTTTCCACCAGTCGACATCATCTGCTTTATACAATGTACCAAAAAGATTAGGCAACGACTTAGCGTCAGTTCCTGCCTTTAGTACTGTCGCTTTACCTGCTGTATCGTTATCCTCCGCTTCCCAGTACTCCGAACCAAATGTTGCATTGAGAGTGTAAACAGCATCAGTACTTGGACGAAAATAACTACCATTACTCTTCACTGAAATATAGTATTCTCCCTTACTTACTGGCAGATATGGAGTTACTGTCTTCTTGTTAAACTTATATTCCTTTAAGCAGTTTAATGTAGTATCATAAGCTTTTACTATCCATCCATCATTTATATTATCGCTATTGGATCTTACATCAACGTCAAGCGTCAGACTCATTGCTGTATTGTCGTCAACACTGATTTTATACCAGTCCAAATCATCCGAATCATAAATAGAACCAAAATAGGTTACATCTTTTTTGATAACATTTGCCGTACTTGCAGTATCGTTTTCCTCTTCTTCCGTATTTTTCTCTTGCTCAAAAAGAACAGTAAGTTCATATTCACAATCGAAAGGATCAAGGTAAAAATCTTGCCTAGTTCCATGAATTAACAGGTAATAAGTACCTTGTCCCAGGCAGTAATAATCAGAATATGTTGTTTGCTTGATATAATCACATGACTTAACTGATGATTCAAGTCTGCCTTGCTTATACAAGCTCCATTTCCAACCAGCTCTAATTTTTGATCCATCCGTATTCTCAGTAGTATCAAGCTTAACCTTGAAGAAACCATTCTCTTCTATGTTGAAAATGTACCATTTTTCTCTTTCATCAGAAGTAATCATTCCCCTCTTGCCGCTGTTAAGTGTCAGTCTTTCGGCAGTAGCCTCTATTTCCACTTGCGACGCTGCCTGTACATGTACTGAGCTACTTCCAAGCATTACAGCCAATCCAATGACAATACAGAATAATGTCGACAAAATAACAAAACTAACGTTAACCTTTCTCTTTTTGTCTCCCACCGTAACATCCTCCTTTTGATTTTAGGTCTCTAAGTCTTTATCAGGGGATTATGTCAATAATCCCCTCAGAGTGAAGACAAAGTCCGAGGTTGTAAAGCCTCGGACTTGTTTTTTTGAAGAGAAGAAAAGTGCCGAAAGCCTTGTATTTACTGGCTTCTCGGTATTTTTGTGTTATAATATAAGTACCAAATTCAAGGGATGGTACT
>JAFRSU010000047.1 GCA_017427415.1 Lachnospiraceae bacterium | reverse complement strand
TACTTCTTTTGGTCTGCGAAGAAGGCGAAGAGGAGTACGACGAAGACAAATTCAGAAAAAAGAACATATTTGTAGAGTTCATAGATGAGAGGGAGGATTTTAACGACAAAAAGCTTGAAGAGCTTAATGCCGAATATCATCCTGACAAGATCATCATAGAGCTTAACGGTGTATGGCAGATGCAGGAACTCTTAGAGATGAAGATGCCTGCAGGCTGGACTACTGTACAGCTGATCACCATGGTGGATGCTTCCACTTTTATGAACTATATCAACAACATGCGTTCACTTATCATGGAGCAGATAAAATATTCCGACACCGTGATATTTAACCGCTGCACCAAGGATACAAAGAAGACGGATATCAGGCGTATAGTTAAGCCTGTCAACCGTAAGGCCCAGATCATATACGAGAGCGTGGACGGGACTGATATGGATAAGGAGGAAGAGGATGAGCTTCCTTTCGATATCAATGCCAATCCGATAGTCATAGAGGACGATGATTTCGGCCTCTGGTATCTGGATATCCTTGATTTTCCGAAGAAATACAACGAGAAAAACATAACCTTTAAGGCTCAGGTGTATAAGGAGCCTAAGATGGGAAAGGGAACTTTTGTACCCGGCAGATTTGCCATGCAGTGCTGTGCAAACGATATCGGATTTATCGGCTTTACCGCACGTATACCTTCTTATTATGCCGATTTCCTTAATTCGCATAACAACAGGGAATGGATATATGTGGAGGCAAAGATCAAGATAGAGTTAAGACGTGAGTACCGCGGCAGGGGTCCCGTGCTTTATGTGACTAAGCTTGAGGATGCCGCACCGGCAGAGGAAGAGGTAGTATATTTCACTTAAAGATTCTTCTTGACTTTATAAAAAAATCTTACTATAATAAATTGGTTGCAGATGCAATACATATTACAAAGGCGGAAACGTAAATGCTGAAAAGTATGACCGGATTCGGAAGATTTGAATCCGAAACACCTGAGAGAAAAATATCGGTAGAAATGAAGGCTGTTAATCACAGATATTGTGAGATCAGTCTTAAGATGCCGAAAAAACTTAATTTCTTTGAGTCGGCCATAAGAAACCTGCTTAAAAATTATATTTCCAGAGGTAAGGTTGATATTTTCATCATGTATGAGGATTTTACCGAAGGAAAAGAGCTGGTTAAGTATAACGAAGATTTGGCTAAGAGCTATTTTGACCTTATAAAGAAAATGGGCAGCCAGTTCGAGATAGACGGAAACATCAGTGCTTCACAGCTGGCACGTTTCCCGGATGTATTCACTATAGAAGAGCAGCAGATCGACGAGAACGAAATGTGGAGCTTCATAGAGAATGCGATAAAGAATGCTGCTGAGAATTTTGTTAAGACCCGTATCGCTGAAGGTGAGCATTTAAAGAACGACCTGATCGGAAAACTTGACGGTATGATCTCTATGATCGATTTTATAGAGGAAAGATCGCCTCAAGTGGTAGACGAGTACAGGAACCGCCTGTATGCAAAAGTGGAAGAGCTTTTAGGCAATACCAATATGGATCAGGGTATACTCGCTACCGAGATCACGGTATTTGCTGACAAGATATGCGTGGATGAGGAGACTGTAAGGCTCCGTGCACATATCAATAATATGAAAAATACATTGAATGAGGCTGAGAATGTCGGACGTAAGCTTGACTTCATAGCCCAGGAGATGAACAGGGAAGCCAATACCATCCTTTCAAAATCCAGCGATCTTGATATTACTAATACTGCAATCAATTTAAAGACAGATATCGAGAAGGTAAGGGAACAGATTCAGAATATCGAGTAAAAGCGTGAACAGAAGCGCAACACATATATAACAAGGAGAGATAACATGTTACATCCGTCTTACACCGATTTAATGAAGGTAGTTAACAGTGACAGCGAGGCTAACAACACACAGCCTATCGTAAACAGCAGATACTCCATCGTACTTGCTACAGCTAAGAGAGCAAGACAGATCATCGACGGAGCACCCACATATGCTACAGCTAAGTGCAACAAGCCCTTATCTATAGCTGTTGAAGAGCTTGCTACCGGCAAAGTTAAGATCCTAAGCGAGGAAGAGGCTGCAGCTCAGAAGGCTGAGTCTTTATCTGACGTTGGAAATACTGAGATTGAGGCTGAATGATCAGGGGTTTATAATCTTTTTATAATATAAGACATTATTTTATAAAAATATTCCTTGATTTTTTCCTTAAAACAAGTTAGAATATTGTCGAATTTGTTACTCTTGTTTTTTGAGAGGTTCAAATATTATTAATTTAAAGTTTTTTTAGGAGGTCATTTGACATGGCAAATGTAAGAGTTGCAATCAACGGATTCGGCCGTATCGGTCGTCTTGCATTCAGACAGATGTTTGGTGCAGAAGGCTACGAAGTAGTAGCTATTAACGATTTAACAAGCCCTAAGATGCTTGCTCATCTTCTTAAGTATGATTCATCACAGGGTAAGTACGCTTTAGCAGACAAGGTTACATACAAGGATGCAATCTTTGAGGAAGACGGAAAGACCGTTAAGGTTCCCGGCTCAATCACAGTTGATGGAAAAGAGATCACCATTTATGCTTGTCCCGCAGCTAAGGATCTTCCTTGGGGTGAGTTAAAGGTAGACGTTGTTCTTGAGTGTACAGGTTTCTATACAAGCAAGGCTAAGGCTCAGGCTCATATCGATGCCGGCGCTCGTAAGGTTGTTATCTCTGCTCCTGCAGGAAATGATCTTCCTACCATCGTTTACAATGTAAACCATACAACACTTAAGCCTGAAGATACTATCATTTCAGCAGCTTCATGTACAACTAACTGTCTTGCACCTATGGCTAAGGCTCTTAACGACCTCGCTGGTATCAAGTCAGGTATCATGAGCACTATCCACGCTTACACTGGCGATCAGATGATCCTTGACGGACCTCAGAGAAAGGGTGACCTTCGTCGTTCACGTGCAGGCGCTTGCAATATCGTTCCTAACTCAACAGGTGCTGCTAAGGCTATCGGCCTTGTTATCCCTGAGTTAAACGGCAAGCTCATCGGTTCCGCACAGCGTGTTCCTACCCCTACCGGTTCAACAACTATCCTTGTTGCTACAGTAGAGAAGAGCGTTACTAAGGAAGAGATCAATGCAGCTATGAAGGCAGCTTCAAACGAGTCATTCGGTTACAACGAGGATGAGATCGTTTCAAGCGATATCGTAGGAAGCAGATTCGGTTCTATCTTTGATGCTACACAGACCATGGTTGGCGCTGACAACCTTGTACAGGTAGTTTCATGGTATGACAACGAGAACAGCTACACCTCACAGATGGTTCGTACAATCAAGTACTTCTCAGAGCTTAAATAATCCGGTTCTGTTTAGACTTGGTACTGATAAGTAGCTATATAATAGTGTTATCAAGACCTATACGGGTCCGGTCAAATTGGACCGGACCCCTTTTTTAATAATATTATATGGAGGAACATAAAATGGGACTTAACAAAAAGTCAGTTGACGATTTCAACGCAAAGGGAAGAAGAGTTCTGGTTCGTTGTGACTTCAACGTACCTTTAAAGAATGGCGAGATCACAGATGATACTCGTATCGTAGCAGCACTTCCTACTATCAACAAGCTTGCAGGTGACGGCGCTAAGGTTATCCTTTGCTCACATCTCGGCAAGGTTAAGGAAGGACCTAATGAGAAGGAGTCTTTAGCACCCGTAGCTAAGAGACTTTCAGAGAAGCTTGGCAAGGAAGTAAAGTTTATCGCTGATTACAACGTAACAGGCGCTGACGCTACAGCAGCTGTTGCAGCTATGAAAGAAGGCGATGTTATCCTTCTTCAGAATACACGTTTCAGAATGGAAGAAGAGACCAAGCCTGCTAAGGCCGGCACAAAGTTCGCTGAGGAACTTGCTGATCTTTGCGATGATTATGTATGTGACGCATTCGGTTCATCACACCGTGCACATGCATCAGTATCTGTAGTTACAGAGTACGTTCGTAAGAAGGGCGGCAACTGTGCAGTAGGATACCTTATGCAGAAGGAGATCAATTTCTTAGGAAATGCAGTAGAGAATCCCGTTAGACCTTTCGTAGCAATCCTTGGCGGCGCTAAGGTAGCTGATAAGCTTAACGTTATCAATAACCTCCTTGAGAAGTGCGATACACTTATCATCGGCGGCGGTATGGCATTCACATTCCTTAAGGCTAAGGGATATGAGATCGGTAAGTCACTCTGTGATGATGAGAAGATCGATTACTGTAAGGAAATGATGGCTAAGGCAGAAAAACTTGGCAAGAAGCTCCTCCTTCCTGTAGATACAGGTATCGCAGCAGGTTTCCCTGATCCTATCGACGGACCTGTTGATGTTAAGTACGTAGATTCAGACAAGATCCCCGCAGATATGGAAGGCCTTGATATCGGACCTAAGACCTGCGAGCTTTTCGCTAACGCAGCTAAGACCGCTAAGACAGTAGTTTGGAACGGACCTATGGGCGTATTCGAGAATCCTACTCTTGCTAAGGGTACTATCGCAGTAGCTAAGGCTCTTGCTGAGACAGATGCAACCACTATCATCGGTGGCGGTGATTCAGCTGCAGCTTGCAACCAGTTAGGTTTCGCTGATAAGATGAGCCACATCTCTACAGGTGGCGGTGCTTCCCTTGAATTCCTTGAGGGCAAGGAGCTTCCCGGCGTTTACGCAGCAGATGATAAATAATATGATACAGAGTGAGAAAGTCTAAAAGTCTTGCATGCAATGACTTAAGGACTTTCGAACGAACAAACACCGAGAAGAAGCGATTTTTGTAGAAAATCGCGAGATTCGAGGTGTTTGCAGGATTGCGAGAGTTGTGTACAACGGAGCAATCCGTGGTATCAATAGATAAAAAAGGAGACCATAAAATGGCAAGACGTAAAATAATTGCAGGCAACTGGAAGATGAACATGACACCTTCTCAGGCAGTTGCTCTGTGTGCAGAATTAAAGGATCTGGTTAAGTCAGATTCAGTAGATGTAGTATACTGTGTACCCGCTATCGACATCGTTCCCGTTGCCCAAGCAGTTAAGGGCACAAACGTAGCAGTAGGCGCTGAGAACCTCTATATCGAGGATAAGGGTGCTTACACAGGCGAGATCTCAGCTCCCATGCTTGTAGATGCAGGCGTTAAGTACGTTATCATCGGACATTCAGAGAGACGTGAGTACTTCAAAGAGGATGATGCTTTCCTTAATAAGAAGGTTAAGAAGGCATTTGAGGCAGGCCTTACTCCCATCCTTTGCTGCGGCGAGACATTAGAGCAGAGAGAAATGGGTGTTACCTTGGACTGGATCCGTCTTCAGATCAAGTCTGACCTTGTTGGTGTAACAGCTGATCAGGTTAAGAGCATGGTTATCGCTTATGAGCCTATCTGGGCTATCGGTACCGGCAAGACCGCTACTACCGAGCAGGCTGAAGAAGTATGTAAGGGTATCCGTGAGTGCATCGCTGAGATCTATGATGCAGCTACAGCTGATGCAGTACGTATCCAGTACGGCGGATCAGTTAACGCAGGCAATGCAGCTGAGCTTTTCGCACAGCCCGACATCGACGGCGGCTTAGTAGGCGGCGCTTCACTTAAGGCTGACTTCGGCAAGATTGTTAATTACTAATTAACATACGTATTATGTGGCAGGGGATTGTTCTCCTGTCACTTTTTTTGTTTCAGGGTATTCCTCAATTTGTATTTTTATGATATAATGAATATGATATTTAGCAGAAATTACGGGGTGAAAGTTTAGCTTGATATTGATTTATTTCGGAGGAGGTTTTGTAATATGAAAAAGACTTTTGTTTTTGGTATTTTAACGATTGTTTTTGCGGTTGTGATCGCTGCTCTTAATCCTGACCCGGTTCAGGCTAAGATGAGCATACCTGAGGATGCTTTTGAGTATAATGGGCATATGTACTATTATTATAAGGATGCCGTTACCTGGGAAGAAGCTAAGACTGCCTGCAAAAAGCTTGGTGGGCACCTGGTTGTTTTCTCGGATAAGGACGAAGAAAATGCCATATGGGAATATATAAACAAAAAGCAGGCCGAAGTATGGATGGGCCTGTATAATACCGAATTACCCGACCGTGTATATATGAAGATGGTTGATTATACATGGAAGAGCGTTACCGGTGAAAAGGTAAAATATGAGAATTGGTCAGAGGTTCAGCCGGATGGCTTATACCACTTTTTCACAGATACATTTGATATGTATGCGACGTTCGGTGACGGGGAATCAGTATCTGAGTTTAAGGATTCTACTACTCCTTCCTGGGGCGACCACGACAGCGAGTATAAGACCGGATATGTATGCGAATGGGATATATACGATATCGTGATAGATTACGCTCCCAAGAAGTTAAAGAAGGGTAAGAGCGGTACCATCACATATACTGTATTTGATAAAGCAGGATACAATAAAGTAAAAAAAGCCACAGCTACATTTAAAACAAGTAACAAAAAGATAGCCAAGGTTTCAAAGACAGGCAAGGTTACAGCCGTTAAAAAAGGTAAATGCAGTATAACTCTGACTTTTAAGGGCTGTACCAAAAAGGTAAAGATAACCGTATCCTGACATATTAAAAGGAAAAGCATATCCTAAACAAAAATAATTAATAATACACAATAAATAGGGGATTTATATGAACTACAGAAATCTGTTTAAAGAAGCAGGTATACCCGAAGAAGAAGTAACAAAAAGGGTAAGAGAGTGCTTTGATACGATATACAACGGACCTGAAGGTGTCAGATTCTACGAGAATGTAGGTCCGGACATGGGCTATATCACGGATACTGGTAATAACGACGTGCGTACCGAAGGCATGTCTTATGCCATGATGGTATGTGTTCAGATGGATGAGAAGGAAAAGTTCGACCGCATCTGGGCATGGACCAAGAAGTATATGTGGATAGCAGAAGGCTGGGGACAGGGATATTTTAAGTGGTCATGCAGCTTGGACGGTACAGTAAGAGGGCAGGGTCCCGCACCTGATGGCGAGGAGTACTTTGCTATGGCGCTTTTCTTTGCATCCCACAGGTGGGGAGACGGCGAAGGCATATATAACTACTCCGAGGAAGCTAAGTCAATACTCAGGGCCGCACTTCATAACGGTGAGGAAGGCAGGCCCGGTAAGCCGATGTGGAACCATGATAATCATTATATAAAATTTACAGATGTATCGGAATTTTCGGATACATCCTATCACCTGCCTCATTTTTATGAGCTCTTTGCAAAGTGGGCTGATGAAGAGGACAGACCCTTCTGGGAGAAGGCGGCAAAAGCCAGCAGGGAATATATAGTAAAATCAAGCCATCCCGTAACGGGCTTAAGTCCCGAATACTCCGATTATGACGGAAAGCCTTTTAATCCGGAGTGGGTAAAAAGGATGAATATGCGACATGACTGGTTCTTCAGCGATGCATACCGTACCATAGCCAATATAGCTCTGGATTCGTGCTGGAGCGGTTCGGATAAGGCTTTGGCCGATCTGGCAGCTAAGATACAGCGCTTCTTCACAGAGGACAGGGGCGGTGTGGATGACGGCATATTCGAGATCGACGGTACCATGGTGGAAGAACATGCCAAGCATAACGTGGGCTTACTTGCAACCAATGCCGAAGGGTCATTAGCTGTGCTGAATAACCCTGATGCTGATGAAAAATCTAAAGAGTATGCCCTTAACTATGTACGTAAGCTTTGGAACACTCCTATGCAGACAGGCAAACACAGATACTACGACAACTGCCTGTATATGTTCGCCATGCTGGCACTGAGCGGCAACTACCGCATATATTGATCTGTATGGACCATGGGGACGGGGTTAGTGGTCCATTTTGCGGTCATCTATCGGGCTAATCATAGGAATGAGGCAGACAGCTTCCCTTTACCAGGGAGGGCATTTATATCATTATGAAGGTATACTATGAATAATAAATATATAATTGATACAACAGAAAATAAAGAATTTCTCCATGAAAACTCACTTCGCCTCCTTGAATTCGGACGTAAGTTTCCGTCACCGGGCGGGAGCAGTTATTATCTCGGAGATGATGGGACACCCTGGACCGACAGGCCGAGGGAAACCTGGATCACATCCCGTATGGCTCATGTATACAGTATCGGCAGTATGATGGGTGTGGCAGGTTGTAAGGAGCTTGCGGCATCAGCTATAAAAGGGTTAAGAGGTGAGCTTAACGATAAGGTTAACGGCGGTTGGTATGCAGGAGTAAAGGCGGATGGAAGTATAATACCCGGAAAACAGTGCTATGCTCATGCATTTGTGATATTGGCAGCTTCCAGTGCAAAGCTTGCAGGGGTTGAAGGAGCGGATGAACTGTTAAATGATGCTCTAACCATATATGATAAGTACTTCTGGAATGAAGATGAAGGTTTATCCTGTGATACCTGGAATACAGATTTTACTGAGCTTGACGGATACCGCGGCATAAATGCAAATATGCATACAGTAGAGGCTTTCCTGGCCGCTGCGGATACTCTTAACGACGAAAAGTACAGGATAAGAGCCGGACGTATCATAGACCGTGTTATTGACTGGGCTAAAGATAATAATTACAGGATACCTGAGCACTTTACATCTGACTGGCAGCCTGATCTTAATAAAAATATAGAAAAGCCTGATGACCCGTTTAAACCATACGGAGCCACACCCGGCCACGGTATCGAGTGGGCAAGGCTTATAACGCAATGGGCTATGTCAAGTAACCTCAATGCAGATATTGAGAGAAAGTATATAGAAGAAGCCTGCTGTCTGTATGAAAGGGCTGTGGCTGATGCCTGGAACGCTGACGGAGCACCGGGTATAGTATATACAACCGACTGGGAAGGAAAGCCCGTAGTACATGACAGGATGCATTGGACATTGGCAGAAGCGATCAATACCTCTGCTGTACTTTACAGGGTAACAAAGGAGGAGAGATACGCATCCGACTACTCGAAGTTTATGCAGTATCTGGATGAGACAGTGCTTGACCATACTTGTGGTTCCTGGTTCCATCAGCTTGATGAGAATAATAAGCTCAAAAACACCGTATGGCCTGGCAAATCCGACCTGTATCATGCATTTCAGGCTATGCTGATACCTTGTGTTGATTGCAAAATATCTGTTGCAAAAGGAATGTTTATTTATTATACTAAATTAATATAATATTATTATAAAAGGAGAATATGAATTTATCAAAAAAAGAGTTAGAAATACTTAAAAAAACATTGGGTGAGAATTATATTATTATTGATAAGGTAATTGGAAAGTGTTTTGCATTATCTATATATGGAAAGTACACATATAATGATTGCTTTATAAAAACTACTAATGAACATTTTATATCACAGAAATATGATTTATTAACTCCTAATAAAATGATAAACTTTAATGATTTTTATTTATTGGAGTCAAAAGAAAATCCTGGTGTATGGTATAGAGGATTTTTAACACAAAACGGTAACTATGAATTTGATTGCTGTGCAGATTCATTAGAAGAAATTATATGGTCACTATAATAATATTTGCTTGACTTATGAAAAAGTGAGCATTATAATGTTAAGCGGCTAATTTCGGGGCGAAATCTTAGCCCCGATTTTTAATGTTTTGAAGTGACCTGAATATGGTAGTGTAAATTAATGCATGCCATCGTTTACGGTATTGAGAATTGAAGGATAATAAATATATATCAGGAGGAAATATCATGGCTAAGAAACCGACAGTTTTATTGATCCTCGACGGGTACGGATTAAACGACAAGACCGAGGGCAATGCAGTAGCTCAGGCAAAGACACCCGTTATGGACAGATTGATGAAGGAGTATCCTTTTGTTAAGGGTAACGCATCCGGTATGTTCGTAGGACTTCCCGACGGACAGATGGGTAACTCAGAGGTTGGACACCTTAACATGGGTGCAGGACGTATCGTATATCAGGACCTTACACGTATCACCAAGGAGATCCAGGATGGTGACTTCTTTAAGAATCCCGAGCTTCTCCGTGCAGTTGAGAACTGCAAGAAGAATGATTCGGCACTTCATCTCTACGGACTTGTATCAGACGGCGGCGTTCACAGCCATATCACACATATCTACGGACTTTTAGAGCTCGCAAAGCGTAATGACCTTAAGAAGGTATATGTTCACTGCTTCCTTGACGGACGTGACACTCCTCCCGCATCAGGTAAGGACTATGTAGCTCAGCTAGAAGCAGAGATGGCTAAAATCGGTGTAGGCGAGGTTGCTTCTGTTCAGGGCCGTTACTATGTAATGGACCGTGATAAGAACTGGGACAGAGTAGAAAAGGGTTATGCGGCACTCGTATACGGCGAGGGCAATGAGGCTGAGTCCGCTACAGCCGGTATCCAGGCATCATACGACGCAGGCGTTACAGATGAGTTCGTAGTACCTTTCGTAGTAAAGAAGAACGGAGCTCCCGTAGCTACCATCAAGGCAAATGATTCTGTAATATTTTTTAACTTCCGTCCCGACCGTGCAAGAGAGATCACTCATGCTATGTGTGACGAGCAGTTCGACGGATTTGAGAGAAGAAACGGATTCCTTCCTCTTACATATGTATGCTTCACAGAGTACGATGTTACCATCAAGAACAAGACTGTAGCCTTTGAAAAGGTACAGCTTACCAATACATTCGGCGAGTATATCTCTAAGCTCGGCTTAAAGCAGGCACGTATCGCTGAGACAGAGAAGTATGCACATGTTACATTCTTCTTTAACGGCGGCGTAGAGGCTCCCAATCCGGGTGAGGACAGGATCTTAGTTGATTCACCTAAGTATGTTCCCACATATGATAAGAAGCCCAGAATGAGCGCTTATACCGTATGTGATAAGTTAAGCCAAGCTATCACCAAGAAGGACGAAGACGGAAATGCATACTATGATGTTATCATCTGTAACTTCGCTAATCCCGACATGGTAGGTCATACCGGCGTGCTTCCTTCAGCTATCAAGGCTATCGAAGTAATAGATGAGTGCTTAGGCGAGCTTGAGACATTTATCAAGGAAGTGGACGGCACCATGTTCATCTGCGCAGACCACGGCAATGCAGAGCAGCTTATCGACTATGAGACAGGTGCTCCTTTCACCGCTCATACCACCAACCCCGTTCCTTTCATCCTTGTAAACTATAAGGACGGTGTAAAATTACGTGAGGGCGGCAAACTGGCTGATATCATTCCTACACTCTTAGAGATCATGGAGATACCTAAGCCTAAGGAGATGACGGGAGAGTCTCTTCTTGTTAAGTAATAACACATATTTATAAAACTTATAAAGCTTTAGTGCCATCGGAAGTATCCGGTGGCATTTTTTATACGTGACAATCAATACCTAACCGTCATGGTTTTCAAGAAAATTGTTGTCAATGACTATGCTTTGAGGTATAATGAATATATCTGTACACTTTTTTGATATATAGTAGTCAGAGGTGATCTTATGGGCGATCTGATCAGAACAAACGAAAACTGCATAGGATGTAATCGCTGTGTAGGTGCATGCAGCTGCGCGGGCGCTAATCTTTCTGTACTTGAAGGAGGAAAAAGCAGGATAGTAGTAGATCCTGAAAAGTGCGTAGCATGCGGAGCATGTATAGATGTATGTGAGCATCATGCAAGAGAATATGTGGATGATGTAGAACGGTTCTTTGATGACTTAAAGAGGGGAGTAAATATATCCGTTCTTATTGCACCCGCATTCAAGGCGAATTATCCGAATGAATATGAAGATATCCTCGGGCAGCTTAAAGCACTCGGAGTCAACAGGATGATAAGTGTATCCTTCGGAGCCGATATATGTACCTGGGGTTATATTAATTACATACAAAAGTATGATTTCCTGGGCGGCATATCACAGCCATGCCCTGCTGTTGTCGGATATATCGAGAAATATGTACCCGAGCTTTTGCCCAAGCTCTTCCCCGTGCAGTCACCCATGATGTGTGCAGCCATATATTTACGTAAGTATAAAGGTTTGATAGATAAGCTTGCATTTATCAGCCCGTGTATCGCCAAGAAAAATGAAATAGATGACGACAGAAATGCCGGACTTATGTCATATAATCTGACATTCGGGCATTTGATCGCGTATTTGAAGAAACACCCTGTAACAGATTACACTCCTTATAAGGATGAGATAGAGTACGGTTTAGGATCGATATATCCTATGCCGGGCGGATTAAAGGAGAATGTATACTGGCTCTTGGGAGAGGATGTGCTGATCCGTCAGATGGAAGGCGAAAAGCACATGTATGATTATCTTAAGCGGAACAAGGAGCTTATACGTTCCGGAAAACTGCCTTATCTATTTATAGATGCGCTGAACTGTATAGGAGGCTGTCTGTACGGTACCGGTATAGAAGAAGATAATTATGATAACGAGGAGATATTCTGCGCCATCCAGCAGATAAGGAACGACAGCAAGAAGGATTCCAAAAAATCAGCGTGGGGTAAGAAACTTACACCCGAAAAAAGATTAAAGGCATTAAACAAGCAGTTTGAAAAGCTTGATCTTAACGATTTCCTAACTAAATATACGGATAAGAGCGAGAGAACAAAATTAAAGGAACTCTTTGCTTCGGACGAAAAAGCTATCTATAAGGATATGCTTAAAGATACAAAGGAAAAGCAGAATATCAACTGCGGCTGCTGCGGATATTCCAACTGCAGGTCGATGGCGGAAGCTATACATAACGGTTTCAGTCGTAAGGAAAACTGTGTGCATTACATGAGCGATCTGGCCATTTTGGAAAAGGAAGAGAACATCAAGCTGGCAGAGGATTTAAAAGATTCTAATGACAGATCGAGAAACAGAGTGGCAGCACTGCTCAAAAAGATAAATGACAGTTTTGAGGATATGGATAAGTCCATAGACTCCATAAAACAGGCTACAATTGACAATGCCGTACAGAGCGGTAATATATCCGATGCGATGCAGGATATAGACAGATGTGCCAATACGCTTAAGGAATCCCTTAATACCATCAGCGGCTACATCGACAGACTTGACAATAACAACGGTCAGGTAATAGCCATTGCCACCCAGACGAATCTGCTTTCACTCAATGCCTCTATAGAAGCGGCAAGAGCTGGGGACGCAGGAAGAGGATTTGCGGTGGTAGCCAACGAAATACAGATACTTGCCGAAAATTCAAGCAAAGCAGTAGCCGATTCCAACCGCAACAATATGGACATAAGAGAACTGGTGGAAAAGCTGCTTGAGGAAGCAGATAAGCTTAGAGAAATCGTTTCCTCAGTGAACAGGGATACCGGTTATCTCGTTGAATCCATAACCGAAGAGACTTCTTCGGTGGATGTTGTGATGGAAACTACGGATCAGGTTAAGAATGATCTGGAGAATATGTTAAGGTAAGGTTGTAAAATGAAACTCATTTTAAGCTATTTAAAAAGGCATATCGTGATATTCCTGATATCTACCGCGTTCCTTACATTAGAAGCGGTAGCGGATCTGATGCAGCCCACGTATATGTCATATATCGTGGATGAAGGTGTGGCAAATGCCGATGTAAGTCGCATACTTATGTATGGCGGCATCATGCTCGGTATTGCGTTGTTCGGAGCTTTCTGTGCGGTCATGCGCAACCATTTTGCCAGCCGTACTTCCCAGACCATAGGAAAAGAGATAAGACACGACATATATAAAAATGTACAGAGTCTGTCTTTAGAAAATATAGACAGACTTCAGCCTGCATCCATCATCACAAGGATCACCAATGATGTCACACAGATACAGGACTTCATCAACAGTATAATGAGGATCATGATAAAGGCTCCGATCACAGGTATCGGGGCTGTTATCCTTATCATCATACAGACCCCGAAGCAGGCTCCGATCATGATAGTGATCATCCTGATAGCTACGCTTCTGATAGTGGCAAATATATTCGTAGGATATCCCCGGTTCGGCAAGGTCCAGAAAAAACTCGACAAGCTGAACGGAGTATCGAGAGAGTTCCTTTCATCGGTACGTGTAGTAAAAGCATTCAGGGCCGAAGACAAGGAAACCGAAAAGTTTAAGGATGCTTCGGATAATCTTGCTGCAGCCAATACTTCAGCACTTCGGGCAATGGCTATGTTTGCCCCTCTTATCAATCTTACCGTCAACTTCGGTATAGTATTACTTCTTTTTATCTCCAAAAATCAAAATGCATCGGATATAGGCAGGCTCATGGCATCGGTCAACTACATGGGTCAGGTTCTTTTTGCCCTTAACTTTATATCAAATGTCATAAATAACGCAGTAAGGGCTCTGGCATCGTCAGAACGTATCAGGGAAGTGCTTGATGAAAAGCCTGCACAGAAGAAGGCAGAAAATCCCCAGCGCCCCGATATCAAAGGTACCATAGAGTTTAAGGATGTATCCTTTGCTTACGCAGGGGCATCCCGTGATGCATTGAGCCATATAACATTTACGGCGTCTCCGGGTGAGACGATAGGCATAATAGGACCGACAGGTTCGGGAAAGAGCAGCCTGGTAAACCTTATACCGAGATTTTATGATGCATCCGGGGGAGAGATACTGGTAGACGGCGTAAATGTAAATGAGATAGATGAGGAATACCTAAGGAGCAGGGTGGCATTAGTAGCCCAGAAAGCATTGCTCTTCAGCGGCACCATCATGGAGAACTTAAGCTGGGGACTTGAAAAGAAAGATATCAAGGCAGCGTTAAAAGCAGATGGTAAAGCTGATGATAATAGTTTAACAGGTTCACAGATAACAGAAGAGGATAAGCAGAGGATATATAAGGCTGCAGGGATTGCCTGCGCGGCTGACTTTATAGAAAAGACAAAAGACGGTTATGATACTCTGCTCGGACAGGGCGGCGTAAACTTATCAGGCGGACAAAAGCAGAGGCTTTCTTTAGCCAGAGCCCTCATCAGAGACCCGGGTATACTTATACTTGACGACTGTACAAGTGCTCTTGATGCCAATACGGAGAGTACGGTACTTAAGGGTTTGGGCGAGATGGAGAAAAAGGCGACTGTGCTGCTCATCAGCCAGAGGATCTCGACCGTCATGAGAGCGGACAGGATACTGTGTCTCAATAACGGAGTGGTACAGGGATTCGGTACACATGCGGAACTGCTTGAAAAATGTCAGACATACCGTGAGATATATGAGTCCCAGATCGGGAAAATTGCTTGAAAAGGAATAAAAAATGGCAGAATCAAGGATAACTTCGGTGCCGCCGCGGAATCTGAACGGTATATCGAGACCGGGCAGGGGTACGGTGGTAGTAAAACCTAAAAACTTAAAAGGTACGCTTAAAAGGCTCTGGGACTTAACCAAAGGTCACAGGAAGGGACTTGGCTGGGTACTTATGCTCTCGGCTTTTTCTTCGGCAGCCTCGATAGTATCACCGAGACTTACAGGTAATATCATCACACGTATCAGCAACGGGGACACCATCACTACATTGCTAATGCTGTTGGCAGGACTGTACGTATGTGATTGGTTTGTCAAGTTCATGCAGCAGTTCCTGATGGCGGCTATAGGACAGAGGATCATTAATCATATACGTCAGGTACTGTTCGGAAAGATCAAAGAGCTGCCGCTGAAGTTTTTCGATAAGCATCAGCATGGCGAGCTCATGAGCAGGCTTACCAATGATGTCGATAATATAAGTACCACCATATCGAGCTCGATCACGCTGCTCATGACCTATATATTTACCATCATCGGTATCTTTACCATGATGATAATATTGAGCCCGTTACTTACCATGGTAACCCTGTGCAGTGTCGGCATGATATTTGTACTCACAAAGGTAGTGACGAGACAGACCAGAAAGCTTTTCCGCGAACAGCAGAAGAACCTCGGAATACTTAACGGTCAGATAGAGGAAGGCATATCAGGACTCACTGTAGTAAAAGCATTCGGTCGTGAACAGGCCATGCAGGCAGACTTCGACAGAAAGAACGAAAATCTGTGCAAGACATCCATCAGGGCACTGATCTGGTCCGGATATCTTATGCCTTTAATGAACGTGATCAACAATATCTGTTATCTCGCTATAGCGGTTATCAGCGGTCTTTTGTTTGTCAATGGAAGGATCACGGACATAGGACTTATCAGTACGTTCCTTTTATACTCCAGACAGTTTACAAGACCTTTTGTAGATATAGCAAACGTATACAACAACCTGCAGACTGCAGTGGCAGGTGCTGAGCGTGTATTTGAGATCATGGATGAGGAGCCTGAGCCCGCCGATATGGAAAATGCTTTAGACCTTGAAGCACCTAAGGGTGAGGTGGAATTTAAGGATGTAAGCTTCGGATATGATGAGAGCAAGCAGATATTAAAGAACATTTCGTTAAAAATACCTGCCGGCAGGAAGGTAGCCATAGTCGGGCCAACAGGTTCGGGTAAGACCACTATCATCAATCTGCTTACCCGTTTTTATGATGTAAATGAAGGAAGCATATACTTAGACGGCCATGACCTAAGAGATTACAGGATGGGGGATCTGCGAAAGATATTCGGTGTAGTATTGCAGGATACAGCCCTTTTCGCCGATACCGTCAGAAATAATATCTCATACGGACATGAGGATGCCTCGATAGATGAGATAAAAGAAGCCGCAAGAGCGGCCGGTGCAGATGCATTTATAGAAAGACTCCCGCACGGGTACGATACGGTACTCGAACAGGGCGGCATGGAGCTCTCGCAGGGTGAGAGACAGCTGCTCACGATAGCCAGGGCGGTGCTTACCAATGCTCCCATCATGATACTTGATGAGGCTACAAGCTCGGTAGATACCGTGACCGAGCAGAAGATAAGAAATGCGATGTTAAAGATATGTGAGAACAGGACATCCTTTATCATAGCACACAGACTGTCCACCATCAGGGATTCCGATATCATCATATTGATAGAGGACGGCCGGATAGCCGAAAAAGGCTCCCATGATGAGCTTATATCGCTTAACGGCAAATACGCCGAGATGTACAGGACCCAGGCAGGTTAATAGGATAAGGAAGCAGGCAGGACAGAATATGTAAGGCAGGATATGTACATAAAAACAGAGCCAGCATGATAATTCATGTTGGCTCTGTTTGAGTTAGAGATTAAAGCTCCTTCGCTATGCTCAGGATGAAAAGTTAAATATTGGGTGTATTGGTTTTAGCAGCCTGATCTTTCTTCCAGAGTTCACGCATCTGGTTAAGGTATGCAAGGCTTTCCTTGGTGTAGCCGGCTCTTGCATAACGGCAGTGAGCTAAGACATTACGCATAAGGAAATCAACCTCTTCATCCTTCTTACGGATGATATTGAAGCCCATCATACCGTGAGCGGTCTCAAGCTTCAACTGCTTGGTATCAACAACTCCGTTGGTACGGTGGATATAAACATATACAAGGAACACTTCGTCGGTATAGGAAATCTGGGTGATATCAAGAGCGTTGGCTATGATACGGGGAGAGAGGATAAGGAACTGATCCTCGTATACCTTGTTATCTATCAGCTCGTCAGCCATTTCAAGGATATTGGGATTTCTTTTTATGACACCCGACTGTGTAGGATCATTGACTTTTTTCTTATTGATCACGATCAAAACTATTCCCAGAGCCAGAATAGCGGCGAAGAAGATGAACATAACGCTGTAATCCTCGAAACCGTCCCTTATGGTCATAAATATACCGAACAGGGAAACCGGTCCGAACAATACTGCCAATACTATACCTGCAACCATTCCGTTGTGCGCGGACTTACGTATTTTCTCAAGAACTAACTCGCTTCCTTTTTTATCCAAGGCAGTGTACCTTCTTTCTGTAGATATGATTTAATAAGTATTGAAGCCTGTGCTGCCTCTGCTGTGCATAGCCATGAGGTTGGGTGCGGCTTCAATTTTGTTATATTTTAATATATTTTAATAAGGAAGTCAATTTTTTAAATTAATATATTGACATAAAACTCTGTATTGTGCTATATTTATCAATTAGTATCATTTATCAAATATATAGTTTGTTTGAAACTAATAAAATAGGTTTTTTCTAATAAGTATAATATATGATTATAAATGGATACAGGAAATCCATAAAAAAGAATAATAATATTAAAAGAGGACCGAGGAGAAAAAAATGTCAGAATCAGAAAAAGTATTCAGATTACTTGTAATCAATCCGGGCTCAACATCCACAAAGGTGAGCCTGTTCGATAACGAAAAGCTGCTGTTTGAGCACAGCCTGTTCCATGATGCACCGGTACTTTTAAAGTTCCCGCATGTAAATGACCAGATGCCTTTCAGATATGGCGTGATCATGGATATGTTAAAGGAAGAGGGCATCGACCCTAAGAGCATAGATGTATTTGTCGGCCGTGGCGGCAGTGCATGCACTCAGCCGGGCGGTGTAACTGTTATAGATGAAAAGCTCTATGACGACACCGTAGCAGCCGTAGGCGGAAGCGAACATCCAGCAAAGCTCGGAGTTATGCTTGCATGGCAGTTCTCAAAGGAATTCGGAAAGCCTTCATACACACTTAATCCTACCAATGTTGATGAGTATTCTGACCTTGCCAGACTTACCGGTATCAAGGGTGTATACCGTGTATCACATTCACACGTATTAAACCAGAAGGCAGTAGCTGAAGCACATGCCAAAAAACTCGGCAAGAAATATGAAGACTGTAACTTCATAGTAGCACATATAGATGGCGGCATTACAGTAAGCGCACATGACCATGGACGTATGGTGGACGGAAACATGGGAGCTGACGGAGAGGGAGCATTCACACCCACCCGTATAGGAAGCGTACCCGTACTCTCTATGCTTGAATATGTGGAGAAGCATTCCGTAAAGGAAGCTAAGCTTTTATGTGCAAGATCGGGCGGTTTTGTAAGCCTGTTCGGAACCTCCGATTCCGATAAGATACATGCATTGGTAGAAGCAGGAGACAAAAAGGCATCACTTGTATGGAATACCATGATCTATCAGGTATGTAAGATGATAGGTGAGATGAGTGCAGTACTCTGCGGTAAGGTAGACGGTATACTTCTTACAGGCGGCCTCATGAGATTTAATGATGTAAAAGAATGGATCGAGAAGCGCTGCGGCTTCATAGCACCCATCAGCGTATATCCCGGTGAGATGGAGCAGGAAGCATTAGCATATGCTGCACTTGACGTATTACGCGGTGAGAAAACTGCCATGAAGTACTCAGGTAAGAATGTATGGGACGGATTTGAGGGCATCGATTTATAATATATTATAACAACTCATCCGCCTTTTGACGGCTATCATTTCTTATCAGGGAAATGATTATATTAAAATTGTTTATGTAATTATTATTAAAGAACATTAATTTACCGGGCATTAATTGTGCGTGGGGCATGTATATGTGTTTCCCGCACGCTGTCCGCTCCGCGCAGACGTTTTTGCGTGGGTAGTCGGGCCGGGTTTGCCCGACTGCAAAAATGTCTGGAAGGATTTTACGAGTACTTGCATATAAACATATATATACTACCAACGAGTAAAATCCGCCAATCTGCGTGCGGGGAATATATGTACATGCCCCAAGCGCCACATAATGCAAGGAGGACACCATCATGAGCATGGTAGAAGACATCAGGAAAAAGGCACAGAGCAAACTTATGACCATCGTACTTCCCGAGGGTGACGAGCCCCGTACGGTCCAGGCTGCAAAGATCATAAAGGATGAAGGCCTGGCAAATCCTGTATTACTCGGAAAGACAGAAGCCATAAAGAATACCGCAAAAGAGACCGGCACCGATATCACCGGCATCGAGCTGATAGATCCGGCAGAAAGCCCCAAGGCAGCTGCTTATGCTGCAGAGCTTTACGAGCTCCGTAAGGCAAAAGGCGTAACGGAAGAGGATGCCGCAAAGCTGGTACAGGATGTCATGTACTATGGTATCATGATGGTAAAGACAGGGGATGCAGACGGACTTGTATCAGGTGCGGTACATACTACAGGTGACATGTTAAGACCGGCACTCCAGATCATAAAGACCAAGCCCGGCATCAAGGTAGTATCATCAAGCTTCCTTATGGACTGCCCCAATAAGAGCCTCGGTCATAACGGACTTTTGGTATATGCCGACTGTGTAGTTATGCCCAATCCTACAGCAGATGAGCTTGCAGAGATCGGTATATCAGCCGCTGATACAGCCAAGAGACTGTGCGGCATAGAGGAACCTAAGGTAGCTTTCCTTTCATTTTCGACCAAGGGAAGTGCAAAGCATGAATTAGTCACCAAGGTACAGCAGGCAGTAGCAAAAGCACATGAGCTTGCTCCCGACCTTTGCTTAGACGGAGAGATGCAGTTTGACGCTGCACTTGTACCAGAGATAGGAGCTTCTAAGGCTAAGGGAAGTCCTGTGGCAGGACATGCGAACGTACTTATATTCCCTGACCTTCAGGCCGGCAATATCGGTTATAAGATCACACAGCGTATAGGAGGAGCAGAGTGCTTCGCAGTACTTCAGGGACTGGCTAAGCCCTGCAACGACTTATCACGCGGATGCTCTGTAGAGGATATTGTAAATACGGTAGCCTTCACGGCTGTACAGGCACAGTAACTGTAACCTTAAATAATAATGGCGGTTCTTGACTGGATGTGGCATTTTGGATATAATAAAAATGTTATGGACAGAAAAGACCGCTTTTATATTTGCTTAAAGAAAAGCATATACAGAGGAGAACCTCATGATAAGGAACTGGCGAAACCTGGTTACAATTCTTACGGTTACATTTATTCTGATGGCACTCATGGTAATATTTACATCGAGGGTAATCTACAGGACATCGGATGAATATGTTATAGAGCTCGGAAATGATAAGACTGCAGCTATCACCGCCGATCTCGAGAACTATCTGGAGACAGCGAAAAGCGCTATCTATGTGGTATCGGACAGTGTGGACCATATGGTCCGGAACGGGGCTACAAATGAGGAAATAGTAGAGTATATCACAAGGGAGTCTCAAAATACGACTTCTTATTTTGATGAAACCTATACGGGTATATACGGTGTCATAGGCGGAAACTATGTGGACGGTGTAGGCTGGACTCCTCCCGAAGGCTACGATCCCACGCAGAGAGACTGGTATAAGAGCCTTATAGAGCATAATGGTGAAGTAACTATAGTTAACCCTTATATTGACGCACAGACCGGAAATGTCATCATCTCAGTCGGACGTAACTTAAGCAACAAATATGATGCATTAGCCCTTGATCTTACACTTAACAGTGTACAGGAGATTGCTGAGAAAATAGAGATAAACGGAGTCGGCTACGGATATATTCTCAACTATGACGGTATGGTCATAGCACATAAGGACAAAAATGAAATAGGCCGTAATTATGATCTCACCGATGAACAGAAGAAGTTGTTTGATAAAGTCAAAAGTACCGGCAAGGGTAATTTTGACATGGAGATAGACGGACAGAGCTGTACGGTGTTCGTGGATAATGTCATGGATCAATGGCATCTGGTCATCATTACAGCCAAAAGCGAGATCTTTAAAGCGCAGAGACAGCAGCTTTTCTTAAGCATACTCGTCAGCGTTATAGTATTTACCCTTATATCGGTATTCTATTTCGTGGGATATAAGAACGAAAGAACCACCAATATCCGCATGGAGGAGATGAAGGTAAACGAGCAGAGAAAAGACTATGAGGCTAAGGTGCTGAAGCTTGAAAAGACTGCTGCCGATGTAGCCAATAAAGCCAAGAGCGATTTCCTCGCCGATATGTCGCATGAGATCAGGACACCTATCAATGCCGTACTAGGTATGAATGAGATGATCTTGAGACAGTCGGATGACGAGAAGATACTTGATTATGCTTCAAACATCAAGTCGGCCGGCAATACACTGCTCTCGATCATCAATACCATTCTTGATTTCTCAAAGATAGAGGACGGCAAAATGGAGCTTGTTCCTGTCGAGTTCAACTTAAATGACCTTACGCACAATCTGGTAAATACCATCAGCGAACGCGCAAAGGCTAAAGGACTGGATTTTGAAGTGGAGATGGATGAAAGCCTGCCCTCCAAGCTGTACGGTGATGATGTGCGTATCAGCCAGGTTATAATGAACCTGCTTACCAATGCGGTTAAGTACACAGAAAAAGGTACAGTCACTTTAAGTATCAGGAAAAAGGAAATATGTGACGACAAACTGATATTTAACGTAGCGGTAAAGGATACCGGTATAGGTATACGTAAAGAGGATATTGATAAGCTTGCGATATCCTTTGAAAGACTTGAAGAAAAAAGAAACAGACATATCGAAGGTACCGGACTCGGTATTTCCATAGTGACCAAGCTCTTAGAGATGATGAACAGCAGGCTTGAGGTAGAGAGTGAGTACGGAAAGGGCTCTGTATTCTCATTTTATCTTAAGTTAAAGATTGCCGATGCCACACCTGTGGGCCGGTATCAGGACAGACGCTCGGGAGCTGTTAGGGTAGCGGCCGATGCCCAGAAATATATAGCGGGCGGTGCAAAGGTGCTTATCACGGATGATAACGAGATGAACCTGAAGGTCGCTTCCAATTTCATGCAGCTGTTCGGTATCACGCCGGAGGTATGTACTTCCGGAGAAGAGACCATTAAGCTTATGCGTGAGAAGAAGTATGATATGGTGCTGCTCGATCATATGATGCCGAAGATGGACGGTATAGAGACACTTGAGATATTAAAGAAGGAGTCCCTGATAGATGAGAATACCGTGGTGATAGCTCTTACGGCCAACGCTGTAGTAGGTGCCAAGGAGCAGTATATCAATGCGGGATTTAATGATTATCTGTCAAAGCCCATAGAGATAAAAGAGCTTGAGAAGATGTTGCGGAAGTATCTGCCGGAGAAATCTGACACTGAGGTTATAATAAGTAATAAAACCCCGGCACCGTTGATATCGGATGATCCGCTCGAGGCACTTTCCAAACTCGGTCTGCATACATCAGAGGGTATCAGCTACTGCGGCGGAGAAGAAGGCTTTTATCTGGAGATAATAGACGATTATGCAGATGCAGCAGAAAAGAATATTGAAAAGCTGGATGCTTTAAAGGTTCAGGACAACCTGACCGATTACAGGATACTCATACATTCTGTAAAGAGTGCTTCTAAGACCATAGGAGCAAGGGAACTGTATAAAGAGGCTTATGAACTGGAAAAAGCATCTGACAGCGGGGATAAGGATTATATTGATAAGAACCACGACAGGTTTGTGGAAAAGTATATGAAGATGGCGGAAAACCTGAAAGGGATAGTAAGAAAATAATGGAAGGCAAAGAATTAAAGAAATCGGATTTTTATTATGATCTTCCCGAGGAGCTGATAGCACAGGATCCTTTGGAGAGAAGATCGTCATCGAGACTCCTTGTACTTGATAAGAATACGGGCGAGTTCAGACATGATCACTTTGAATCGATAACGGGGCTGCTGCATAGGGGAGACTGCTTGGTTATCAATAATACGAAGGTAATACCTGCAAGACTTATAGGGACGAGGACCGTTGACAGCGAAAACGTACCTAAGGGCTTTGTCGCACCTAAGGAGGGCGCCGTAGAGGTATTTTTGCTCAAGCGTATAGACGGCAACCGCTGGGAGTGTATCGTAAAACCGGGTAAGAAACTTCGGGAAGGTGCCAAGGTCAGATTCGGCAACGGTGAGCTTACCGCGGAAGTGGAAGAAGTAAAGGATGACGGCAACCGTATCGTCAGATTTGATTATGACGGTATATTTGAAGAGGTCTTAGACAGACTCGGAGAGATGCCCCTTCCTCCTTATATCACTCATGAGCTTAAGGATAAAAACAGATATCAGACTGTCTATGCCAAGTATGAAGGATCTGTAGCAGCACCTACGGCCGGACTGCATTTTACGACGGAGCTCCTTGAAAAAATAAGAGAGAAGGGCGTGGATATAGCAGAGGTCACCCTGCATGTGGGACTCGGTACATTCAGACCCGTAAAGGAAGAGAATATACTCGACCACCATATGCACAGCGAGTTTTATATCGTAACACCCGAAGCAGCCGATATGATCAACAATTGTAAGAAGAACGGCGGCAGGGTCATATGTGTCGGTACTACTTCATGCCGTACTATAGAGTCGGCAGCAGATGAAAACGGTACGGTTATACCGGGAAGCGCGGATACAGAGATATTTATCTATCCCGGTTATAAGTTCAAAGTACTTGACTGCCTTATTACCAATTTCCATCTGCCGGAGTCCACACTTATAATGCTGGTAAGTGCACTTGCAGGAAGAGAACATGTATTAAAAGCATATGCGGCAGCAGTACAGGAAAGATACAGGTTCTTCTCCTTCGGGGATGCGATGTTTATAACCGATTCGATCGGGTAATATGCGATTGTGCTCTTGTAATCTAAAGCACATGCGAAGGATCTTAATACGGAGGTAGGATATGGGAATACTTAACACGGTCACGTATGCAGTTGCAGTCGAGGATGCGCTTGAGTTTGCCACATTCCTTGAAACATTGAGATTAGAGGATGTCTATAAGGAATGTACGGGACTTCCCGACGGCAGCGAAGTTAAGATGGACAGATGCTTTGCATATCCTTTTTCAGAGTATGGGGATGTGAAGGAAGCATGCCTTGTGATAGAAGAAAACGATATGTCCCTGATGTTGCTTTTTGCCAATTACAGGGTGGAGTATGAGCTCTCGGCACAGAAGCAATGGAACTGTGTGGAAGTAAAGGCATATTCGGGTGTGCTGAAAAAGTACAATTATGATTATTTCAACAGATTAAAGAAGGAACATATGAGAGGGCTTACCGACTTTTTTAAGGGAAGGCTCGTAGCCGGGCAGGATAATCTGTACGGTATGCTCGGAAGCGGGGCATCGGACCCGAATTTCTTAAGACAGTATATGTATAAGCTGGTATCGGGCAAGGGATGATATAAGACGAACGGAAGTATAAGTACTATCCGGGTGTGAGTATCAGAGCAGCAGATGTATAAAGGGAGAGTATATGGTAAGAACAGGGAAGAGACAACTGAATATCATCTTACCGCTTGTACTTATAACTATGCTGTTCTGTGTTTTTTTTGCCTGTACGACGGTAAAGGCGGCGACCGATATACGTGTCGGATTAAAGTCGAGTTATTTTGACAAGAAGATCATCACGGTATATAATACTGCTTTAAAGATGGGATATTGTGTAAATGACTCATTTAAGGCGGAGCTGGAGCTGAAATCGGCAGGAGGGTTCAGCTTTGAGCCGGATAAGTCGGAGTACTATAGTGACGGTCTGCCGTATTCAAAGTACAAGGATGCTGCGACGGCTGCTTCCGGGATAAAAGATGCATACGTATGCTATGCAGGTAAAAGAGAGTGGCTTGTGTATGTAAAAGGCGCGGCTGACGGTAATTATGTAAGGGTCAGCAGCAAGGATATCGTAAGCATATCTTTCGGACAGAAAAAGATACTCATGGATGGGAATGTATCCGGCGGATATCCCCAGTTTGCTGCAGCAGGGAATGATAAATATATCACTCTCGGCAGCAAAAAGTACAGGGGAAGGATAGAGATCGGAAGATACGGAAATGAAACCATCAGAGCCATAAATATCATAAATGTTGAGAAATATCTTATGGGTGTCGTATCCTGCGAGATGAATACGACCTGGCACAGTGAGGCTCAACGTGCACAGGCTGTGGCAGCAAGAAGCTATTGCCTGGCCAATACCGGCTTTAAGGCGGACTCTTACTTAAATAAAGGCTATGTGATAGTGGATACGGATGAGTCCCAGGTATACGGCGGGGTTAATAAGGAGACAGAAATATCCAGATATGCCGTAAAATCCACTTTAAAGCAGATACTTAAAAGTAACGGTAAAACAGTGCCGGCTTACTTCTTTTCCACGAGCGGAGGAGCTACGGAATTCTCTGCAGATATCTGGGGAGGGAACAGCTCTGTATTTATCGGCGTGTTTGATGAATATGAGACCAACCCCGAACGTAAGCCGTGGATAGTTAAGACAACTTATGCGGAGCTGGAACAAAAGCTTACAGGCAAAGGCTACAGTATCAGAGGCATAAAGGATATATATCCGGAGATACTGTCAGATTCCGGCAGGGTGAGCAGTATCAAAATAAAGCATTACGGCGGAAATACTACCGTAAAGGGCTCGGAGATAAAATCGTTATACGGGATGCACAGCACAAAGTTTAAGATCGTGACTGCTGACAGGGACGAGCATTCGGTGTATGTGATAAAGGATGGAGATACCGAAGAACAGGAAGTGTCCGACCTGTATGTCATATCCGGTACCGGGCAGGTGTCAAGGATAGAGGATAACACCGACCAGATGGTAGTGATATCCTCCGATAACATGACCAATTTTCCGGTGGATACGCCTGAAGATAAGGAAATATGGTTTTTGGGCATGGGCTGGGGACACGGCATAGGCATGAGCCAGTCGGGAGCTTACGGATTGGCACTAAAGGGATATAAATACAATGAGATACTAAGGTATTATTATAAAAATACTGAACTTTCGACTTATTAATCCTGTGGGGAAAATGTCAAATCTGTATTAGAGGTTGTAATTACATTAATCGAAATCTTTATAAGGAGGTAATCCAATATGTATATTACATGTCCCAATTGTAAGCAGCAGATCGAGGACACAGAAGTAAAATGTCCTTATTGCAATGCCGAGATAAATGAAGAAGACCGTAGCAAAGTTAACGGAAGAGATATAAGTGATTATAAGGATATGCCGGAACAGATCAAATTGATGTATGAATTCGGCAAAAGAAGAAAGATTAAATTTTATCTGATAGTGTCATATGTGGTTTCTATTTTTTTACTTGTGCCGCTCGTATTGATCTTTTTCGGGTACCCGGCAGCTATCGGGGTGTTTGTTGTTTTTACTATAGCTTTTATGATCATAGCAAGTGAGACTAAGTGCTACAGGTGTCCTTTTTGTGACAGGATGCTTCCGGCACATAGTCTTCCCGGTGTGCATGACGACGGACGTGGTGTGATCTCCGGCACTTATGATATGATCAAATCCGCAGATACAAGTGAACCATGTCCTTATTGTAACGGAAGAACGCTGTAATGTCACACTTGGAGTGAGGATATATGGGAAAACAGAATTGGAAGGCAGGAAATATGCTTTATCCGGTACCTGCCGTGATGGTAAGCTGTAAGGCTAAGAGCGATAAAATATCAGGTAATAACAAAAATAACGGGAATACAGGAAAAAAGTCCAAGGAAAACAGACCGAATATCATCACTTTGGCATGGGCCGGGACTGTATGCTCAGACCCTGTGATGCTGTCCATATCCGTCAGGCTCGAAAGATATTCGCATGATATTATAGAGCAGAGCGGAGAGTTTGTCGTAAATCTTGTGACCGAGGGTCTGACAAGGGCCTGTGACTGGTGCGGTGTACGCTCCGGTAAGGATTATGATAAGTATAAGGAAATGAAGCTTACGGAATATGTGTCGGATTTTATGGAGACTCCTGCCATAGCGGAGAGTCCCGTAAATATCTATTGTAAGGTAAAGGAAATACTCCGGCTCGGTTCGCATGATATGTTTTTGGCAGAGGTAGTTGGTGTGACAGTGGATGAGGCTTATATGGATGAGAAGGGAAAGTTTGACCTTGCCGCATGTAAGCTCATGGCATATTCCCACGGGGAGTACTTTGCCCTCGGCAAAAAGCTCGGGAAGTTCGGGTACTCGGTAAAGAAGAAAGTGTGACAAGAGAGTATATGAGAAAAGTGAAGAGTAATAATGAAAGCAAATAGGTTTATAGGAAATAAAAAGTTTTACGGAAGGGTTCTGACTGTAGCGGTACCCATCATGATACAGAACGGTATTACGAATTTTGTGGGCCTTCTCGACAATATCATGATAGGGCAGGTCGGAACGGAGCAGATGTCAGGCGTTGCGATAGTCAACCAGCTGATGTTTGTGCTTAATCTGGGACTGTTCGGTGCACTGTCGGGTCCCGGTATATTCAGTGCACAGTTTTTCGGCAGCGGCAATCATGAGGGTGTGAGACATTCCTTCAGATTCAAGCTGTATATAGCGCTGTCATTGGTCATGATAGGAATATTGGTATTTCTTACCTGTGGCAATGACCTGATGACATTGTATTTAAGTGAAGAGGTTGAATCTGCCCAATCCGCGGATATGGTACTAAAGTACGGGCATGATTATATGCTTGTAATGCTTATAGGCTTGATACCGTTTGCTATAGAAGAGGTATATGCAAGCACTTTAAGGGAATGCGGCGAAACAAAGATCCCCATGTTAGCGGGACTGGCAGCGGTAGGTGTTAATCTGTGCCTTAATTATCTTTTGATATTCGGTAAATTCGGATTCCCCGAGTTAGGCGTAACAGGTGCAGCCATAGCCACGGTCATCTCCAGATTTGTCCAGGAGGGTATAGTCGTAGTCTGGACACATATGAATACCGTAAAGATGAAATTTGCCAAGGGTCTGTATAAGAGCCTCACTATACCGAGAGAACTCGCTTGGAAGATCACGGTAAAGGGTATGCCTCTTATGTTTAACGAGCTGTTATGGTCGGCAGGCATGGCACTACTTAACCAATGCTATTCAAAGAGGGGACTTGACGCTGTAGCGGGTCTTAATATCGCATCTACATTCAATAATCTGTTCAATGTTGTATTTATCGCCATGGGCAGTGCTATAGCTATCATGGTAGGACAGCTGTTAGGTGCGGGAGAGCTGGAAGAAGCCAGGGATACCGATACCAAGCTTATCACATTCTCCGTAGTATCGAGTGTACTGATGGGAGCAATATTGTTCTCGCTGTCTGCGGTATTTCCTTCGTTTTACAATGCCGAGCAGAGCGTTAAAGACTTAGCGTGCGGATTTATGAGGATCAGCGCGATATGTATGCCGCTGTACGCATTTATGCATGCTTCGTATTTTACTTTACGTACAGGCGGAAAGACTTTGGTCACGTTCCTGTTTGACAGTGTGTTCCTCTGGGGTATAAGCACTCCTACGGCGTTTATCATCAGTCGTTTTACGGACATGCCGGTACTTACGATGTTCTTCTGTGTGCAGATGATCGATCTGATCAAGTGTATCATCGGCTTCATCCTGGTAAAGAAGGGCATCTGGCTCCAGAACCTGGTAAAGCAATCCACAGAAATAACTAAAGTGTGACAGGAGAACCGTCCCCTTGTCACATGATGTGCCAACTTGCGACATATTTTGTAACATATATCGAAAAAATATTTTTTAAAAAAGTTGTTGACAAATAAAATCGAAATGATTATAATCCATCTTAATTCGTCAAACAACTTTGATGTATAATAAAACGAAAGGTCCACTACTATGATGAATCAGTCAAGTTTTGCAATCATTATAGGCATCATTATTAGCTTTATTATTCCCTCGGATTAATAAGGTCGGTTTGTGATGCATGTGGATTGATGAATATCAATACAAATAAGCGGAGCAGACAGACCTGCCCCGCTTTTTTAATAAAAAAAACTAAATAAGGAGAAAAAACATGGCAACAGAAACTTCATTAAAAGACGTAGCTTCACGTGTACGCGAAATGAGAGAGCTTTCCGGGATATCGATACATGAGATGTCAGAGAGCACTCATATGTCAGTGGAAGACTACATGGCGCTTGAAGACGGAAAAGTAGACTTTTCATTCTCATTCATCAGCAAGTGTGCTGAAAAATTCGGTGTGGATATCGCAGATATCATGCAGGGTTCATCACCTAAGCTGTCTTCATTTTCTTTGGTAAGAAAGGGAAAGGGTGTACCGATCGCACGTAACGAGAACGAAAACGCACTTTATGCCAGCATGGCTCCCAACTTTAAGAATAAAGTAGGTGAACCCTTCTTCTGCAGACTTCCCTATAATGCAGATATAGTGGATAAGCCCATGGCACTGCATTATCACAACGGACATGAGGTTACCATTATCACAAAGGGTATCATGAAGCATCAGTTCGGCAACCGCGTAGAGCTTCTTTATCCCGGTGACGTTATCTATTTTGACAGCCGTACACCTCACGGTGAGATGGCAGTAAACGGACAGGACTGCGAGTTCTTTACAGTTATCATGGGAAGTGAAGAGAACCAGGTTACCGATGATATAAAGCATCAGGACAATTCACTTGCACCCGAAAACATCATCATGGATGAGCCTGAAACAGGTGTTGTAAGTGAGAAGTTCATAAAGACAAAGATAGACGGAAACGGTCTCTTAAAGGAGATCAAGTTTAAGCATGAGAATTCATTTAACTTCGGTTATGACTGCGTAGATGCACTGGCTGAGAAGTGTCCCGATAAGCTGGCTATGATCTATGTGGATAACAATAAGAATGACAGAAGATTTACCTTTGGTGAGATGAGCAGGCTTACATCCCAGGCTGCTAACTACTTCAGATCTTTAGGTATCCAAAAAGGCGACAGGGTAATGCTTGTACTTAAGCGTCATTATCAGTTCTGGGTATCGATAGTAGCACTTCACAAACTCGGTGCTATCGCTATACCTGCTACGAGCCAGCTTGTACAGCATGACTTCGAGTACAGATTTAATGCGGCCGGAGTAGAGGCTATCATCTGTACACCCGAGGATAATGTACCTTACAATGTAGAGCTTGCATTACCTAACAGCCCTACAGTACAGACTAAGATCGTTGTAAACAGAACAGCAGACAACTGGGATTTTGATAAAAAGGACGGATGGCACTACTTCGATGAGGAAGTGGCAAAATTCCCCGAGACATTTGCGAGACCTCAGGGCAGTGCAGGCTCAAGCGGAGACGACCTGATGCTCATGTTCTTTACATCGGGTACCACAGGATATCCCAAGATCGCTACACACAGCCACAAGTACGCACTCGGACACTTTATCACTGCAAAATACTGGCATGATGTACGTCCCGACGGTATACATCTTACAGTATCAGATACCGGCTGGGGCAAGGCTCTGTGGGGTAAGCTTTACGGAGCATGGCTTAACGAGGCAGCTGTATTTGTATATGACTTTAACAGATTTAATGCGGCAGATCTGCTTCCTATGTTTGCTAAATACGGTATCACTACATTCTGTGCACCGCCTACCATATTCAGATTCCTGATAAGAGAAGACCTGACACAGTATGACTTGAGTTCCATCCAGTATGCTACAGTAGCCGGTGAAGCTCTTAATGAGGAAGTATATAACAAGTTTTTAGAGGCTACGGGCATAGAGCTTAAGGAAGGCTTCGGACAGACCGAGACCACCCTTACCGTTGCCAACTTAAAGGGTATGAAGGTAAAGCCCGGCTCAATGGGCAAGCCCTCACCTATGTATGATGTTGATATCGTACTTCCCGACGGTACAAGCGCAGGTGTCGGTGAAACAGGTGAGATAGTTGTAAAGACTGATAAGAAGGTACCTTGCGGATTGTTCAGAGGCTACTACCGTGATGATGAAAAGACATTGGAAGTATGGCATGACGGCGCATATCACACAGGTGATACTGCATACCGTGATGAGGACGGATATTTCTGGTATGTAGGACGTACAGACGATCTGATCAAGTCATCCGGATACCGTATCGGACCGTTCGAGATCGAGTCGGTACTTATGGAACTTCCTTATGTTTTGGAGTGTGCGGTAACCGCAGCTCCCGATCCTGTAAGAGGTCAGGTAGTAAAGGCTACCATCGTTCTTACCAAGGGTAAGGAAGGCTCTGATGAATTAAAGAAAGAGATACAGACCTATGTTAAGGAGCATACCGCACCTTACAAGTACCCTCGTATCGTAGAATTTGTACCTGAATTACCTAAGACCATAAGCGGTAAGATCAGAAGAAATGTATTAAGAGAAAAGGATAACAAGTAATCAGCATGGCCGTATTAAAGAAAATCTCATTAAATCCCGCAAAGTGTGCGGTGGACCTTTCCGACGGAAGTGAAAGAGGCTTATACGTAGATCAGGATTATATATTAAGAAAACTGGGACGTCCGCACAGGGCAGTAAATATCATGTATTGCTATTATCCGAATGATAAGACCTGGCCTAAGCGTGCCCAGGATGCGTATAAGGATATGGATGTATCCTTTGCCTGGGATTACCCTTATGATAACTATTTCCCTTACTTAGGCGGATTAAACGGCAGCACAAAGGGTGAGCCCTTTACCTGCATGAGGGATATCCGCCGTCACGGGCAGGATGTAATACTTACTCTTACCTGTGATCCTAAGGTGGATGAAAAGCATATGATAGCCATAGCCAAGGATCTGCGGCCTTTCGGACGCATGATGCTGAGGCTTAACCATGAGTGTACGGGTAACTGGTTCTCATTTAACAAGCGTGCCACTTATCAGGAGATAGCGGACTTTTATGTTAAGTTCCACAAGGTAGTACGTAAGTATGCACCCAATGTCTCCATGATATTATGTGCAGGTGCGGTGGATAATCCTAAAGACGAAAAGGCCGAAAAGGAAGATGAGTTCCTTCAGGCTATAAAAGATACCGAGATCTGGTCCATAGATAAATACATAGCACTCAATTGGGGATGGCCTTATGAGGTGGCAGAAAAGGATAATAAACAGCATATGCTGAATAAGACTGCCGCTACATATAATACGGCTAAACGTACCTTTGAAAGATTTAAGAAGATCTGCGGCTGCACAAAGCCCATGGTCATGTCTGAGCTTAATGCGGACGGCGATGTGACCGGACCTTATGATCAGGTAAAGATCATGAAGAACTTTGCAAAGCTTGTAAAGAACGATCCCGAGCAATGGTTTTCCGCATTCTGCTTCTACCAGTTCAGGGACGACGGAAGGCTGGGACTCGAGATCACAGACCCCAATAACCCTCAGGTCGGTGTGGAACAGCCAATGATGGCAGCATATAAGGATATCATAGATGATGATTTCTTTAAGCCTGAGATGAAGGTTCATAAAACAGCTAAGCTCCCCGTTCTTTTAAGATGGGGCGGCTCTGAGGATGCGGAAGGTGTATCTGTTGAGCTTAACTTCGAAAAAGACCCTGTATTTGCAGAGGCAACCTTTACAGGCAGCTTAGCAGATGCCAATCTTATGATGGAACTGAACGGAATGTGGTTCTATAAGGCTCCGGGAGTTAAGTTTGTGGACTTCATGCCTGCATTCTTTAAGAAAAGGCTCAAAGGACCGGCTAAACTTAAACTCAATATCTTTGCCCCTCCCGCTACCGGTGAAAATGAAAAGAAGCAAGGCAAGGATTGGGATACCAATTACTATTATGAGTTAAAAGAGCTTCCGGATATAAGACTTAGATTTGAACCGATATGTAAATAATGAATATTGAACTGAGATCCCGGCACGAAAGTGTCGGGAATTTTTATTGTATATTTCAAACACGTAGGATATAATGAGATAATACAAAATATAGATCAGGAGAAGAAATGATGACAGATTTAAATGAAGTATTTAAAAGCGTACTTGAAGCAGACAGAGCAGCGGTAGTTATCTGTGACCTTGAACATACGATCATATATATGAATCCTACTGCGATAAGCAGATATGATAAATGGGGCGGAAAGAATCTTGTGGGAAGAAGTCTGCTTGACTGCCATAATCCGAAATCCCGTGAGATGATAGTTAAAGTGCTTGATTGGTTTAAGGCATCAAAGGATAATAATATCGTATATACTTTTTTCAATGCAAAAGAAAATAAGGATGTATATATGATTGCTCTGAGGAACGAAGCGGGCGAATTGATCGCTTATTATGAGAAACATGAGTATCGTGACCGTGAAACCATGAAGATGTATGATTTCATGTAAAAAAGATATGGAGACATAATATAAATGGAAATATGGGATCTGTATAATAAGGACCTTAAGGTAATAGGAGAACATATCAGAGGTACGGAAATGTTGTTTTTGGAGACGGACTCAATGATATCCCGATGTTCAAGGCTGCAGATGAGTGTTATGCGGTAGCCAATGCTCTTGATGAGGTAAAACAGATTGCGACCGGAGTGATTGGAAGCAATGAGGAAGATGCGGTAGCTGAGTTTATAAGACATAGAATGGAAATGTAGATATAGTGAAAAGGAGTAATAATATGCCGTTGGTAAGGATTGATATCGTAAAAGGGAAGAGCAAGGAATATAAAAAAAATCTGCTTGATTCTGTACATGAGGCTCTGATAGAGGCATTCGGTATAGAGGATTGGGACAGGTTTCAGCGTATAGTGGAGATTGACAGGGATGATTTTGAGTTTCCCGAAGGTAAAACAGATAATTTTATGATAATAGAACTGACAGTTTTTCCGGGAAGGACCAATGAGCAGAAAAAAGATGCCATTGATAAGATCACAAATAAGATATCTGACAGATTGTCAATTGCTTTTACAGATATATTTATTATATTCAATGAGCCACCGTTGGAAAACTGGGGAATGGGCGGTACGCAGAAAAGTACAGGTAAAGTATATCTGGTTAAACCTGATCTGACATTTTTTGATCAATATAATGATATGATGAATGAATGGTGTGTGAGTGGCACTCAGATAGCGCCATGGTTCCTTAATAACCCATTCAATACGCTGGAAGAATATGCACAGTTCATAAAGATGCTGGACATGTGTGAACACTCGACCAGTAAGTCTGCTTATTCAACAACCACTTCCTATTTTGTGATCGACGAAACCGGACGGCTTTTAGGAGCTACAAGCCTCAGGCATTATCTTACGGAAGACGGCTTCAACACTTGGGGGCATATCGGATATGGTATCCGCCCGAGCGAGAGAAGAAAAGGGTATGCTGTGCAAAGTCTTAAGCTTATGCTGGAACAGGCTAAAGCCAAAAACATAAAGAAAGTATTGATCGGTGTTCACGAAGGGAATATTGCTTCTTGGAAAACTGTTGAGAAATGCGGCGGTGTTCTTGAAAATACAGTACATGTAGCAGGGGACGATGAAGCTATAAGAAGATACTGGATAGAGTTAAACTAGACCTGCCTTATCCTTGACATAAACTGCGTTAAGTGATAAATTATCTGTGTATGCGGAAGTGTAAAAATGACAAATAGAAAAGAGGTAAGTATGGAGAATCAGATGATTGTTGACAGCGTTGAGAAGCTGGAAGAGCTGATCAAGCGCGTGCGTAAGGCACAGGAAAAGTTCGCAGAGTACTCCCAGGAAAAGGTTGATGCCATCTTTAAGGCTGCAGCTACCGCAGCATGTGCGGCACGTCTTCCTTTGGCCAAGATGGCAGTGGAAGAGACAGGCATGGGCTGCGTGGAGGATAAGGTAATAAAGAACAGCTTTGCCTCGGAGTACATTTATAATGCGTATAAGGATGCAAAGACATGCGGAGTGATAGAAGAAGATAAAGCGGCAGGTATCCAGAAGATAGCAGAGTCTATCGGTCTGGTCGCAGCTGTAATACCCACGACCAATCCTACATCTACCGCTATATTTAAGACACTGGTATGTTTAAAGACCAGAAACGGTATCATCATAAGCCCTCATCCGAGAGCTAAAAATTCTACCATAGAGGCTGCAAGGATAGTTTTGGAAGCAGCAGTAAAAGCCGGTGCACCTGAAGGCATCATCGGCTGGATAGACGTGCCAAGCCTTGATATGACCAATATGATCATGAAGTCGGCCGACATCATACTTGCTACAGGCGGTCCCGGCATGGTTAAGGCAGCTTACTCATCAGGTAAGCCTGCTTTGGGTGTAGGTGCAGGTAATACTCCTGCCATCATTGACTCAAGCGCCGATATAGTACTGGCTGTTAACTCGATCATTCATTCCAAGACATTTGATAACGGTATGATATGTGCTTCAGAGCAGTCCTGTATCGTTTTAAAGGATATCTATGACAAGGTAAAAGCCGAGTTTGCATACAGAGGTGCTTATTTCTTAAAGGATGACGAGATAGACAAGGTACGTAAGACCATCATCATAAACGGCTCACTTAATGCCAAGATAGTAGGCCAGACAGCATACAAGATAGCTGAGCTCTCGGGAGTAAAGGTTCCGAAATCAGCCAAGGTGCTTATAGGTGAGGTGGAATCCGTAGAACTTTCCGAAGAATTCGCACATGAGAAGCTTTCACCCGTACTTGCCATGTACAAGGCTAAGGATATAAAGGATGCCTTTGCAAAGGCTGAAAGACTTATAGCCGACGGCGGATACGGACATACTTCTTCAATATATATCGACTTAGATAAAAGGCAGGATGTGTTCAATGAGTTTAAGGAGCGTATGAAGACCTGCCGTATAGTAGTAAATACTCCTTCGTCACACGGCGGTATCGGTGACCTGTATAATTTCAAGCTGCTTCCTTCACTTACACTCGGCTGCGGTACATGGGGCGGCAACTCGGTAAGTGAGAACGTAGGCATCAAGCACCTGCTTAATATCAAGACTGTGGCTATAAGGAGAGAAAACATGCTTTGGTTCAGAGTACCTGAAAAGGTATATATCAAAAAGGGCTGTACATCATTCGCTCTTGAAGAACTTAAAACAGATATGGATAAGAAGAGGGCATTTATCGTTACCGACAGCTTCCTGTTTAAGTCGGGAATGTGCAAGCCCGTAACCGATAAGCTTGACAGCTTAGGTATAGTTCATACCACATTCAGCGATGTTGAGCCCAATCCTACACTTAAGAGTGCCAAGGCCGGCGCAGAGCTTATGAAGAGCTTTGAGCCCGATGTTATCATCGCTATAGGCGGCGGCTCGGCTATGGATGCAGCCAAGATCATGTGGCTCTTATATGAGCATCCGGAAGCAGATTTTGCCGATATGGCCATGAGATTTGTCGATATCAGAAAGAGGATATATAAATTCCCTCATATGGGAGACAAGGCTTATTTTGTAGCAATACCCACATCTGCAGGTACAGGCTCCGAGGTTACTCCTTTTGCCGTTATCACCGATGAGAGCAATGGTATCAAGTATCCTTTGGCTGATTATGAGCTGTTACCCAAGATGGCTATAGTTGATGCTGACTTCCAGATGACCGCTCCTAAGGGTCTTACTTCAGCATCCGGTATTGATGCGGTATCTCATGCATTAGAGGCATATGCTTCGATGATGGCTACCGATTATACGGACGGACTTGCACTCCAGGCATTGAAGGTTATATTTGAATATCTGCCGATAGCTTATGAGGACGGAACAAATGTAGTGGCACGTGAGAAGATGGCAAATGCAGCTACTCTTGCAGGTATGGCATTTGCAAATGCGTTCCTTGGTGTATGCCATTCAATGGCTCATAAGTTAGGTGCTTATCATCATATCGCTCACGGTGTGGCTAATGCATTAATGTTAGAGGAAGTTATAAGATTTAACTCCAAAGAAGCTCCCGCTAAGATGGGTACCTTCCCTCAGTACGATCACCCGAAGACATTAAGAAGATATGCTGAGATAGCTGAATATCTCGGACTTTCGGGCAAGACCGACGAAAAGAAGGTTGAATCCCTTATAAAGGCCGTAAATGAGCTGAAAGACAAGATCGGCATCAAGAAGACCATAAAGGATTATGTTCCCGATGAGGCAGAGTTCTTAAGGACTCTTGATGAGATGAGCGAGCAGGCATTTGATGACCAGTGTACCGGTGCAAATCCCAGATATCCTATGATTTCTGAGATCAAGCAGATGTTCCTTAACGCTTACTATGGAAAACACGAGGATGTATGACGTGTATATTTAAAGAGGAGGCAGTATGAAATTAGATAAAGTTATATCCGTCAGAAAAAATAAGGTCATATACCGTGACGGCGATAAATGTATAAAGGTTTTTGATGAGAGTTATTCCAAGGCTGATGTGCTTAATGAAGCACTTATCACAGCCAGGATAGAAGAGACAGGTCTTAATATACCCAAATTGTTGGAAGTTACCGTGGTAGACGGTAAATGGGCTATTGTCAGTGAATTTATAGAGGGTACTCCTCTTGACAAGCTTATGGAGGCTAATCCCGATAAGAAGGATGAGTACTTAGAGAAGTTTGTAGACCTTCAGCTTGAGGTTCATTCCAAGCGCTGTCCGTTGCTCAATAAGCTTAAGGATAAGATGAACAGAAAGATAAGCGAGACCAAGCTTGATGCTACTACCAGATATGAGCTTCATACAAGACTTGAGGGTATGCCGAAGCATGTAAAAGTATGCCATGGTGATTTTAATCCTTCAAATATCATAGTTAAGGATGACGGTACCATGTATATCCTCGACTGGGCTCATGCTACACAGGCTAATGCTTCTGCTGACGTGGCTCGTACATACCTTCTTTTCTGGCTCAACAACGATATGGAGACAGGTGAGAAGTATCTGAAGCTTTTCTGCAAGAAGAGTGATACCGCTATGCAGTATGTACAGAAGTGGATCCCCATCGTTGCAGCTTCCCAGTCCGTTAAGGGACACGAGGAGGAGATGGAGCTCCTGATGAAGTGGGTTAATGTTGTAGACTACGAGTAATCAAAAGATGTCATCCTGAGCGAAGCGAAGGATCTTTATCATTAGAGGTTACATGAATCATTATTATGTGTACATAATTACAAATTGGAATAATAAAGTTTTATATATTGGTGTTACAAATAATATAGCAAGACGAATATATGAGCACAAAAATAAATTGATTGATGGTTTTACAAAAAAATATAATGTTTATAAGCTTGTATATCTTGAAGAGATGAATGATGTTGAAGCTGCAATTTCAAGAGAAAAGCAGCTTAAAGGATGGAACAAAGATAAAAAGATCATGCTTATTGAGAGCATAAATCCTAAGTGGAATGAATTGTCTGTTGAAGTATAAAAGATCCTTCGCTACGCTCAGGATGACATTATTTTGCTTGCATTATATAATTAGACCATATGGAGAAAAAAATGTCCTGGTATAATGAAACTGTCTTTTATCATATATACCCGTTAGGGATGACGGGGGCTCCGTTTGATAACCCTTACGGTGAGCCCGTATCAAGGATAAAGGATATAGAAAAATGGATCCCGCACATAAAAGAGATCGGGTGCGGGGCTATATATATCGGACCGTTATTTGAGTCGAAGAGCCATGGATATGACACCACGGATTATAAAAAGCTGGACGGAAGGCTCGGAACAAATGATGACCTTAAAGCTTTTGTCGCAAAGTGCCATGATAACGGCATAAAGGTCATATTTGACGGAGTGTTCAATCATGTGGGCCGTGATTTCTTTGCTTTTAAGGATCTGAAAGAAAAAAGAGAAGGCTCACCATATAAGGACTGGTTCTGCAATGTCAACTTCTTTGGGAATAACGAGTTTAATGACGGCTTCTCTTATGATAACTGGGGCGGGTACAATATCCTGGTAAAGCTCAACTTATGGAATCAGACGGTAAGAGATTATCTTTTTGATGTAGTGAGATTCTGGGTAAGCGAGTTTGATGTGGACGGTATAAGGCTGGATGCTGCGGATGTGCTGAATTTTGACTTTATGAAGCAGTTAAGAAGCCTGGCTAATACCATAAAACCCGAATTCTGGCTTATGGGTGAGGTAATACACGGTGAGTATGTGAGATGGGTGAATGAAGGAACGCTTCATTCGGTGACCAACTATCATCTGCATAAAGCACTATACTCAGGCCACAACGATCATAATTACTTTGAGATAGCACATACGGTAAAGCGTCTTCAGGATATGGGTGTTAATCGCAACGAAGGCTGCATGCTTTACAATTTTACGGATAACCATGATGTTGAGAGGATATATACCAAGCTGAACAACAAGGCTCATTTCGTACCTGTGCATGTTTTACTATATACTTTACCCGGTATCCCTTCAATATATTACGGTTCGGAATTTGCCATAGAGGGTAAAAAGGAGAAGTATTCCGATGCATCGCTCAGACCCTGCATGAAGGCTGAAGATTATGAGGAAGATATGGTATCTTCGTTTTTCGGAGTGCTTTCTACCATACGTTCGTACCCTGGTGTGACGGAGGCACTTTCGTACGGCGGATACAGACAGATAGTGCTTACCAACAGACAGTATGTATTTGCAAGGGAAACAAATGACAGGCATGTATATGTTGCGGTCAATAATGACGAAAATGAGGCAACGGTACGGTTTAATGCCGACAGTGATACGTTACGCCGTTTTATCTTAGTCACGGGTGCCGATGTAAAGGGTGAGGCTAAAGGTAAGGCTGAGGGCGGACTGATAAAAATGATCGACATTAAAGAGACATATGTTGAATCGTCCGGTAACCGTTATTACGAGATGAAGCTTCCGCCTTGTTCGGGTGCTGTTTTTATGGCCGTGTAGGTTAAGATCCATCGTTAAATATAATGAATTGCCCCTCCCACTCAGGATGACAAAAACATCATAGAAAAAAAGGAGTCAAGATGAAAAAAGTACAGTTTTTAAGAAAATTCGGTCTGTTACTTATCATGTGCATGCTGGTGTTTTCGCTGTGTGCATGCTCTAAAGATGAGGAAGAGACCAGTGGAAGACGCAGAAGGACTGAGAATGAAACGGAGGTAACGGATGTGCCTCAGACAACCGTGACCGAGACCCCTACTGACGGACCGGATATGACCGGTCCCGCGATACCTACAGAGGACCCTGTGATCACTCCTACGGATGAACCTTCACCTACTGAAGAACCTACACCTACAGAAGAGCCCACTCCTGAGGTAACACCGGAGCCGACACCTAATATACCCGCAGGCCCCGAAGTCAGCGAACTGCCTGATATGCAGGGTGTTTTCGATACTTATTATGAGTATGTAAGAAACTGCATGGATGAGCCGGAGTATACTCTTTTCGATACCATGCGTTTCGGGCTGGCCCTTATTGACAATGACGACTTACCTGAACTTCTTATAGCTGATGCGGACTACCATGCAAGCGGTGTACGTGTGATATTCTACAATAACGGTGAACCCAAAGAAGCAGGCCAGTTCGGCTGTTACGGCGGATTTTCCTATATTAAGAAGGAAAACAAGGTCATCAGCAGTTTCATGAACATGGGTGTAACAAACCTTACGACATTCAATATCGATCCCGAATATAATCCGGTAGTTGTCGATGAGATATATGCCGAGGAGAATGAGACTCCCTTATATATGATAAACGGTGAGGAGATCTCAAGTCTTGATGAATATGATGCTGCTGTCTCAAGAGTAACCGAACCTGAGTTTGGCGGGACGAAGCTTTATGTTGAATATAATGATCTGCTTCCTTATTATCCGTATGTATGTGATGAGCAATTAAAAGATGCCTTCGACCAGATGTATGAGCAGCTGCTGGATGAGAATTATATAGCATTTTCAGGATATTATAATGAAAAGATGGATACGCTTAACGGCAGCTGGATACTGGAGTCAGGTTCCATCGATACCAGAAACGAACATATCTCATATAATTACGAGAGAGATATGGAATGGAATGACGGTGCTGAGATATTCTCTGAAGTAAATATAGACAGCGATGGAGTGGATATCCTGTTGTCTGCATATAAGGATGGGGATAAGATCGATTGTGATATCCTCGACTTAAATATGTGGGATATGAAAGAAGTGTATTATAATTACGGCATAGCCGACGGACTTGATTACGGCTGGTGTGTGGAGGCAGTACCGGAAGATTATACCGACTGGCGCATAGATATGTGTACCGATGATGAGGGTAAGCTCAGAGTATTTATATTCAGATATCCGGAAGATGAGATTGTGGACGGAGACGGACATCCCATAGGTGAATATATAGGTCTTACTTACACAAAAGTATTTGATACAGAAGGATACAGTTCGATACAGGCTTTCCTTGAAAGAGTCGAATCCGAAGACAAGGACGACTTGAAGGCATATAAGGCCAAGGAATATTTGTATATCAATCCGGATACTCCCGAGGATATAAAGGTTGAATACGGATATCCTGCCGATTATGATGAATATGAGTTTGAATGGTCACATAAAGAGCCGTTTATATTCTATGTTGATGAAAACACCGAATTTACTTTACTTGACTGGCAAAACATAATACTTCACTATAAGGCAACATATAAGGAATTTGAAGCAGCATATCCTTACAGAGGATTCTATATTTATTTTGAACCCATGGCCGGTGACGAGGATTATACCGGGTGTGTAGCAGTAGCAGTTCAGGGAACTTACACAGAATAATGTTGTTTAAGAGAGGAGAATAGCATGAGTTTGTTGAAATTATTGAGTTTTTTCTTAGGAGGCAGTTCTGATGACTCTTCCGAGAGCAGTGATGAAGGCAGAAAAAGATCCCATCACGGACATCATGAGGGAAGGCACGGACACGGACCTCAGGCTTCGGATACTGTGAGACATGGGGCTGTAGAAGCTGATTCGTATTCACGTAAGGCTGAGATGAAAAACAATTCAGAGACCGTAGAAGGTCCTAAGAAGATAGAGAAAAGAAGAAGAGACTGATCTATGATCACTGTTTTCTTAAAGACAGCATGAAAAACGGGCAGAATGGTAAAATCCATCCTGCCCGAAAAACCAAATATTATTTATACAAATATCATTTTATCTGTAATCCTTTTAAGGACTCACATATCCTTAAAATGGAATTCTTTAGTACCATCACAGTAGGGAGCGACTGTATGGCCGTTTCCTATCATCTTGTATTTATATGTTACAAGCCCCTCAAGTCCGACGGGACCTCTGGGAGGCATTTTGCCGGTACTGATGCCTACTTCGGCACCAAAGCCGTATCTGTAGCCGTCCGCAAATCTTGTGGAGCAGTTGCAGTATACGTTGGCTGAATCTACCATAGTCTGGAAATGATCACGTGCTGTTTCATCAGCGGTTATGATGCAGTCGGTGTGATGAGAACCGTATGTATTGATATGGGAGATGGCTTCATCGATATTATCGGCGATCTTTATGGATATCTCTTTGTCGAGATATTCGTTTTTGTATCCATCATCATCCATAAGATTACAATCAATGATATCGGCTACAGCTTTGTTGCCGTTCATCTTGACGCCTGCATCCTTTAATGCTGCGAAAAGCTTGGGCAGGAAGGTGCCGACTATAGCTTTATCCACAAGTACTGTCTCTACTGCATTGCATACCGCACTGTACTGGGTCTTGGCATCCACAATGATGGAAAGTGCCATATCAAAATCTGCATTTTTGTCAACATATATGTGGCATATACCGTCAGCATGGCCCATAACGGGGATCTTGGTATTATCCATGCAATATCTTACAAATGCGTTTGAGCCTCTGGGGATAAGAAGGTCTATATACTTATCGCATGTGAGCAGCTCTTTGATCTCGGAACGGTCCTCTGCCTGTGCAAGGCATCCTTCGGGAAGTCCTGCCGATACGGCTGCTTTATATATGATATCAAAAAGTACCCTGTTTGTTTTCTTTGTCTCACTTCCGCCTTTTAATATACAGCAGTTGCCGCTTTTAAGGGATAGTGCGGATATCTGGATAAGCGCATCGGGACGTGCCTCAAATATAAAACCGATGACACCGATAGGGCATGTGGAACGAGTGAGAGTAAGTCCTTCATCAAGACTTCTCTTCATTGTGACTACATTCAGCGGGTCGGGAAGAGTGATAAGGGATCTGATACCTTCTACCGAAGAAGCAAGCTTGTCTTCGCCGAACTTAAGGCGCTTCATGACTGAAGGAGCTACACCGTTTTTTTCGGCTTCGTCCATGTCTTCGTGATTGGCTGCAAATATGGCTTCGGCGTTTGCTTTGATCGCCTCGGCTATCACTTTTAAGGCATTGTTCCTAAGCTCAAGTGATGTGGAAGCAAGCTTGGCACTGTCCTTTTTTAATAGTATGGCTTTCTCTGTTACGTTCATTGTAAGCCTCCGTAAATCTTTAGTTTTCATGTATTATAAATGTTTTATTTAAATATTGCAATAAAAAATAATTTTTTACTTGTTTTCTTAACAAAAATGTAATAATATAAAGGAGAATAGTATGCTCACCAGGGCTCAGAAAAAGAAGAAAGAAGAATTTAACCGGAAATTGAAGTTTTTGGCTAAGATTTTCGGGGGTATTTTATTTGCTGTTTTGGGTCTGGTCTATCTGAATTCGTCGGATAATGAAGATATGACCGGAAGTCAGGGAGATATCTATGGATCAAAAGAGATCAAAAATAAAACTGCTTTTGTCACACCGGAAGCTGTTACCTGTATTACTGTTTATCCTCAAGCTGATAACAGCGGCGATAAAGAAGAAGTTACCGGAGAAAAAACTGAAAGTCTGGGTAATGACGGACATGCAGGAAGAGTCGATATCAATACTGCAGGCATAAAAGAACTTACCGGCTTAAACGGCATAGGCGAAAAAAGAGCTAAGGATATAATCGAATACAGGGAAAAGAACGGTCCTTTTACCCGGATAGAGGATATCATGAAGGTAAAGGGGATAAAAGATGGGATATTTAACAAGATCAGGGATGATATTTACTGCGGCAGTTAGCTTGTATATAAGCCGGATATCAACCCGGTCAAAAGAGGAGGAAACGATGGCAGCTAGGATTCTTGTAGTAGACGATGAGGAACTTATTGTAAAAGGTATAAAGTTCAATCTTTCACAGGACAAGATGGAGGTTGACTGTGCTTACGACGGACAGCAGGCTATAGAGATGGCAAAGCAGAAGGAGTACGACTGTGTACTTCTTGATGTCATGCTTCCCGTTTTCTCCGGTTACGAGGTATGCCAGAGGATAAGAGAGTTTTCAAATATGCCCATTATCATGCTTACGGCTAAGTCCGAGGACAGTGATAAGATCCTGGGACTTGAATACGGTGCCGATGATTATATCACAAAGCCTTTCAATATCATGGAGGTAAAGGCCAGGATCAAGGCTGTCATGAGAAGAAACAGTACTAAGGCCGTACCTGAGAAAAAGGATGATAATATCTTCGTATTCAAGGATCTTAAAATGGATCACCGCAATAAGATAGTTGTTATCGCAGGAAAGAATATCAACCTTACTTCAAAGGAATTTGATATATTGGAACTCTTGGTTACCCATCCCAATACCGTATACAGCAGGGAGATGTTACTTAAGATCATCTGGGGCGAGGATTTCCCCGGAGATGTCAGAACGGTTGATGTACATGTAAGACGTCTCAGGGAAAAGGTAGAAACCAACCCGAGTGAACCTAAGTATGTATACACGAAGTGGGGAGCAGGATACTATTTCCATGATTAAAAAATTCTTCTTCTTTTTCAAAAGCTTAAAGGTCACTACTTTCCTTACGGATGTATTCTGCTTTACGCTGGCATGTGTGGTACTTTTGCCGACAACGGTATCCATCAACAGGAATAACCTGATCGAAAGCAAGAAAAAAGAAGTCATAAAATGCTGCGAGGAGATCGCAAGAAAAATATATCTGAATGCTTATCTGGCCAATAAGGGCGAAAATACCGGCATAACCCGTGATATGCGTACGACGGCCGATATATACGGCGGCAGGATAATCATTATTGATTCTAACTTAAGATGTATCACCGATACATATGATCTGGAAACAGACAAAACTCTTATCTCAACATATGTTATCAATGCACTTAACAATCAGACAGCCGAATACCATGATGAGGATAATAAGAGAATGGAGATCTATTATCCTATAAGTGAGTATACTTCCTCAAAAGAGGAAGGACTGAACGGTGTTATCGTTTTCTCTTTTTCCATAGCCAAGGAATATGATGAGACAGATAAATTGGGCAAAAGCCTGATCCTTATCATCATACCTGTAGCCGTACTTGTAGTGGTATACGCCATATGGCATTCGAGGAGAGTATCCAATTCCATCAAAAAGGTAACCAATTCCATCGAGCATATCCGTGAAGGCTATATCGATGACAGGATCGTTATGAACAGCTTTGTCGAGCTGGAGGAAATGACGGAGGCGTATAATAATTTGATCTCACGTCTGCAGAGCGTGGAAGATTCCCGTCAGGAATTTGTATCAAATGTGTCCCATGAGCTTAAGACCCCTCTGACTTCCATCAAGATACTTGCCGATTCACTGGTGATGCAGCCCGATGCCCCGCCTGAGGTATACAGGGAGTTCTTGGGAGATATCAATGCGGAGATAGACAGGGAAAACAGGATTATAACCGATCTGCTTGAACTGGTCAAGCTTGACAGGAAAAACGGTGAGCTGCATATAGCTACTGTTGCTGTCAATGAGATGCTTGAAATACTTATGAAGCGCTTAAAACCGATAGCGCAGGCACAGAACGTAGACCTTATATATGAGAGCTATCGTAAGGTTGAGGCTGAGGTGGATGAAGTAAAGATGATGCTTGCCATTTCAAACCTTATAGAGAATGCCGTAAAATACAATAAAGAAGGCGGCTGGGTAAAGGTTACCCTCGATTCGGACCACAAGTATTTCACGGTCAATGTATCGGATAACGGTATAGGAATACCCGAGGAAAGCCAGAAATTCATATTTGACAGATTTTACAGAGTGGATAAGATGAGAGCCAGAAAGACCGGCGGTACCGGACTGGGACTCAGTATCACAAAGAGCGTAATACTTATGCATAACGGACAGCTGAAAGTGGACAGCAAGGAAGGTGAAGGCACTACCTTTACAGTGAAGGTGCCTCTTTCGTTCGTAGATAACAGGAGCAACTGACATGAAGACATCCGTAAGGGAAAACTTATATAAGACTTTGGCAGTATTGGTGGTACTGCTGGTTTTTATATGCTCTTCCTGTACGGTATCGAATGAAGATATAAAGAGGGATCCGGAGCCAAAAGATGGCGAGATAAAGATTTACTGCGTAAGTCCGGAGCGGGATTCACTGCACTGGGAAAATGTGAAGCTGACAGGGACCGATACGGAGCTTAAGATAAATGAAGTGTGCAATCTGCTCTCGGAAGGTCCGAAAGAAGCGGGACACATAAGAGCCATAGCCGACAATGTGGATATCATGTCATATAAGATCGGCAGGGATGAACAGCTTGAGATCAATTTCACGGCAGGATATATGCAGATGGATTCTATTACAGAGGCATTGTGCAGGGCTGCTGTAGTTAAGACCTTATGCCAGATCGAGGGCATAAAGTATGTGGAGTTTTTTGTGGACGGGGAACCTCTGACTTTAAATGACAGGCCTGCAGGGCTTATGGGACCTGATGATTTTGTGGATAATTCCTCGGACAGTTACGGCTTTGACCAGAACGTAAAAATAGTAGTATATTATACGGATGAAAACGGCAAGATGCTGAGGGAAGCCATACTTAAAGTCTATATAGACGGTACGAAGCCGTTAGAAGAGGTAGTCTTAGAAGAGCTTATAGACGGTCCGCTTGATACCCAGACGGATATGAGGAATACCATCAATCCGGACACAAAGATAAACAGGGTACGTTCATATGACGGTGTCTGTTATGTGGATTTCAGTGAGGAGTTTTTATCAAAACTGCCGGGTGTTACCGATGATGCAGCCGTATACAGTGTAGTAAATACGCTGTGTGAGCTTTCGGGTGTTACAAAGGTTAAGATAACGGTATCCGGTACTGAGAGAAAGTATTTCGGTAAACTGCCTCTCAATGATTTTCTGTCATACAGACCGGAGCTTATAACCATAGAAAAGGCAGGTGAATAAACTGGGGTAGTAAAAGATCTGTTTACAAGGCCCCTTGTGTTATGCGGGATATCCTTAGTATGTGGGATAATCTTAAAAAGCAAAGTACAGGATGCTCTTATGCTTCCGATACTTATATCGGCGGCAGCACTTCTTCTTATCGCATTTTATGCTATAAGGCGGGCGGGCAGCGAACGTCTTAAAAAGAGACGTATGCTGGTACTGGGGCTTATCATTTTTTCATTTCTTACAGGCATCATTCGGGTATCGGATGTAAGTGCCGGTCTTGATCCGGGATATATTCCGGACGGTTCAAAAAAGGAAACTTTAGTTAGAGGAACAGTTTCCGATATTCAATTATCAGATGAAAGATATCTGGTATCAATAGAAAATCCTATCATAAAACATAAAAATGAAGAACGGGATATAACTGAGCAAAAAAGAAAGCTGCTTATCTACTCTGAAAGTGCGTCCGTATTCAACGTGGGAGACGATGTACAGGCTGAGGGTATTTTGTATCCTTTTCCGGAAGCGACCAATTACGGGCAGTTTGATCAGAAAAAGTATTATAATGCAAAAGGGTACGGGTTAAAGCTGTATGCGGATGAAGTGATCCTTGTAAAAAGTAATGATACTTTAAAGGGCAGGTATAAGAGGGTACTTTTTTATTTAGGTCAATATTTTGAAAGGGCACTTGATAAGCTGTTCGATACAAAAACAAGCGGGATTCTTAAGGCTATGCTCACAGGTGACAGAAGCGGCCTTGATGAGGATACAAAAGAGATATATAAGAGGATAGGTATAGCTCATATATTAAGCATATCGGGGCTGCATGTGACACTGCTCGGAATGGGGCTGTTTAATATACTGATGCTGCTTCTTAAAAGACTGCGTCTGTGCGGGGGATTGACTATAGTATTTATCGTGACTTACGGCGTATTTACCGGGTTTTCCACATCGACTGTAAGAGCGGTGATCATGATCATATGCATGCTTATGGGAAGGATGCTGCTAAAGGCATATGACGGGCAGAGTGCTGCGGCACTGGCTGCAGTCATCATACTTGTTAAAAATCCATCAGAACTATTCGAGGCGGGATTTCAGCTTTCATTCATAGCGGTATACGGGATATTTGCCGGAAATATCATCAGGAAAAATATGGATATAAAGAACCCGGTGCTTATATACTTTATACCCGGATTTTTCGCCCAGCTTGCTACATTCCCCATAATCCTTCGGACTTATTATTCTTTTTCACCTTATTCGTTTGCGGCCAATATAGTCTTGCTGCCATTTATGTCCGTTATAGTCATATCGGGACTCATGGCAGGTATTATGGGATGTATATTTATAGGATCCGGAGTGGGGGTATTTTACAAACTGGGTATGATCATGGGCGGACCGGCACATTTTTTACTAAAACTGTATAATGATGTGTCGGAATGGATGCTAAAGCTCCCGGGGGCCAATATCATTACGGGATGTCCTAAGCTGCAGGCATGTTTTATATATTATCTGATATTTTTCTGCCTTGTATATTTATCAAACAGATACAGGGAAAAGGCGGGCTTTGAAAAACAGGCGGATAAAGGGGGGAAATGCAGGATAGGGCTTACACCGGCGGAAAAGAAACAGAGGCTTAAAAAAAGGCTTATCATATATATGGGGAGCTGCACCGCATTTATACTGATGTACGGGTCTATGATGTATAAGGGCAGGAAGGATAAGGTATATGCAGGATTTTTGGATGTCGGACAGGGACTGTGCGTATATACGGAGGTCGAAGATACCAGCATACTTACGGACGGCGGGAGCAGCAGTGTGCAAAATGTCGGAAAGTACAGGATAGAGCCGTTCCTTTTATACAGAGGGATAAAGGAGATAGATTACTGTTTTGTGACACATACGGATACAGACCACATAAGCGGTATAAAGGAATTATTGCAGGATGGAAGGATAAAGATAAAGAGACTTATATTGGGGAAAAATTATAATGAAAAAGAGGCTATCGCTGCACTCGCTTTTGAAAAGGGAACGGAAGTAATATATATAAAGGCAGGGGATGTGATAGTACCGGAAGGAGTAAAAGAAGAGAAGGCGAAAATAAAGGTATATTCACCGGATCCGGAGTTTTTATATGAGGATGTCAACCAGGCCTCTCTCGTATTTGAGATAAGGTATAATGATTTTTCCATGCTTATGACGGGGGATTCGGATGAGTTCGCCGAGAGTGAATATGTCAGGTACTTAAAAGGACATGAAGGTATCGATATATTGCAATGTCCTCATCACGGTTCGAAGTACTCGTGCTCGAAGTTGTTGCTTGATACGATACAGCCTTCTGTCACGGTCATATCCTGCAGTAAAAATAATGTATACGGGCATCCGGCGGCGCGTACTCTAGAGAGGCTGGAGACGTCAGGCAGTTACAGTTATGTGACTGCTGAGGAAGGGATGATAACGGTAACAAGTGATGGGGGAGAGAAGTTTAGAGTGAGGGGTTACTATTCGCGGCCGGACTAAATGCCAACTCATAAACCCGCCGGCTGTGCCGTCGGTCGCTGCTAAAAATATATATCCACAAAAGTGTTTATTGACATGATTTTCTTAAATGAGTATACTAGATAATTGAGTTAATAGGTGAACTTATTGGAGGATATGATATGTTTGTCGGAATCTACAATTATACGGTTATAATCACTTATTTAAGCCTTATTTCCGCAGGTATGGGCATGTATTTTTCAGCTAACGGTAATTTTAAGGCAGCCCTGTTCTGCCTGCTTTTGTCCGGGCTGTGTGATATGATAGACGGTCCTGTGGCAAGGACCAGAAAAAGGACCGAGACAGAGAAAAAGTTCGGTATCCAGATCGATTCACTGTGTGACCTGGTAAGCTTCGGTATCCAGCCCGCAGTGCTAGTATATTTTATAGCCGAGTATTATTCGGGAAGTCCTGTTAATATCATCGCTTTGATCGTTGGTCTTACATTTGCACTTTGTGCAGTTATAAGACTTGCATACTTTAATGTTACCGAAGAAGAACGCCAGGAAAAAGAGGGCGGCAAGAAGCGTACAGGTTATCAGGGACTGCCGGTCACCAATTCGGCTCTTATCATCCCCGGTCTTTATAACGCAAGATTTTTTACCGACGGCAGCCTGTTTGCAATGATCATGACCATAGGACTTGCTATCGTAGCATTTTTATATGTATTTAACTTTAAGATGTTTAAGCTGAACGGCAAGAAGCTGATACCGGTAGGTATATTCGGTGTGGCTATACTTGTGGCATGCTTCTTTACACCCTGATGGAGATAATTGATGAATTATAAGGACAGAGACGGAAATGAGTATAAGGTAAGTACGTCCCAGGACAGATTTTTAGATTTCCTGTATAATACGAAACCCGGGCGTGTAATATTAAAGGGCATGATATCCGATAAGCTTACAAGGCTTATAGAGATATACATGAATACCAGGATATCCACGCTCAAGATCGATCCGTTTATTAAGAAAAATAAGATAAAGATATCCGACTATGAGAAAAAGTTTTATAAGAACTATAATGACTTTTTTACAAGGAAGATAAAGAAAAACAGACGTCCTGTGGATATGAGAGAAGATGTGCTGGTATCCCCTTCCGACGGAAAGGTGACCGTATATCCCATATCCGACAGGCTGGTAGTAAATATCAAGCATATCGATTATTCGGTAAAGTCATTGCTGCTTGACAGGGAACTGTCTGAAGAGCTTGAAGGCGGCTGGCTGTATGTGATAAGACTTACTGTAGATAATTACCACAGGTACAGCTATCCGGACAGCGGTTATCAGCATGAAAACTATTATATACCGGGACTGTTCCACACGGTCAATCCGGTGGCACTCGAAAATACAAGCGTATTTGCCCAGAACTGCAGGGCGTATACAGTCCTCGATACCGATCACTTCGGACGCATCATACAGATGGAAGTAGGTGCCATGGGTGTCGGCAGGATAGTGAATTACAAAGAGTGTGAGTTCGTCGATAAGGGTGAAGAAAAGGGCTATTTTGAATTCGGCGGCTCTACGGTATGCCTTTTTGTACCAAAGGGGAGTGCCGTGCCGGATGCGGATATCATAAAGAATACCGAAGAAGGCTTTGAGACCCTGGTGAAGATGGGAGAACAGATCGGTAAAAAAGATTCTTCGCTTCGCTCAGAATGACACCGTGTCATCCTGAGGGCAAAGCCCGAAGGATCTTATGGAGTACAAAATGCAGAAACAAAAGATAGATGCTGACATAGAAAACGGAAAGTATGAACGTGTGTATCTTATCTGCGGGGATGAGCCATATTTAGTGCGTTATTACAAAAACCGCCTGAAAAAAGCCATCATACCTGAAGATGAGAGCATGAACTATGCTTATTTTGACAGCATGCCTGAAAATGTGACTGCCATTACGGGATTTGCGGATACTATGCCGTTTTTCGGAGACAGAAGGCTTGTTCTGCTCGATAAAGTATCGGCGTTTAAAAAGGATACGGGGCTTGCTGATTATATCCCCAATATCCCCGAGACCACTACCATAATGATAGTGGAGGAGGAGGTCGATAAGAGGAGCCGGCTGTATAAAGCCATACAGAAGCAGGGCTGCATCACGGAATTAAAGAAGCTGGCTATGGCAGATATAAAGATGTATGTGGCTTCCCGTATGAAAAAAGCCGGAAAGGGTATATCCGAAAGGGACTGTGAATATCTTATCACAAGCGTCGGAGATGACCTTAACACTGTCATGAACGAAGTGGATAAGTGCATAGCGTATGCCGGTGACGGACCGGGTGTGGACCGTAAGATCATAGACGAAGTATGTTCCATGCAGGTCGAGAACAAGATATTCGATATGGTGGATGCGATACTGGTGCATGACGGCAATAAAGTGTTTAACCTGTATAAGGATCTCGTCACATTGAGGGAAAATGCCTTCGGTATCATGGCTGTCATAAGGAAGAATTACGGAAGGCTTCTGACATACAGCGAGCTTTTGGAGGAAGGGTGTTCGGCTGCTGAGATAGCGGCAAGGACCAAGACTGCTGACTGGCTTGTAAAAAAGCAGATATCAAAAGTAAAGAAATTCAACTCTTTGAGACTTAAAGATTCAATAGAGTGTATAGTGAACACCGAATATGCCATAAAAGCCGGGAATATAAGCGAACAATTGGGTCTTGAAATAATGCTTGCAAATCTGATGACTATATAGTATAATTCATATGTTTTTTGGAGACGTATCGAAGTGGTCATAACGGCCCTGACTCGAAATCAGGTAGGCGGCAACGTCTCGTGGGTTCGAATCCCACCGTCTCCGCTAAAAATCCTTCAAACCTTGTACGCACATGGGTTTGAGGGATTTTTTTCGTTGACATAAGGTATGGATGGAAGTATAATTAAGTATTAGGTATAAATGTAAATAGTTATGATAATTTTATGGAAAAAGGGTGATGTTATGAGATATCTGATAACCGCGGAAGACAGAAAAAAAACAGGAAGCAGTGAATTTATAGAATTTCAACGCGGTAAATACGACGGAGAGTGCTGGCATATAGATTCAATGTATATAGCTGAGGAGGTTTTTTACGACCTGAAATTAAGAAGATTTTTCTCTTCTGTACTGCCTCAGTTTGATTATTACGGGCTCACCCAGGTAAATGCCGATGAGTTTGAAAAATTAAAAGAAGCTGCTCCGGATTTTTCAAATGAAGCAGCAGAGTGTATGCAGGAGTTGGAAGCCTGGATAGACGGAAATGATTCCGAAGATGTGATATTTACCATATGCGGTATGTAATACATATTATAAAGGGAGAATGAAATGAAGAGAAAATTATTGTTAATACTTATATGCGTGCTTTCGTTATGCGTTTTTGCCGCATGCTCGGATGAAAAGGCGAGAGAAGTAGAAAAAGCAATAGATGAGACTGTGGATAAGCTTAAAGATCAGTTGGATCAAGGTCTTAAAGACATACTTGCGGTCACACCTGCACCTACTAAAGCACCTGAGCCTACTGAAGTCACTGAGCCTACAGAAGAGCCTGTGGTAACAGATGAGCCTGAGCCTACTGAGATTGTAAAGCCCACAGAGGCCATAGAGCCTACGGCAACACCCGAGCCCACAGCTACTCTTAAGCCTACGGCAACTCCTAAGCCCACGGCAACACCTAAACCTACAGCAACTCCTAAGCCCACGGCAACACCCAAGCCTACAGCTACTCCCACACCTGAGGTTAAGTATACCAAATACAGATTCAGGAACTATAACCTGCTTGACCAGCATTATGAAAAGCACGGTATAGAGATGGGCTTTGACTCAAGAGAAAGTTATGAGAAGGCGGCATCCGATGTCATCAATAATCCGAAGGCACTTCATAAAACCGAAGCCGAGGACGGTGACTATGTTTATTATGTTGAGGATACAAATGAATTTGTAGTACTTTCCAAGGACGGATATATCAGAACATATTTCCTGCCGAGCGGCGGCAAGAAATACTATGACAGACAGTAATCTATAAATACGGGGTTTATGCTATGGATGGCAGGATGGAAATAATATTTAACGATCTATGGAAATTTAAGCTTGTACGTGAGGGAGAGGAATACTCGGATGACGGTTTTATCCAGGTGGACCTTCCCCATGACTGGCTGATATATGATTGTGATAATCTCTACGAAAACGGTACCGGCTATTACAGAAAGCAGTTCGGTGTTGAGAAAAAACCGGGTAAGAGATATCTTATCAATTTTGACGGAGTTTATATGAACTCCGTTATTTTCGTGAACGGAAAAGAGGTAGGGTCGAACAGATACGGGTATTCACCGTTCGAGATTGACATAACCGATGAATTAAAAGATCTGAATGCCAATAAGGGACTTGACGGTATAAACGAGATAATGGTGGTCATACATCATGAGTCTCCTAATTCACGCTGGTACAGCGGAGCAGGTATATACAGGGATGTGACCTTTAAAGAAGTAGACGAGACACACATATCGACTGACGGGGTGTATGTATATACGGAGCATATCGATGACGGGAGCAGAGGCAAATGGAAGGTGACCGCCGATATAGAGATGGAAGGTCCCGCCTGCGATGATCTTGAGTTCACATTTGATATAATACATAAGCCCGTAAGCAAAAATGCCGGTGAGTGTATATGCAGGGGCGTTTCTTTTGACGATATCCCGAAAAGCTTATATGCTGATGATCTGAATGAGGTACATGGAGATAGTTCTGATACAGGCAGGGAATGCGAAAAGACAGTTTATACACAGGGAGAGACAATCCCGGTACAATTAACATCTAAAGATGATGTTTCGGGTACATCGACCGGGTCACGGATCTACCGTACCGAATTCATCATTGAAAACGGCAGGGTATGGGATATAACATCACCTGAGAATTATGAACTTTTGATAACCGTTAAACATCATGGTGAGATAACAGATACATATAAGACCGGATTCGGTCTTAAGACTATAGAATATACATGTGACAACGGATTTTTCTTAAACGGAAGGCATATAAAGATAAACGGAGCCTGCGAGCATCATGACTTGGGATTGTTCGGAGCGGCATTTAACAAGGATGCCGCAAGAAGAAAGCTTGTAACATTAAAGCAAATGGGAGTGAATGCCGTAAGGACTTCTCACAATATGCCGGCAAAGATATTCATGGAGCTTGCCGATGAGATGGGCATCATGATAGATTCCGAAGGCTTTGATATGTGGAGAAGGCCGAAGACGGAATACGACTATGCAAGGTTTTTTGAGGATAATTACAAAAAGGATATAAGGTCATGGATAAGACGTGACAGAAATCATCCTTCGGTCATCATGTGGAGCATAGGCAACGAGATATATGACTGCCATGCCGATGAGACTGCACCATTGCTTACACTTGATATGAAAAAAACGGTTGAAGCCTATGACTATGTGGGAAATGCACCCGTCACCCATGCATCCAATTTTATGGCATGGCAGGGCGCGAGAAATTGTACCGATGTTCTGAAAATGGCCGGGTATAATTACGGTGAACGGCTGTATGATGAGCAGCATAAGGAACATCCGGACTGGAAGATATACGGAAGCGAGACATGCTCGACGGTACAGAGCAGGGGAATATACCATTTCCCGCTTTCTGCATCTGTCATGGCGGATGATGACGAGCAATGTTCTTCGCTAGGCAACTGTACTACGAGCTGGGGAGCTCCTTCTACCGAATATGTTCTTACCATGGACCGTGATAGAAAATACAGTCAGGGACAGTATATCTGGACGGGCTTTGACTATATAGGTGAGCCTACCCCGTATCATACCAAGAATTCATATTTCGGGCAGGTCGATACTGCAGGATTCCCGAAGGACAGCTATTATATGTTTAAGGGCAGCTGGACAGATCCTATAAAAGCTCCTTTTGTGCATATATTCCCCTATTGGGACTTTAATGAAGGACAGCTGATAGATGTAAGGGTTGCTACGAACTGCGATAAAGTGGAACTCTTATATAAACCGGAGGAACCGGATATACCCGACAGTCCCTATACATACGGGGAATATAATCTTATCGGAAGTGCGGATATCGATCACGAACACGGATATGAGCTTACACCTTCATTTAAGATACCTTTTTACAAAGGAAAGCTGAAGGCTGTTGCTTACCTAAATGGTAAAGAGGCAGCCACGGAAAAGATAAGGTCATTCGGGGACGCCGACAGACTTGTCATAAATGAGAATTACCGCGGTGATGATACTCTGTTTTTTGAGATAAGCGCGGTGGATAAGGATGGAAATCCCGTAGAGAATGCCAATAACCGGGTACATGTGCTTGTAACCGGCGCCGGTGCACTTATAGGACTGGATAATGGTGACAGTACGGATAACGAAAACTATAAGTGCGATAACAGAAGACTGTTTTCGGGAAAGCTGCTGACCGCAATCAGTACAAAAGGAAAATACGGCAAGCTTAAAGTTGTGGTCACTTCCGAAAAGCTCCGTTCCGCAGAATACAATATGTATGTTGAAAATACTACGGATCCGGAAGATATAAACAGCTCGCCGGCTGTAGATTACAGTGATTTTGTACTGCGCGGAGCACCTCTCGTATCGGACAATATGCTGCTGAAAAATATATACGGGCCGAGAGGTTTTAAACCTGTAAGCAAGGAAATACCCGTAAGAAATATAAAACTGAAAATAGTTGATACGGATAATGTATCGGAAGATGATACAAATATATATGAGAGGGTATTTACCCCCGACAGAAAAGAGATACTGGTAAAGGCTGATATATGCCCGCCAAATGCCACATACTCCGAGATAAAATGGGCGGCGGTAAACGATAAAGCCGTACCTGCGAACATAGTCAGGATAGAACCTTTTGATACGCCCGAAGGTCGGTTTTACAAATTGCATGCATTAGGTGACGGAGAGTTCAGACTCCGGGCTCTTAGCTATAACGGCGGGCGTGTGGCCAAGGTGATCTCTACCTTGGAGTTTAAGGCGGAAGGACTCGGGAAGGCATTTATCAATCCTTATGAATTTGTATACGGTTCACTTTATACCGATTCTAAGGGCGAGATAGGCAACGGAAATGAAAAGGGTATAGCTACTCCCAGGGGCGAGGAAAGTTATTTCGGGTTTGAAAATGTGGATTTCGGTGAGATAGGTTCAGATGAAGTGACGATCCCGATATTTACGTTAAATGACGAGGAATATAAGCTCGGGATCTGGGAAGGTAAGCCGAATGCTCCGGGCAGCACCTTGCTTTGCGACGGCAGATATCAGATGAAGAGTATCTGGAATGTATATCAGGCTGCAACATTTAAACTGAATAAGAAGCTTAAAGGGGTTACAAGCATCTATTTTACGGCGGATGACAAGTATCACTTTAAGGGATTTGAGTTTAAAAAGCCCGATAAGGCTTATGAAAAGCTGTATTTGGGACAGAGGAGCAGGATATACGGGGATACCTTTACCGAGGAAGGGGATACGATAACCCATATTGGAAATAATGTCACCATAGAGTTTGACGGTATGGATTTCGGTGATACACCTGCAACTAAAATAGTGATATGCGGAAAGTCAAAATTAAAGAACAATTCCATACATATCAAATTCGACGGAGCGGAAGGCACCAAGACCGACATGATTGAGTTTGAAGGCTCGGATGAATATATTGAGAGAAGCTTTGATATAGCGGGAGCCAAAGGGTTGAATACGGTCGGCTTTGTATTCTTGCCCGGATGTGATTTTGATTTTAAGTATTTTTCGTTCTTGAAATAATAAATAATAAGAAGAGGAAGAGATATGTTAAATTTTTATTTGCCTGATTTTTACAACAACGCCAATCTTATATGCCTGATGGCTGACCTGATGAAGCATTATCCGGATAACTTCTATGATGATATCAGGATAGGTGCCGCTTACGGTTCATTCCCGGGAGCTATATGGAACGGCGGAAGAGTCGTATGGGGCATAGAGCACAGGGAAGCCATGGAGAAGATGATAAAGGAGTACAATGACAGAGGCATAGCTGTCAGATACACCTTTACCAATCCGTTTATAGAAGAGCAGTATGTAAATGACCGTTACTGCAACATGATACTTGAGATATCACAGAACGGCTTAAATGAGGTTATAGTTAACACCCAGGCTTTAGAGGATTACGTAAGGGCCAATTATCCGGGATTTAAGATCATTTCTTCCACTACCAAGTGTCTGATGGATGTGGATGCGATAAATGCCGAGCTGGAGAAGGATTATTATCTGGTGGTGACCGACTCGTCACTTAATAATACGGATACACTGTTCAACTTAAAGCATATAGATAAGATAGAAGTGCTGGTCAACCATTACTGCAGGGACAACTGTCCTAACCGCCAGGCACATTATACGGCTATAGGCAAGGCTCAGCTCAACTACACCGAGCTTCATTTCCCGGATTGCAAGTATACGGCCAGAAACTTTTATACTCTGATGGAGAACAGGTCGTTTATAACCACCGATCTGTTATACGGAAAATACAAGGATGCCGGCTTTAAGCATTTTAAGGTGGACGGCCGCGCACATGCTCCGAGAAATGTTATCGAGAGCTTTGTGTATTATCTGGTAAAGCCTGAGTACAGGGATAAGATAAGGATGTTTATATATCAGAGTTTATATAAGCTTTAATGATCAGGGTTATATACCTCATCCGGTGCGTTGCACAACCTTACCTTCGAAGGGAAGGCTTAGAGTAGAATTGTTTAAAGGAGCAGAGTATGAACGACCCTCTTATGACAGTACTGAAAAAAGTGAATTTTATATTCGGGAAGGGCCTGGATGAGAAAGAACTTATAAAACACCGTAAGTTTATCGAAAGGCTCGGGCAGCTGGCTGCTCCTAAGGATGACTTGATTGTGGAAGCATTCAGCGTAGGTGATATAAACTGTGAATCGGTCACACCGGAGCTGGCTCATAATCCCGAATATGTTATCTTGTATGCTCACGGCGGCGGATACAATTGCGGAGGGCTCAATTATTCGAGGATACTTGCCGGAAAAATGGCTTTATCCACAGGGTTTAAGGTCATAACATTTGATTATCGCCTGTCTCCGGAAAATACGTATCCTGCGGCACTTGATGACTGTATGGCCATGTGGGAATATCTTGTGACGGATAAATATGCCCCGGACCACATAATAGTAGCAGGAGATTCGGCCGGAGGCAATCTGGCGCTGTGCCTGACACAGAAGCTTAAAGAAAAAGAGCTTCCGCTTCCGAAAGGACTGCTGCTTTTCAGTCCGTGGACGGATATGACATGTTCCTCACATTCGTATGAAACCAACCGAGATACGGACCCGATACTTACAAAGGAATATGTGTTGAGTGCCGCTAAAGCTTACGTGGGAGGACTCGGGGAGCTGTCGGATGCGGCATTCAGTCCTATATATGGTGATTTTAACGGGTTCCCGCCGGTATATATCATGGCCGGGAAAAATGAGATCCTGCTTGATGATAGCAGAAGACTTAAAGAATGCATAGAAAAAGCTGACGGAACGGTAAGCCTTGATATAGAGAAGAACGGCTGGCATGTATACCAGCTTTTTCCTATCCATATAGCGGGACGTGCCATGAAGAGGCTTTCAAAAACAGTAACGGGATTAATATACAAAGCTGATCGGACGAGGTAATCATGGGTAGTGCTAACTGGTATAAAATAGATAATGTAGCTAAGATATTCCTGGCGACCGTATCTAAAAGGGATACCAGGTCTTTCAGGCTCAGCTGCACATTGAATGAAAAAATACATGCGGGGTTTCTGCAAAAGGCAGTCCTTTCGGCTATACAGGTAAGACCTCAGGTACAGGTACGTATCAGAAGGGGAATCTTTTGGCATTACATGGAGGATACCGATCTGGAACCTGTAGTGACCAAGGAACAGGACAGGATATGTCCGCTTCTGTATGTGCCGGCTAAGACCATGCTGCATTATCAGGTCACCTATTTCGGAAACAGGATAAACCTGGAAATGTTCCATGCCATAGCTGACGGTACCGGTGCCATGGAGTTTTTAAATATTATAGTGCTTGATTATCTTAAACTTAAATATCCCGGAAAATTCGAAAACGTGACCATTCATTCGGGTGCTTCGGCAGGGGACTTAAGCCAGGACAGCTACAGGCAGTTTTACGGTAATCACGGTCTGTCTAAGAATACGCCGAAGGATAAGGCTTATCATCCGGGCGGGATAAAGCTGCCGTACAATCAGCTGCAGTTTTTTGAGCTGCATATCCCTTCCGAAAAACTAAAAGCCAAGGCAAAAGAGCTCGGCATTTCTCTTACAAGCCTGCTCGGAGCTTACTGGATGCTGGCGATAAGGGACGATATGCCCCCGAGAAAGAACAATATACCGATCACCATATCCATGCCGGTAAACTTAAGAAATTATTATCCTTCTAAGACAGCCAGGAACTTTTTTAACAGTGTAAATATCTCACATGTATTCGATACGGATATCACGCTTGAAGAATTGGCCATAAAATATGATGCCGAATTAAAAGAAAGACTGGCTCCCGAGAACATAAAAAAACAGATGGACAGCTTCGAGACCATGGAATATGTGGCTCCTGTCAGGGCGGTACCGCTGTTTATAAAGCAGCTGGTCGTAAGACACTTTACCAAAAAATCAGCTAAAAAGGTGTCAATGGCATTCTCGAACATGGGTGTACAGAGACCGCCCCAAGAAGTAGCAGAGTACATTGAAAATTACAGCGGATTCTGCAGCACCAATACATTGTTCTCAACTATGTTCGGCTACAAGGATGAGCTTACTTTAGGTGTATCATCTGCTTATATGAATACCGGAGTGGTGAAGAACTTTGTAAGAGAGCTGACTGCTACGGGGATAGATATAAAGGTTAACGCTACGGAGGTCATAAAATGAGAAAATGTCCTTATTGTAAAATCGATGTCGGCGGCGATCTTGAAAAATGCCCTTTATGTCAGAGTAAGCTCTCGGGAGAAGCGGAAGAAGCATATTTCCCTAAATTTGAGTCCATGCAGAAGCGTACGATGTTTTATAAATTCCAGCTGCTCATAGTCTGGGTGATCGTAATTGTGGCCATAGGGCTTGATTTTATGCTCAAGATCCGGCTGCACGGGTATCCTGATCTGCATTGGAGCCTGCTGTTGGGTATGTGGATACTTATAACGGATTTAAGGATAATGCGTTCGTTCAGGCCCGGTACAGGGTCCGCAAGAAAAATGACACTGATGGTATTTATCACCTTAGTCATGTTACTTATCACCGCTTATTTCTTAGACTTTATGGAACTTACGCTAGGACTGATAGTTCCGATCATCATTACCGGAATGGTTATAGCGAACTTTGTGCTCTCTATGATAGACAAACACGGAAACACCATGTCATACCTGCTTACGGGGATACTTATAGGGCTTATTCCGTGTATAGTGATGTATCTCATAAACAAGTCGATGTCCATAGCCTGGGTAGTATGTGCTCTGGTAAGCGCTATACTGCTGGTGGGTGCTGTTGTATTTAAGGGAAGAGCAGTGGCTGCAGAACTGCAGAGAAGATTTAATATGTAAGTGTCACACTCTGTCAATAGGAAGGAAGCGAGAATAATGGTTTCTTTATTATGTGCATTAGTCATATTGGTGTTAGGTTTTATCATATACAGCAGGATAACCGAGAAGATATTCGGTCCGGATGACAGAAAAACACCTGCAATAGAGATAAATGACGGTGTGGACTGTGTTCCTATGAAATCCTGGAAGGCTTTTTTGATACAGCTTTTAAATATTGCCGGAACGGGACCTATATTCGGTGCTCTTATGGGAGCATGCTTCGGTCCTGTGGTCTTTTTATGGATAGTGCTTGGCTCGATACTAGGCGGTGCGGTACATGATTATATGTCCGGCATGATATCCTGCAGGAATAAGGGAGCCTCCATAGCCGAACTTTCGGGTATATATCTCGGAAGTGCAGCAAAATGGGGAATGAGACTGTTCTCCATACTGCTGCTGGTACTCACGGGCACTGTTTTTGTTAACAGTCCGGCTTCACTTTTAGCGAAGCTTACTCCTGATGTTTTAAATGAAACTTTCTGGATAGTGGTGATACTTTTATATTATGTTTTGGCTACGTTACTGCCTATAGACAAACTGATAGGAAAGCTTTATCCGATATTCGGCATAATCCTTATGATCATGGCGGTTAGCATACTCGGAGGTACGATATTCGGTGACTATGTGATCCCTGAGCTTAGTCTGTCAAATATGCATCCGGAAGGACTGCCGGTATGGCCTTATATGTTCGTGACTGTTGCGTGCGGTGCTATATCCGGGTTCCATGCAACTCAGTCCCCTATGATAGCAAAGTGTATAACCTCCGAGAAACAGGGACGCAGGGTTTTTTACGGCGCAATGATAGCAGAGGCCGTGATAGCACTTATATGGGCGGCGGCCGGAGTTGCATTTTACGGGGCAACTGAGCTTTTAAGTGCCGCCATAAAGGCTGAGGGACAATCAGGCGTAGTATACGAGATATCAAAGCAGATGTTAGGTACCGTAGGCGGTATACTTGCAGTAGTGGGTGTGGTCGTATGTCCCATAACATCAGGAGATACCGCATTCAGGAGTGCAAGACTGATACTTTCCGAGATCACGAAGCTCGATCAGAAAAAGATAAAGAACCGTCTGCTTATTACGGTACCTCTTTTAGGGATAGGTGCAGCTTTGACACAGATGGATTTTGATGTGCTGTGGAGATACTTTTCCTGGTCAAACCAGACACTTGCCATGATATCATTGTGGGTGGCTACGGCATATCTGTTAAAATGCGGAAAGAAAAAGATATATTCGCTGCTCACGGCACTTCCTGCCACATTTATGTCGGCTGTGAGCGTGACTTATATCATGATAGCGAAGGAAGGTTTTGAACTTGGTAAGACCGTATCGTATATAACCGGTGCAGTGGTCGCGGCAGGACTATTAATTTATTACTTGTATATAGTTAATAAAAAAGATGTGTGACAAGAGAACCGTCCCCTTGTCACATGAATCGATCAGAGGGACGGTTCTCTGATTGAAAATAAAAATGTCATCCCGAGGAGTCGAAGACGACGAAGGATCTTGTGGTAAAGATCCTACGCTGACGCTTAGGATGACATTGTTTTTTATAAGGTAGATTTTTATAATAATCTGTTGTTCCTGGCTGTATAATTATTATATTTGATCACTGAACCGCAATGAGGACAGTATTGATGATAAAAAATATCTGCACGATGCAGAATGCAGTCACAATACGGACAGCTGAAGAGACGGAATTTAATATTAATAACAATAAATATGATTAAAAGAACCAGAGCAAAAATCATAGCAATACCAATGTTATCAAACAAAATACCTAAAGCAGTTACGCCTACAAGTAATAAAATAAAAATAACAAGACAGCAATAACCCCATTTAACGCGTTTGCGTAACAGTTTCAATTTATCATCAAAGTCTTCGGTTGATTCTTTATTTAACAGAGCATTTTCGGATGCAGTATCACTTAAAGATATCAGACTTCCGCATTCAGGACATTTTTTACTATATTCTTCAATGATCTTTCCGCAATCGGGACATTTATAATACATAGTCTTAACCTCCGTATATCGATTTATTAATTAATGAAATAATTATATTTAATAATGATGCGGTTTTCAAGTATATTCATGCAAAATTAAATATCCGTTATTGCAGACCGGTCTGCAAAAGAGGCAGTGTAATCCGCAGTTAATAGCATATATTAATGAAAGTAATCATTGTATATTATAATCGGAAATAGTATAATTGTTCATGTACACAGGAAGATCGTTTATTTGGTCTAAAAGTGGGATTATGGAGAAAAATATGAGAAGAAAGATCAGAATAATTTGTATTAAAATATTATATAATCATAACAATTGTTTTAGTTGTGGTAGCCACCATTTTTATTCTTGTAGTTGCGGCTTTATGCAACAGTTGTGAGAGCACTTTTGATTGTAACGGCTGCTTTGATACTTTCTTGAAGTGTCCGGGGTGACAGTGATTTATTGTTTTGATTTTTTTAAGATTTTATTCTCCAATAAATAGATCAGGAAGGACACAATCATTATAAGTACCGAATAAATGATAATCTCGGGTATAATTCCGAGGGCCTTGGCGATGGATGAAAATACTACCTGGGTGGAAGGATAGTACGGGGTGATCTGGAACATATTCGGCTCCGGATTCCTGTCAGACAGTACAAAATGACCGAAGGTGTTTAACAGTTCGGCGATAACAGACATGATGATATAGAGTATTAAGACCGGTTTAAAAGCGGTCTTTTTTCTTTCCTTGAGGATCATTATGGCCAGAACGGATTCAAAGAGCATAACAATGTGATATATGAAGCCGTGCATGGTGAATATGATCTGTGGTCTGAGCATATCCTGGGGAAAGAGCAGGGCCATAATGGCTGCAAAAAGGGAAAATGTTGCAAGGAATGTAAGAAGTGTATCCTGTGCTTTCTCTTTTACAAAGGGGATAAGTACGGAACAATACATAGCCATGGAACATAACTGCCACGGGAAGAACCACATATTGTAGGCATCAGGGTAAACATAGGTTAAAGAGAACCACTGTTTCCATACTTCGGCTATGATCATACCGATGCCGAGCCATTTAATGAGTTTTATGTGGGAGTCTTCGGACTTCTTTTTGACGAGTATAACAAATAAAACAACCGCTACGATTGTTACGACAAGCATGATTATATGAAACGGACTGAATAATCCGGGAGTTTTGTCAAATCTGATATCCATAATTAACCTCTTTTTATTTGATATTTTTATTCTATCATATTCAGATTTATTTTCAATATTTACATTGTGTTTTATATCGTAATACTATATAATTGATATGGTGGGGAAGAGGTGTATACATATGTATGATTATAAAGCTGAAAAATTAGCCAGGATAGCAGTAATACTATTTGGGGTTTTTATAATACTTGGTTGCATTGTTGGTTTTATGAAAAGTTCAGAAGAGATAAAAGCAGTATATACGATTTGTGCTATTTCAGCCATTTTGGTTTATCTGGCAGGATTGATTTTGGCTGTAATTGCAAAGATAAAATGTAAATATAGTTCATTTGTAAATGGAGTATTTCGTTTATATGTTTTTGCAACGTGTGGTTTAATAATATTTGCATTTGCAATTATTATTATGATTCAAGGGTGTGCCAGTTTAATAAATGGATTAGATTAGTATGTGACAGGCATTGATTTTGGGGAGTTAATGTATGGAAGATAATAATGAAAATAATATAAAAGCCAAGGAACGTGCAAAAATTGCTATGATTTTATTGGTGGTTTCAATCTGCATACCTTTGGTAGCTTTAATATTTATAGAGCAATCGTTTATGTTTGTATGTATTGCGATACTTATAAGCATACCCTTGTATATTATCGGGCTTGTTCTGGCGATAATCGCCAGGAAAACGTGTGATACCTGTGAATATGCTAAAAATGTGTGCAAGGTATATATAACTTCTGTTATAGTTTTGGGGATTTTGATATTATTTTTGATAATTTCTTTTATAGAATGTGTTAACAGTTGTAAAATAGACTGCAGCGGATGTGACAGTTTTTGCCGCGCTATGGAATGAGAACAAATAGAATTATTAAGGGCATGGTGTTAATGCATGGATGATGACAATTATAAAAAAGCAGAAAAAAGAGCTAAAAGGTCAATAACTTTCATGGTTTTCTCTATTATATTGTTGATAATATCATTTGCTATGCTTACCAACGGTAGTGATACATTGAAAGCAATCGGAAATATAATTGCTTCAATTATTGTATTTCCAATGTATATTACAGGCTTCGTATTCGCGATTAACGCTAAAAACGCCTGCAAAGAGTGTGAAACAGCGCAAAAGGCAGCAAAATTATATATTGCAATTACTGTAATAGGTGGAATTATTTTAGCTTGTATTGCTGTTGCAATAATATGGGCCTGTTCAACCTGTTCATTAGAATGTGGTGGCTGTTTAGATTTTTGCCAGAGTTTTCCGGGATGATAACATGAAATTTAATATAAATACAGAATATAACAATATTTCGCCGTATGCCATCATGTTTTTGCTATCATTTTTAATCAGTTTTATGATAGCGGTAATCATGATGATCAGAAAAGGCGTGGATAATAAGAAAGCCTTGTTTTCGGCAATGTTTAACTTTATATGCAGCCTGTACTTTGCATATCTGTTTTCAGTAGTGACCTCAGGTGATATATTAAAGTATCTGAAATCGATTTCATTTTCAAGTATAGGTGGCCTGATAGGTGTAGCGGTCGGGGTAATAGTATTGAGTTTTCTGTTTAAAGAATACAGGAGCCCGCTTATAAAGGCATATGCTCTGGTTGTCCCGCTTATGTATTCAATATCAAAAATGGGATGTTTCCTTGTGGGATGCTGCTACGGCATCGAATATGACGGTCCGTTTTCAGTTACATACTCCGGCAGATTGGCACATCGTCCGGATGTGGAGCTATTTCCGGTACAGTTGACGGAGACAGTAGTATTCTTTGCGATATTTTTATTCGGACTTATACTGGAATATAGGATAAAATCAAAATATAGCGTATCGTTTTTGGTCATAATATGTGCACTGGCAAAAGGCTCACTGGATTTCTTAAGGAGTTCCCATGTGGATCAGATAATATCGGTCAATCAGGCCGCATGTCTGATAATAATAGTATTGACAGTGATCGTACAGATTTATATTAATAAAAGATCCTTCGCTAACGCTCAGGATGACATAAATAATAAAAAAGTTGAGGATAGGTAGTATGCACGACAGATTGTTTTATAACAAGCCTGCCATGAGGTGGGAAGAAGCACTTCCGTTAGGAAACGGCAGGATAGGCGCCATGGCACATGGTGCTGTGGGATTTGAATATTTTCAGTTAAATGAGGACAGCTGCTGGTTTGGCGGATTTCGTGACAGGAATAATCCGGATGCTAAAAAAGCTCTTCCTATAATAAGAGAGTACTTAAAGAACGGTCAGATAGCAAAAGCTGAGGAACTGATGCTGGCTTCTCTTTCAGGGGTACCGAAGTCAGAGCATCCTTACCAGACACTGGGTGACCTTCGTATATATATGAAGCATGGCTGGACTGCAGAGGATTATACAAGAGAGCTTGACATAGCAAATGCTGTGTATAAGTGTTCATACAGGATCGGCGAGACGGTATATACGAGAGAAGCATTTATCAGTGCGCCTGATGACTGCCTGGTTGTAAAGATTACCGCTGACGGTCCCGATAAGATCAGTTTTGACTGTGATATATCAAGGGAGCCCTATGAGACCGATATAAAAAAGACAGGTAGCGGGGCTGGCTGGGATTATACCGACGAAAAGCTTCAAAAGACACATGGTCTTATATGTATGGGCAATACCGGTGGCGGTGGAGTGGACTACGGATTTGAGCTGCGTGCATATGCCAAGAACGGTACAGTAAGGATCATCGGTGCTTCACTCGGTGTCAGGGATGCGGATGAAGCAGTACTTTTGCTTACTGCCGGAACTACTTTTAGGATGAAAGATATTGAGAAAGAATGCGGTGAAATACTTGATAAGGCATTTGCTTTTTCATACGATGAGCTGAAAGAGCGACATATAGCTGACTATAAGAAGTATTATGACAGGGTATCACTTAATATAGAAGGCTCTGATAAATATGATGATGTGCCGACTGACGAGAGACTGAAGAACCTGAAGGAGAGGATAGAAAAAGGCTGTAATTCTGAGTGCAGCGAAGAATCCGGAAAAGTTCCTTCGGGCATACGCCTTCAGGATGACAAAGCAAGCCGTAATGATGATATATATGATATAGGGCTGGACATACTTTATTCCAATTTCGGCCGCTATCTTATGATATCGGGCAGCCGTCCAGGTACTTTACCTTTGAACCTTCAGGGTATCTGGTGCAAGGATTACCAGTCTGCGTGGGGCAGCAAATTTACTATTAATATCAATACCGAGATGAACTACTGGCCGGCTGAGTGCTGTAACCTGTCAGAACTTCATATGCCGCTTTTTGACCATATAGAGCGCATGCTCCCGAACGGCAGGGTGACAGCAGAAAAAATGTACGGCTGCAGGGGATTTGTGGCACATCATAATACGGACATATGGGGAGACTGTGCAGTACAGGATCAGTGGGTACCGGGATCGTATTGGGTAATGGGAGCTGCATGGCTTTGTACTCATCAGTGGAAGCATTACTTATATACAAAGGATACAGAGTTTTTAAAGAGGTGCTTCCCGATAATGAGGGAGGCGGCAGAGTTTTTCCTTGACTTCCTAATAGAATATGACGGATATCTTGTGACCTGTCCTTCGGTATCACCTGAGAATACATATATCCTGCCTAACGGTGAGAAGGGAGCAAATGGTATCGGTGTAACGATGGATAACCAGATATTAAGGGACCTGTTCTCGCAGTGCATAAAGGCAGCTAAAGTGCTGGGTGTTGATGACGAACTGAATGCCCGGATAAAGAATGCCTTGTCTAAGATCAAGCCGGACCGTATCGGAAAGCACGGACAGATCATGGAATGGATAGAAGACTATGATGAGGATGAGCCGGGACACAGGCATATATCCCATCTGTACGGGCTGCATCCTTCAAGCCAGATAACGCCCGATGGCACCCCTGAGCTTTGCGCTGCTGCCTCAAAGACACTTGAGAGACGTCTGGCTAACGGAGGCGGACATACCGGTTGGAGCAGAGCATGGATCATCAATAATTATGCAAAGCTTTGGAATGCTGAAAAAGCATATGAAAACTATGAGCAGCTGCTTGTAAAGTCAACGCTGCCGAATCTTTTTGATAATCATCCGCCTTTCCAGATAGACGGTAACTTCGGAGGCTGCGCCGGTGTGGCAGAGATGCTGGTGCAAAGCAATGAGGAGAGGACGGTACTGCTTCCTGCATTACCCGAAGCGTGGAAGTCAGGACATGTATCCGGTATCTGCATCCAGGGAGGAGCTGAGATAGAGCTGGAGTGGAAGGACGGAAAGCTTGTCAGCTTCATAGTTACAGCAAAGAAAGATATTAAGACCGCTATCGTATATAAGGATAAGATTTTTGATATCAGTATGAATGAAGGGAATACCGGAGCATTCGTTATTGATCAAAGTTTTACCGACCGCCGATAATTGCAATTGTTTTAGGAAATAACCACTTTATTTTGCACCTGCATTCACTTTACAGGATATAATATATATTGTAGTATTGGTATTACATAAATATATCAAGACGATGTAGTATTGACTTATATCGGTACGGGGGTGATACTATGAAGTGGTTTACAGATTTAAGAAAAGGACAAAAAATATTAATCATGATTAATGCCGTTTTGGCAATAGCATTACTTGTACTTGCTTTTTCGGGAGTAGGACTCAGCGATCTGTTTGCGTTGGGCTTTATTATGGCATTTTTAAACATCTTCAGTATTATCTTTGCAAGAGGTCTGTTTAAGTTCGGGATAGATATAAATACCGAAAATGCAGGAGATGATGTAGAACCTTCCGATTGGAAATATATGAATTGGTATATGAGATGGGGAGGGTTAACAGTGGCTGAAGCAGCGGTGATTTTTTTGGGTTTAGTGATTAAGGCTTGATGAATATAAAAAAATTAATGGGTTAGTCTTTTGGAGGCTAACCCATTGTTATTATGATATAACTATTGATTTAACTTTAGACCACTTTCCGTATGTCTTTGCTCCGTTATCATAGTAATATGCTCTGACTCTGATATAGTACTTGGTACCAAGTGTTAACTTTTTAAATGAAACTTTGTTCTTTGCAGAAGTTTTGGAATCAGCCGATTTAAACTTTTTATCGGTAGAAATCTCGAATTCATAACCTGAGCAGTTCTTTGTTATCTTTTTAGCTTTAACTGTAAGAGTTTTACCGCTTACCGAAAGAGTCTTAACTGCAGCCTTTGAAGGTGTGATCGTTGAAACCATTGCACCTTCTTTAAATGTATATTCCCATGCATACATTCCGGCCCAACACTCAAAGTAGATAGTAATCGAGTCGCCATCAACAGGATTATCACGAATTACCTGAGAAACAGTACGTGTTCCGCCATATACCTTTTCACTAAGATGTGCTCTAAGGCCGCCTTCTCCGGTTTCGTCAACAAAATATTTTTTGCCGCCGGAAGCGATCCCCTTATTTAAACCTGATGTATCAAATTTAACCGAGCACCATTCATCTATGCCCATCGGACCGCCTTCAAAGGAGACTGTTTCAAGTTTGATCTTTAAGGTTACAGTTTCTCCGGGTTTGATCGTTTCAGGGGGAACCTCACAGGTGGATTCAAATTTACCATATGTGGATGCGGGATAATCACCATACCAGCCACCGTCTTTGGTGAATTTAACATAATTAGATCCGCCCAACGCTTCAATTCCGTTAAAAGAATAATCGTAAGAGTAGCCGCCGTCTTTAACATCATCTGTTACTTCATATCTTGTATTAGTCAAAAGCCATAATCCCGATGAAGCAGCTTTGGCTTCGACATCACTTGCTATAAATGAAAGAAGAGAGATAAAAAGAGCAGCGATAAGTGTCAGTGAACAAAACTTTTTAAACCCCATAAAATTACCTCCTATTATATATTGAAATAAATGAACACTAATATGTAATTATTATATCATAAAATGAATTTATCGTCTATTAAAATATAATATTATTAATTCAATTTTATATAAAATCAAGGTATTCTTTTTCTGTTTTTCAGAAACAGGGGAGGCGGATTGTTCCACGGGATATGACCATAAAGCGGCAGAGGATATGCAACGACAGTAAACTCATTGTAACGAGGCAAAAACCGTTTAACTGAAACGGTTTTTGAGCGCAGCACAAGTGCCTCCGGTATCAAGCGGAGGCACGCTTGCAAGCGTCCGAAGTGGAGATGAGTATAATGGCGTTAAGCATATCCCTGCGCAAGCGAAGACGGGTCATATCCCGTGGGACAATCCGCCTCCCCGTCAAAGAAAAAAGATTTATAAAAAGCATTGCATTTTTTACGAAGTGATGTTAAAATAATTCTAATTGGGCGGTTAAGGGATTATTATGCCCAAAAACCATGCCCCTAAATTCAAAGGAGGTCTCATATGTCCAAAAGAGCAAAATTATCTATGGACGGTAATACAGCTGCAGCTCACGTTGCGTATGCGTTTACAGACGTAGCAGCTATTTACCCCATCACACCTTCCAGCCCTATGGCAGATCAGGTTGACCAGTGGTCAGCAGCAGGTCGTAAGAACGTATTCGGCAACCAGGTAAAGGTTGTTGAGATGCAGTCAGAGGCTGGTGCAGCAGGTACCGTACACGGCTCACTTGCAGCAGGTGCAATCACTACTACATTTACAGCATCACAGGGTCTTCTTCTGATGATCCCTAATATGTACAAGATCGCAGGCGAGCAGCTTCCCTGCGTATTCGATGTATCAGCACGTACAGTAGCTACACAGTCACTTAACATCTTCGGTGATCACAGCGATGTTTACGCTTGCCGTCAGACAGGTTTCGCTATGCTCGCTGAGACCAATCCCCAGGAAGTTATGGACCTTTCAGCAGTAGCTCATCTTTCAGCTATCGAAGGCAAGGTTCCTTTCCTTAACTTCTTCGACGGTTTCCGTACATCTCATGAGATCCAGAAGATCGAGACATGGGATTATGCAGACCTTAAGGATATGCTTAATATGGAAGCAGTAGAAGCTTTCCGTGCTCATGCACTTAATCCCGAGAAGCCCGCTATGCGTGGTTCTCATGAGAACGGTGACGTATTCTTCCAGCATCGTGAGGCATGCAACCCTGTATACGAGGCACTTCCCGCAGTAGTATCCAAGTACATGAAGATGGTAAACAAGAAGCTTGGTACCAAGTATGACCTCTTCAACTACTATGGTGCTCCCGATGCAGACAGAGTTATCGTAGCTATGGGTTCTATCTGTGATGTTGCAGAAGAAGTTATAGATTACTTAACAGCTAAGAAGCAGAAGGTCGGCCTTATCAAGGTAAGACTTTACAGACCTTGGGTTTCTAAGGCATTCTTAAAGGTTCTTCCTAAGACCGTTAAGAAGATCGCAGTACTTGACAGAACAAAAGAGCCCGGATCACTCGGCGAGCCTCTTTACCTTGATGTTGCTACAACCCTCCTTGAGGCCGGTCTTAGCGATATCACTCTTGCAGGCGGACGTTACGGACTTGGTTCAAAGGATACTCCTCCTTCGTCAGTATTCGCTATCTACAAGGAGTTAAAGAAGGCTAATCCCAAGAAGAGATTTACCATCGGTATCGTAGATGACGTTACCAACCTTTCACTTCCTGAGGAGAAGCCCGCACCTATCACATCCGCTAAGGGTACCGTTGAATGTAAGTTCTGGGGTATCGGCGGTGACGGTACTGTTGGTGCTAACAAGGATTCGACAAAGATCATCGGTGACCACACCGATAAATATATCCAGGCATACTTCCAGTATGACTCAAAGAAGACAGGCGGTATCACAATTTCTCATTTAAGATTCGGTGACAAGCCTATCAAGAGCCCTTACTACATCAACCAGGCAGACCTTGTAGCTTGCCACAACCAGAGCTACATCGTTAAGGGTTACAAGATGGTTCAGGACGTTAAGCCCGGTGGAATCTTCCTTATCAACTGCCAGTGGGATGATAAGGAGTTAGGCGAGAAGCTTAATGCTGAAGCAAAGAAGTATATCGCTGAGAACAATATCAAGGTTTATACAGTTGACGCTGTTGATATCGCAGGCAAGATCGGTCTTGGAAAGAGAACATCTACAGTTCTTCAGTCTGCATTCTTCACACTTGCAAATGTACTTCCCGCTGATGAGGCTATCAAGTACATGAAGGAGAAGGTTGTAGCTAAGTTCTCCAAGAAGGGTCAGGATATCGTAGACATGAACTGCAAGGCTATCGACGCAGGTAAGGATGCCCTTCACCTTGTAAAGGTACCTGCTTCATGGGCTAAGCCTAAGGCTGATCCTAAGGCTAAGAAGCTTACAGGCCGTCCCGAGACAGTAGAGATGGTAGAGAAGCTTATGAATCCTATCGCTCTTATGGATGGTGATAACCTTCCTGTATCTGCATTCGCAGACAGAGCAGACGGACAGTTCGAACTCGGCGCAGCTGCATACGAGAAACGTGGAACAGCAGTTATGGTTCCCGAGTGGGATGCTGCAAAGTGTATCCAGTGTAACAACTGTGCATTTGTATGTTCACATGCAACAATCCGTCCTTACATGCTTGATGAGAAGGAAGTTAAGGCAGCTCCTAAGAACATCAAGCTTGCTGATACAAAGCCTAAGGCAGGCAAGTATAAGTTCACCATGAGCGTATCTCCTCTTGATTGTATGGGATGCGGCGAGTGTGTTACCGTTTGTCCTCCTGCAGTTCAGGCTATCAAGATGGTTCCTCAGGAGACACAGCTTGATGAGCAGCCTATATGGGATTACTTAGTAGCTAACGTAGGACGTAAGGATGAGGCTCCTGCTGAGAATACCGTTAAGGGTTCACAGTTCAATCAGCCCCTTCTTGAGTTCTCAGGCTCATGTGCAGGCTGTGCTGAGACTTCTTATGCAAGACTTATCACTCAGCTCTTCGGTGAGCAGATGTTCATCTCGAACGCTACCGGATGTTCTTCAATCTGGGGCGGTCCTGCAGCAACATCACCTTTCACAGTTAATAAAGATAGCAAGCAGGGTCCTGCATGGGCTAACTCACTGTTCGAGGATAATGCTGAGCATGGTCTCGGTATGTACTTAGGACAGAAGGTTCTCCGTGACCAGGCTATCGCTAAATTAAATGAACTTGCTGGCAATGCTAAGGCTTCCAAGTCATTAAAGGATGCTATCGCTAAGTTCTTAGAGACAAAGGATTCAACCAAGGAGAATCCTGCAGCAGCTAAGGCTCTTGTTAAGGAACTTGAAGCAGCAGCTAAGAAGGGCTGTGAGCTTTCAAAAGAAATCCTTGAGAAGAAGCAGTATCTGTCAAAGAAGTCCGTATGGATCTTCGGCGGTGACGGATGGGCATATGATATCGGCTTCGGCGGACTTGATCATGTACTTGCATCCGGCGAGAATGTAAACGTATTCGTATTCGATACAGAAATGTATTCAAATACAGGCGGACAGGCTTCAAAGGCTTCCAATATCGGTGAGGTTTGTCAGTTCGCAGCAGCAGGTAAGGAGATCGGCAAGAAGTCACTTGCTGAGATCGCTATGAGCTACGGTTACGTATATGTAGCACAGATCGCTCTTGGTGCTAACCCTGCACAGGCTGTTAAGGTTCTGACTGAGGCTGAGGCTTACAACGGACCTTCACTTATCATCGGCTACGCACCTTGTGAGCTCCACGGAGTTAAGGGCGGCATGAACCATTGCCAGGATGAGATGAAGAAGGCTGTTGCAGCAGGCTACTGGAATCTGTTCAGCTTCAATCCTCAGCTTAAGGCTGAAGGCAAGAATCCTTTCACCCTTACATCCAAAGAGGGTGACGGCTCATACCAGGGCTTCCTTAACAACGAGACCAGATATACCTCGCTTAAGGTTAAGTTCCCTGAGAGAGCAGAGAAGCTCTTTGCTGAGTCTGAGACCGCTGCTAAGGCTAGATACGATCACCTTATGAAGCTGGTTGAGCTCTACAAATAACAGGATGTAGAAAAAGAAACGTAAAAAATGTGCAATGTTTACAAAATTTCCGTGACGGGTTTCCGCCACGGAAATTTTTTTGTAAAAAATCAACAATTTCTATTGCCTTTTTTTGTGAAATTTGATAGAATATAATTTGTGAAATTAATGTGAAATATGGTTACTATTTCGCAAGTCTGTTGTCTTTAAAGAAAAGTGCCGATATATATTAAGGCATATGTGTTTTGCGGGACTTATGTATGCGAAAAAGTAACAGAAAACGGATAGATAAATGAACGTAGATTTTGAAAAAAAACTGACCATCCCGATGGAGGTCAAAAAGATGTTCCCGCTGACCGATGATATGCGTGAGGTCATCGAGGACAGGAGGGCACAGATAAAGAACATCATTTCCGGGGATGACAAAAGGCTTCTGCTTATAATCGGGCCATGTTCGGCAGACAACGAGGACAGCGTGCTTGATTATATAGGAAGACTTAAAAGTATCCAGGAAAAGGTAAAAAAGAAAATACTTATCGTACCGCGTGTTTTTACCAATAAGCCGCGTACAACGGGAGACGGATATAAGGGGCTTCTGCACCAGCCGGATCCTTCGGAGAAGCCCGATCTGTTTAAGGGCATCATAGCCACCAGGGACATACATATGAAGGTGGTGAAGGAGACCGGCTTTGCTACTGCGGACGAGATGCTTTATCCGGAGAATTACAGGTATCTCGATGATATACTCGGGTATGTGACGGTCGGTGCGAGAAGCGTTGAGAACCAGCAGCACAGGCTTGTGGCAAGCGGACTTGAAGTACCGTGCGGCATGAAGAATCCGACAGGCGGCGACCTGACTGTCATGATCAATGCGATACATGCGGCACAGCATAAGCATTCATTCCTGTACAGAGGCTGGGCAGTGCATTCATATGGGAATCCGTATGCTCACGCGGTACTAAGGGGCTTTACCAACAGTAAAGGCAGATCGGTTCCAAACTATCATTATGAAGACGTCATGAATGTGATCGAGCTTTATGCGGGAAGCGGACTTGAAAACCCCGGAGTCATAATCGATTCCAATCATGCCAATTCCGGAAAGAATCCGTTTGAACAGCCCAGGATTATCCGGGAGGTAATGAATTACAGAAAGCACAATCCCAATCTTACTTCGTTTATAAAAGGTTTTCTGGTTGAAAGTTATATAGAGGACGGAGCCCAGAAGATCGGAGAGGGAGTATACGGAAAATCCATAACCGATGCATGTCTCGGATGGGATAAATCCAAGGACCTGATAATGGAATTGTCAGAATATTAAATGTATTAAATGTGCACAATCTCATTTTAGACCTATAAGCCTTGATTTGTAAGACATGAACAAATCAAAAGCAATTTGAGTATAAAGGTAAGCAATATTCGGTAAGCACATTTAACAGTAAATTATTAGAATGTTTATTATGGTAAAAATTGCAACAAATTTATTTACATTTTTTTAATTTTGTTGTATATTTATATGAAGAAAATTAAAACAATTTTTTCAATTACGAGGTTGCTATGAAAAAGAAGAAGGCCAACAGCGCAAGAAACAAAAAAATCATCATTGCAGTAGCAGTAGTAGTGGTAATTATTGCCATTCTCGTGCTTCTTTCTTTGAGACCCGTCAAGAACTATGCCGAAAAGTATGCCGGCACCAATCTTGACGTTGAAGTTGAGGGAATGGAGAGAACGGGAACATACAAGCAGTATGTTCTTAAATATCCCAATGCTGCAAAACCCAATAATACCGTAGAGGTAAACTTGGGCAGCTACCAGGTTACAGGTTCCGGTGAGGTTACAACATATACCGGCGAAAAGGCTGTCGCAGGGGCTATACTTACGGATGTTGGGTCAATAGTTACATGGAACGTCAATGTTCCTCAGGCTGGTTTTTATAATATTTATCTTGAGTATCTTTTACCGAAGTCGCATGGTATTTCGGCAGAAAGATCACTTCAGATCAATGGAGAGCAGCCTTTCCTTGATGCAAAGAATCTGGCCTTCACCAGAATCTGGACTAACAACGGCGAAAAGAAGATCGATAACCAGGGCAATGAGATCAGACCTTCCCAGATGGAAGTTTTTGATTGGCAGAATACCTGGTTACAGGATGACAGAGGCTACATTGCGCAGCCTTATATGTTCTATTTCAATGCAGGCAACAATACTATAACTTTAGGTAGTGAGAACGAGCCCATGGCTATTAAGAAGCTTGCTCTTACTCCTGTTCTTGACCGACCTACTTATGATCAGTATTACAATACAATGTATAACTCTCATAATCCCGGTTCTACATCCGATACCGCAAAGAATTACTTAAGTGTAATTCAGGGCGAGGATTCAACAATTCGTTCCGAATCATCACTTTATGCTAAATATGACAGATCGTCACCCAGTACACAGCCCAACAGCGTAACCACTACCGTACTTAACTATATTGGCGGTGAGTCATGGAATATCAACGGCCAGTGGATTGAGTGGAATTTTGAAGTTCCCGAGGACGGCTTCTATAACTTAACCATTAAAGCACGTCAGAACTACTCAAGAGGTAACGTATCTAACCGTAAGATCTACATTGACGGCGAAGTTCCTTTCAAGGAATTGGAGCAGGTTTCATTCAGTTATGACAACAACTGGGAAGTAAAGACCCTTGGCAAGGATGATGAGAATCCTTATTACTTCTGGCTTGAAAAAGGAACCCACACTATCAGACTTGAAGCAACCATGGGTGACCTCGGTGATATCCTTCAGCAGATCGAGGATTCAACATTCAGACTTAACCAGATTTACAGAAAGATCCTTGTTTATACAGGTGTAAGCCCTGACCAGTACCGTGATTACCACATCGAGAAGGTTTATCCTCAGGTAATCGAAGCTATGGAACTTGAAATGAAGCGTCTGTACAAGATAGTTGATGACTATGTTGCATACAGCGGACAGAAAGCAGAGAACATAGCTCCCGCACAGACACTTGCACAGCAGCTTGAGCGTTTCCTTGAGAAGCCTCAGAAGATCACAGTTGAGTTTACAACATTTAAGGATAACATTACATCACTTGGTACTTCAACACTTAACCTTACATCTACTAAGCTTGATGTTGACTACCTTGTAGTAAACGGTATCAACACTGAGCCTGACAGTGACAGTGAAAATTTCATAACAAAGGCTTGGCATGAAGTTAAGTCCTTCGTTGCTTCCTTCTTTGTAGATTACAACTCAGTCGGTGATGTTTACAACGACGGCGAAGTACTTAAGGTTTGGGTTACCACAGGTCGTGATCAGGGTACTATCTTAAAGACAATGATCGATGACTCGTTTACACCAGAGACCGGCATCCCGGTTAACGTAGAAATAGTTATGGCAGGTTCACTGCTGAATGCGGTTATGGCTAACCGTGGTCCCGACGTAGTTTTATCAGTTGGTTCCGATCAGCCTGTTAACTACGCACTCCGTGGTGCCGCAGAAGATATTACACAGTTTGCTGACTGGCAGGAAGTACTTAATCCCGATACATTTACCGAGAGCTCGTATGAGCAGTATAAGTTGGTAGACGAGAACGGACATACCGGTATCTACGGTCTTCCTGAGACACAGACATTCAACGTTATGTTCTATCGTAAGGACATCTTACAGGAACTTGGCTTTGTTTATACAGAGGACGATCCTGAGACACAGGATCCTACAACCGGCATCAGCGTAGGCGATGCTAAACCTCCCAAGACATGGAAAGAAGTTATCGAAATGCTTCCTACCATTCAGGGTAACAACCTTTCTGTTGGTATTCCTTCAGCAGCAGGTTCAAGCTCAACAGGTACAGCATCAACGGCTATCATGTCAACAAGCCCCGACCTTTCACTGTACTTCACACTGCTTTATCAGTACGGCGGTGACATGTACAACGAGAGAGGTACAAAGACAATAGTAAATGACGAAGCAGGTATGGCTGCATTCGATATGTATGTAAGATTCTTCAATGATTACGGTCTTCCTACTATCTACGATGCAACAACCCGTTTCCGTCAGGGCGAAATGCCTATTATCGTTTCACCTTATTCGTTATATAACACACTTATGGTTTCCGCACCTGAGATCAGAGGTCTTTGGGACTTCACCTTAGTACCCGGTACTATAAGAACAGATGAAAACGGTGAAGAGTACATTGATTACTCAGCATTTATTGCAGGAAGTTCAACCATGATGATCGCAACCGACGATGAGAAGATCAAGGCAGACGGTTGGGAGTTCATGAAGTGGTGGGTAAGTGAAGATACACAGACACGTTTCGGACGTGAGATCGAAGCTTTACTTGGTGCTTCCGCAAGATATGCAACAGCTAACAGAAAGGCCTTCAAGAACCTTTCATGGAGTGCTGAAAATGTTAAGGTACTTGATGAAGCATGGTCACATACAAAGGGTATACGAGAAGTTCCCGGCGGTTACTTCACCGGACGTCATATAGCAAATGCAGTACGTAAGGTCATCAACGACAGAGATGATACACGTGAGACCATCATTGACTACTCAAGACTTATCGATGACGAGATTGTCAGAAAACGAAACGAATTCGGTCTGCCAAGCTATGGTGATTATTAATTACGACTAAGATAAGCATTATATAATTAAGGGAGAGTTTTATGGGCGAGTATTTGAAAAAGTATTTCGCGTTGAGAAAACACAACGCGAGCACTGCATGGAAGAAAGCAAAGCTTGCTAAGAATTGCTATTTATTCCTGCTTCCGTATGCTGTAATCTTCTGCATGTTCTATGTTTACCCCGTAGTAGCATCGATCTATTACAGCTTTACGTATTACAACATTTTGGAATCTCCTAGATTCCTTGGTCTTGCAAACTATATCAGCCTGGTTCTTGAAGATGATATTTTCCTTATCGGTCTTAAGAACACACTGGTTATAGCGATCATAACCGGACCTGTAGGTTATCTGTTATCATTCCTTTTCGCGTGGCTCATAAACGAACTTCCCAGAGCCGTACGAAGCGTAGCGGTTGTTGTATTCTACGCACCTTCGATCGCAGGTACATGTTACACCATCTTCTCTGTATTCTTCAGAGGTGATGCTTACGGTTATGTAAATTCATTCCTTATGGATCTGGGTATTATCGAACAGCCTATTCTCTGGTTCGTAAATCCTCAGTTCATGCTTCCAATCTGTATGGGTGTTATCCTTTGGATGAGTCTTGGTACCGGATTCCTTTCATTCGTTGCCGGACTTCAGGGTGTTGACCGTTCCCAGTACGAAGCAGGTATGGTTGACGGTGTTAAGAACAGATGGCAGGAGCTTTGGTATATCACATTACCTAACATGAAGCCCATGCTTATATTCGGTGCCGTTATGGCCATCACACAGAGCTTCTCACAGCACGATGTTTGTGCTGCACTCTGCGGCTTCCCAAGTACAGACTACGCTGCACATACCATCGTTTCTTGTCTGATGGACTTCGGTTTCCAGAGATTCGAGATGGGTTATGCCTGCGCTATAGCAACAGTATTATTCCTTTTGATGATCTTATGTAACAAGGCAATTCAAAGTCTATTAAGGAGAGTAGGAACCTGATATGAGTAAAAAAGCTAAAGCTAAGACAAAAGAAACATATTACAAGCCTTATCATAAGCCTCTTATAAGAAGAAGAAGACCTAACAGGTCGGTAGGCGGCGATGTTGGCCTCTACATCTTCCTTATATTAATGGCTGTCGTCATGGTATTCCCGCTTGTTTATGCGGTAGCGAATGCCCTGAAACCTCTGGATGAGCTGTTCAGGTTCCCTCCGAAGATCTTCGCACAGAACCCGACACTCGACAACTTCTCAGATCTGTTTGTAACACTTGGTAAATCATGGGTTACATTCACGAGATACTTATTCAATACTATCTTTATTACATTTGCCGGAACAGCAGGCCACCTGCTTATCGCATCAATGGGTGCATTCGTTCTTGCAAAGTATGACTTCCCCGGCGGAAGATTATTTTTCAAGATAGTAACCGTAGCCATCATGTTCGTTCCTGCTGTTACACAGGTTCCTAACTACATCTTACTTAGTAAGTTAGGTTGGATCGATACATATTGGTCAATAATCATTCCTGCATTTGCATCACCTATGGGCATGTTCCTTATGAAGCAGTTCATGGAAGGTCTTCCTACTTCACTTGTTGAAGCAGCTAAGATCGACGGTGCATCAGAGTGGAAGGTATTTACCGGAATCGTTATGCCTAACGTTAAGCCTGCATGGATGACACTTATCATCTTCCAGGTTCAGGCACTTTGGAATAACAACGGTGGTATGTACATCTTCTCAGAGCAGAAAAAGACACTTCCCTACGCCATGGGTCAGATCCAGGGCGGTGGTATAGCAAGAACCGGTCAGGGTGCTGCTGTTACAGTAGTACTTATGATAGTTCCGATAGCAATATTCATCTTCTCCGAGAGCCAGATTCTTGAGACAATGGCTAGCTCAGGTATGAAGGATTGATACAGGGAGGTTAACGATGAAGAAAAAATTTACAAAAGTCATTGCACTTATTTTATGTACAATGCTTCTTGCAGCTGTACCTTTCGGTGTAAGTGCACATGCTGACAGCAGTTATACCTACAATTACGATTACTGGGGCGAGTTCACAGATTCACCCGATGCATATGCTGTAGGTGCTGTTATTACAGCAGCCGATCTCGGAATTGAGACAAACTTCAGCAAGCCTCAGAGTATTGCTGAATTCTATGGTGTTGTTTATGTCTGCGATACCGGCAACAACAGGATTGTTCTCTTGGAGAGAGTTTCCGAGACTAAGTTTAAGGTTATCAAAGAAGTTACAGAGATCACAGGTACTGAGATCAATACCTTCAACGGACCTACAGATGTAGCTGTTTCGGAAGATGGTAATATCTTTGTAGCAGACAAGGGCAACAAGAGAATATTAAAACTTGATTCCAACTGGAATTACTTAATGCAGTTTGATAAGCCCGATGATGCTTCACTTGCAGACAACAGTGAAAACTTTGATTTTGCTCCTTCAAAGATAGTTGTTGATACAGCAGAACGTGTTTACTGCGTAGGTGATAACGTTAACAAGGGTCTTATCAAATACGAAAACGACGGTACATTCTCAGGCTTCGTAGGAGCTACACCTGTTACTTATAATTTCTGGGACTGGTTCTGGAAGCATTTTGCATCACAGGAACAGATCGAAAAAATGGCAAACTTCGTTCCTACACAGTATGATAACCTTTACATGGACAGTGAAGGTTTCATATATGTATGTACTTCAAAGCCTACCGAAGAAGATATCAAGTCGGAGGCTTCAACAGTAGTTCGTAAACTTAACCTTCTCGGTAACGACATCTTAGTTCGAAACGGAAGTTATGCTATATACGGTGACCTTTACATGGGTACCGGCGGAAAGAAGACAGGACCTTCAAGATTCTGTGATATAACCACACTTTACAACGACATTTATATCTGTCTTGACAGAAACCGTGGCAGACTTTTCGGATATGACGATCAGGGTCACCTGGTATTCGCATTCGGCGGAACCGGTAATATGGACGGCTACTTTAACTCAGCTGTAAGTATTGACCATATTGGAAAAGATCTTCTCGTACTTGATGAGAACGACGGTGCCATTACATTATTTGTTACCACTGAATACGGAAATCTCATATATGATGCGGTAGATCAGTTCGACCTTGGCGAGTATGATAAGGCTGAGGCCAGCTGGAGAAAGGTTATGGAACTTAACGGAAACTATGACCTTGCTTATATCGGTATCGGACGTTCACTCTTGAGACAGAAGAAATACGAAGAAGCTATGGAGTATTTCAAGCTTAAGCATGATGCTGAAAACTATTCAAAAGCATTTAAGCAGTATCGTAAGCAGTGGGTAGAAGATCATATAGTAGTTATTGTTGTAGTAATACTCATATTATTCCTCGTTCCTATGGGAATCGGAAGACTTAAACGAGTAAAGCATGAAATCGACACTGCTGATATTTTTCAATTATAATGGATGGAGATAGGACAATATGGCATCAAAGAGGTCGCTGAGGCGAAAGAAATTAAATAAGTATAAGGACTCCTTAAAATTCGCTTTCTACTGCTGTACTCACCCGATTGACGGTTATTGGGATCTTACCCATGAAAAACGCGGTACGATGGCTGTAGCTAACACAATTCTGTTTGCTACCGTTTTAATGAGAATCCTCAGTTTGAAGTATACCAGCTTCATATTTATTGATATTAACTGGGAAGAAACAAACATCCTGCTTTATATCGGTACCATTGTATTCCCTCTTGCTTTGTGGGTAGTCGGAAACTGGGCTCTTACAACGCTTGCAGATGGTAAAGGAAAACTTGGGCAGGTATATATGGCTACATGTTACGGAATGCTTCCTTACCCTATAGTACAGCTGTTCCTGATGATCTTTTCTAACGGCGTTACTGTAGATGAGGCAGGCTTCTATACAACAGTCGGAACAATCACACTCGTTTACTGTGCAATACTTATCATCGTGGCTATGGGTCAGATCCATGAGTATCGTGCAGGAAAGAACCTGTTGTTTACTTTATTTTCAATATTTGCAGTATTAGTTGAAGTATTTATTCTCTTACTGTTCTTCAGCATGATATCGCAGGGTATTGCTTATATTGTATCATTAGTAAAAGAAATGCTTTTCAGAATTTAACCGAAAGAAAGCATAGATATTTGATATAGAGGAGAAGCAATGAAGAAGAATAAGAATGTAAATGTTGAATTAAAAAATGAGAGAAAACAAAAGATCATTCAGTTCTTTAAGGACTTGATCGCCCCGATGGTGTTACTGGCCATTACCATTGCGTTGTTTGTATACGGGGCTAATGTTAAGAAATCAGATGACGTGGTACCTATGCCTGAATTATATGAGTATGACGGTGCTACAACACCCTTCGTACTTGAAAAGGGTGACCTGGTATTTTCACTTGATCCTACAACAACAATGTTCACTGTTACCAACAAGAAGACCGGTGCAGTATGGGATTCCAACCCCGAAGATATCTTAGCCGGTGCTTCGGACGAAATAGCTGCAAAGCTTAAGTCACAGCTTATCGTAGAGTATTCAAATGAAGTCGGTGCTTTGTTTGAATCATACGGAACAAGCAAGTACAGTATTGAAAAACAGATATACAATGTTCATCAGGAAGGTGACTGTGTTTCTGTTGATTATTCGATCGGTGATGTTGCAAAAGTTTATATGTGCCCTCCTGTTTGTAAGGCAGACGAATTTGAAGAGTATATCTCTCAGATCGAAGCTGCAAACAGTACAAAGATAGCAAGAGATACAAAGGGCAGTTACAAAAAATGGGATAAGGATAAGATCAGTAAGTATGATGAAGACCAGTATGAGGTCATCAAAGAGAGATATCCTTCAGTAGAAGAGGAACCTCTTTATATACTTCGTGATAAACTTGGACGTGCTACAATGGAAAAGCTTGAAAGAGCATTCTTATCTATCGGTTATAACGAAGAGATGCTTGCTAAGGATCAGGAGCTTGATTCTCAGGGTTCAACTCAGGAAAAGCCTATCTTTAACGTTACTGTTGAATATAGACTCTTAGAAGGAAACAGACTTAGCGTAACAATTCCTTTCAACAAGATTGAAAACCCTGCAAATTATCCTTTGACCAACCTTACAGTACTTCCTTATTTTGGAGCAGGCAGCAAGGATGATGAGGGATATATCGTAGTACCCGAAGGCGGTGGTTCGATAATCAATTATAACAATGGTAAGTCCTCTATGGAAGCTTATGCGACCAAGGTATTCGGACGTGACCTCTGCCTTACAAAGGATTCGATCATACATGATCCTATTTCCACATACGGAGTATTCGGTATGGCGGAAGGCGGAAACTCATTCATTTGTATCCCTTCCGAAGGCAATTCTTACTGCTCGGTATATGCAGATATCTATCGTCCTAAGAGCCCTTGTAACAATGCATACTTTAAGTATGACATGTTCCAGAGAGAACTTTATGATATGGGTTCTTCCGATCAGACGGTCAGCACTACGATCTATTGTTATATCGAAGGACTTCCTCAGGATGAAAAGATAGAACAGACTTATGTATTTATTGATTCAGATGATTATGTAGATATGGCTCATGGTTATCAGGATTATCTGATCAGCAAATACGGTGCAGCATTTGATAAGAACACAGATACTTCAACACCTGTATGTGTAGAGCTTGTCGGTGCTGTTGACAAGAAGGAACAGGTACTCGGTATTCCGGTATCACGTCCTCTTGAACTTACCAGTTTTAAGGAAGCAGAAGAAATAGTAAATGATATTCATGATAATATAGGTATTGATAATCTGGCATTAAAATATACCGGATGGTGTAACGGCGGTGTTAAGCAGACAGTATTCTCAAGCATCAAACCTGTATCAAAACTTGGCGGAAAGAGCGATCTTAACGATCTGTCAAGTGCAGTTAAGAATTTAGGTTATAACCTTACACTTAACGGTATTGTAATGTATGCAATGGACAGCGACATCTTCGATGGTTTCTTCTCTTTCGGAGATGCTGCTAAGAACATAGCTCAGGAAAGAATGGAGATATTCAAGTACAGTGCTGTTACATATGCATTAAGAGAAGGCAGCGAATCATACTATCTTGTACATACTCCTCTTTCAATGACATATGCGGACAGATTGATCGAAGCATGTAAGAAGTATAATGCAGGCATAAGCTTTGACGATATCGGAAAAGATCTTGCTGCTGACTACTATGATGATGACTTCCATTCACGTGAGAGCGTTAAGGTTCTTCATGCAGAGCTGTTAAAGAAGATAAAGGATGACGGTCAGTACTTAATAGTTAACCAGGGTAATGAATATGCAATCCCTTATGCCAGCTTGGTAACCAATATGGATCTTAAGGGAAGCGATTATACGATCCTTGATGAGAATATTCCTTTCCTTCAGCTTGCAATACACGGTTATGTAAACTATACCGGTGAATCCATCAACATAAGCGGTAATCAGGATGATGAGATCCTTTATTCTGCAGCTTATGGTGCCGGACTTAGCTTTACATTTATGAAAGAATCGGCATTTACCCTTCAGGATACATTATATACACATTATTACGGTTGTGATTATGATTCATGGAGACAGAACATGGTCAAGATCTACGACAGATATAATTCAGAACTTGGACATGTATTCAATCAGAAGATGGTAGGGCATGAGTTTATTGATGATAAAAACACTGTATCATGTACAACTTATGAAGACGGAACTAAGGTATATGTAAACTTCGGTTACAATGAGTACTTTACTCCTGAAATATTTGTTCGTGCAAGAGATTATACGGTTGTAAGATAAACTTATAAGAAAGGGAAAATTGCTATGAAGAAACAAAAAAAATTAGCCGGTCTTCAGAAACGTAAAGCAATATCAGGGTATATATTTATATTACCTTTCATTCTGGGTTTCCTGCTATTTATGTTAAAACCTATGATCGATTCGCTTGTCATGAGTTTTCAGGAGGTAACACTTAAAGGTAACGAAGAAAACATAAGAACCATGATAGGTTTTGAAAACTACAGAAAAGCTTTCAGAGTTGACCCGGATTTCACAAGACTTCTTACAGAAGAACTTATAAGACTGGTTGTATACACATTAGCCATAATCGTATTCAGTTTCTTTATTTCACTGGTACTTAATCAGGAGTTTAAAGGCAGAAGCTTTGTCAGAGCGGTATTCTTCCTTCCGGTTATCCTTTCATCCGGTGTTATATTAGGACTTGAGAGCAATAACCAGTACATGGCAGCAATGCAGAATGCGGTTGAGGATTCGGTTTCAGGTATAAGCGTAAGCGCCGCGGTAGAATCAATACTAAAAACGATGGATGTCGGTGGCGCCGTATTTGACAAAGTATTCGAGGTTATCGATAACATCTATGATGTTGCGATGGCTTCAGGTATGCAGATCATCATTTTCCTTTCCGGTCTGCAGACAATATCATCCAGTATGTACGAAGCAGCCAGCATAGACGGCTGTACAAGGTGGGAGAGTCTTTGGAAGATCACCTTCCCCATGATCTCATCCTTGTTCCTCGTAAACTGGATCTACACTGTAGTAGACTTCTGTATGAGATCTGATAACCAGGTTATCACAAAGATACAGAATGAAATGACATCTAAGTTACAATACGGACCCGCATCTGCTATGTCTTGGATATATTTCCTTTTCATAATAGCGTTTGTTGGTATCACATCATTCTTCATTTCAAAGGTGGTATATTACAATGACTAAAAAGAAAGCCGGATTTAATTTTTGGGAAAGAAACAGATTATCTAACGGATATTTGTTAAGAAAAAGAATCACCAAGTATGGTGTATCCATCCTTCGTGCGATCCTTCTGTTCGGTCTGTGCTTCCTTATCCTGCAGCCCGTACTTAACAAGATATCGGTAAGCTTCATGGGAGAGAACGATCTTTATGATCCTGTCGTTATATCCATACCGAAGCATTTTACGATTGCTAACTACAAGATAGCTGCCGATCCTTTGATCATGGATTACAGCAACAGTTTAGTACATTCGATCATCATTTCGTTTACCATAGCTCTCCTTCAGATAGCTATGTGTACACTGGTAGGTTATGGTTTCGCAAGATTCCAGTTCCCGCTTAAAAAATTATGGTTTGCATTGGTTATCCTTGTAATCATTATTCCTCCGCAGACCATATCAAGTTCACTGTACCTGCATTTCAATTTCTTTGATATCTTCGGTATCATAAAAGCGACGACAGGTGCACCGCTGAACCTTAGAAATTCACCTGTACCTTATTACCTGATAAGTGCCGGGTGTATGGGATTAAAGAACGGATTGTACATTTACATGGTACGTCAGTACTTCAGAAATATCCCTGTAGACCTTGAAGAAGCAGCTTACATCGATGGATGCGGTACTTTAAAGACCTTCATCAGGATCATGCTTCCTCAGGCAAAGCCTATCATTACATCATGTTTCCTGTTTGCATTTGTATGGCAGTGGACAGACGGCTTCTATTCAAAGCTGTTCTTCCAGTCAGTATCACTTGTAAGTACTTCACTTGCAAGAATTGTTAACAGCTTATCTGTTTACATTGGACGTGCACAGGGTACAGTACAGGCACAGCTTACTGTAGCACGTTCAAACCAGATACTTTCAACAGGTACTTTGATGATCGTATTCCCTGTTATCTTCTTATACTTATTTGCACAGCGTGCATTCGTTGAGAGTATAGCAAGTACAGGTATTAAGATGTAAAAAAATATTATTACAATTTCATTAAAATGTTGCATATTTGTAACTAATGTGTTATAATTTCATTATTGTATGTAAACCGTATCGGTTCCAAGGCTCCCGGAAAGAAATTAAGCCCGAAAACATTACGGTTTAGATAAATTAGCGATAATAAAATATTACGCTAGTTCCTATGAGAAGGAGGAAAAAATGAAAAAGAGAAACTTACAGAGAATTTTTGCAGCATTCATGGCTACCGCTATGGTAGTAGGTGTTACAGCTTGTAGTGACAAGAACGAAGATACCAAGCCTACCGATACACCTTCTACTACCGATGCACCTACAACTGAGCCTACAAAGGAAGCTGACAAGCCTACCGATGCACCTGAAATTACCGATGCACCTGTAGTAACAGAGACACCTGTTCCCGCTGATCTTCAGGACCTTGGCGGAATGGAAATCATCATCCGTGACTGGTGGTCACCCGAAGATCCCGGCGAGCCTAAGACAGAGTACGAAGAGGCACAGCGTCAATATCAGAAGGAAATGATGGATAAGTACAACTTCACCATCAGATCTCAGGCTATATCTGACTGGGGTTCAGCTCCTAACGATTTCGTTGAGTATGCTACAAATGGTGGCGATGATAAGAACTATGTATTCGTTCTCCGTAACGATCCCGCAGTTGTAAGTGCTATGGCTTCAGGTCTTATGTATGACCTTTCTAAGATGCCTGACGTTCTTGATTTCTCAAGCGAGAAGTTCGCTCAGAACAAGACACATGAGTTATACTCATATGGTAGCAGCATTTACTGTTGCTTCGCAGGTCCTTCAGAGCCTCGTGATGGTATCTTCTTCAATAAGAGCGTTCTTAAGGAAGCTGGTATCAATCCTGATGACATCTATGATATGCAGAAGAACGGCACCTGGACATGGGAAGAGTTTGAAAAGCTCCTTGCTAAGGTTCAGAGAGATACAGACGGCGATGGTCAGGATGACGTATTCGGACTTTGCTGTAACAATTCCGTATGTGTAAACGCAGCTGTTATTTCTAACGGTGGAAAGTACGTTGGTAAGGACGCTAGCGGTAAGTTCACATATAACCTTGAAGATCCTGAGACTACAGAAGCTCTTAACTGGATCGTTGATATCTTCACAAAGTATAATCAGCATGATATTGAAGGTGCTGCTTGGAACTACTATATGGACGAGTTCAAGAGTGGTGTTGTAGGATTCATGGAGGATCAGGAATATCAGCCTACAGGTTCAGGTCAGTTCAGCGAGACCAACTTCGAAATGGGCTTCGTTATGTTCCCTAAGGGACCCAAGGCTTCTACACTTCTTAACCGTTGGGACAACAACCCTCATTGTATCCCTGCTTGCTATGGTGACGAGAGAGCAAGAAAGATTGCATTTGCTTGGAATCTTTACACCAACCCCGTTCCCGGCTACGAGGATTACAACGGATATGTTGAGACAGCTAAGAACAGCAACTTCGATGAGAGAGCAATGGACGAGACTGTACCTATGATGTCAGAGCCTGAGCACGGACTTAACACCTACTACTCAGTTATTCCTGATCTTAATGCAGGTCCTGAGTTCGTATGGAACGTTGGACCTAACGCTGATATCGCAGCTCTTCAGGAGCAGGTACGTGATACTTGGAAAGCATATATCGACGCTGCTAACAACAGATAATTTCAAATTTGAATTTTTGAATTCTTATTAATTGATTTTTAGGGACGGTGTTTTCCGGGCACTGTCCCTAATTTTATGATAATAAGGGAATATGAAAAACAGCCACTGCAAGCTTGCTTGCAAGGGGGTGTTTTATCATATGACCGCACAAACACCGAGAAGAAGCGATTTATTTATAAATCGCGAGAATCGAGTTTTTGTGAGGATTACGGAAGCTGCTTGCAGCGAAGTAATCCGGTTTGTATCATATGATACCCTCGAAGAAGCGATTTATTTATAAATCGCGAGATTCGAGGTAATATATGTCATCCTGAACGAAGTGAAGAATTCTTAAGATCCTTCGTTACGCTCAGAATGATATATATAGTGAAATAACATAAAAAGTAACTCAAAGGAGATCCTTATGTCAGTTATAGCTCACAATCCTATACTTCCGGGATTCTTTCCCGATCCTTCGGCTTGCGCTGTAGGAGGCGATTTCTACATTGTCAATTCATCATTTACTTATTTTCCCGGTCTGCCGGTAATGCACAGTAAGGACCTTGCTCATTGGGAGCAGATAGGAAATGTACTTACCAGGGAGAGCCAGCTTCCGTTAAAGGATGCAGAAGTATCACGTGGTCTTTTTGCACCTACTATCCGTTACAATAATGGTACATTCTATGTTATATGTACCAACGTTTCATTTGGCGGAAACTTCATAGTAACTTCCGATAAAGCAGAGGGTCCTTATTCCGAGCCTCATTACTTAGAGGGTGCAGACGGTATCGATCCCAGCCTTTTCTTTGATGATGACGGAAAGTGCTATTATATCGGAACTCATCCCAATCCTGACGGATGCAGATGGGACGGCGACTGGTACATCTATATCCAGGAACTTGATATCGAAAACTTTAAACTCGTAGGCGAAAAGCACAATGTATGGAACGGAGCAATGCGCGGCGTACATTGGCCTGAAGGTCCCCATCTCTATAAAAAAGGTGAATATTATTATATTCTTCATGCAGAAGGCGGCACAGGACCTGAGCATGCTGTATGTGTTGCAAGAAGCAAAGAGATCTTCGGTACGTACGAAGGTAATTTCTGCAATCCCATCCTTACACACAGACATCTCGGAAAAAATTACCCGATCCAATATGTAGGACATGCCGATATGTTTGAGACTCCCGCCGGTGAATGGTATATGGTCATGCTCGCAGTCAGACCTTTAAACGGATTTACCACTATGGGCAGGGAAACATTCCTTGCGAGCGTTATATGGGAGAATGACTGGCCTGTAGTCAATCCTAATGTTGGTCTGCTCACCCGTGCACTTAGGATCAATCTTGATTCGTCGGAAAAAGAGACTATATCAAATGCTGAGCCCGGTGTAGACAAGAAGTATGATTTTAGATCAATCAAGAAATTTGGTCCTGAAATTCTCACATTAAGAAATCCGGGTAATGATTTTTATGAAATAGTAGAAGGACGCGGACTCAAACTTAAGTGTTCAAAGAATCTGATAACAAGCTTAGGTGATGTATCTTACCTTGCTGTACGTCAGGACTGTCATGCATTTGAGATAGGCTGTACTATAAATACGGACAGTTTGTATAGAGGTGCGGCAGCCGGGCTTATCATATACCAGAATAACCGTTCCAATATCCGTTTTGAATGTTCGAACGGTATAGGTTATGTTATAGTTACACGTAACGGTGAAGAGACAAAGTATGAGACATGTGCATTAGGCGGTTCGGTTTCTACTATCATCATGCGTGTATTAGGCCTTAAGGCATTCTGTTTTCTGATGTCAAAGAACGGACCTGTAGCTATAGCAGGTAATATCGATATTTCTGCATTATCCACTGAAACATCAGGTGGATTTGTCGGAAACACATGTGGTATTTATGCACATGATTACGATGATGCACGAGAAACAGATATGTATGCCGGTTTTATGAATTTCTATTATACAAGATTCCTGACTCAGCAGGAAAAGGAACAGCTTGAACAGGAGTATATGGAGGACCTGAAACAGGAGTGATCTATGAACAATTCTGATCTTAAAGTCAGGTTCCACTTACCGGGCCTGCGATATAATTATCCTTTAAATATGTTCTGGATAAGTATGCTTGAAACGCATCCGGAATATTTCAGGGATAATATCGAGATAGCATCGATATTCGGAAGCTTTCCGTTTTCTTTATGGAATGGCGGCAGACTTATAATTAATGACCAGTGTGATGCCGATTTCGTAAAGACGGTGGTAAAAAGCATAAACGCCAAGGGCATTCCCGTGCGATACACATTTACAAATCCCGTGCTTGAAGAAGAGGACCTGGAAGATCCTTTCTGCAACTTCTGTATGAAGGCTGCCGATAACGGAATGAATGAAGTGCTGGTATTCTCACCTATACTCGAGGAATATATCAGAAAGAATTATCCGGCATTTAAGATCGACAGTACCACCTGCAAGGAGATAAAGGACGAAAACGACCTAAATGCTGAGCTTGCAAAGGATTATAAATATGTAGTGCTTGATTATAATCTTAACAACAGATGGGATATGATAGAGAGATTATCCGATCCGGGAAGACTCGAAGTACTTGTAAATGCAGTATGTGTTCCTGCGTGTCCAAGACGGGGAGAACATTACCGTTATATCGGTGAAATGGAACGTAAGATTGCAGCTAACCGTAAGCTTCCTCCGGAGAAACAGGAAAGGATAGTTGACAATTGGAGCTGCGAATACGGAGAATATAATAATCTTTATACTATCAAGGATTATAAAACATTTGTTTCACCTGAGATGATATATAATGAGTATCTGCCCAGAGGAATAAACAATTTTAAGATAGAAGGGCGTACCGCTAACCTTTTCTCGCTTATTGAGACATATTGTTATTTCATGATCAAGCCGGAATATTCCGGACAGGTAAGAATATTGCTGCTCAATAACCTTGCAAATGCCAAGATCATAACAGTAAATAAACCCAGACCTACAATATTCAAACCTTAAAAAGATTAATTAAGAATGGAGTTGATTTATAATGCCGATCAAAGTACAAAATGACCTGCCTGCAAAAAAAATCATGGAAGAAGAAAATATATTCATGATGGACGAAAACAGGGCCATGTCACAGGACATCCGTCCGCTTGAAATAGGTATACTTAACCTTATGCCGTTAAAAGAGGCTACAGAGGTACAGATGCTCCGTTCGCTTTCGAACACCCCGTTACAGTTAAATATGACATTTCTTACTACATCAACCTATGTCGGAAAGAATACTGCAAAGAGTCACCTGGACCAGTTTTATCTTACCTTTGAGGATATAAAGGATAAAAAGCTTGACGGTCTCATCATTACAGGAGCACCGGTGGAAATGATGGAATTTGAAGAGGTGGCATATTGGAAAGAGTTATGTGACATCATGGAGTGGTCGAAAACACACGTAACCTCAACACTGCACATCTGTTGGGGAGCACAGGCCGCACTTTACTATCACTACGGGATTAATAAGATAACCCTTCCTCATAAGATGTTCGGAGTATTTCCGCACAATGTACATCACAGGAAAGAGCCTTTTGTAAGGGGATTTGACGATGTCTTTTATATCCCTCACAGCCGTCATACGACCATCGATCCCAAGGAAGTATGGGCGGACGAGCGGCTGACCGTACTTGCGGATTCTCCTGAAGCAGGTATCTGCATGGTAATGGCTAAGGAAGGACGTCAGGTATTTGTGTTCGGACATCCGGAATACGACAGGATGACTCTGGACCAGGAGTATAAGAGAGATCTCGATAAAGGTATGGACATCCAGATGCCGAAGAACTACTATCCGGACAACGATCCGACTAAAAAGCCTCTCCTTACATGGCGTGCACATGCAAATACCATGTACACCAACTGGATCAATTACTACGTATACCAGACTACACCGTATGATGTTAATTCTATAGGGACTTGAATGTTTTAGTCCGGTGCGGGAGCGGCAGATTATTTCGCCGCACGCACGGGCTTCGAAAGGATTTTTATGAATAAAATCTACTGGCATTTGCCTGGTTTTTGTTATTTTTATAAAATGAATACCACGCTTATCCGGCTTATGAAGCAATATCCGGAAAAGTTCCATGAGGGATATGAGATCGGCAGTGTATACGGTACATTCCCGGGAGCCATCTGGAACGGGGGCAGAGCCGTATTCGGGATCAGCTCTAAAGCTGTTATCAAGTCCGTGCTTGATAATTACAATAGCCTTGGGGTCCCTGTACGTTTTACATGGACCAATTCCCTTATAGAGGAAAAGCATCTGAACGATACATATTGCAATCTTATAATGGAGATGGCGAACAACGGGAAAAACCAGGTACTAGTGAACCGTGAGGTTTTGGGAGATTACTTAAGGAAAACTTACGGCTCGGTATCGGAAGGTACTGATGGAGCTGCTTCAGCATCCGTAAGCGATACTTCAAAAAATAAGTATTACCCGGAAGGTTATGCAGGGTTGATGGAGCAGTTCGGGAATAAAAAGTCCGGATTTGCTTTTATATCATCGACTACAAAGCGTATAACAGACCTTAACGATGTAAAAAGGGAGCTTGAAGGGGATTATGCCCTGGTGGTGCTCGATTATGACCTTAACTGCGATGAGCCTACATTAAAGGAGCTTGAGCCCTATGCAGACAGGATCGAGATACTTGTGGATGAGATATGCTACCCGCATTGCCCCAAGCGTAAGGACCATTATGCAGACGAATCGCTGATGCAGCTTACATTTGATAAGGATACGAGGTATGAATGTACCAATAAACTTACAAAACCTTCGTTTGCCGAAAGTATGAAGAGACCTCATTTCATAGGGAATGACAAGCTGCCTGCATATATTGAGAGAGGTTACAGGAATTTTAAACTGGTAGGACGCGGCTTGCCTTCTGAAATGGTACTTGAGTCGTATCTGTATTACCTTGTAAAAGAAAAAGACAGAGATTTTATAAAACAGCAGCTGACAAAATAAAAGTAAAAACCTGCGGATATTCTTACATCTGCAGGTTTTATTTTGCTTGATAAGGAAGCGAAAAAAAGATATAATAGTACAGATAGATATGAAGGTAATGGATAAGAATACCTTAAGATCAATGATATAAAATATCATGTGATAAATAGAGAATATAAGAAAAGCGGTTAGATGACATGAAACCTAAAAAAGAATTTTTTACAGATGAATATGATAAGAAAATGAAAAGGCTTGCCGGAAATGACAGCCCTGAAAGTAAAAGGAAATCCGTAAAGCCGACAGAAGCCGATACCGCCTCAGGCATCCGTATAAACAAATATATGGCTGAGTCGGGCATGTGCTCGAGGCGTGAGGCAGATAAGCTGGTAGCGGACGGGAAGGTGTACATAGACGGTGTACAGGCAGTCATGGGAAGCAAAGTCCTGCCCGGACAGAAGGTAACGGTAAAAGGTCAGGATATAAAGAAAAACGAGGATCTTGTCCTTATAGCTTTCAATAAGCCGGTCGGTATCGTCAGTACCACGGACAAGCGTGAAAAGGATAATATTATCGACTATATTAACTACGGAAAACGCATATTCCCCATAGGACGTCTTGATAAGGAATCAGAAGGACTGATACTGCTTACCAATGACGGGGATATAGTAAATAAGATCCTGCGTGCAGGTAATTACCATGAGAAAGAATATGTCGTTACCGTAAATAAGGATATCACCCCTGAGTTTTTAAAGGCGATGAGTTCGGGAGTGCCTATACTTGATACCGTGACAAGACCCTGCAGAATAGAGCAGATAGACAAAAAAGTATTTAAGATAATACTTACCCAAGGGTTAAACAGGCAGATCAGACGTATGTGTGAGGCTCTTGGCTACAGGGTAAGGTCACTTATCCGTATCAGGATCATGAATATAAAGCTTAACCATCTAAAATCCGGTACCTACAGAAACTTAACTCCCAAAGAGCTTGAAGAATTAAGACAGATGATAGCCGACTCGAGCAATGCACCGAGGAGAGATGCTTCGGTTGTTGAGGAGTGAAATATCAATACCTGCTTTAACGAAGTGGTATATTGTTATACGAGAGGATTGTGCCAAACGTTAATAATTGAATTATGATGTCTCTTTTGAGGCTGGAAACATGCGGAAGGGACAGATGGGGTTATATATGGAAAAGATAGAACGTATAAAAGAACTTGTGGTAATACTTAATAAAGCATCCGATGCCTACTATAATGACCGTGATGAGATCATGAGTAATTATGAGTGGGATAAACTGTATGATGAATTAACCCGTCTTGAGGCTGAGACAGGTTACATAGACCCGGACAGCCCTACCAATAAGACGGGAGCTGAAGAAACAACGCCCGCTGCAAACAGAGAGACACATGAGTATCCGGCACTATCACTCGCAAAATCAAAAGACGTAAATGTGATCCGCAAGTGGGCAGGTGAAAGAGCTTTATGGCTATCATGGAAGATGGACGGCCTTACCCTGGTGCTCACATATGATAACGGGAAACTCACTAAGATCATGACCCGCGGAAACGGTACAACAGGCTCAAATATCACATATTTTGCAGATTATATAAAGGGGTATCCGTTAACCATCAGCGATAAAGGGCACCTTGTTGTACGCGGTGAAGCAGTTATTTCCTATACAGATTTCAATACCATCAACAGCATGATCGATAACCCGGATGAGCAGTATGCGAACCCCAGAAACCTAGTATCAGGTACATTAGGACTCGACATTTCACGTGCAAAAGAGGTTGAAGAGCGCTGCGTAACCTTTAATGCATTTACCCTGGTACATACCGATGAAGAGATATTATCCTGGGGCAGCCGCATGGACTACCTTAAAAGCATGGGCTTTAATGTGGTAGATAAAGAAGCTACCGACTCGGAGCATCTGCAGGAGACCATAGATAAATGGACCGCTGTCGTTCGCAGTGGGAAAATGGATATACCCGTAGACGGACTGGTAGTAACCTTTGACGATACGGAATATGCTTCAACCGGTTCTGTCACCGGTCACCATGCTACAAATGCCGGCATGGCGTTTAAATGGCAGGACACTGAAGCAGAGACCACACTTGATCATATAGAGTGGAGCTGTGCAGCCTTTGCAATATCGCCTGTAGCCGTATTTTACCCTGTATCCCTGGAAGGTACTACGGTAACCCGTGCCAGCTTATGTAACATAAGTGAGATGAAAAGACTCGGTATAGGTGCCGACAGAGTAACCGCGCTAACGGTAATAAAGAGTAATATGATCATCCCTAAGTGCGTTAGAGCCGACGCACATGGCACAAGCTTTATCATCCCTGATAAATGCCCTGTATGTAACGCGCCTACGGAAATAGTCACCAGTGAAAAGACCGGCACCGAAACATTACACTGTACCAATCCCGACTGTACAGCTAAGCATATCCAGAAATACACACGTTTTGTCAGTAAAACAGGTATGGATATCGACGGACTTTCCATCAGGACGCTCATGCGTTTCATCAATGAAGGATATATAACAGACTTTGCTGATATATATGGCATATCAGAGTACAAAGAAAAAATCATAGAGCTGGACGGTTTCGGTGAAAAATCCTTTGCCAACCTGATCGCATCTGTGGATAAGAGCAGGCACAGGAGTCCCGAAAATTTCATATATGCACTTTGTATACCGATGATAGGTCTTGATGCGGCAAAAAAACTCATAGCACATTACGGAACAGTGGGTTTCTTAATAAAGGTGCTGTCTTATGCCATAAACGATAAAATCCTAATTGCAGAACTCGTATCGAAAACCGTCGGTACTGTTATAAAGCCTGAAGATGAAGTTCTTATCAATAATGACACCGAAATCGATACCAACAATTATATCAATGTCGCTGCCGGTACCGATACCGGCTTCGAAGAAGTGGACGGCATAGGTCAGGAACGCTCAACAGCCATTATCAAGTGGATATCAGAACCGAAAAACGCTGCACTTCTTCAAAAACTGCTAGGTATCATAGAACTTGAAAATAAGGAAAAAGCAGGAGAAAAGAGCGGAAGCTGCGCCGGACTCACATTTGTTATAACGGGTGATGTACATTCGTTTAAAAACCGCGATGAATTCAAGGCTTATGTTGAGAGACAGGGTGGACACGTGGCAGGCAGCGTATCGGGTAAGACAAACTACCTGGTAAATAACGATATCAACTCCACAAGTTCAAAGAACACAAAAGCCAAATCCTTAGGCGTAGAGATAATCACTGAAGACACTTTCATCGAAAAGTTCGGAATATGACCTCGCAACAGGTAACAATAGTAGAATAACAGGTGGATTTTCCTTACCAAAAAGATATTGACAATACAGAAACCATAAGAGATAATTAATCTGATGTTTGCCACTGCGTAAACACGTTATAAAAGGATAAGGGGATTACAAATGTCAACACAAACAATTTACTGGCATATACCCGGATTGTGTTACTTCGGGCTTATTAATCAGGTGTTACTGGATACCATGAGAAGATATCCCAGTCATTTCAGGGACGGATATAAGATTGCATCCTGCTACGGTTCATTTCCGGGAGCTATATGGAACGGCGGCCGGAATCTGTTTGACGGATTCAGCAGCAAAGCAGATGTAGAACGTATTATAGCCGCTTACAATAAACAGGGTGTACCTGCCAGATTTACATGGACCAATGTGCTTCTGGAGGAAAAGCATATATATGATTCATATTGCAATATGATCATGAGAGTCGGGGACAACGGGATGAATCAGGTGCTTGTCAACAGACCCGTTCTTGAGGAGTACATCCGTAAGGAATATCCAAGATACAAGGTTCTTTCCTCAACAACCAAACGTCTGTTAAATGCAGATGCTATCTTGGAGGAAGTAAAAAAGGATTATTTCCTGGTAGTGCTCGATTATGATCTTAATCATAACGAAAGCGTCATAAACAAGCTTCTTCCGGTAGCCGATAAGATCGAGATACTGGTTAATGAGACATGCCATCCGGGATGTGCAAGACGTGCCAACCATTATGTAGAGATATCCAAACATCAGCTTGAGTTTGATAACAGGATACAGTTCCCGTGCTCTGATCCGACACCGGATAAGTGGAATTTTGAAAGAGTTAAAAAGCTTCCTACTTTCATGTCAAATGAAGATATCGCCAAGTACATTGATATGGGTTACAGAAACTTTAAGATAGTCGGAAGAAGCGGACCCAAGCAATATATTATTGATTCCTATCTTTATTTCCTTGTAAAAGATGAAAGCAGGGATTTTATCAGGAATATTCTTATGTCTACAATATCAAAGTTATCCGGCGGTAAGTGATTTATAGTGTTAATGCCATAAAAACGGATTGTAAATAATATCTGATGATTTAGAAGCAGTAAGATTACAGAAAGGAATATCTATGATACAAGACTTATTTAAAAGTAAAAAAGAGTTCTTTGCCGACGGCGTACAGACCGTACTCAGAGCTCACGAAAACAGAAACCGCAGAGTTGTGATCCTTAAAGGCAACATGGTACAGAACTCCAGAAGTGCTTCAAGAGGACTATCTGCAAGAGTAAACAACAAAGGAACCTTCGGTTTCGCATCTGTAGCCGATTATACACCCGAAGCTGCAGATATGGTTATCAAGGCAGCTACCGAAAACGCTATGTTCTTAGGCAAGCACAGCAACAGAAACGTACAGCTTCCCGCATCCCTTGGCACCGGTGAAGTAGCACTTAACGGAGAGATAATCGATGTAGAACAGAAGCTTATCATCGAAGCATGTAAGACTATAGATGATTATATCGTAAAGAAATATCCTGATCTTAAGAGCCGGACGGTAGTATATACCGAGGATTCACAGGATAAGATCATCTACACATCAGACGCACATGACGGACATGTAGTCATCCCCAGATGCTACATATATGTTATACTCAGCTCCGAGACAAAGGACGGAACACCTATCGAGCTGTTTAAGGCTTTAGGTGGCTACGGCAGCTTCTATGATCATTTCGGAAACTTAGAAAAGTATTATCCCGAGATCGATCAGCTTTATCAGAGAGTTATGGACAAGACCGAAGGCGTATATGCCGAGGCAGGATATAAGACAGTAGTACTCGGACCCAATATGGCCGGTATGCTGGCTCATGAGGCTGTAGGACATACAGTAGAGGCTGACCTTGTAAAAGCCGGCAGTGTAGCAGGTTCTTCATTAAACAAGCAGGTTGCTTCAGAACTTGTAACCATGGTTGATTATGCAAATATCTATAATGGAAAGCAGGCTGAACTTCCCGTATACCTTGATGACGAAGGTACCATCGGTACAGATGCGGTACTCATCAAGGACGGTATCTTAGTAGGATACATGAATGACAGAGAAACTGCGGAAGAGTTCAATATGAAAGCCAATGGCAATGCACGTGGCTGGGGATATTCCGACGAGCCCATCATCCGTATGAGAAATACCGCCATCCTTCCCGGAAAGAACACCCTGGATGAAATGATAGCATCCGTAGAGGACGGATATTATCTTATCGAATCAGGTAACGGTCAGGCAGACCTTACAGGCGAGTTCATGTTCAGCGTAAACTGCGGATACGAGATCAAGAACGGTAAGCTGGGTAAGGCACTTCTCGATACCACAGTATCAGGTGTTGCATTTGATATGTTAAAGACCGTAGATATGGTATCAAGCGAGATGGAATGGGTATCCAGCGGCTTCTGCGGCAAGAAGCAGCCTATGGCAGTATCCATGGGCGGTCCCAACATGCGCTGCAAGATAATGATCGGAGGTAGATAGTATGTCCAATATTCGTGAAAAAGGTGACCTCTTTGATAAGATAATCAAGGATACAGGCATTACAAAATATAAATATACATTGGTAAACTCAGAAAAAAGAGAGATCAATCTTGAAAACGGAGAATTTAAGCTTTTTCGTACAGTATTCAGTAACAGCGGTTCTATAAAAGTATTTAAGGACAATAAGACAGGTTCTGCATCAGGAAACGATATCTCAGAAGATGGACTTAAAGGTCTTGCCAAGGATGCACTTGTTTCAGCTGAGTCTTCACAGGAAGATCCCGCACATGACATAGCACCCAAGGTTGATCCTCATGTATTTAAGCAGGGCGTACTTGAACCTGATATCGACAAGTTCTTAGAGAGGATCAAGGAACTGCTTGAAACAATAGCTAAGGAATATCCTTTGGTAAAAGTATTCGCATCAACAGGATCATACGACCGTTACAACTGGTTTTCCAGAAACTCCAACGGAACAGAATTCGAAGGCTTCGGCGGAAGCTACGGTATCTCGATTGAGATATGTGCTACCGACGGAAAAGCTACCACAGGTATGGATTATACCGGCGTTGACATGATCAATCTTGATACTCCGATAATTGAGCTCGGTGACATGAGAGATCGCTTAAGAGATATAGAAAAGAGTCTGTATCCTGAGAGTATAGAAGGGAAATTCGAGGGTTCGGTTATCTTTACTCCTGCAAGTACAGCAGACTTTATATCATCTGTATTAGGTAATTACATCAACGACGGCGTAATAATCGAAGGTACCAGCCAGTGGCTTGACAAGGTTGGCGAGCAGGTAGCAAGTGATAAGCTTACAGTAAGGCTTGATCCGTTTGATGAGAGGATCAACATTGGTGAGCGTGCTACATCTAACGGCTTCCTTACTGAACCTGTAACTCTTATTGATAAGGGTGTCCTTAAGACTCATTGGTTAAGTTTATATGCAGCTAACAAGACAGGACGTCCCGTAGTTAAGAACACCGGCTTTGACCTTGTCATAGAGCCCGGTGACAAGAGCTTTGATGAGATGCTCGCATCCATTGATAAGGGACTTATCTTAGGCAGATTCTCAGGCGGCAACCCCGGTGCAAACGGCGAGTTCTCCGGTGTAGCAAAGAGCAGCTTTCTTATCGAAAACGGAAAGATCAAGTGTGCTGTAACCGAAGCAATGATAAGCGGTAATTTAGGTGATGTAGTAAAGAACATCAGATCCATATCGAAAGAGCTCTGCTGTAACGGCGGTTCGGTAGTACCTTTTATGGCAGTGGATGGAATAACTATTTCAGGAAAGTAAGAATATAGACTGATCAATCATGGGGACGGTTCTGCGGTTGAAAAACATTGTTTTCAACCACAGAACCGTCCCCTGTGATTGACATAGTATTCGTCCTAAAGAACAACATCAAAAAAAACTTGAAAAAAAATATAAGAAGTGGTATAAATAAAGGTAATTTTAATAGACGGAGGTATGCATTATGGCAAAGAAAGATATCGACTGGGGCAGTCTGGGATTCGGATATATCAAGACCGATTACAGATATGTTTCCAATTACAAAGACGGTGCCTGGGATGAAGGCGAGATGACCACAGACGGTAACGTAGTACTCAGCGAGTGCGCAGGCGTTATCCAGTATGCACAGACAGTATTTGAGGGCTTAAAGGCTTATGAGACAGAGGATGGAAGACTTGTTACATTCCGCCCTGACTTAAATGCAGAAAGAATCGAGCAGTCAGCAAAGAGACTTGAGATCCCCGTATTCCCTAAGGACAGATTTATAGATGCAGTTAAAAAGGTAGTAAAAGCTAACGAAGACTATGTTCCGCCTTACGGCTCAGGAGCTACACTTTATCTTCGTCCCGTACTTTTCGGAACCAACCCCGTTATCGGTGTTAAGCCCGCTAACGAGTATCAGTTCAGAATCTTCGGTACACCTGTAGGACCTTACTTTAAGGGCGGCGTAAAGCCTCTTACCATCAAGGTAAGTGATTTCGACCGTGCTGCACCTAACGGTACAGGTAACATCAAGGCAGGTCTTAACTATGCTATGTCATTACATGCTATTGTTACCGCTCATGCAGAAGGCTATGATGAGAACATGTATCTTGATCCTAAGACCAGAACAAATGTAGAAGAGACCGGCGGTGCAAACTTCCTGTTCGTTACCAAGGACGGAAAGGTAGTTACACCTAAGTCAGACAGCATCCTTCCTTCGATCACACGTCGTTCACTTGTATATGTTGCAAAGCATTACTTAGGACTTGAAGCAGAAGAGAGAGTTATTCCTTTCGAGGAAGTAAAGGATATGGCAGAGTGCGGTCTTTGCGGTACCGCAGCTGTTATCTCACCTGTAGGAAAGATCGTTGACCATGGTAAGGAGATTTGCTTACCTTCCGGTATGACAGAGATGGGACCTATCACCAAGAAGCTGTATGATACCCTTACCGGTATCCAGATGGGCCGTATCGAAGCACCCGAAGGTTGGATCTACGAGATCAAATAATTGATTTTAATTTACGGATATAAAAAATGTCATTCTGAACGAAGTAGGGAATCTTATAGATCCTTCACTTTCACTCAGAGTGACATTTTTATATATAAAGTTTTCTGATTATCGTTTTTTAAATAAAGCTATTAGACCACCCTGTAAGAGACAAAAATTACAAACTAATCATAAAATATCTTCCGGCTTGACATACCCCTTGTAGGTGATGGGTTCACCTTCTGCCACGTCATACACCTTTTCGAAGGTATTTCTTTCACGGAGCTCCCTGTACTCGGAGGGAGTGCAGTTCTTCAGCTTCTTAAACAGTCTGTTAAAGGTCGATATACTCGGGAATCCGCTCCTGATCGCCACATCGGTGATGCTTAAGGAAGGATTGATCAAAAGCTCCTCGGCCACTTTTATCCTCTTAAAGCATAAGTAGTCATAAAATGTAGTACTCGAAAACTGCTTAAAGAGCCTTGTAAAATGGTACTTAGAGTATCCGGTAAGATCTGCTGCAAACTCTAAGCTCAAATCGTCCGCATAATGGGTATCTATATAGGTAAAAAGCTGGTTGAACTTTTCTATATACTCGTGCTGCTTGTTACCCACCTTAGACGGTACGGTCATCATGCTGTCGAGACGGTTCTGCCCTATGATCGCAAAGAAATTAAGTATGTCAGAGTACATCCTGAGCTCCCACATGGGCTCCTCTGCAAAATATGTCTCTGCCATATGCTCGATAAGATCGAGGCAGGGCTTAAGTATCTCGGGTGCCGTAGTCTCATTTATGATGATAGCGGAAGTGAAAAACGGCAGGATGGAAGAGAAGCTCTTAATCTTTGAGATACAGTCAAGATCGAACAGACATATATATCTTTCGCCCTCAGAAGGAGCGATGGTCTCATGCAGTTCACCCGAAGGGATGACGATGATCTCACCCGGATGCAGCACGTATTTTTGATTATGGATACCGATGGTATATATGTTTGAGATCGGTGATACTATCTCTACCGCCGAATGCCAGTGCGTCTCAAAGCTTCTAGTTACGTCGTTTTTCCAGAGCCTTACGTTGGAACCTCTGACAAAATCGACCTTCTCCCGGTCACCTTCCACCTCTCTGTGATATGTCCTGTTAAAAGAATCTACTATCATATCTGTATATACTCCTTAGAAAATGATTCAAAACCAATTATCGCTTATCAAATATTGCTATTCATTTTATCACATATAAACATTTTTGTAAAGCCCCTGTTTTTTTGTAACATTTGCTTAAAAATCAGCAATGAACAAGAAGCGTAATCGCAATATATAGATAGCGATTCGCGCATTTTTTTATATAATACTTAATTGAGGATTTATTAAAAAATAATATTTTTTTGAAGTTTTGTGCATCGATTTATGAAATTTACGAATAAAATCTTTTTCAAGATAAAAGTATGCGCAATATGTCAATAAGGGGTAAATAATGGCAAAATCTAAGGAATTGCCCGAGGCAAACCAAGGGCAGGTCATCAGAGTCAAAACGAGAATGAGCTGGAAGACCAGTATCAAGAGATATTGGCAGCTCTATCTTTTGCTTCTCGTACCTATCGTTTATTTCATTATCTTCAGATACGGTCCGATGGAGTATATCATCACCGCATTTAAGAAGTACAAGATCAATGCTCCCGTATGGGAAATGGAATGGGCTAAGAATAAAAAGAGAGAAACGGATGTTTTCTTCTATTTTAAGCAGGCATTCCAGGATAACCAGTTCTTAAGGGCTTTGAAAAATACGGTCGTACTGAATGTACTTGACTTGGTAGTCGGTTTCCCGGCACCCATCATATTTGCACTTATACTTAATGAGCTTGTATTCAAGCGCTTTAAGAAGGTTATACAGACAGTAGCATACATGCCCCACTTCCTTTCATGGGTTATCATCTACGGCTTATCATTAAGAATCTTTGCTACTGATGACGGTCTTATCAACATGCTCATCCAGAAGCTCGGAGGAAGCCCGATACCGTTCTTGGGAGATGAGAAGCTTTGGGTAGTTACTTATATATTCTTAGGTGTATGGCAGAACTTCGGCTGGGGTTCCATAGTATACTTGGCATCGATAGCCGGTATCAATCAGGAACTGTATGAAGCAGCTTCCGTAGACGGAGCCGGAAGATTTAAGAAGATGTGGCATATCACACTTCCGGGTATCAAGCCTACCATAGTCGTTCTTCTTATCATGAACTTAGGTAATATCTTAGGCGGCGGTTTCGACAGACCTTTCGCTATGCAGAACAACTTGGTACTTAATACAGCCGAGGTTATCTCGACTTACGTATATAAGAAAGGTGTGCTTGCGGCCCAATACTCACTGACCACGGCGGTCGGCCTGTTCCAGTCGGTAGTCGGCGTATTCTTCCTGCTGTTGGCTAACTTTATATCTAGAAAACTCGGCGAAAGGGGAATATGGTAAAATGATCAAATCAGCTAAAACCCGACGCGGAGACTGGGTATTCGTTATAATCTGTGTGCTGGTAGGCATTATCTGTCTCGTACCTATGCTGAACTTAGCAGCGAGATCGCTTTCAAGCACGGATGCACTTATCAAGCACGAAGTAACAATTTATCCTAAGGGACTTAATTTAACGGCATATGAATATGTATTCGGCAATGCAAAATATGTAAGGTCGTTCTTCTGGACGATATTCCTTACCTTCATATGTACTATAGTTTCCCTTGTAATGACGGCAATATGTGCTTATCCTCTTATCTTCCCGAAGCTTCGCGGAAGAGGAGTGATAAACGTACTTATCACCATAACAATGTTCTTCAATGCAGGTACCATACCTAACTACCTGCTCATGAAGAGCCTGGGACTGCTGAACAATCCTCTCGTACTGATCATACCGAGCTGTCTGTCGGTTTATAACATGATCATCATGAGAAGCTTTTTCTACGGCATACCCGAATCTTTAAGAGAATCGGCAGAAATAGACGGTGCAAGTTATTTCAGGATTCTTGTAAAGATATATGTACCGCTTTCAAAGCCGGTATTCGCAACTCTTGCCCTTTTTTATGCGGTAGGCCGTTGGAACGGATATTCCGATGCTCTTATGTATATCAATAATAAAAGAGAAGACTTATATCCGCTCCAGTACTACCTCTACAACATATTAAAGAGCCAGTCGGACCTTTCGGCACAGGAGGGCTTCTCCACGCCCGGTCTTAACGACACCATCAAGTCGGCCATAGTTATGTTCTCCACAGTGCCGATATTGATCGTATATCCTTTCCTGCAGAAGTACTTCATACACGGAGTTACACTCGGTGCTGTGAAAGAATAGATCCTTCGGGCTACGCCCTCAGGATGACAATATGTCATTCTGAGCGAAGCGAAGAATCTTTAAGACGGAATAAGCGGATATAGGGGTGTATCCGTTGATTCATACACATTAGGTAAGGCTTGCGATGGTCTTATCAATACACAAACATTATAATGGAGGAATTATCGTGAAAAAAGTTTTATCTTTATTACTTGTTTTATGTATGGTGCTTTCACTTGCAGCTTGTTCAAAAGACGAGCCCGAAAACGCACCTACTCCTTCAGCTGTTGAGAACCAGGATCCTGCAACAACAACTCCGGCTGATAACAATGGAACAAAGACTACTCCCGAGCCCACACCTACAGATGAGCCTGTAGTAGTGATCGAGGACAAGGACGAGATCAAGGAACTTACTGGCGGACAGCTTGTAGATGGAAAGTTCCCTGAGAAAAAGCATATCACAGTTGAGGTATATGATCGTGATGGCGGCACCCCTGCAAACGACAACATGTATACCGATTTCATCAAGAAGGGTATGCTTGAGAAGTACAATGTTGAGGTCGAATTCGTAGCTGTTCCCCGTTGGACAGAGGTTGAGCAGATCAACAACCTTCTTGCAGCTAACGATGCACCCGATATCTGCTATTCATACAGCTTCCCTACCGTACAGGCATACGCTGATATGGGCGGTATCCTTGATATGTCAGAGTACCTTACAGATGAGTACAAAGGACTTTTCCCCAACCTTTGGAATTGGTTAGGCTCTGCAGGTATTAACTATCGTAAGAACCCTGAGACAGGCGAAATTATCGCTATCGAAGGAAAGAGAAATGCTACCGAGCGTATCGTAACATTCGTACGTAAGGATTGGCTTGACAAGCTTGGCATCGCAGCTCCTACTACTACACAGCAGTTCGAGGATATGCTTAAGGCTTTCAAGGACAATGCAGCTACATTACTTGGTTCAGACGCTGACAAGCTTATCTGCTACGCAGTTACAGAAGATGTAGGCTGGACAGCAGCAGGTCTTATCGAGTCTAAGCTTGATCCTAACCTTTCAGATAAGGATCAGTATGTATACGGCTTCGATGACAGAAGATTCACAATGCCCGGAACCAAGGAGGCTGTGAGAATACTTAATAAGTGGTATAACCAGGGCCTCCTTTGGAATGATTTTGCACTTTACGGAAGCGGCGACACAACACTTGATGATTACTTAAAGGCCGGCTACGTTGGTGCTTATACACAGAACTATGATTTAGTATTCAGAGATGGCGAGAACGGTATTAACTACAATCTTTCCAAGATCGTAGGACCCGATGCTAAGTTCGTAGCAATCGATCCTTTCGAGGATGCTAACGGAAACCATACAAAGTACCTTTACAGTGCAGTAGGATCAGACAGAAAGATCTTCTTCCCTGCAACAAATAAGGAACCCCTTGCTTGTATGCTTTACCTTGATTTCATTTCAGACGCTAAAAACGTAGAATACCTTCAGATCGGTGATGAGGGTGTTACACATACCAAGAATGCAGAAGGCGTTGTATTTGTTCAGAGCCCCGATGAGGCTCATGCAGCTGCAAAGCCCAATTCAGGTTATAATATCGACCTTACCATGACTACAAACGGTCTTCGTCTTTCATCAGATGAGCTTACCATCAAGTCTATGGCTTACGGTTATGCAAACGTTGATCCTGAGGATGTTGTAAATGCTATCAATGTAGCATTAAATGACGCTAAGTATCCTACATCTATCGATCTTGGTGTTATCGAGTCAGAGACCACAGTAGGTGATACTCTTACTTCTTACCAGAGACAGACCTTCGATAAGGCAGTAGCAGCAGCTGAGGCTGATTTCGATAAGGTTTGGGATAGCGGTATGGCTGATTATCTTGCAGCAGGCGGACAGGACATCATTGATGAGCGTCTTGAGAAGTGGACAGATGCATACGGCAGCGCAACAATGCTTCCTTAATTCGTTTGTAATTCTTCTTTTTTCCTAAATGTTTTATGAGACAGATGCGGTCCGGAGCCCGAAGGTTTCGGGCCGTTTCTGTTTTATCATACGATTGGGACGGTTGGACGATCGGGTATTGTAGATTGACGGAGCTTTGGTTGAGCAATTTTCTTTTGTAATATTATGGAGCCCGATTGTCCAACCTGTGCAACATATGGTTATAGGTGATATAAACAGAAACGGACTTTGTTTAATAATATAATAAGTATATTTGGAGTTAAATTAAAGAAAGAACAAAAAAGAGATTAATCAGATTGAAAAACAAAGGTTATGAAAATATAAGATAGCAAGATATGACAACATAAAATATAAAAAAATATAGATATTGTGGCATATTTATAGTATAATATTTTAAATATGTCTGAAAATATAAAATGACATTAATTCCAGGGAGGATATGATTATGGCAGGTCCTGTAGCACCTAAAGATCCGGTAAAAAAGAGACCGGCGATATACTTAATGTACGATAAGCAGATTTTTGCCAATCCCGGCAGAGACGGGGAAGGAGTCTGCTTTCTTTTCATGGATGATGGAAGAATGCCGGCCATGGCTAAAATGGTAGGAGGAGTGGATGATTTCGAAATCCTTAAGATGCTCGGGCCTATCGAAGATTTTAAAAAGCTCGTATACGGTATCGGCGTATCCATGATAAATGAAAAAGGGGTAGACGGCGAGTTTGTCCTTCAGATATATGGAAAGAATGACACCTATAACGGCGGTACCAGCCTTAAAGCAAGGCTTACATCAGACGGTACCGAATATCTTATCCCGTTAAATGAGGTGGAATGGAAAGAGGATGATGACCGTATCGGCCAGATACGTTTCCATTTTGACAAAGCGGAGTTTCCTGCCACAGTCATGGTAAAGCTTTACCTGAATGACGGATATACAGCACCGGAGTTTGTGCCTTCAGACCCGGTAGATATCAATTCGGACAGATATAAAGAGCTTATAGCACAGTCCCTTGTATCTATGGGCAATATCGAAAGACTTAATAAAGCCATAAATAAAGCTAAGCGCGGAGAGTCAGTAAAGATGGCATTTATCGGCGGCTCCATCACACAAGGTGCAGGTGCTACGCCTATTAATGCCGAATGCTACGCATATAAGACTTATAAGGCTTTTGATGAAATGTTTTCAACGGCTCACAACACCGAGTATGTAAAAGCCGGTGTAGGCGGTACTCCCTCGGAGTTCGGTATAGTCAGGTTTGACAGGGATATACTGAGAGGCGGATATTTCTTAAAAGAGGGTGCAGGTGAAGGTATCGATCCGGACAGGGAGCCCGATATCGCCGTAGTTGAGTTTGCCGTAAATGATGAAGGCGATGAGACGAAGGGCAAGTGCTTTGAAGGTCTTATCAGACGTTTCCTTATGATGAAAAATATGCCTGCGGTCATCATCATATTCAGCGTATTTATAGATGACTATAACCTTCAGGAGAGGCTAAGTCCCATAGGTTTCCATTATGATATACCCATGGTCAGCGCCAAAAATGCCGTGACAGCACAGTTCTATACTTCAAAGGAACAGGGCAGGATCATCACAAAAGACCAGTATTTCTATGACAGATATCACCCGACAAATCTCGGACATACCATTATGGCCGACTGTATCATCAATCTGTTAAAGAAAGCGGACGAAGCAGCCACTGCCATGGAAAAAGCATCCGGTTTAAAGACCGGGAAAATGACAGAGACATTGTTGAAGCCTATGACCAAGGCTCTTGAAACATATAAGATGCCTGAAAATGCCCTTATGTCAGATCACTTTGAATATGTAAGCCTTCTTACCATCGGTAAGGATTCTAAAGATATACCGGGCGGAAAGTACTTGGAGAGCGGTATAAACGGCGATGACGGCTTCGGAAATACCTGGAAAGTTAATGCTTTTGATCTTGGTGATTTCTCGGAAAAGGATCCTGCATCCCAGTATGCGGAACGTGATTTTGATCTGTTCGGTACCATGCAGTATTCCGATAACAGACGGCATATCAGCGGTAACAAGCCTTTGACACTTGATGCTGAGTGTAAGCTTTTGATGATCGTGACACTGGATTCTGCCGCACCGGATGAAGGAAAAGCTGATATATTTGTGGATGACAAGCTCGTAAGGACTGTAGATCCCAAAGAGATAGGCTGGACACATTGCAATGCGTTGATCGTTTTCGATAATGATGAAAAAGCAAGACATAATGTGAAGATAGCAATGCATGAGGGTGACGAAGATAAGAAGTTTACCATACTTGCATTCGGAATCCGATAATATTAAAAAATCAGGGAGAATTTATGATCATACTGATAGGTGGCAGTTCGCATGTGGGTAAAACCTTTCTTGCACAAAAGCTGCTTGAAAAACTTAAGATTCCTTATCTGTCTCTTGACCATCTGAAGATGATGTTCATACGCGGAAGGCTTACGGACCTTACATGTGAAGATGATTATGAGATGAGGTACTTTCTCTGGCCCTATGCTGCCGAGATCATAAAGACCGCGATAGAGAACGATCAGAACATGATAGTGGAAGGGTGCTATATACCTTCCGAGTGGCGGGAACAGTTTGATGAGAAGTATTTAAAGGATATCAGATGTTTCTACATCACTATGTCTGAAGAGTATCTTCGTAAAAACATCGGCGCTGTTGCGGACTATGGAAGCGTTATAGAAAACAGGATAGAGGACGAGGTAGATCTCGAGCGCTTGATCAACTGCAGCAAAGAGTTAAAAGAGGAAGCGGAAAAGTTTGATATACCGGTCATAGAGATCACGGATAAGTATGATATCGATGAGATAACGGAAAAAGCATTGGATATTATAACAAAACTATAAATAGAAAAGGGGAAAAAGATGAACAAGACAAGAGAGGCAGAATGTCGTAAAAAAGCAAAAGATCTTGTATCAAAAATGACTCTGACGGAAAAGGTATACCAGCTCCGTCACACAGCACCTGCTATACCGAGGCTCGGACTTTCGGCATATAATTACTGGAACGAGGCACTTCACGGTGTTGCACGTGCCGGCGAGGCTACGGTATTTCCTCAGGCCATAGGTATGGCTGCAGCATTTGATGAGGAACTTTTAGGACTCGTAGCCGATGTTATATCCACCGAAGGCAGAGCCAAGTTCAACATACAGGACAAGTACGGTGACAACGGCATATACAAGGGACTTACATTCTGGGCTCCCAATATCAATATATTCAGAGATCCCCGCTGGGGCAGAGGCCACGAGACATACGGCGAGGATCCGTATCTGACCTCGCGTCTCGGTGTAAGCTTTGTTAAGGGTATTCAGGGCGATGACGACAAATACATGAAGGCAGCCGCATGTGCCAAGCATTTCGCTGTTCATTCGGGACCTGAGAGCATCCGCCACAGCTTTAATGCGGAGTGCTCGAAGCAGGACTTAAGGGAAACATATCTTCCTGCATTTAAGGCTCTGGTCACGGAGGCTAAGGTAGAAGCTGTCATGGGCGCTTATAACAGGACCAACGGCGAAGCTTGCTGTGCATCAAAGACCTTACTGCAGGATATCTTAAGAAAAGAGTGGGGCTTTGAAGGTCATGTGACTTCCGACTGCTGGGCTATAAGGGATATAAATGAAGGCCATGGTATCACATCTTCACCTGTAGAGTCCGTAGGACTTGCCATGACGAACGGCTGCGATATAAATTGCGGAAATCTTTTTGAATATCTGCTCCAGGCAGTAGGTAAGGGATATACGACAGAAGAAAGGATAGACGAAGCACTTACCAATGTGCTTACCACACGCTTTAAGCTCGGTATCCTTGATGAGGATGAAAACGGTAATTTCGTATCGGGTTATAATACCGAAAGTGATAACCCTTATGCATCGATCGATTATACACATGTTGATTCATATACTTCAAAAGACATCAACCTGCGTATGTCGGAGGAAAGCATCGTACTCCTTAAAAATGACGGGGGTATGCTTCCTCTAAACAAAAACAATATAAGAGCAATAGGTGTGATCGGTCCTAATGCCGACAACCGCAAAGCACTTGTAGGAAACTATGAAGGTACCGCATCCGAGTATGTGACTGTACTCGAGGGTATCCGCCGTGAAGTGGAAAACAGCGGTACGAGAGTATATGCATCTAACGGCTGTGACCTGTATAAGCCTAAGGTAGAGCCTTTGGGTGAAAAGTCGGATCGTTTAGCTGAAGTAAAGGCTGTATGTGATGTAAGCGATGTGATAGTAGCGGTAATGGGTCTTGATGCCACACTTGAAGGCGAAGAAGGCGATACCGGAAACGCATACGGCAGCGGGGATAAGCCCAACCTTTTACTTCCCGGGTTACAGCAGGAAGTACTTGATGCGATAGCTGCATCAGGAAAGCCTGCAGTACTTGTAGTTTTGGCAGGAAGTGCCATAGCTTTAGATAAGGCTTCATCACAGTTTAAGGCCATCATCCAGGGCTGGTATCCCGGCGCACTCGGCGGCACTGCTATAGCAAATGTTATCTTCGGCAAGAAAAACCCCGAAGGACATCTGCCGCTTACCTTCTACAGTGAAAAGAATACGCTGCCTGAGTTTACCGATTATAATATGAAGGGCAGAACCTACAGATATATGACTGAAGAGCCTCTCTATCCCTTCGGATACGGCTTAAGCTACACTGATTTTGAAGAGACTGTCACAAAGATCGTAGCAGGTCCCGATGCTTACAGACAAGTAAACGGCGAGCTTGACAGAAACAATATATATTATAAGTCGGGCGCAGACTCCATAGATATCACCGTAAAGGTGGCAAATAAGGGCAATATGGCCGGTGCAGCCACTGTACAGGCTTATGTGGATTATACTGCGCTTAACCTTAAGGGTGCACCCGTAAGACAGCTAAAAGCATTAAAGAAGGTACATTTAGCTGCCGGCGAAGAAAAGGAAGTAACAATAAGCCTCGATGAAAATGCTTTCGGTCTTTTTGACGAGAACGGAGAATGGAAGCTTAATCCCGGTAATTATAAAGTATACATCGGAAACCAGCAGCCGGACAGAAGAAGTGAGGAACTGACCGGAAAGAAATGTATGGGGATTTCCGTTATTGTTGAATGAAAAAATATGTTTGACCAATAGGGTATAACTGATAAGGTATGACTAAAAGGGTAAATGTATGAAGAAACGGATCGGTGTGTTTGCCAACGGATGGTCGGCTGAATTTTTAAAACAGATAGTAACCGGTATACAGGAAGAAGCAGCAAAAGACGGAACCGATATTTTGCTGTTTACAACATTCATTCTTGCATCCGACAACAGTAAGAACAATATGTGCCAGCTTAATCTGTTCCATTTGCCTAAGGTCACGGATTTTGACGGTATCATAATACTGACCAATTCATTCAATATCCCGGATGAAGCTGAGCGTGTAAAGCATCTTTTTGTCGATAAGGGAGTGCCCGCGTTAAGTCTGGAGGTTAAAATAGACGGAGCAGCATTTATGGGTACCGGTAACAGGAAAGGTATGTATGATGCGGTTGAGCACCTGATCACCGAACATGGCTGCAAAAAGATCATTTATTGTGCCGGTATCAAGGATAATCAGGAAAACATCACCAGAAAACAGGCTGTGCTTGACGCACTTTCTGCTCATGGTCTCGAGCTTTATAAGGAGCTTCCGGGTGACTACGGTTATTATACTACATCCGAACAGGTAAGATTTTATCTTGAAGCCGGAAATGAGCTGCCTGATGCCTTTGTATGCGCCAACGATCATATGGCATTGGGTGCAGTTTCTTCACTTAACAATTTCGGATACGATGTTCCAAAAGACTGCTTCGTTACAGGTTTTGACTGTATAAATGCCGGTCAGGAAACATTCCCGATGCTTTCAACGGTAAAAAGGCCATGGGATAAGCTCGGAAAACAGTCATATCATAAGATATTGGAACTTATCGAAAAGCCCGATCCGTCTTATGAAAAGCTTTATGATTCTGAGTTTTTGGCAGCGGAAAGCTGTAACTGTACGCCTTCTAAGGAAAGACTTGACAAAAGACTTTCTTCTATAAGGGGAGCTTATACCAAGGGTTCGGAATCATCACTTATGGATATGTTCTTTTCTATGCTCAGGACTTCTTCCACTTCGATTGAAAGCGAAGAAGAATTACTGGACAAGCTAAACGGTATACTTTCAAAAACCAGATATCCCGCAGGTGATTTCTGTATCTGTATGGAACCTGATTTTTTCCATGCTGATGAAGAGGAATATCCCGAACGTATCCGCGGATACAGTGATAAGATGAAGCTTATATTCGCCAGAAAAAACGGAAATGTGCTTGCTCCCGGACTTTTTGATAAAACGGATCTTTTCCCGATAGGTGATCCTTCGGATGAAAAATCCAATCTGTATATTTTCCTGCCGATGAGTTATATGAAGTTTATCATCGGATATATCGTACTTAAGAACGATACAAAGATGCTTTACGAAAGAACCCTGCGTTCGTGGGTTGTGAACTTTGATTCGTTTTTTATCAACATGAAGAGATTTATCATCGCCCGGCAGGCCAACAGGAAGCTTAAAGAGATATACATGACGGATTTCCTTACCGGTATGTATAACAGGATGGGCTGTGATAAGGTGCTGTATTCCTACATCAATGAATGTAAGGCCAACGGGAAAAAATGCGTCTTATTGTTCGCCGATATAGACAAGATGAAGGATATAAACGACAATTACGGTCACTTAAACGGTGACCTCGCCATAAAAGCCACCGCAGATGCATTGAGGGATTCCTTAAACGGAGGTGACTGGCTGTTCGGAAGATACGGTGGAGACGAGTTTATAGCCGTAGGCAGTCCCGAGGGCTTTGAGGGGGATGTATCCGGTATCCAGATAGAGACATTAAAGGGCATGGAAGCATTTATAAATACACTTTCTCTGAGCTTTGTACTATCAGTAAGTGTCGGATATTGCGTGATAACACCCGATGATAAACGCGAGATAGCCGATTACGTAAAAGTGGCTGATGATTCCATGTATATACAGAAACAGATAGCACACCGTAAACTAAGTAAATAATAAGTATAGGGGTCAGGTACCATTAAATTGTTAAAAATTCGCAGTTAATAAAATTTTAATGGTACCTGACCCCGTATTAATATCTGTTATTTTGCAAAGCATACAGTTGATATTATCTGAAAAATAGAATATAATGTAAGCTGAAGATGTTTTCGAGGTAAAAATCTTATACAATTAAGACAGAGGCATAAAAAGTGAGCAATACCGGAATACATGATATATATGAGATGGCTCATGAAGCAGAGGAATGGGAAAAGTTTTATGAAGACTTCGCTGCCAGTGAGCATGCTTATAAGGCAGATATAAAAAGGCTGCGTACTTATATAGATGAAAAAATATATATGAACGTATTAAACGAGTATGAGCTTAAAAGTGAGTTCCCGATACCGGAGCTTATAATGCTGAACAAAAAGGGTACGGGCAAGAAAAGAGCGGTATTCTCATTTGCTCCGGAAGCCTCGTGGCTGCTCAAGTTTTTCGGGTACTGCCTGCACGGATATGATGATATATTCAGTGATAACCTGTATTCCTTCAGACGTGAGAGAAGTGTAAAGACTGCGGTGGCCAGACTTATAAAGCAGAAAAACCTGTCTGACATGTATGGGATAAAGCTTGATATACATGATTATTTTAATTCTGCCGATACGGATATCATACTTGAAAAACTGGATGAAGTACTTACAGGACAGGATAAGCTTAAGGCGTTATTTCACAATATATTGAAAAATCCTGCATATAATGTGCGTTTACATGATAACGGGGATGCTAAAGCTGAAGAGTTAAGCCCTATCCATAAGGGCATGATGGCAGGAAGCCCGTTATCGCCGTTTTTGGCCAACCTGTATCTGGACGAACTTGATAAGCATTTTGAAGGTAAGGACTGCTTTTATGCCAGATACTCGGATGACATGATACTTTTTATGCATGGCCGTGAAAGCCTTAATACGGAACTTGAATACATATATAAGTTCCTGGAGGATAAAAAGCTTACGCTTAACCCCGATAAGATCATGCATATCGCCCCACAAGATTCTTTCGAGTTTTTAGGTTTCTCGTTTAAAGGCGGGGAAGTGGATGTAGCAGTTTCATCTTTTGAGAAAATAAAGAAGAAGCTGCGCCGCAAGGCAAGAGCGGTAGACAGATGGAAAGCAAAAAAGAAGGCAGAGCCTTCAAAAGCCGTACGGGTATATATAAAATATTTCAATAAAAAGTTTTTCGAAAATCCCATAAGGTCTGAGCTTACATGGTGCAGATGGTATTTCCCTATCATCACAACGGATGTGACCTTAAGGGAGATAGACCATTATATGCAGGAATGTATAAGGTTCATTTATACGGGCAGGCATACAAAACGTAATTACAATCTCAGATATGAGGATATAAAAAAACTCGGATACCGCCCGCTTATTAACGAGTATCATAAAGGATGCCGGGAACGGAAAACGGCTAAATAATACAGCAAAAGGAGATGGTTAAATGGCAATCAACGTTAAAACCGTCATATGTCCTGCTTGCGGGGCAAAAGTTAATTATGATGAGAACAATAAGACCACTCATTGTGAGTTTTGCGGTGCAGTCCTTGACATGACCGAAGTGTACGGTGAGAAAAGGGACCGTGAACGTGATGATATCCAGGATATGCAGATCAGGGATATCATGAACAACATGTACAGAAACAATACCGCAAACAGGGCTGCGAACGTTCAGGCAAGTGTACAGAGTGCTAAGAAGGTTGCAAAGATCATCGCTATAGTGTTTGTCAGTATGTTCTGCTTAAGCATTTTTGCTACGATAGCATTCAGCGTCAGAAGATACTCCGATATGATGAATAAATCCAATACCAATAAAGAAACCGTGACGGAGATAGATCCTTTTGACAAGCTTTATATCAATTATTACGGTGTAAGCGGTAAAGCATATGCCAGACTCAGTGATTCGAATAAACATGAAGTGTCTATGATAGAAAAGACGTTGTCAGCTACCGAAAATCTTAAGAACGGTGACACCATAACCGTAAAATACAATAAGAATTCCGCTAAAGATTACAACACAAAATATGTTCTCACTAAAACAGAAAAGACTTATACCGTAGAAGGTCTTGAGGAGTATCTCGAGGATGTAAACCTGATAGGTGAGGAAGATCTTGAAGTACTTAAAAAGAACGCGATCAGGAAGGCTGAGGAAGCATGTGCAGAAGAAAATTTCCCGAGCCTTGAAGGAAGCTTTGACGTATATGCGATATATACCATGATCAAAAAGGATTTCAGCCGTCAGGAATCCGTATTTGTAATTTCTTTTGATTACAAGGAATCAGAAGAGATAAAAACCGGATATTATATGGCGGAATATTCAAATATGATCAAACTTCCCACAGGCGATTTTAAGATCAACTTCAGTGCCGGAGATTTCAATTATACAAGAGATTCATATTTTAACGGATTTACCGTAATGTCAGGACATGCCGACTGGAATGATGTATATACAGACGTATATCTGAACAACAAGGGTGAATGGGATATACATGAGGATTATATGAAACAGGTATCTGATGATAAGCAGCCTGAGGAAGAAAGTTAACACAGAGACTAACCGGGTAGTTTTACAGAAATACGATATGATGAACTGCTTGATATGATAAAAATCGGCAGATTAAATATAACTTGACGTAAACTAATGAATGAAATATACTAAGTATAGTTTGTGGCATTAATGTATAAGAAAGGGGTATTTATGGGGTTTTTAAATAATATTTTAAAGTCGGTAAAAAGAGAAGTTGAATATGATGCATCAAGAAAAGCAGCAAATACTATAAGCAACTCTATCAGTAACCTGTTTAACAAAAAGCCCGGAGATAATGCCGGAGATCAGCAGCAGGCTGCTCCGTCCAATACCACGCCGGCACCTTCTACCGACAGGTATCAGGGGTTTGTGATAGGCGGCAATAACCAGAACAGTTATCAGCCTGCAGATGCCGCAGTAAATGACGACGGTACAGTCATCATAGACGGTATCGATTATTCACAAAATTATAACTGCGATCTTAATCATTTCAGGACCATACTAAAGGAAAGCTTCCCCGATATGGATATAAGAGAGGATGTACCTTTAAATGAGATCATACCCGGTCTGAACGGAGCATACCAGTCGGTATCATTCCTCCTTTCACAGGGCAGTTCTAAGGTAGTCATCCAGATCAGATATCCCCATCAGAGTACCCGCGCGGGCTCACAGCGCGTATGCCGGCAGAACGGTATCGGATATATCAGCCTCTGGACCGATTATAAGAACCAGAAGGAATATATCGAGAAGCGTGTTAAAGATGCATTATGGAATTGATCCATATTGTAAAGAATGAGCAGCAATGCAATCTTAAGCGTATGCGAAGGATTTTAAAATGTTTGAAAAGAAGAAAGCGTTTATAACGCACCTGCAGTGGGTGCAGCCGGCTCTCTTTTAAAGGTCGTGCAGGTGATCGGAGCCTGTATCACCCGGTAATCAAAGTATCTACTTTGATTTTAAGTTTTTCTTCTTTTTATTTGGGCTTCTTTTTGAAGCCCGCTTTTTTATTTGATTAAAATATAATTTTGTGATATAATATAAAATGTATTAATTTACGATAAGTGATCATTCATAGGGGCGGCTATCAGAGGATAGAAGGATGAGGAAGTAAATGGATATATTAAAATTTTACACGTTAATTGAATATTGCCGGGATAAGAAAACTTTTATCCAGACACATAACATACCCGATCCGGATGCTATCGGGTCTGCATTCGGACTGAAAAAGATATTCAGGCATTACGGCCTTAATCCCACGATATGTTATGACGGTGAACTTGACAGGATCAGTGCTGCCAAGATGATGGATATGTTCGGTATAGAGATGTATTCCACCAATGACATCATGGATACTCTGAAATGGGAGGACTGCATCATCTGTATAGATACGCAGAATAAATCCGGAAACATCACGGATATGAACGGTACCCAGATCGGTGTTATCGATCATCATCCGGAAGTTGATTATTCCATGACACATAATTATCTGTATAAGGATATCAGGAAGGTAGGTTCATGCTGTACCATCGTAGCCGGATATTTTAAGGAGCTGGGTATCGAGCCGAGTTCCGAGACAGCTACGGTACTTTTACACGGGTTAAAGATGGATACTCTTGATTTTACAAGAGGTGTGACAAAGACTGATATCGAGATGTTCGCTTATCTGCATGAACTTGCAGATGAAGATAAGTTAAAGGGACTTGAAAGCAGCGGTATCATCTTTAACGACCTGAAGACTTACAGCGCAGCTATCAACAATATACATGTATTCGACTATATGGGAATATCCTACATACCTTTCCCGTGTCCGGACTCATTGGTATCGATGGTGGCTGACTTCATCATGTCATTAAAGGAGATAGAGGTTGCGGTAGTATATAATGTACGTCCCGACGGTCTGAAGTTCTCTGTACGTTCGGAAAGAAGGGATGTAGATGCCGGTGTGCTTATATCTGCAGCACTTACCGGACTTGGTACAGGCGGAGGCCATGCAGCCATGGCCGGCGGCAGGATACAATCGGAAAGGCTTTCCGAGCTCGGACCGTTCAGAGAGCATTTCATAAACGAAAGATTTATGAAGATACTCGGCATATCCAATAAGAGAAGTATCAGGCAGTCACTTGTCCCTTCGTCCAATATCAAATACGATATCAAAAATATGCAGTAAAGTATGTTCCGTATAGGGACGTTCAGGCTTCATATCTGTTATACGTACTTGTTTTAAGGTACATATAACAAATATGAAGTCATTTTTATTTATTCTAAAAAAGTACTTGATAAAAATATTGAATAATGCTAAAATACAGATTTATATAGGCATAGAGGTATTTTTTCACAAGAAAGGCAGTCTTAAAGGTGGTCTATGATAGAAAAACTTAAAGATTTTATAGTAGTGACCGGTCATTACGGCTGCGGAAAAACCAATTTCACGATCAACCTTGCGCTTGATTTTGTGAAAGCCGGAAGAAAAGTTACAGTGGTTGATATGGACCTGATAAATCCTTACTTCAGAACCTCTGATTTTAAGGGGATACTGGAGGAAAAAGGAGTGGAGGTCATCACACCTGTATTCGGTGCGACCAACCTTGATATTCCGTCACTTCCTGCCAGCATGTATGGTATTTTCGAGAAAAAAGATGTTGTCATCATTGACGTAGGCGGTGACGATGCCGGTTCGATGGTACTCGGAAGGTTCAAGCCTCAGTTTGATATGGTTGACTATGATATGCTGTATGTGATCAACCGTTTCAGATCCATGAGCACTGACCTCGATGAAGCAGTGGAAGTACTCGGCGAGATAGAGGCTGTATCGGGACTTAAGCCTCGATATCTTGTTAACAACTCACATATGATGGCTGAGACCAATCAGGCCATATATGATGAAGGAAAACAGTTCGCCGCTATGATATCGGAGAAGACAGGACTTCCCGTACTTTGCCACACCATAGATAAAGAATTCTATGATAACGGAACAGTGATACCGGATGCGGGCGATAGCATTTATCCGATCGATATTCATGTAAAGACCGTATGGCAGAAGCAGAAGATGATACAGATATAAATGTGATGATGCCCTCCCCGGCGAAGGGAAAGTGCTATAGTTGAACGTAAACGCATTCGATGTAGGATGGGTGTAAACATTCATTAGTAAGAAATATAAATAATATAGAAGCATTATACGAAGTAAGGAGGTTTGAAGATGGGCAAAGTAACTATTAACGAGTCGCTGTGTAAGGGCTGTGAGATGTGTGTAAATGCATGTCCCCTGCATCTCCTTGCACTCGATAAGGACAGATTAAATGTTAAGGGATATCATCCCGCAAGTATGACAGATCCGAGCAAATGTACAGGATGTAAGTCATGTGCTACCATGTGTCCTGACGTATGCATCACTGTAGAGCGTGATTAATAAGTCAGAAAGACAAGAGATATCATTTGTAAATAATTAAATTTCAATAGGAGAAAAATCATGTCAGAGAAAGTTTTAATGAAAGGAAATGAGGCTCTTGGCGAGGCTGCTATCCAGGCAGGCTGCCGTCATTTCTTCGGATATCCGATCACGCCTCAGACAGAACTTTCCGCATATCTGTCCAAGAAGATGCCTAAAGTAGGCGGCACATTCCTTCAGGCAGAGTCGGAAATCGCAGCTATCAACATGGTACTCGGCGCAGCCGGTTCAGGTGTTCGTGCCATGACTTCATCATCTTCACCCGGAATCAGCCTTAAGTCTGAGGGTGTAAGCTATATCGCAGGTTCTGATGTTCCTGCAGTTATCATTAATGTTCAGCGTGGCGGCCCCGGCCTCGGTTCCATCCAGCCTTCACAGGCAGATTACTGGCAGGCTACAAAGGCACTCGGTCACGGTGATTTCCAGCTTCTTGTATTTGCACCTTCTACAGTACAGGAAATGGCTGACTTCGTTGCACTTGCATTTGATACAGCTGAGAAGTACAGAATGCCTGCTATGATCCTTTCCGACGGTATGTTGGGACAGATGATGGAGCCCGTTGTATTCCCCGATGCTACAGAGGTACATGAGGGAGATAAGTCATGGGCAGCATCAGGTCATAGAAATAAGAGAAAGCATAATGTAGTAAACTCACTTTATATAGAAGCAAAGGACCTTGAGGAAAAGGTTAAGGAGCGTTATGAGCGTTACGAGATAGTTAAGGCTAATGAGCAGCGTTCAGAGAGCTACCTTTGTGATGATGCGGATATCATTATCGTTGCATTCGGAGCATCTTCAAGAGTATCAAGAAGTGCTGTAAATGCAGCTCGTGCCAAGGGTATTAAGGCCGGTTTATTTAGACCTATCACACTTTGGCCTTACCCTGTAGATGCACTTGATAAGACTGTAGCTACAGCTAAGAAGTACCTTGTAGTAGAGATGAACATGGGTCAGATGGTAGATGATGTTAAGCTTGCGGTAAACGGCAGAAAGCCCGTAGAGTTCTTCGGACGTACAGGCGGTATCATCCCTACACCTGCTGAGGTTCTGGCTCAGATCGAAGCTTTAGTTTGATGAGAGGAGGAAAGAAAAATGGCAGTAGTATTTGAAAAACCCCATGCATTAGCAGACATCCCCTTTCATTATTGTCCAGGCTGTACGCATGGTATAGTACACAGACTTGTTGCAGAAGCTATAGATGAGTTAGGCGTTGAAGGAAACGCAGTCGGCATCGCTTCTGTAGGATGTTCTGTATTCAGTTATAACTATTTCAATTGCGATATGATCCAGGCACCTCACGGACGTGCACAGGCTGTTGCAACAGGCGTTAAGCGTGCTCATCCCGAGAATATAGTATTCACATACCAGGGCGACGGTGATTTAGCAGCTATCGGTACCTGTGAGACCGTACATGCAGCTACCCGTGGTGAGAATATCACAGTAATCTTTATCAACAACGCTATTTACGGTATGACAGGCGGACAGATGGCTCCTACATCACTCCCCGGACAGATCACACAGACCACTCCTTACGGCCGTGACGTTAAGACCGCAGGTTACCCCATCAGAATGTGTGAAATGCTTTCAACCTTAGACGGTGTTGCTCTTGCACAGCGTGTAACAGTAGATAACGTTAAGCATGTAAATGAAGCTAAGAAGGCTATCAAGAAGGCTTTCCAGAACCAGATCGACGGACTCGGATACTCCATCATCGAGGTTGTATCAACATGTCCTACCAACTGGGGATTAAGCCCTAAGGCAGCTGTTGAATGGCTTGAGAATAATATGCTTCCTTACTATCCTTTAGGTGTATATAAGGATAAAACAGCAGAAGGAGGTACAAAATAATGGCTGATACAATGAATGTACTTCTTGCAGGTTTTGGCGGACAGGGTATCCTTTTCACCGGTAAGGTTATGGTATACGGAGCACTTACTGAAGGTAAGGAGCTCAGCTGGCTTCCTTCATACGGCCCCGAGATGAGAGGAGGAACTTGTAACTGCTCAGTAGTTATCAGCGACGAAGCTATCGGTTCTCCGTTAGTTACCAATCCTGATGTTCTTATCGCCATGAACCGTCCTTCATTGGAGAAGTTCATGGGCAGCGTAGTACCCGGCGGCACGATCTTAGTAGACAGCTCTACAGTAGATATCAAGGTTGAAAGAACAGATGTAACCGTTTACTATGTTCCCGCTACAAACCTTGCTGACAAGAACGGCCTTAAAGGTCTTGCAAATATCATCCTTCTCGGAAAGCTCTTCAAAGAGAAGCAGTTCATTTCCAGAGAATCTCTTGACAAGGGTCTTGCAAAATGCATCCCCGCCAAGAAAGCAGAAATGCTTGAATTCAATAAGAAAGCTCTTGAAATCGGAATGGAGCAGTAATGATAATGTGACAAGGGGACGGTTCTCTTGTCACATTTTTTTGGATATGGGACAGGTTCTATTTATCATATTTTTTTATCGGGTAAAAGGACGGGCTCATATATATTTGCCACATCGCAGATAAGCGGATTTTGCATTTATATTTATATTAGTAAAATTGTAGACTGTTTTATGCAAAATCCTTCCGGACATTTTTGCATTCGGGCAGAAACGGCCCGAATAGAGTGCAAAAAGTCCGCGCTGCGCGGACAGCGAGTGGCATAATATATATGAGCCCGTCCTTTCTTTTTACAGGTAATATAAGATAAATAGAACCGTCCCCTGCGATGTTTGAAAATGTGACAGGAGAACCGTCCCATTGTCATATTTTAGTTGAATATATAATTTGGTTTTTGTATAATATATGACAATGATATATCAATTTGTACCATTTGAATAATATGTATATTAAGATAAAGTATTAAATTATAGAAGGAAAACTGAAATGGTAGATAAATCCGAAGTTATAACTTTCTTTGACAGGCTTGCTCCCGAATGGGATGATAATATGGTGACGATTGATACGGTGATAAATACCATACTGGATAATGCATGTGTAAAAAAAGGCAGTGATGTTCTTGATGTGGCCTGCGGAACAGGGGTGCTGTTCCCGTATTATATGTCGAGAAATGTCAGTTCACTTACTGCGGTAGATATATCGCCTAAGATGATAGAGATCGCAAAAGAAAAGTATAATGATACAAATATTGAGATAATCTGTACAGATGTCGAGACTTATGATTTCGGAAGGAAATTTGACAGTATAGTGGTATATAATGCCTTTCCTCATTTTAGAGATGCTGATGCGCTTATATCTGTACTTTCTAAAAAACTTAAACCCGAAGGGACACTTACCATTGCTCACGGCATGAGCAGGGATAAGATCAATTCGCACCACAAGGGTACAGCTTCAAAGGTATCTAACGGCTTAATGGAGGCCAATGAATTGGCCGCCATATTTAGGAAATACCTGACCGTGAGTACTGTTATATCGGACGATTCAATGTATCAGGTGGCGGGAATACTATCATAAGTTAAAGTATCAGGTGGCGGGCATATTATCGTTAATTAAATTATACAAATAACTGCCTGTGAAGCATCATTTTTAAAGAGTAGTGATCAAAATGTTTTCAATGTGACATAGACCGGGAGACCAATTTATGCAATTATCTGAGTTTTTTAAAGGATATCATGATGCGGCCATAGCCTTTTCCGGAGGAGTGGATTCTGCATTCCTTTTATATGCTGCAAAAAAATATGCAAAAAGGTGTTGTGCGTATTATGTAAAAACAGCCTTTCAGCCCGAATTTGAATTAAGGGATGCATTAAGGCTTGCCAAAGATCTTGATGCAGAATTAAAGATAATAGAAATGGATGTGCTAAGCTTTAAAGCAGTTACGGATAATCCGAATAACCGCTGTTATTACTGCAAACAGCAGATATTCGGGCAGATTATTACAAAAGCAAAAGAGGACGGATACCGGATCATCCTTGACGGTACCAATGCTTCTGATGATGCGGATGACCGTCCCGGCATGAAGGCTTTAAAGGAATTAAATGTACTTTCACCTTTACGTATGTGCGGATTAACTAAAGCCATGATAAGAGAAAAGTCAAAAGAAGCAGGACTTTTTACCTGGGATAAGCCTGCTTATGCCTGCCTTGCCACAAGGATACCCACTGGTGAGGAGATCACAAAAGAAAAACTTGAAAAGATAGAACAGGCGGAGGAATTTCTGTTTAAAGAGGGCTTTACAGACTTTAGAGTAAGGACCGTGGAAGGGCACGCAAGGATAGAAGTTCCTGATGCACAATGGATGAAGCTTGCCGAGTGCAGAGATAAAATATATGAAGGGTTAAGCGGTCTGTTTAAAACAGTGTCACTTAACTTAAAAGGAAGATAAATCATACATGGAGGTTTGTATGGAGAATGAGACCAGACAGATGCTGGAAAAACTGAAAAACGGTGAAATATCCGTGGATGAAGCACTGTTGAAACTAAAGACCAAGCCGTTTGAAGATATCGGATATGCAAAAGTGGATACACACAGGGGGATCCGTCAGGGTGTACCCGAGGTGATATTCGGCTCAGGAAAAACGCCTGAACAGATCATAGGGATAATTGACGCTATGGTAAAAAACGGCCAGAAAAATATCCTTATCACAAGACTGGACGGGGAAAAAGCTGAAGAAATAAAAAAGAGTGTAGGATTAACATATTTTAAAGATGCCAAAATAGGTCTGATCGGAGAAAAATCCAAGACTTCCGGCATAGGGAAAATAGTGGTTGCCACGGGTGGAACAAGCGACATACCTGTAGCAGAAGAAGCCGCGATCACAGCTGAGACCTTAGGTAATGATGTGTTAAGGCTGTATGATGTCGGCGTATCCGGTGTGCAACGACTTTTAGCCAATATGGAAATGATAATGGATGCAAGCGTGATCATAGCCATAGCGGGCATGGAAGGTGCACTGGCAAGTGTTATAGGAGGTTTAGCTGACTGTCCGGTGATAGCAGTTCCTACAAGCGTGGGTTATGGAGCTTCCTTTAACGGGCTTTCAGCACTGCTTTCCATGCTGAATTCATGTGCGAGCGGTGTATCGGTAGTAAATATAGATAACGGATTCGGAGCCGGGTATCTGGCCCATATGATCAATCATATGGGGAAATAAATGATATAAGGAAAAGATCGGAGGAGAACAATGAGGAGTTTATATATAGACTGCGGTATGGGTGCTGCAGGAGACATGCTGACAGCTGCACTTTTAGAACTGTTTCCGAACAAAGAAAAAATAGTAGAAGAACTCAACGGATTAGGGATACCTGAAGTGGAGTTTATACAAGAAAAGTCTGTAAAATGCGGTATAGTGGGCACACATATGAAGGTGCTGGTACATGGAGACGAGGAGGAGTCCGCAGATTTCCATGTTCATGAGCACCACCATGATGACCATGACCTCGAGCACCACCACGATCATGAACACGAGAATGAGCATGAGCATCATCATGATCACGACGACCATGGACATCACCACCATCACACCTCGATGCATGATATAGAGCATATTGTACGTGACCACATACACATCCCCGATAAAGTAAAAGATGATGTCCTTGCTATATATCACATTATAGCCGAGGCTGAGAGTGCTGCACATGGACGTCCTGTAGAGGAGATACATTTCCATGAAGTCGGAAATATGGATGCTGTGGCAGATATCACCGCGGTATGCTACCTGATATATAAGCTTGGGATAGAGAAAATATACGTGTCACCTGTGCATGTGGGCTCCGGAAAGGTTAAATGCGCGCACGGGATACTGCCGGTTCCGGCTCCGGCTACAGCTCATATATTACAGGGTATCCCTTTTTATGGCGGAGCTATAAAAGGAGAGCTATGCACACCTACAGGTGCCGCTATCTTAAAGCATTTTGCTGTGTCATTCGGTGACATGCCGGTTATGACCACTGAGAAGATCGGTTACGGTATGGGCAAGAAGGATTTTGATGCAGCTAATTGTGTAAGGGTTATGCTGGGTGAAACAGATGTAAAAAGTGACTCCATAGTCCAGCTGCAGTGCAACATGGACGATATGACAGGTGAAGAGACCGGCTTTGCGATGGAAATGCTGTTTAAAGCAGGTGCGAGGGAAGTATTTACCGAACCTGTCGGCATGAAGAAAAACCGTCCGGGCATAATGCTTACCGTATTATGTGATGAAAGCATCAAGGAAGATATCATAAAAGCAATATTTAAATATACGACTACCATCGGTATCAGGGAGTTTGCTGTAAACAGGTATGTACTTGACAGAAGAACAGAGACCGTAGAAACGGAGTTAGGCCCTGTCAGATGTAAGATATCAAGCGGTTACGGTACGGAAAAGAAAAAATATGAATATGATGATATTGCAAAGATAGCAAAAGAAAAAGATCTGAGTATAGACCAGGTAAAAAGGGTACTAAAATAAAATATGACATACCCTGTCACATCAGATCATAATATCATTAAGGTTCCGGCTTGCATATTCCAGTAAAAGGTAATATGCAAGCTCTTTTATTTTCTCGTTGTCTTTTAAGCTTAAGAGTTCATCAACGGGGATATAGTAGTCATCAGAATCGAATTCTGCTTTATAAAAGCTCGCATCTTTATTGCTTTCTGAGCGGGCATATGCGCCGGGAACGGGAATGAATCTGCCGGAGACATTCCTATATGCGGTTTTGGCGGTAGCCTTTTTCTTAGAACCTGATGCAGCAAACTCGGCTATGGATTTATGGACAGCCATATCCTCGGCAGGGAAGTAGTAATAATCCTTATAATTGGGATAGAACTGCTTAAGACTTACCGTTTCTATTGATATAGGGACTGTAAGCTCGAAATCATCTGCAAAATACGCAAAAAATACAGTATCAATATTATTTTTGAGACTGCTTTCTACATCAATATCATCACATTCGGTACTTATATTTACATTAAACCGGCCCTTTCGCATGGAGAAAAGCCTTGAAAGTCTTAAAAGATATATGACCGATTCGATATTTTCCCTGTTGCGGTACAATATATCCGAGAGAAATCTGTCACCGGAATCGGGCTTTATATGGGCGAGTTCGTCTATTACGGGCTTCGGGTGATATTCGCCTATCATATCATGATTGGCTGCGTTACCTGTGGTCTCTAACAGCTTTTTCAGCTTTGCTGCCGCGATATGCTCCACATAGAACTTACTTATATTTTCGCCGCTTATCCTTTCGGGTACCTGCTGCCCGCATTTTTTTCTTAGGTAATCAAGCTTCGTAGAACTGAACCTCACAGATGCCTTTACGGACATGATCTCACCCGCTATGTCATATGAGCGGGAGCGGAGCATGGTAAATCTTTTGTACAGTTCATTTTGCTTTAATGCATAGAGCCTTTTACCGATAAAAGGTATATCAAATGATTCCCCTTTGTAACTTAAAAGCACATCGTAATTTTCTGCTATATCAAAAAACTTCCCGATGATCAGAGCCTCTTCGTCTATACTTTCGGAGAAAAGCTGCAGAAAATGCAGCTCATCATTTTGATAAAACATTACTCCTATCAGAAAAATACAGCCGTTAGCCGCTTCAAAGGAAGTGGTTTCTATATCATATATGAGTATCTGTTCCTTATCCGAACCCGGGAACATGATATCCGTTGTTTTTTTGAATAAGTCGGACTCATCCGAAAAAGATCTGAATTCTTTCATTTTACCGTACCTTACTGCGTTGTTCTTTCATACTTTTTCTATAGACCATACTTCTTTTTTTAGCCGTTTTAATCCTTCGGATTTAGAATATCATATTTTTCAGGTGCTTTCAATAATAACATATTCAAAAATGTTTGTATTCTCTGACTGAATTTGGTATAATCATATGGAATATGGACTTTTGTTTTCTTAAAATAGGAGAATGGGATGGAATCTTTAAAAGAAAACCTTGATGAAGCCTTAAAAAACAATACTGTAAGCGCTGATACCCCTGACTTGCCCAAGCAGGGGTTAGATGTGTTTATCAGCTATTCATCGCTCAATAAAAATGTGGCTGACGCCGTAGTATCCGATTTTGAACAAAACGGCATCAGATGCTGGTATGCGCCCAGGGATATCATGCCCGGTCAGGAATGGGTGACCGCGATACATGAGGCTATCAATGCTTGCCAGCTGTTTGTTCTCATATATACCGACAGTTCCAATGAGTCAAAACAGGTGGCTAATGAAGTGGCTCTGGCTTTTAACTCAGGGAAAACACTTATACCGTTTAAGCTATCAGATACCCAGATGAGCAGCGAGCTTGAGTATTACCTGACACGTGTGCACTGGCTCGACGCGGTAAATCCTCCGTTGCTTGAAAGCATCGCTAACTTAAGAAAGTACTCTAAAAAGATACTGGAAGGCAGTGTCCCTAAGGAATCAAAGATAAGAAACTCGAACAATTCCTTAAAGAAGACCGTACCGACTTACCTGTTGTATCCTGTTATCGCCGCTTTGGTGGTATTGCTCATAATTGCTGTAGTTTTACTTGTCAACAGGGATAACAATGATAAAGGACAAAATACGGATATCACCGGGCCGGGTGAGATTACCGATGTACCCGTATCTCCGACTGCTGTAACTACAGAACCTGTGCAACCGACGGATACAGAGAATCCCGATATTTCTGAATCCGATAAGCTCTATAAAAAGGCATATGAGATCCAGAATAACAGCGATAAAGACAGCCGTTATGAAGAAGCTTACGAGTTATATATGCAGACCGGTGATTCATTAACAGACGATGAGGATATTATCAATGCAATAAATAATCTTGCAGCATATTTTTATAATGATATGTCTGATGAAGAAACGAAGACAAAGGCTTTGAATCTATACAATAAAGCTGCTGCTTCGGGCAGCATCAATGCTCATAACTTTTTGGGAAACTATTATCTGGATATCGATAGGGATCCCGATGAACTCAAATATGCCGCAAGCACTTATGAAGGAAACGGTATGACCGATGCTTTGGCAAGCGCTATAGCACATTATGAATACTCGGCGGGGAAAAATGACCCGGTAGCATTATACAGCCTCGGATTTATATATGAAAACTCTGACGGGTTAAATAACCTGACACATTTCGAAGATAACAGCTCACATGATTATGAAAAAGCACTTGAGTATTATAAAAAAGCTGCTGATGCCGGGCACGGTCTGGCTGCAAATGCTTATGAAAGGGTAAAGAAACAGTTAGAATGAAAAAAGAAGAAAAAACAAATGTATGCCGTGTGCTTGACAGCAAAAAGATAACATATGCCCTGCATACCTATGAGGCTGACCCGACACTTACGGGCGAACAGATAGCAGGTATACTCGGAGAGCCTGCAGAAAAAGTATTTAAGACCTTAGTCACGGTAGGTAAAACCGGCCAGCATTATGTATTTGTAGTGCCTGTGGCAGAAGAGCTTGACTTAAAAAAAGCAGCTAAAGCCGCCGGAGAAAAATCCATAGACATGATAAAGCAGAAGGAGCTGCTGCCGCTTACAGGATACGTGCACGGCGGATGTTCTCCGATAGGCATGAAAAAGCCGTTCCCGACATTTGTACATGAAACGGCTTTATGTTACGATAAAATGTTTGTAAGTGCCGGCAAAGTCGGATATCAGATAGAGGTTGCTCCGAACGATCTTTTTGCGGTAGTCGGCTGCAAGAGTGCGGATATCACAGTATGAACGGTTAATATTCAGTTTACTTGATTTTATATGTTGAATGTTGTAAAATAGATATTTATGAAAGAAAACAAGCATAAACATAAAAGAGGATATGTTAAGACCTATATAAGCGGTTTTATCAGGGCGTTTGTGATAGCGCTCCTTCTTTTGCTGCAATTCGGTATCATCTTTCTTCTTTCGTATTATCTGTTCTCTGCGGTATTCATTTACTTTGCGATAGAAGTAGTCGGCGTATTTGTGGTGGTAGGTCTTGTAAACCAGAGGACAAATGCATCGTTTAAGATAGGCTGGCTGGTGGTCATCACCTTGGTACCTATAGCCGGACTTATCATGTACATACTGTGGGGTGCCAACAGGAGTGACAGGATCAATAAGAGAAACATGTATTATATTTCCTACGGGTATAAATTCCTTGAGCCTGATAAAGATGCACTTAAAAAGTATATGGAGCATTACAACAGAAGGTCCAATGCGGTTACATACCTTGAAAACTGCCATTTCCCGTTGTATTCGAACAACTCCTTCAATTACTATCCGTTAGGTGAGGATGCTTTTGAAGCCATTATAGAGGACCTGGAAAAAGCGCAGAAGTTTATATTTTTGGAGTTCTTTATTGTAGCAGACGGGATACTTTGGAACAGGATAAAGACCATACTTATCGAAAAGGCAAAGAAGGGTGTAGAAGTAAAATTCCTGTATGATGATTACGGTTCGATGTTCCGTACGAGCAAACAGCTCTGGCAGGAGCTTAGGGATGCAGGCATAGAGGTAGCGGAGTTCAATCCGATAGGAAAATACCTCGATAAGCTGTATCTTAACTACCGCAGCCATCAGAAGATCGTGGTCATAGACGGAAAAGTGGGATATACCGGCGGATTTAACCTGGCCGATGAATATGTAAATGAGGTAGAGCGTTTCGGTACATGGAAGGACACCGGTGTCAAGATAGTGGGCGACGGTGTATTCGGACTTACCGCCACATTCCTGCAGATGTGGACCATGACTACAACAAAGAAGATAGATGACTATACCATATACAGATCGACGTGCTTAAACAAGTGCAGGGAAGGCAGATCGGGCTTCTGCCAGATCATAGCAGACGGTCCGGCCAACAACCCGGAAAACCCCATAGCCGATACAATCTTACAGCTGATATACAGCTCACATGACATGCTGTATATCATGACACCTTACCTGATACTTGATGACGATATCATGGAAGCGCTTGCCATATCGGCTAAGCGCGGTACGGATGTAAGGATAGTGACACCGGGTATACCCGACAAAAAGATAGTCAATATGATAACCAAGCACAGCTACGGATATCTTTTAAAGAACGGTGTAAAGATATACGAATATACCCCCGGATTTGTGCATGCCAAAACCGTGCTCACTGATGAATGCGCATTGGTAGGCACCATAAATATGGACTACAGAAGTCTTTTCATCCATTATGAGTGCGGAGCACTGATGTGGGATGAAGATCTGAATACAGTGATCAAAAATGACTTTACCGATACCTTCACGGTAAGCCATGAAGTCACCTACGAAGAATGGAAAAAGAGACCCTGGATCATCAGGGTATTGCAGAACTTCTTCTCCCTGTTCTCCAGCCTGATGTAACTTTTGGACCACGGGGACGGGGTCAGTGGTCCGTTTTACGATCAAATTATTCTCTATATTTTTCGGAGGATGCAGCTAGATGAAAAAGCGTTACAAAACAACATGTGTCTGCAAGCATTGCGGAAAAGAATATGAGGGCTACATAGGCACATGTACCTGTGATGCCTGCAGGGATGTCGACAATATGATATTCACACAGATCAGGGTATATTTAAAGAAATATCCGAACAGTAACGCTGTCCAGATATCCGAGGCTCTCGGCATAAATGTAAGCCTGATATTAAAATATATCGATGAAGGCAGACTGTTTGCCAACGGCGGAACATTTTCCAAAATATAAAAAAGATAAGTACAGCTTCGTTCAATTTAATCCTTAAGCAGCGAAGGATCCTAAAAACAAAAGCATTACAGTAAATAATAACAAATAAGGATATAAACATGATCTCATACTTAAAAGGAAAATACATAGACAGGACGGATGAAGGCAGTCTCATAATAAACGTAAACGGTATCGGCTTTGAAGTGTTCGTACCGGCCGAGCTGCTCGGAAGAGCATCATTTAACAACGACGCGGACCTTGAGCTCTATACCTATATGCAGGTAAAGGAAGACGGCATGTCCCTGTTCGGATTTGCCACACTTGATGAGCTCTCTATATTTAAGAAGATAATCAGTGTAAGCGGTATCGGTCCTAAGGGCGGCATAAGCATACTTTCGACACTTAACCGCGAGCAGTTTATAATGGCAGTACTTGATGAAAACAGCGACCTGATAGCAAAAGCCCCCGGTATCGGCAAGAAGACAGCGGCCAAGCTTGTATTGGAGCTTAAGGATAAGTTTAAGCTTGCTGATGCATTGAACGGTACGGTATCTGCTGCCGATGTGGCAGCCGCACCTGCGGCAAAAGCAGACGAAGGCCTTATTAGTGATGCGATAGCTGCACTTGTATCGCTCGGATATACATCTGCAGAAAGTACTAAGGCAGTCCGTGCGGTACAGATCACGGAAGACATGACTGTGGACAGGCTGCTGAGCCTGAGCCTGAGGAACATATAAATGATCGGTACCTTTAAGCGAAGGATCCTAAAAAACATAACGAGGGAAAATAAGTGGCAAAAAGAATGATCACGACCGAATATACGGTAGAAGACAGCACGGTTGAGGGAACCTTAAGACCGCAGATGTTAAAAGACTATATCGGTCAGCAAAAAGTAAAAGAGAACCTTAAAATCTACATAGATGCCGCAAAACAGAGAAATGAGTCATTAGACCATGTGCTCCTGTTCGGACCTCCCGGTCTCGGAAAGACCACGCTTGCCGGTATCATAGCAAACGAAATGGGAGTAAATATCAAGACTACCACGGGTCCTGTCATAGAAAAAGCAGGAGATATGGCTGCCATTCTTAACGGACTAAAGGAAGGCGATGTACTTTTCATCGATGAGATACACCGTTTAAACCGCCAGGTCGAAGAACTTCTGTATCCGGCCATGGAGGATTTCTGTATAGATATAGTTATAGGCAGGGGTGCAGCCGCCAAGTCCATAAGGCTCGATCTGCCGAAATTCACCTTAGTAGGTGCTACTACCAGAGCAGGTATGCTGACAGCACCGTTAAGGGACCGTTTCGGTGTAGTGAGCCGTCTTGAGTTCTATACCATAAAAGAGCTGCAGGACATCATACATCGGTCTGCGGAAGTGCTGAAATGCGAGATAGACCCCGAAGGAGCTTTGGAGCTTGCAAGGCGTTCGAGAGGTACTCCGAGACTTGCCAACCGTTTCTTAAAACGTATGAGGGATTTTGCCCAGGTAAAATACGACGGCAGGATCACCAAAGAAGTAGCCAACTATGCCCTAGACCTTATGGAAGTGGATAAGCTGGGTCTTGATAACATAGACAGAGCCATACTCCACACCATGATAGATAAGTTTGACGGCGGTCCTGTAGGTATAGATGCCATAGCAACCACCATAGGTGAGGATTCGGGTACTGTAGAGGATGTATACGAGCCTTATCTCGTACAGTCGGGACTGGTCGCAAGGACACCCAGAGGCAGGATCGTCACAAAGGAAGGATATCTGCATTTCGGACTCGAGAAGCCGGAGAAATGAGAAGAAGCTGACCGATGAGGCGGAAGACTCAAAATATAAGAAAAACAGGAAAATATATGAAAGATCTTAAAGAATTACGTAAGGAGATCGATGCGGTGGATGCAGGCCTTTTGGAACTTTTAAAGCAGAGGTTTGACATCACGGAACAGATCGGTGAATATAAAGACAGGAACAATCAGGAGTTATTCTGTCCTGAGCGTGAAGAAGAAAAAAAGAAGGCGTTAAGGGAAACACTTTCGGGATATAAAAACTCGAAATACTTAGAAAGCATACTTTGTGCTCTTATGGACTGTTCCAAATACCAGCAGAGCAATAACACATACGGAACACAGGATATATATCTGATCGGCATGCCCGGATGCGGGAAAAGCACCATAGGAAGACTTCTTGCCGAGAGGATACAGCGTGATTTTACGGATATGGATGTGCTGTTCAGGACCACATATCATATTACTCCGTCCGCTTGCATAAGAAATAAAGGTGAAGACGAATTCAGAACCATGGAAAGTGAGCTTTTAAAAAATACAGCTCAGAAAACGGATTCCATAAGCAAAGAAAGAGCCGCATCTTTCGGCGGCGGGGTACGCTCACGTATCATTTCCTGCGGCGGCGGTATCGTGGTAAAGGAAGAAAATAAGGAAGTATTAAAAACCAACTCCATAGTCATATATATAAAAAGAGATCTGGATAAGCTCACCAGTAAGGGCAGACCGCTCTCGGAACAGAACGGAGTCGAAAAGCTTTTTTCACAGAGAAAAGAAAAATATGAAAACTTTAGTGATCTTACAGTGGAAAACAACGGCACGATCGAGGAGTGCCTTGATAGTATCATAAACAAAATAAAATTGTCATCACGAGCTGAGTCGAAGCCACTTTGTGGCATCGACATAAAGCAAAGAATCTAACACGGAGGAACCATGAAGATCATAGTAGTAGGATGCGGCAAAGTAGGAGTTGCCATAGTAGAACAGCTTGCTGCTGAAGGACATACTATCACAGTTGTAGATACAAACAAGGAAAGACTTAATACCAGACTGAACGGACTCGATGTCATGACATACTGTGGTGACGGCTGCAGCTCTGCGACTCTGGACGGTGTCGGCATAGAACAGACCGATCTGTTTATAGCGGCCATGGATTCGGATGAAACCAATCTCTTGAGCTGTGTTATAGCGAAGAAAAAAGGAAACTGCAAGACCATAGCACGTGTACGTAATCCTATATACAATATGGAGACAGAGTTTTTAAGACGTGAACTTGCCATAGACATGCTGGTAAACCCCGAGCTTATGACGGCATACGAGTTTTCCAGGATATTCAAATTCCCTTATGCATCCCAGATTGATACATTCTTAGGTGATAAGGTGGAAATGGTACACTTTAAGATCAAGCCCGATTCAAGTCTTAAAGGTACAAAGCTGATGGACATGAGGTCCAAACATAACTGCAATGTCCTCATAAGCATGGTCGAAAGAGGCGATGAAGTCATCATCCCCGACGGTCATTTCGTTCTTGATGAAGGCGATATGGTCGGTGCGGTAGGTACCATGCGTGAGATATACGCATTCTTCAAAAAGTTCGGATTTGCCACCAAAAAGGCATCAAACGTTATCATCGTAGGCGGAGGCAAGACCGGATTTTACTTAGCGAGAAACCTGATCACCTCAGGCATCAGCGTAAAGATCATTGAGATAAATAAGGCAAGATGTGATTTTTTGGCGGAAAATCTTCCTGAAGCAGATATCATATGTGCTGACGGTACCGCAAAAGAGATACTCTTAGAGGAAGGTATAGAAAATGCGGCAGGACTTGCAGCGCTTACCAGTATCGACGAAGAAAACATATTGCTTTCGATAAATGCTATGTCACTTACCGATGTTAAAACAGCTACCAAGGTAAGCCGTACCAATTTTGAGGAAGTAATCAACCGCATGAATCTCGATACCATCATCTTCCCGAATAAGATTTTGTCAGACAGGATACTTCAGTTCGTTCGTTCACTGCAGTATACCATGGGCAGCAATATAGAGTATTTCAGGCGCTTAGGCGGCGGAAAGGCTGAAGCACTTTCATTCAGGATCACCGAGGAATCTGCTGTTACGGGCGTACCTCTTTCTGAACTTCAGAGGAAAAAGGGCGTGCTCATATGTATCATTTCCAGAAAGGGTAAGAATATCATCCCGACCGGTTCCGATACCTTGGAGGTAGGCGACAGGGTAGTGATCGTTCATACCAAGGTAGATATTAAAAACATTGAGGATATAATGGAGTAGGAGTTCTAGATCATGAATTACGGAGTTGTATTTTATATCCTCGGATGGATATTAAAATCAGAAGCCATATTCCTGATGTTCCCGTTTGTGGTAGGACTCATATATGGCGAAAATCAAGGCTTCAGTTTCCTGATAACTGCCGGCATATGCTTGGTATGCGGCGTATTGCTTAACTTAAAGAAGCCTAAAAAAGGCGGCCTCTTCCTTAAAGAAGGCTATTTCGTGGTAGCTCTCGGATGGATCATAATGAGTCTGTTCGGTGCCCTGCCGTTTGTGATGTGCGGGGAGATACCAAGGTATATCGATGCTGTATTTGAGACAGCTTCGGGATTTTCCACCACCGGAGCCACGATACTGACAAATGTTGAGGTTGTATCGCATGCCTGCCTTTTCTGGAGAAGCTTTACCCACTTACTCGGCGGTATGGGAGTATTCGTATTCCTTTCTGCATTGCTCCCCATGCTGGGCGGCAACACCATCAACCTTATGAAGGCAGAAAGTACAGGCCCTTCTGTTGATAAGCTTGTACCGAGGATCAAGGATACGGTAAAGATCCTTTATTCGGTATACTTAGCCATGGGTGCTTTGGAGTGCATCATACTTCTTATATGCGGGCTTGACCTTTTTGAAAGCTTATGTACTACGTTCGGTACCATCGGTACCGGCGGATTTGGTACCAGAAACGACAGTATCGCCTCCATGTCACCTGCCATACAGTGGGTTGTCACCATATTCATGATACTCAGCGGTGTCAACTACAGTATGTATTTCCTGATATTGCGCAAGAAGTTTAAACAGGCACTCTCCATGGAGGAGATAAGGCTGTATTTCTTCGTGATAGTGGTAGCTGTAGTAGCTATATCGATCAATATCAGCAATATGTATCCTACCATGTCTGAGACAGTGAGAACCGCTTCGTTCCAGGTAGGTACGCTTATCACTTCAACAGGATTTGCCACTACTGACTATGATATGTGGCCTGAGTTCTCAAAGACGATACTGATACTATGCATGTTCATGGGAGCATGTGCCGGCAGTACCGGCGGCGGTATCAAGATGAGCCGTATACTGATCCTTTGGAAGAGCTTCAAGAACCAGATCAGGAACCTCATACATCCCCGTTCGGTCACAAAGGTGAGGATGGACGGCTCTGTGGTAGATGACGAAACAGTACATACCACACTTGTATATCTGGCTGTGTTCTTTATCATATTTGCGGCATCGACGCTGATACTTTCAGCCGACGGGCATGATTTTACCACGAACTTCACTGCGGTACTAGCCACACTTAACAATATGGGACCCGGTATGAATAAAGTAGGTCCGACATGCAACTTTGCATTTTTCTCGGATTTGAGCAAGCTGACACTTATATTTGACATGCTTGCGGGACGACTCGAACTGTTCCCGCTGATACTTGTCATCACACCTACAAGCTGGAAGAAGAATCTGTAAGGTGAAGCATTTATATTGATCTTGTATAAATAGAAAAATACAGAAAGGAATCAAAAAAAATGTTAGAAGCATTAAAGAAAGAAGTATTAGAGGCAAACCTTCAGCTGCCTAAGCACAACCTTGTAACACTTACTTGGGGTAACGTATCCGGTATAGACCGCGAAAAAGGACTTGTAGTCATCAAGCCCTCAGGCGTATCATATGAGACCATGACAGCCGACGATATGGTAGTACTTGACCTTGACGGCAATAAGGTAGAAGGCGAATTAAGACCTTCATCCGATACTCCTACGCATCTGGCTCTTTACAGAGAATATAAGGACTTAGGCGGTATCGTTCATACTCATTCACGCTGGGCGACCGTTATGGCACAGCAGGGACTTGATATCCCGGCACTCGGCACCACACATGCCGATTATTTTTACGGTGCTGTTCCCTGTGCAAGATGTCTTTCACAGGAAGAGATAGATGAGGACTATGAGGGCAACACCGGCAAGCTTATTATTGAGACATTTAAGGCCAGAGGCATCAAGCCCATGGATATACCTGCAGTGCTCTTAAAGTCACATGGACCTTTTGCATGGGGCAAGAATGCAGCTAAAGCTGTAGAGAATGCCATAGTGCTTGAGGAAGTAGCTTTTATGGCTTGGCATAACCTGTCGCTTTCGGGCTGCACGATAAATCCCGTACCCCAGAGTCTGCTTGATAAGCATTACTTCAGGAAGCACGGGGCTAATGCATATTACGGACAGAGTAAATAAGTGATCAGTTTTTAAAGGGTGATACCGGATGAAAGGTATTGCCCTTTTTTATAATAGGCGAATGCGAAAACACATTATGCGTTTTCCTTGTAAAAACAGCGTAAGTAAGATATAATTATAAATGGTAAAATTTGAAATTGTATCGGAATACAGTATTACAGGAGTTATTATGTCACAAAACAATTCTGAACATAAGAAGATAAATAAACAGAAGCCTGGGACCAATTGCGAAGACTGCATGTACTATGAATATGACTATGATTATGAAGAGTATTATTGTACGCAGAGCTGCCTGGATGAGGATGATATAGCCAGAATGGCGCAGGACAGCCATTATCACTGTCCGTATTACAGGGAAGGCAACGAGTATACGATAGTAAGAAAGCAGATATGATATCAGGTGGTATGCAGATATGAAAACAGCAATGAATAATTCGAAAAATAATAAAGAACAGGGTAAGTGCCCGTACTTTGCGAAATGCGGCGGCTGCAGCTATATCAATAAAACATACGAAGAACAGCTGGATATAAAGCAACAGAATGTATCTAAGTACCTGAAGGATATAGCATCTTCTCAAGGTATAAAGATTGAAAAGATAATAGGTACTGAGCAGCCTTATTATTACAGAAATAAGGTTCATTCTGTATTTGCCTTGGATGCCGGCGGTAAGCCAGTAAGAGGTATATACAGCGAAAAAAGCCACAGAGTAGTATCGGTAAAGGGCTGCATGCTGGAAGATAAAAAAGCCGATGAGATCATAGAAGAAGTATACAGGTTGCTCCCTTCATTTAAATACAAGGTATATGATGAGGACAGAGGTACAGGCTGGCTGAGGCATGTACTTGTAAGGGTCGGCCATATTGGTAGTAAAGGTAATTGTTCAAACGATACTAAAGGGGATAAAGGTGCGGACATAAACAATACAAAAGGTAATGATACAGGTAACCTACAGATCATGCTTGTATTGGTCACGGTATCTGTACCTTTTCCCGGAAAAAACAATTTTATAAAAGCCGTAAGAACAAAATTCCCTGAGATAACCACCATAGTACAGAATATAAACGATAAGCGTACCAGTATGGTATTGGGAGACAGAAATATCGTATGCTACGGTCCGGGATTTATAGAAGATGAAATGATGGGACTAAAGTTTAGGATCTCACCGGATTCATTTTATCAGGTAAATCCTTATCAGACGGAGAAACTGTATAAAAAAGCAATCGAATATGCTTTTGAAAACAATGCATCACCGATGATTATAGACACATACTGCGGTACAGGTACAATAGGTATGGGGATGGCGGATAAAGCTGAAAAAGTCATCGGTATAGAACTTAATGCTTCCGCAGTAAAGGATGCCATACAAAACGCAAAGAAAAACGGGATAAAAAATATAGAGTTCGTTAAAGCTGATGCAACCGCATGGATGCAGGAATACCAGAATAAGATAAAGGAAAACGCCAAAGACTACGTACTTATTATGGATCCGCCCAGAAGCGGTTCTACGGATGCATTTATAAATGCGGCAGCGAATGCCGGGATAGAGCATATAGTATATGTGTCATGCAATCCCGAGACCTTGGCAAGGGACCTTAAGGCATTTATAAAGAAAAAGTACAAGGTGAAAAAGATAACACCGGTAGATATGTTCCCGTGGACTGAGCACGTCGAAAGTTGCGTGCTTTTAGAACGCGTGAGCAACCGAAAAGCAGATTTCTATGTGAAACTGAATGTGAAGATGAAGGATTACTATCAGATTAAAGACTCGAAAGGCGGTGAAGCGGATGGATGATATAAAAAAGGATCCTTTTGAGGAATATATAAAAAATCTGCCTCCTTCAAGGAAGGAGATGGGTCAGGCATGGTCTGCCGCAATAGGACTTCAGGATGTGGACGGATTAAAAACATCCGAATACCTCTATGCTACAGCCAGGAAAAACATTGATGGAGAAATAACCATTGATGAGGCTGGCGAGCTAATTGATTCATATTACGAGAGCAGACAGGGAAGAACAGAGCACGGGACCGAAGAAGCCGATAAGGTGGCTCAGAGAATTGCAAAATTATTATCCCATGCAATATAATATAAATTTTTTACCCCAAGGAAACGACGTTGAGACGGTATGTTTAGAATTCTCCAGACAAAAAGGAACATAAATTGACAGGATTTCTTTTTAACCTTCGTGTAAAATAAAATCATCAAAGAGAAGGAGTGTGACAAATGGAGTGGCTTACCAGTATTCGGAAGGCAATCGATTACATGGAAGAGCATCTGGAAGATAACATCAGTGCGCAGGATGTTGCCGAACAGGTCTTTATGTCATCATTCTTCTTTCAGAAGGGATTCTCGCTGATGACCGGGTACGGACTGGGTGAATATATCAGGAACCGCAGGCTGTACAAGGCGGCATTGGACCTTCAGAAAAAAGATGAAAAAATAATCGATATTGCGTTCCGTTACTGCTATGAAACGCCCGAGAGCTTCACAAAAGCCTTTTCGCGTTTTCATGGCGTAAGCCCTTCCCAGGTGCGGGAAGGCGCACCAATCAAAGCATTTCTTCCTCTGAAAATCGAAATTTCTATTCGCGGAGGTAATCAGATGGATTATAAGATTAAGACTATGGCCGGCTTTAAGGTGATCGGGTTTGCAAGGGTATTTGACGGAGAGACTTCTTATGTAGAGATTCCAAAGTTTTGGGATGAGATCAGAGAAAAATATGCGGACAACGTCTGGAGTGGTAATGCACCGACAACGGCTATTGAAAAAGCAATCGTAGATAACAACATCGGTGAATACGGGGTCTGCGTGGATGATGTCGGTGACGGTAGGTTCAGCTATATCGTTGCAGGTATTTACAAGGGCGGCAATGTCCCGGAGGGCATGACCGTATATGAGCTTCCGGATTTTGATTGGGCGATTTTTGATTGTAACGGTCCTTGTCCTAAAGCACTTCAGGATGTAAACACAAAAATCTGGAAAGAGTGGCTGCCGGGTAACCCTGACTTTGAGTTTCCGGGCAGGGTAAACATTGAGTGGTACGGAGACGGAGACCCGGGTGCTCCGGATTATCACGCTGCAATCTGGATTCCTGTAAAGAAGAAGTAAGCAGGGAGGGCGGGAAGAATGGACCGAACCGTTTTGGATTGGCTTTTGGAAGATAAAAATCCGGAGGTAAAGCTCAGAACTCTGAAGGAGTATGAGCATTATCCGGAGGATAATGAAAAAGTAATTGCGTGTAAAAAAGAACTGTTTGGCAGCAAAGTATACGAGCGCGGACTTAAAAAAATCGGTAAAGAAAAAAACTGGGACAAGTATGATGCGATCCTTGGCTTTGCCGAATGGGGGCTGACAAGGGACGATATCGGAAAGGATATCGATAGCGAGGTGTTCAGACTGATTGAAAACACAGACTTTAAAATGTTGTGCGGCGAGCCGCTTTTGCTAAGGAACCTGGTTAAACTGGGATATGGTCAGGTAGATGTTATAAAAAACGAGATTGAAAGTGTTCTCAGACTGATTCAGGAAGACGGCGGATTCAGGTGTATCAGTACCAACAAGAAGATCAATAATCCAAATAAACCTCATAAAAGCTGTGCGCGTCTGACAGTGGAATACCTTTTGCTGGTCGCGGAGCTTTCACTTAAAGGGTACAAACCTGAATGTGTTGACATCTTGGTACATTATTTTACAAAAAGAAACATTTTCTACCGAACAGACGATATGAAAACGCCCATGGTAGACGTTATGTTAGGGACATTCTACCCGCCGGATCCGATTAAAATCGGAGCTCACCAGATTATATATGCACTGCATGTGTTGGGATGTACACCTGATTCGGAAGCCATGCAGGCCGGGTACAGAGTGCTGGATCAACACAGACTGGAGAATGGCAGATATGTGTTGACTGCATCCAAAAGTGTACCGGCATTCAAGGTCGGAAATGTCGGAGAAGAGAACAAGTGGGTAACGCTTTATGCATATTTGGCGCGGGAATAAGACAGGGACGGTTCTCTGGCTTACAGATGAAAAGATTTCATAAAGAGTATTTGTAGAAGGAGTGTTTCATTCGTGGATAAGGACTGGGCATATAAGAATAAAGAAATACAGACGCTTCTGGCAAAAGAAGCATCATTCAAAGAGGCAATAAAGAAGCTCATAGAATTCCGGGAAGAGATGTTTGTCCAGATAACACAGATTGCGGAAACATATCCGGACGAGGCATTTTCTCTGATGCCTTTTCCGGGAGCTGCTGGATATCACTGCAAGACACTTGCCTATTCCATTTGGCATATATTCCGGATTGAGGATATTGTGGCACATGAAATGATCGCAGGGGATGAGCAGATACTGTTCTATGATAAGTTTTTTGAAAAAATCGCCTCTCCGATCATTACAACCGGGAATGAACTTGAAGGAAAAGATATAGCGAAGTTTTCAAAGAAACTGAATATACAGGAGCTTTACTTATATTCGAAGACGGTAAAAGAATCAAGCAATCAGATTCTTCTGCAATTACAATACAAAGATTTAAAGAAAAAGTTTACAGAAGAAACAAAGCAGAAATTGATTGAAAGCAAATGTGTCAGCGAGGATGAAAATGCATTCTGGCTGATCGATTATTGGTGCGGCAAGGATGTAAAGGGCCTTATTCAGATGCCGTTTTCCAGACACTGGATTATGCATATCGAAGCTATGAGGCGAATCAAGAACCGGATATGCAAGTTGGCCAGAAAAGGTGTGAATCCGGTTGCATTCTGCGGACTGTCCTGCGATCATTGTTTTCTTGGTGAGTGGTGTGGGGGCTGCAGAACAGAGTACAACGTCTGCTCTTTTGCAACATGTTCCGAAGGAAGGATATGCCCTAATGTAAAGTGCTGCAATGAAAAGAATATGGACGGATGCTACGAATGTAGTGAACTTGAAAACTGCGATAAGGGATTCTTTACGAAGTCCAATGACGGGGCAAACGCGGCTAAAGCCCAATCACTTTATATCAGGAAGTACGGAAAGAAGGAATTTCTGAAAGTTCAGACAAGACTGCACGAGAAATATGATTTTCAAAAAGTGCAGGAAATCCTCGGGCAGGATTATAAAGAAGCATTGAAGATTCTGGAGGATCATACATAAAGATAATGCAGTATCCCGAAGAAATGGTTATATCCGCCAGGAAAAATCTGAATCTGCTTAAATATGTAAAACAGAGAACCGTCCGAGACCACTGAAAAAGTCCCCTGTCTTATCCTGTGATTGCCTAGGTAAAAATTCATTATAATAATTCTGTCTCTATGAAACGGTAATTTAATATGTTATTATTCATCCTGTAAAGGCGCTGATACAAAATGTAACTAAGTAATTTTACAGATAAGACAATCTATTTCAGAGGATAATAACGAGGTATAAAATTATGAATAGAGATATTTTTATAAGAAACCTGACTGGAGACAGGATTGAAATGAGCCCGAAAGGCAGATGTGCCAATGAACTTTCTGTAGAGGAATTTGAAAAAAGTTATGAGAATTTCTTTGATATGATATTTGAGATAGCAGGTACGGATATTTCTTCTGTGACCGGCTACGGAGAGTTCGACGAGGAAAACAAAGCTCCATTTGCGACACTTGAGGAATTTATCCGCGAGACCTTTAGCGAGACCCAGGAAGGTTACTGGCATAACTGGACTCAGATGTTTGATACCACATTCTTAAAGAAAGACTATTTTGATAAGATTTTTGCCAAGGCCATACAGTATGCCCCTTATTGCGAAGGCAGGAGATTCCTGGTAAACAACAACACTTTCTTTGTAAATATGATAGTGGATGATGTGGGTAAAACATATTGTACCGACTGGGGACGTGCCGGGATTATGGATTTTATGATGGATTTTGCAATCCTTGATCTGAACAAGCCTTACCTTTTAGTTCCGGAAAAGCTCTACAAATATGCCAAGACGAAGAATATAGAGATAGAGAACTTTAAAGAACGATTCCTATGTATGGCATACTTTAAGGGAATACATACTCTTATGTGGCATGCTTCAATCGATGATCTGGAGTCATGTGAATCCATAACCAGGTCGATAAACGAACTTGAAGACCGGATGAACAAACTTGTAGAGTAATAGCTGTCATCATGATTAAAGAAAATCAAATTGAAGCGGAGATTTTTTTATAAAATATGAAGTATGAAAATGCCAAGGATATTCTCCCTGCAAGCCTTTTGGAAGAAGTGCAGAAGTATGCGGAAGGAAAAGCAATATACATACCAAAGCGCGGAAAGACAAAGGGCTGGGGAGAAGCATCCGGTTATCGTGAAAAACTGAATAAAAGAAATGCAAGCATTTGCAGCCGTTATTCGGCCGGAGCTTCAATAATGGAATTGTCGGAGGAATTTTACCTTTCTCCGGAATCTGTAAAAAAGATAGTGTATGGTAAAAAGATGAAGCTTCCGGAGTATTCTTGGTCGATCTGTTCGGCGAGCCAGTACTCAGAAGCCGGTATCGGAGAAGAATGGGTTAGGATATATCTCGAGAATAGAAACGGGGAAATGCCGGATACTTCGGAATTCTTTTTATCTGAACTGGTAAAGATGCCACTCCGGTTGATAGAAGAAAGTGATTCTGAAAAATCTATAGAAGACATGACGGATTTACCTAATGTTCCGTTGATCATTATTTTCGAACATCACAGATTTAAAGTACTGACCGGAGCAGAGTATCTTAATGTACTGAAAAGAGCTAAGAAGAATGCTTATTACGCCTTTATTTTTGTAAGAAATGAAGAATATGGTTACTATCTGAATAATTTTGGAAAGCAGTTTCAAAGAGGGGACGAAAGGTAGGTATCTGATTGGAACAGATTATTGAACAAGCTCAAAAACTATATCCATTGGAGGATTGCATATTCACTCCGGTTTCCGGCCATGAAGGCGGCAGGAATCGGATCGTGATAGTCAGCCGGAACGGGGAAAAAGAATATATTCTTCGTATCTCTGACACAGGAGACCGGAGCGAAAATGACTATCTTGCGGAAACGGAATTTATCCGTTTTCTGGCGGAAAATGGTGCACCCGTGGCTGATGTGATTTCGTCTGTTAAGGGCAAGCTGGTTGAGTGCGTGGAAGCAGATGGTAAATCAGTCTATATCAGCCTGTTTGCTTACGCGAAAGGAATGCTGCTTGCGGATAACGGTTACCGCTATAGGGAAGATGCACCGCTAACCGAATACTTTTATAACACCGGAAAGGCTCTCGGCGCAATTCACAGATTGTCCAAGGAATATACGCCGGATCATCCCCGTCCGGATTACTTTGACAAGTACAACATGACATACATAGACAGCCTTATTCCGGAAGAATACGGTGAACTGAAATCAGCCATCGCAAAACGCTTAGACGAATTTCATAAATTACCAATGGATAAAAGTTGCTACGGCCTGGTTCACTTTGATTACAGCGACGGCAACTACCATATCGACATGGATACCGGTGCGATCACGGTATTCGACTTTGACAATTGCATGAACTGCTGGTACATGTTTGACCTTGCTAATCTCTGGCTTCATAACGAAGGCTGGACAAGGCAGGAACCTGACCCTGGCAAGCGTTTTGTGATGATGCAGCAGTGTTTTGAGCTTCAACTAAAGGGCTACAAAACCGAAACCGATCTCTCGGAGGAGATGCTTGAAAAGCTGCCGCTGTTCATTGACATGGTGCTGATTGAAAATATAGTGGATGAATTTGAATGCGCCATCCGTGAAGGTGAAGAACTTGACTATGACGATATCGAAGATGCTGCGGAATGTCTGATCAATGATATTCCGTATGCGGGAAATGATTCCGCAGTCATCAGTGATCAATGATGAAAATCATAGGACATGGAACTTGATATTCTTCATCATATTTTTCGCCATATATTCTGCCTCTGGATATTGCTTCTCTGATTGTTGCCAATACAATAGCGTTGTAGCTGTAGAGATATTGTTTTTGTAGTGGTACGCTTTTAAGATGTGCAGGTAATTCTTTCTTTTTTCCTTTTAGAAATTTAGATAAAGGTTCTCTTAGGGAAAAAGCGATCTTATTTTGAGCTTTATGAAGCAATTCCAGAAGCATATCTCCCTCGTTCTGGGATAAAACAGGTATATTAACCCGGACTTTATCTTTTTCTTTTCGAAGGACTTTGCATTTTGTAAGCCATGGGACAGCTTTTATGTATTCCGGATTGAGTCCTGCCGATTCCGGATTGATATCATTGTAAATTATATATAAGAGTCTGGAAAATGCTTCGTCTATAACTGTGTTATTTGGGATGAATGAATAATCAGGAGAGCGGTCATATTGGCAGCATGGGAATCCTTCTATTCCATAAACGTGCATTTCAACGGAATCGTTATTGGACAGCTTTTCAAGCTTGACAAATCTTTCACCGGAATATAAATATTTTTGTGATTCGATATCATCTTTAATGTTATAACCGTTCTTAAATAAATGTCCAAAAGCTATCCATCTGCCACCATTAGGTCTATCCTTAAATATCTGATGTGTGTTGAATGTTTCAGATATAGATTTATAAGTTCCATAATCTAAACAGTTAAAAGCTGTATAAAGTTCTAAAGAGTTTTGTGAGTCAAGAGTCCAGTGCTTGGGTGAAAAAGCAGCAGTAAGAGTGGAAATTGCTTCCTCTATAGGATGCCACAATATATCGAAATATGTCTTTACAAACTTTACCTGGTCAGCAATATATTTTTTCATATCATTGACGGTATAAATAATGAAATCTGTATAATATCTTGTACCGGTTTTTGCCATCAATTCACCGTATACCATTTTTTCTACTATGGGTTCAACATATGCTGTAGGGACACCTAATCCTAAAGATATTTCTTCTATGGTGACAGGTTTTTCATAAGATGACCAAAGAATATTTTGTGCCAGGACATCATTATAGACCAGTGAATAGGGTTCACCGTTTATACCGCCGGATCCACTATATGAAATGTTCAAATTTATTGGAGCATAGCTTTGTTCGTTGTATTTTTCCATTTTTTCAAATCCTTCCTTTACAGATTTTCTTCCAAGATACAATCTGCTTTTAACAGTACCTTCAGGAAGACCTAACGCTTTTGAGATAATTTCAATGCTTTGACCTTTTAAGTAATGTCTTACAAGTACATCTCTGTATGTTTGGGCTTGATAGGCTACTAGTTTTCTTATTTCTTCATATTCGGCTTTCTGTTCAAGATTATCTATAAAATTAGTATCATCTGCGATGTCGAAGTCTTCTCCGATATGTAGAACAGGATGATTATATTTTTCTCTTAGAATATCGTTGAATCTGCGGTTCATAACAGAACATAACCATGTTTTGATATTCGAGATCTCGTTGCCTTTTGATATGTAAGAAATGGCTGCCAACAGGGTTTCCTGTGTGAGATCCTCTGCATCGTAAATATTCCCACATTTTTTTAATGCTAGATTTAATAGGTATTCTGTATACTGTGTTAATTGTTCAAGTTGCATTTGGGTATCCTCTTTTTGTAAGCTTACATACATATAGTCGTTTGAAAATCAAAAAGGTTCACAAAAATCATAACAATTTTATGTTTATTATGCAATGAAAATAAAAGAATAAGCTGACTACATAAGTTATATTTAATAGTTTTTTGTTAATAAATTTTCATATATACTTGGTTGATTTTAATAGGTGTAAGATGTAAAATGTACTTATAGCGTCAAACATAGGTAATGTAACGGTGGAGCTGACTATATCTTTAAAAACTAATAAATATGAGAGGAAGAAATAATAAATGTACCCTACCAGAGAAAAAGCAGAAGAGATATTAAGAGAGGCGGAGACCTGTAATCCGGGGCCGTGGGGAGATCACAGCAGAACTGCGGCACATTGCGCTGAGAAAATAGCTATGTATTCCGGACTTGACCCTGATAAAGCATATGTACTGGGTCTCTTACATGACATAGGACGAAAATTTGGGAAAAGACATCTGGGACACGTTTCGGACGGCTATTCCTATATGATGTCATTGGGCTATGATGATTGTGCCCGAATCTGTCTTACTCATTCCTTTAACGAGATGAAAATAGAGGGCTATGTCGGTAAATTTGATACTATTGAAGAAGAGACTGATCTGATCAAAACTAAGTTAAAAGAAGTTAAATGTGATGATTATGATAAGCTTATCCAACTCTGTGATGCCATATCCGGTGCTGAAGGAGTAATGGATATCATTGACAGGATGAGTGACGTGAAAGCCCGTTATGGTGATTATGAGCAGAGTAAATGGGATACCAATCTGGCATTGAAGGATTACTACGAAAAAAAGATGGGTAAAAATCTTTATGAAGCGGTTGAAAAAGATACATTCAGACCAGCCAGGTGATTGACTGTTGTTTGAATAATTAAAAGAATAAATGGATAAAATAATGAAGACTGTAGAGATACTGGGTGCAAATCGCTTTGAAAGCTATACGAAAACACGTGACGGAAGCCGTGCAATCATCATACAGGACGGACAGATTCTCCTTTCCCATGAGGAAATCAGCGGTTGGTGGCTCATACCGGGCGGAGGGATGGAGGAAGGAGAAAAGCCTAAAGATTGCGTAGTGAGAGAAGTTGAGGAAGAAACGGGGCTGATAGTCCGCCCAACAGAGCAATTTTTAATACTACATGAATACTATGAGGAATATCGCTATACCAGTTACTACTTTGTTTGTGAAGTGACCGGTGTAGGACATATGAACCTTACAGATGAAGAGAAGCGTCGAGGTTTGAAGCCTGAGTGGATTCCTTTGCAGGAAGCTATTGATATGTTTTCAAAACACGAATCATATGCTGATGTGAACGAAGAAAAAAGAGGCTCTTATCAGCGGGAGTACATGGCTCTTAAGGAGTATATGAATAAAGATATAAATGAGCAACTTGATAGGAGAATGATATGAATAAAATATGGTCCGAACATGTTCAGGGAATAAAGACATTATATCTGAGCCGAAAGCTGCGATTTGATGCCTGGAAGCAATAAAAAATGCTAATATAGAAGGGGAAGCTAAGGTCATAGAAAAAGTTAATGAAAAATATAACAAAAGAATCGAACTATACAGGGCAGGAATCAAACAGTGGGATACATCGGTATCAGTAACGATGATCTTAAGAGGACAGAAACAATTTAGTTAACACAAGTCGCAAGTTTTTTCAACTCACGGTTGAGTCCTCTAAAACATGTGGTTATTGTAATAATGTATATTTCACGCTATGATACATTCATCAGCTGATAGAAAGACGATGGAGGTATTCAAACATGGATTTAAATATTGGAAGCGTTATAAAACGTCTTCGGATGGAACATTCCGTGACACAGGAAGAACTTGCGGGATACTTAGGAATTTCATATCAGGCAATAAGCAAATGGGAAAATGAAACTACTATGCCAGACATTACACTTTTGCCTAAGCTGGCGGCTTTCTTTGGTATAAAGATAGATGAACTGTTTTCAGTTGACCATGATGATGAGCTTGAACGTGTTGATAACATTTTGCATTTGGAATCGATGACAGATAAAAACTATTCCTATTCAAAACGTATCTTGGATGGAATTTTACGGGAAGACCCGGATAATATATCTGCAATCAAAAGATATGCTAAGGTTTATTTATCGAAATCCAATGCAGATATGTTGGCAGCCGGCAGAATGCTTGAACGGGCTATGGAGATAAGTCCCAGAGATGAAGAAATATATACTCTGTACAGAGCTGTTCGCGGTGGCGATGAGTATAAATACCATAGTGACAATGACTGGTTCATCAGGGTATGTGAGCCGATTGCCAGAAAGAATCCTCAAAATGCAGGGTTGTACAGATTGCTTATTGAGGCAATGATAAGCAAGAAATACTATGAAAAAGCTGAAGAACTGCTTAGTATTGCCCAATTTAGTAATGAAGATAAGTATTTACGGCAAGTTCTTCTTGGAGATATTGAACTGGCAAGAGGAAATGACAAAAGGGCAAAAGAAATATGGTGCGGTATTCCCACGAATGATTGGCTTGGACAATATGAGATTGGAGAACGCTTTAACCGCCTTAATGACTATGATAAGGCTATAGAGTGTTTTAATAATGCTTACGAAGCCCAATCATCACCGCATGTCATGGATATGATGTATTCCTTGGCATTCTTATACAAGAAACTTGGGCGTAATTCTGAGGCAAAGAAGGAATGGGAATTGATCAAAAATACTTTGATTTCCGAATATGGAATGTCTGAGGATCATAATGATGTATTGTGGGCAAAGCGAGAAATAGAACAGTTGTAAAATAAGAGCAATCCTTGGGAAAAGCCCGCTCCGTCGCGAAGAGATAGAACGGGCTTATTTATATAATTGCAAATATTATTTTAGAAGAGTGGCATTTTGACCATAAAAATATAATAAAAGTTGCAAATTTGATAAATCTATGATATATTTTAATAAAATGGATTAACTACCAGAAATCTAAAATGGAGCGCGAGATGGAAATAAAAAGAGATATTTATCTTAACAGACTCATAAAACGAAAAAATAACGGATTGATTAAGATAATAACAGGTATTAGAAGGTGTGGGAAATCGTATCTTCTCTTTAAGCTGTTTTATGATCATCTGATTAATTTAGGTGTACCGGAAGATAATATTATAGCTATACCGCTAGATGACTATGATTATGCTGCTTATTGTGATCCACATAAATTATACGAGTATATAAAAGACCGTATTAAGGACAGTAAACAAAATTACTATGTTTTTATAGATGAAGCACAGTATGCCATTTCGAAAGAGGAAATGAAGAATCCGAATATTCCAATAAGGTTATATGGCGTGTTGAATGGTCTTCTTAGGAAAAGGAACGTAGATGTTTATGTAACCGGAAGTAATTCGAAATTTCTTTCTTCTGATATAATGACAGAATTCAGAGGACGTGGAGATGAGGTGCATATTGCGCCACTTTCATTCTCAGAATTTTATCCGGCCTCAGGGAAAGAAAGTCAAGATGCCTGGAAAGATTACTTATACTATGGAGGATTGCCTCATATATTGGAAGAGCCGGACATAGAAAGCAAAAATTCATATCTTGAAAGGCTTAATAGGGAAATATATCTGAAAGATATTGTAGAACGTTATGGCATAAGAGATGAAGCGGGTATGGAAGATTTGATGAAAATACTTGCTTCTGATATAGGTTCACTCACAAATGCCCAAAAGGTTTCAGATACATTTAACAGTAAAGGAAATAAGGGCATTACTATGCCAACCATATCAAGTTATCTTGCGTATTTGCAGGAGAGTTTTATTATTCAAAAAGCTGATCGTTATGATATTAAAGGAAGAAAGTATATAGGGACACCTTCAAAGTATTACTATACTGATTTGGGACTTAGAAACTCATTACTTAATTTTAGGCAATATGAAGAAACTCATCTGATGGAGAATGCTATCTATAACGAATTGATTTATCGTGGGTTTAATGTTGATGTGGGTGTTGTAGAGACAAGAATTTCTGAAAATGGAAAAAGTATCCGTAAACATCTTGAAGTTGATTTTGTGATTAATCGAGGTAGTGTAAGATATTATATACAATCAGCATTTGCTCTTCCAACACAAGAAAAAAAAGATCAAGAACAGGCCTCGCTTATAAGAATTCCGGACTCTTTTAAGAAGATAATAGTGGTTAATGGAACCTCGCCATTATGGAGAAACGAGCAGGGAATAACCTTTATGGGATTGTATGATTTCTTTTTGAACGAAAATAGCCTAAATATGTAATATTGCGTACTGCAATCGTAAGCAACTGTTCCTCGGAAGAAGTAAAGGTGATCAGAGAATCGGAGTTGTACCGGTATTTTGATGAGGTGGTGATATCCTATGAAGTACACATGAAAAAACCCGACCGTGCCATTTATGAGGAGGCGGCAAGTCGGTTGGGCGTAAAGTCAAAAGACTGTATCTTTGTGGGAGATGGCGGAAGCAATGAACTTCAGGGAGCAAGAGATGCAGGAATGAAGGCGATTCAAGCAAAATGGTATACGAACAGACTTCCGAATACGCGTGAAACAATAGGGGATTTCCCGGTGGCTGAGGAGCCGTTGGATGTGGTTTCGCAGTTAACATAATTATTGAAAAAGAAAGACTGGGGCAGAATGATAAAATATATATTTTTTGATCTTGGCGCAACATTGGTTGATGAAAGTGATGTTTATAAAAGCCGTTGTCAGTTTGCAATCAGGCAGTTAGGCATTGATCCGGCAGAGTTTATGAACAAAGTATATGAGGAAGCTAAAGTAAGTCCGACACCTATCAGGACGGCTGCCAAAGCATATGGAGTGGTTTTGCCGGAATGGGACAGCAGTCTTGAAAAACTGTATGAAGGAGCATTTGACTTAATCTCTTATCTGTATGGGAAATATAAACTTGGGATTATTGCAAATCAAGCATTGGGAACGCAGGAAAGAATAGATAAATGGGGCATAGGAAAGTACTTTGATGTAGTAATGGCTTCGGCAGAAGCCGGGTGTGCAAAGCCTGATTTGAAGATTTTTTCAATGGCACTCGATAAGGCAGGATGTAAAGCTGCTGATGCCATCATGGTTGGAGACCGGCTGGATAATGATATTATCCCGGCTAAAAAGCTGGGAATGAAAACTATATGGGTACGTCAAGGCTATGCCATATATCAAAGTATAGATGACGAGAGTAAGAGACCGGATTATATTGTTGACAGCATAGATGAGATCTACCATTTACCTGAAGCAGAAAAAGATAATTAGCAATTATGTAAAAGGTGTTTAAACAGCTTTGCTTGCCCCTACGGCTAAATCAACAGAAACTTTGGCTGATTTTATGGCTTGATGGGAAAGAAATTGTGAGTATAGATGAAATGGTGGTAATAGTATAATGAATATACAAGATGGTTATGTGGAAGAAGATTTATTTCCGATGATTTTTACGGAGTATGAAGAGAAGGGTGATAGACGATGAAACATCATAGGATTTCTTTCAATGTTTTTATATTTACTCTTATAGTTGCGCTGTGTTTTAGCATAATAACACCATTTGAAGTAAAAGCTAAGGGAACTCTCGCTTTATCGAATGAGGGTTACACTTTAAAACAGGTGATAGTTCTCAGCCGGCACAATATCAGGGCTCCCTTATCTACAAGGGGTTCGGTTCTGGAACTTGCCACACCTCATACCTGGTATAATTGGTCTGCAAATGCAAGTGAGCTTTCACTTCTGGGTGGAGTACTTGAGACCGAGATGGGACAGTATTTTAGAAAATGGCTGGAAAGTGAAAAGCTGATAACAGAAAATTACAGACCCGAAGAAAATGAAGTAAGGTTTTATTCGAATTCAAAACAGCGTACTATAGCGACAGCTAAATATTTTTCTGCCGGATTTCTTCCCACCGCAAATATTGATATCGAGTATCATTCGGATTATGATACCATGGATCCGGTCTTTACACCGGCGCTTAACTTCTTAAATGAAGAGTATGAAAAGGATGTTTCCGCTCAGGTACATCAACTATTTGATGATGACGTAAGAGATTTACGGGATAATTTTGAACTGATGGCTGATGTTATTGATCTGAACGATACTAAAGACTATAAAGATTATATTTTTCAGGAGGATTATAAATTAACATATGACATAGGTCAGGAACCCAAGGTAGACAGTACTTTAAAATTTGCTACAAGTATAAGCGATGCTTTGGTACTTCAGTATTTTGAAGAGGCAGATCCGGTAAAGGCAGCATTCGGAAATGATCTGAGTATTGAACAATGGGAATCTATTTCAGAGATAAAGTCTGTTTATGGGGATGTTCTTTTTACGGCTCCTTTAGTTGCAACAAATGTAGCTAATCCTTTGATCAAAGAGATATACTCGGAAATGAACACAGATGGCAGGATTTTTACATTCCTCTGCGGTCATGATTCAAATATAGGAAGTGTCTTGGGAGCATTGGGAGTAGATGATTATGAGCTGCCTGAGACTATAGAAAAGAAAACTCCCATAGGCTGCAAATTGGTGTTTTCAAGATGGGAGAGCAATAAAGGAAAATCATATTGGTCAGCAGACATGGTCTATCAGTCGGTGGGTCAGCTAAGACAACACCGGCTATTAGATATCAATAATGAGCCTGTCATTTATCATCTGAGCTTCAAAGGTATAAAGCCTAATAAAAACGGACTATATAAGGATAAAGCTATAAAGAAACTTTTCACAGACTCCATGAAGCAATATGATGCTTTATACGAGAAGTATTCTGATGTGGTTTCTTATCTTGGACCTGAAGGAACTTATACTCAGGAAGCATGCTGGAAATTCTTTGGGGATTCGAACCCATTGGTCTCATTTAAAACTGTGGATGAGGCTGTTCAGGCACTTATCGATAAAAGAGCAAGATATGCTGTTATTCCTCAAGAAAATACGATTGGCGGGGCTGTCACAGACTATTTGGATACTCTGATAAGTCAGAAAAATGTTAGCGTGATGGGAGAGATAGAGCTTCCTATAAACCAAAATATTTTGGTACTTCCGGGAACCGGACTTTCAGATATTAAGACAGTATATTCGCATAAACAGGGCATTGCCCAGGGAGCTGAATGGCTAAAAAGAAATATACCCAATGCTGAGATAGTTGAGGTTTCAAGTACCGCTGAGGGTGCAAGACTTGTACAACAGAATAATAACAAAGCATATGCGGCAATAGCTTCAGCAGCTTGCGCAGATGTTTATGGTTTGGAGGTTTTAGCAGATGGCATACAGGGGAATAAAAATAATAAGACAAGATTTTATATATTATCATTGGAAGCTCCTTCGGTAGAATCATCCAAACGATTAGCATTTATCGCAAAGGGAAAGGCAAAGTATCTGCCTAAACTGATTTCCAAAATGGATAAAAACGGTATGACACTGGTAACAATACATGATCGTCCATTAAAAACAATTCTTGGGGAATATTATTATCTGATAGAATGTTCAGACACGAATTACAAGTCTTATGAAAAAATAACACAGACTAAAGGATTTGAATTCAGATATCTCGGAAGCTTTGATGTAGAATAAAACAGGGGACGGTTAGTGTATTCGTAAGACAGGGGGACGGTTCTCTGTCTTATATGGCACGGAAACAAGGTATAATTGTATTCCATATGCGGGATTCGGAAAATACTAAGACATAAGAAAAAAGAAGAAATTATGATGGCAAAAATCGTACATATGTGATATTATGTTTATATAACTTAACAACCCTCAAAATATTAGATAAGGAGGCAGCTTATGAGACGACTTTTGGCAATAATTACTTCAGTTATTATCTGTATAACATTGATACCGTTTTCTGATACATCCGCTGCTGTGGAAGAAGGCGTTTGGCAGTTGGTTAATGTTTATTATGAGACCACCGATCCGGAACCCCCTTCAGGACCGTATTATACGGAATACTTTTTAGAGTCAAAATATGACGAGAAACAGATGATAGCAAGTAATACCAGGAATCAGCATTTACACAATATCGACGGAGACTTTTATGCTACATTTACCGGGCATTGTAATGTTCTGACACCTACGGTAAAAGCCGGAGCAGAAATGAAGTTTTATGTGGAATCGGAGGTTTCTGCCGATGCATCTTATGAACTTATAAGTGCTCTGAATGCTACTATTACCGAAAAAGGCTTTCTACTTTGGTTTAGAGACGTTGAGGAGTATTCTCATTATTATATTACGTCCCAGATTGGATCCGGTTACAAACAAAAGGATTCGGCTGTAGTTTCCAGAGAAATGAGTGCCGGCAAAAGTTTTGGAGAAAAATATGTTGCAGATCTTGAATTTTCCGGTGATGCATCTGGCGGACAGGTACATTTCTATTTTGAATACGAGTGGACTAAGCCCGTAACCGTATCAACTCCCGCTAAGGCAACCATCAAGAGTGTATCCCTCGGGACCAACAAGGCTACCGTTAAATGGAAGAAAATATCCAAAAATTGTAAGGGCTATGAAGTAGAGATAGCCACAAAGAAGGATTTTTCAGACGCAAAAGTTTATACGATAAAGAAATATAAGACCGTAAAGAAAGCTATAAGCGGCTTAAAAGAAGATGTCATATATTATATACGTGTAAGGGCATATAACACTAAAGACGGACAGACAGCTTACGGAAGTTACTCAAAGACAAAGAAAATAGTATTATAAAAAATGAATTTAAAAAGAGGTCGATAAGACCTCTTTTTAAAAATTCTTGAAGAAAAGGAAACAATTACGTATGTACCCTACAAGAGAAAAAGCAGAAGAGATATTAAAAAAGACATCTTGGACACGTTTCGGACGGTTATTCCTATATGACGTCATTGGGGTATGATGATTGTGCCCGGATCTGTCTTACGCATTCGTTTAATGAAATGAAAATAGAGGGCTATGTTGGAAATTTTGATACCACCGAAGAAGAAACTAATCTGATCAAAACTAAATTAAAAGAAGTCGAATGTGATGATTACGATAAGCTGATCCAACTCTGTGATGCAATATCAGGTGCTGAAGGAGTTATGGATATCATTGACAGGATGAGTGACGTGAAAGCCCGTTACGGAGATTATGAGCAGAGTAAATGGGATACCAATCTGGCATTAAAAGATTACTACGAAAAAAAGATGGGTAAAAATCTTTATGAAACGGTTGAAAAAGACACATTCAGACCATCCCGGTAGTTAATATTATAAAGAGGAGATACATAATTTCAGTATACATATGTGATTAGGGGGGCAAAATATGGCAATCAAATTTAAATATTGTAGAATACAGGGAAAAGAACTCGCCGCAAATACAAGAACCGGAAAAGGCATATTTAGTATGCTAAACCAGATGGTAACGAATAAGGTGATGGACGAAGAAGATGTAGGTCTTTTTAAAGAAATTGATTCTTGGTTTGCTGAGGAACTGCCATGGCCGCCTCAATGTCAGCGACAGGAAAAGGTTATCTGTTATTTTAAAACTGAAAACACAGAGATGATGATGAAAATGATCAATCCGTTGATGTGGCTGTTAGAGAAGTATCAGCATCCGTACAGTATGATCTATACTAATTTCCCCGGAGAAATAGTATACGAGGATGATTATCAGATTGTTGTCAAGGTGGATGAGAATGTAATGATAGAAGATGTTCAAAAAGGATGGGGACCAAGTGACGTGTATTAACGGGATTCAAAACTTTCATGCAGAAAAACTATGTTGGAAAATACGTTGGCTCAGAAAGAGGATAAATGGATAAGAATGAAGACTTTAGAGATACTGGGTGCGAATCGATTTGAAAACTATACGAATACACGTGAAGTAAGCCGTGCGATCATTATACAAGACGGAAAGATTCTCCTTTCTCATGAGATAATCAGCGGTTGGTGGCTTATACCTGGCGGAGGGATGGAAGAAGGAGAAACACCTAAAGATTGTGTAGTGAGAGAAGTTGAAGAAGAAACGGGGCTGATAGTCCGCCCCACAGAGCAATTTTTAATACTGCATGAATACTATGAGGAATACCGTTATACCAGTTACTACTTTGTTTGTGAAGTGACCGGTGTAGGACATATGAACCTTACAGATGAAGAGAAGCGTCGAGGTTTGACACCTAAGTGGATTCCTTTGCAGGATGCTATCGAAATGTTTTCAAAACACGAATCGTATGCTGATGTGAACGAAGAAAAAAGAGGCTCTTATCAGCGGGAGTACATGGCTCTTAAGGAGTATATGAATAAAGATAAATATATCTGTAAAATTCCTACCATTAAGGAAATCGAGCAGAAATGGGATTATGAAATTGGACTTCATTCTGAGAAGGAAAATTGGATTATTTGGAAAGCAGAAACGATAACTCATTATAAGGAAGGCAGTTCCATCCCGTATTATGGAATTCTTGACGGGAAAATAATCTGTGAAGCAACTGCAATCGTAGATCAAAGTACCGAAAATGGAAAAACAGTTGAGTTAAACGCATTCCGGACGATAAAAGAGTATCGTGGACAAGGTTATTTTTCGAGACTAAAAGATTTTATGTTGGAGGATCTGAAACAAAAGGGTTACACAAGAGCGATTGTTGGAGTAGATCCTTGCGAAGAAATTAATAAACAAATATATCATCATTGGGGATTTATAGAATATATTACGACAGGAACAGAGACATATCCGGACGGAACGGTCATTGATGTTGAGTATTATGGTAAAGACATATAATTTACGATGGCTATTTTAGAAAAGTGGTAATATGACCATAAAAATAAAGTAACTTGATAATGAGAATAATTATTTATCTTGGGTTCAAAGTCGGAGGCTTTATAAAATTAGAAAGGGGGATTTGAAAGTGATATGTTTATCAAGACAAATTATGGAATCTGAATTTGAAAAATATATTGAAAAGATTTTCAAACTTCCTGAAATAAAAAATGCAAAAGTAAGAGATGTGATCATAGACCGCGACAACAAAGATAACACCATAAAACAAGCGTTTGATATAGGTTATCATGACTGCTATAGCGATATTGATTTATCGATTATGGTGAAACTGCCTAAAAATGGGTCAATTTCAGCTGATGAATACATGAAGCAACTTGACAGATTTGGGGTAAATGAAGATACAGCACTGGGATGGGCATTTGTACCTGAAAATCATATGTATCGTATTATCTTCAAAAACGGAATGCGCTATGATTTTGGATTTGATTTTGAATGTTTTGATGATGATTTGTTGAAGACTGAAACTAAGAATGGTCAAAAAAACAATAGTTTTATAGAAAATAAGATTTATGCCGAAGCACAAAACGAACACTGGCCCATAGAGAACATAAACCGTTTCTGGTTCGTGCAGATACAGGCACTTGGGAAATTGTACCGCAAGGATTATCTGATAAGCAGCCATCTTGCCAATATGAATTGCAATGAAACCCTGGTAATGCAGATGGTGCTGAGAGATATTAAATATGGGACCAATCATCACAGATATGGTTATTCCGAAGAACTTGAATATGTTAAGTATTTGGGAAAATCACCATACAAAACGGATGATATTACATTTAGCAGGATTTCAGAACATATTTATGCGGCTGCGCTTGCGTATGACAGGTTGGTAAAGGAGTTTTATCCTGAATATAAAGAAAGAAGCAGTACTTTATTTGAAATATGGGGTTATTATCATAAAAACAGAGCATGAAATAAAAAGTGCGCATGCAGAACCGGCCCGGTGATCGATTGGAGGTGAGATAGATGGAATACAAATTATTGGAAGAACACGATTTAGAATTAATGCCGGATTTTGTTGATGATGAAAATACTAAATATAGTATAGATGTCTTAAAAAGATTTATAGATGAAAAAAATAATTTGGGGTTTATTGCAAAAACAAATAATAAGATAGTAGGTTTTGCTTTTGGATATATTCTTTTAAATCCGGATGGTAGAAAAAGTTTTTATCTTCATGCTATTGATGTCATGCCGGAATATAAAAGTAAAGGGTATGGAACAGGTTTAATATCATTTGCTCGTGATTATGCCAAAACTATTAAATGTTATAAAATGTTTTTAATTACCAATAGAAGTAATATATCTGCTTGTAAATGCTATGAAAATGCAGGCGGAATAAATAAAGCAGACGATGAAATAGTTTATGTGTACGATTTTAGGTAGAAAAAATAATGGATACTAATAGTGGTTAATGGAACATCACCATTATGGAGAAACAAACAGGGAATAACCTTTATGGGATTGTATGATTTCTTTTTGAACGATATGTAATGTGACTATGAAAAGGGAAAAGATATGAAATACGCTGTTATATCGGATATACATGGAAATAAACCGGCACTGGATGCAGTGCTTGATGATGCAAGCCAGAAGGGAATTACCGATTTTATATTTGCGGGGGACTATTGTTTGAGCGGTCCGTTCCCCGATGAGTGTATAAGTGCACTTCGGGAATTAGAAAACAAGGTCATAATACGAGGTAATGAAGAGAGATATCTTGAGAATCTGATAGGAAAAGATCAGGGCAAATGGACTGATGGGCAGATGCAGATATCATATTGGAACTATAGAAACATAAAGAAGGATAATCTGGAATATCTGTTATCAATACCCCACAGAGCCGACTTTTCATCTAATGGCAGGGATATACATATACTCCATCATGTGGATGATTTTATAAAGGGGAGTAATCTGGAGAACTACTTCAATCGTTCTTCTGCATTGGCACTGAAGTATGGGAAAAGGGAAATAACTCCGGAGTATCACAGACAACAGATGCTTGATGCAATAGAGCAGACTCCCGGATTTATCCGTGCTATATCAACGCTCGCAGATGGAATTTATATTTTTGGGCATTCTCATATACAGTGGAGCTATAAGGTACCAAATAGGGAGATTTATCTGATCAATCCCGGCTCCTGCGGACTTCCTTTAGATTGTATCAAAAATACTCTTCCGTATACTATATTAACCATAAGCGATGCCGGTGAAGTTCTGATAGAAGAGCAGAGAGTTCCTTTCGATATAAAAGGATACGTTGAAAAGATAAAGCAGACCAGTCAGTACACAGAAGCAGGTGTATGGACAAAAGTGATCATCAAGGAGCTGCTTAATGCAAGGGAACATCTTGTATTCTTCCTAAAATTTGCAGAAGAGTATGCAAACAGTATAGGAGACAGTATTCGTCCGTTTACTGTGGATACATGGGAGAGAGCATATGCAGAATGGGAAGATAAAGGCTTTATTTGTTGATTTTTTTGCAATCATATTATATTATCTAATAGAACGTCTGAGGAGGAAATTGGAATGGAAGCAAAGAAAAAGGGAAAATACTGGACGGCTTTTTATGATCCTGAAACAAATAGGTATTTTGCAGAAATAATGTATATCAGTCGTGAGGGGATGGAGGATTACAAATATGAAATAACTCAGGAAATATTTGATAAACTGGGTTCGTTTGACGATGATTCAGATAATGAAGAGCTGATCAGGACCGGTGAAACGACTTATTCATTTGCAAATACGATGTATGGTACTCTTGGACCTGAGAGATTAGTTTGGAACGAAGAAGCGAACGAGGCGATGGAAAAGGCTGAAAAGAAGAACAGATAAGAGATCTTCAGCTATCAGCCGGTGAGCCGTAATTTATCAGCAGAGAGAAAAAATCAGTAAAATATCTAAAAAAATAACAGACAAATTTGTGAAAAGTGAACAAAAGTTCATATTTTTCACTTTTAGGGGTTGACAAATCAAAAAGTGAGTTTTAAACTATAGTCAATCCATGAGGGAGTAGCAAGCTGACATATGTGTCAGGAGTAAATCATCATCTCGGCTAACGCCTGGTTTACTTTAAACTGCGAGACTTATGTATGCATGTCATACATGTCTCCCTTTGGGTCGTCTTATATTATTAAGATTTTTTTAGAGCAGGTATGACAAACATGCCTGCTTTTTTGCGTGATAAGCGAATGAAAGCTCATTAAAGCAGGTAACCTATATCAAGTAAAGGAGAGAATGCGAAATGAGTTTTGTGGAAATCAAAGGTTTAAAGAAAAGCTATGGCGAAGGCGAGGCTAAGGCTATGGTACTGAAAGGCGTGGATATCGCGATAGAGAAGGGTGAGCTTTGTGTGCTCTTAGGTCCTTCCGGGTCGGGAAAATCCACGCTTCTTAACATTATCGGAGGCATTGATAATGCCGATGAGGGCTATGTTTCGATCAACGGTGAAAAAACAGCCGACATGAATGAGAAGAGGCTGACCATGTACAGAAGGAATCATCTTGGCTATGTATTCCAGATGTACAATCTGATCCCCAACCTGACTGTACAGGAAAATATCGAGGTAGGTTCTTATTTAAGCAAAAAGCCCCTGGAAGTAGGCTCACTCCTAAAAACCTTAGGGCTTTATGAGCACAAGGACAAGCTCCCTACCCAGCTTTCAGGTGGTCAGCAGCAGAGGACTGCGATAGGCAGGGCAGTCATAAAAAATCCGGACATACTTCTCTGCGATGAACCTACAGGTGCACTCGATTATAACACTTCAAAGGAAATCCTGGCACTTTTGGAAAGAATAAACAAGGAATACGGAAATACGATCATCATGGTTACCCATAATGATGCTTTAAAGTACATGGCAGACCACGTGGTAAAACTTCGCGACGGATTGATCTCAAGCAATAAGATAAATGAGAAAAAACTGTCTGTAGAAGATCTTGAATGGTAAAAGAGGTGAAGCATATTATGAAGAATCCCATGAATAAAAGGCTTTTGCGAGAGCTTAAAGCCGATATCGGAAAATATCTTGTCATATTTTTATTTATCACTATGGTAGTTTCGGTAGTTTCATCCTTTCTGGTAGCCAATTCGGGAGTCAGAGAAGCATATGACAGTCTGCTCGAAAATAATAAGGTTGAAGACGGACATATCAGCTTTAACATCGTACCGGACGATGAATTGCTTAATGCAATAGAGGATAAGGCAGACCTGAAATTCTACAGAGCTGACTACTTTGAGGAAGATCTGAACGGAAAAGGAGTATTGAGGGTATACGGCTTAAATGATGAAGTGAATATCCCTCAGGTGACATCGGGCAGATTACCTGAAAACGAAAATGAGATAGCACTTGACAATCTGCACTCATTACATATGGAGATAAAAGAAGGGGATACAGTGACAGTAGGAACAAAACCCTTCACAGTATCAGGTCTTGTGGCGCTTCCTAATTACAGCTCCCTTTTTAAGTCCAACTCGGATATCATGTTTGACTCTGAGAATTTCGGAGTGGCATTGCTTACTAAGGAAGGATTTGAGAAATATGCATCCGATCATGAAACCATAAGCTTTGCCTGGCATTATGAACATGCACCGGCTTCGGACAAGGATAAGCAGGAAGCTTCCGAAAAGATGGTCGAAGCATTAAGGGATGAACTGGTAAAAACTAATACCGATATAGTATTTCGTTCCATGGCAGGTGAAAAAGGACTTACCATGCTGGAAGTAAATGACATGCTCCCGGCATATGAAAACCAGTCGATAAATTTCGCAAGAGAGGATATGGACGGTGACTCCTCTGCCATAATCATGTTCCTTTATATAGTAGTGGTGGTCCTGGCATTTATCGTATCGGTTACTACGGTAAATACCCTCTCAAAGGAAGCATCGGTCATCGGTACACTAAGAGCCTCCGGATACAGCAGGGCTGAGATGATCAGGCATTATATGATCCTGCCTCTCATTGCGTTTACGGCAGGTATGCTCGTAGGTAATATATTAGGCTATACTGTGATGAAACAGTTTATGCTGAACATATATTTTAAGATGTATTCGCTTGGAAACATCAAAACCCTGTGGAATGCGTATGCCTTCCGGATAACTACAGTTGTCCCTATGGTGATAATGGTGACCATCAATTTGCTGATACTCGTGCATAAAATGAAACTGGGTCCTTTAAAGTTCTTACGTCGTGAGTTATCAAGCAAAAAGAAAAAGAAAGCCATGAAATTAAACGGACATATTCCTTTTACCACCAGGTTCAGGATCAGAATAATCCTGCAAAATATGCCCAATTACATCACGATGTTAGTTGGTATAATACTGGCCGGTGCAATCATCATATTCGGATTGATGTTTGAGCCCCTGTTAACGGAAGTTTCAAAGCGTATAGAGGATACTGCGATAAGCCGTTACCAATATATTTTAAAGACTCCGGAAGAGACGGAAAATACAAGTGCGGAGAAGTTTGCACTTACTACGTTCGATACTACTCAGAAAGATTATAAGACGGATGGGATATCGGTATATGGGATAGTGCCTGACAGCCAATATGTGAAGGCGGAGATCCCTGAGGATAAGGTGTTACTATCAAACGGCTTTATGGAAAAATACGGATATAAAGTCGGCGATACGGTTAGCCTTTACGATAAATACACCGATAAAACCTATGACTTTTCTGTGGCGGGTGAATACCGGTATGAAGCAGCGCTTTCGATATTTATGAATCTGGACGAATTCAATAAGAAGTTTGATAAAACACCGGATTATTACAGTGGATATTTCTCAGATGAAGTGCTCGACACGCTCGATGACGCAAACATCTACATGATATTGGATAACAAGGATTTCGCCGGATTTGCCAGTCAGCTGTGGGATTCATTTGCGGATTTCATGGGACCCGTAAAGTGGTTCGGAGTCATTATGTTTGTGCTTATGGTGTATCTGCTGGCAAAACAGATAATAGAGAGGAATGCTGTAAGTATTTCCATGACAAAGATACTCGGATTTACCGGAAAAGAGATAGGCGGCCTGTATATAGCCGCTACTTCGATAGTGGTCGTAGCAGGGCTGCTGCTGGCAGTGCCTGTGGTTTCGTGGCTTATGAGACTAATATTCAAATATTATCTGTATAAGAGGATGAGCGGGTATCTGCCCTATGCCATAAGCAACGACTGCTATATACAAATGGTGATCATCGGTATCATCAGCTATATCGCGGTTGCCGCTCTGCAGTTGTTAAAAATCCACAGGATACCTATGACAAATGCTTTGAAGACGATTGAATAAGCTAGAATTTTGTGATATAATTAAGAACTATTCTGATATTTCATACGGGATAAAACTTGGGGATTTTAATATAGGCCATACAAATAATATTTATACTTTCACGTATTTCTGTGCGTTCAAAATAAAGGAATATCTGAGGACAAAGGATTAAGGTAAGAATTGTATGATCATTAATACTGGACAGAGAACAGATATACCGGCGTTTTATGCCGAGTGGTTTGCAAACAGGATAAAAGAAGGATTTGTCTGTGTACGTAATCCTTATAATCCAAACCAGGTAAGCCGTTACAGACTTGATCCGGCTGTGGTTGACGTGATTGGTTTCTGCACCAAGAACCCTGCACCTATGTTCCCATATATGGATCTATTAAAAAACTTCGGACAATATTGGTTTGTGACACTGACTCCGTACGGTCGTGATATTGAACCCAATGTTCCGGATAAGCATCGGTTGATAGAGGATTTTAAAACATTATCCGGAATAGTGGGAACAGATTCCATCGGATGGAGATATGATCCGATCTTTTTGTCTGACAGATATACATCCGAGTACCATTTGCACGCATTCAGGCAAATAGCAGAAGGCTTAAAAGGATATACGAAAACAGCTGTGATCAGTTTTATCGATCTCTATCCGAAGGTAAGAAAGAATTTCCCGGAGGCAAGAGAAGTTTCGCGGGAAAATCGGTTAGCGCTTGGGAAAGAGATCATAAAGATCGCATCTGAATGCGGAATGATAGTAAAACCTTGTGCGGAGGGTGATGAACTGGCCGCATACGGAGCGGATTGCAGCGGATGTATGAAGATCAGTGATTATGAAAAGGCGATAGGTAAAAGGCTGATAGCACCTAAGAAAAAGGGCGCCAGAGCAGAGTGCGCATGCTATCTGTCCTGTGATATAGGAGCTTATAATACCTGCATGCATCTTTGCAAATATTGTTATGCTAATGCAGAACCGGCAGTAATATATGCACAGAACAAATTACATGATCCGGCTTCACCATTCCTGATCGGAAACTACATGGATGGAGATAAGGTACATGACGTACCGCAGGAATCTTGGATAGACCGGCAGGAAAGTTTATTATCTGAGCTTTACATGTAAGAATATTGGAGAGAGCATATGCAGAATGGAAAGATAAAGGCTTTATTTGTTGATTTTTACGGAACCATCGTGCATGAGGACGGTGAGGTTATAAAGAAGATCACAGATATAATACAGAAAACAGGTGTTGCAGAAGATAAATCAGAGATAGACTCATTCTGGTGGAAGGATTTTCAGACCATGTTTCAGAATTCGTATGGAGACACTTTTGAAACACAGAGAGCATTGGAAGAAAAATCTCTTGAGCATACATTGGCTAAGTTTCAATCTACAGCTGACGCAAAAGAGTTAAGTAATCTCATGTTTGAGCATTGGGTAAAGCCACCGATATTTGAGGATTCAAAAGAATTTTTCGAAAAGAGTCCGCTGCCGATATATATAGTTTCTAATATCGATACGGATGATATAAACCGGGCAATAGAATATCATAACCTGAAACCGGCCGGCATATTTACATCGGAGGATGCAAGAGCATATAAGCCCCGAAAGGAACTGTTTGAGCTGGCTTTGAAGAAAACCGGCTTATTACCGGAAGAAGTGATCCATATCGGCGATTCTTTAAGCAGTGATGTAAAAGGAGCATCCGCTCTTGGAATTCATACGCTTTGGCTTAACAGGTTTGGAAAAGATGTACCTGACGGAGTTAAAAGTATTTCTTCTTTACTAGAGATTTTTAAATAAGGAGTGAACTATGGATACTAATGAAATGACTGCAACAAAAGCAATATCTGAAACTAAATCACGCAAAAAGGGAACGGAAATTTTGCTGTTCCTACTTCGGCCGGAGGACTGGCTCCCGGGAACATGTTTGAAGAGCTTAAGAAATAATTCTAAAAGGAATGTTTAATATATCATGATACTCCAGGATATAAAGCGGAAATTCAGGCTTTCAGATGCATTTGAGGACTGGGAGGATTACAGGCAGCTGCTGACCGGTATGGTTATAGAAGCCGGCGGCGGTGATAAGACAAAGAATGTAGCTGTGTTCGGTGCAGGATATTGTAATGACATAGATATAATCAGCTTGTGCAGAAATCATAAAGCTGTCACACTGTTTGACTGCGACTTTGAAGCTCTGACTAAAGTTAAAAACGGACTGAGCGAGACAGACACAAAAAAGATAAAACTTGTACCTGCATCCCTTACAGGTATAGATGAATCCGATATTTCGGTATTCTTTGATGTGACTCTTGCAGAGCTTCAAAGATACGGAAAATTGCTTACCGGGCAGAGCTTTGAAGAAGTGATCATGACCAATCTGGATAAACTTATAAGTAAGATGTACACAGCTGAGGATGAACTCATACAATTGCTGCCCCGGACGGATATAGCAGTCTGCAACGGTGTATGCAGTCAGCTGTTTTCCATAATATCATATTTTATAAAGTCTGTAGCAGCGAGCGTTCCGGAAGTTCTGTTTACAGGTGCTTTTGAGGTGGCTGACAAGGCTGAGCAGAAGCTAAAGGAATGTAATGATGTGATAGTGCCCATGATCGTGAATGCGATAATGAAGATAACGGGAGACTGCGTGATATTCGGGAATGAATATATAAAAGAGCATCCCGTGGAAGGCGCATACCAATGTATTAATGCAGTACAAAAAAGCGGCAGTAAAATTAAAGAATTAGAAGCTAAATGGAACTTTAACCGCAGGGAAAACATCGTATATAATATGCTCCTTCAAGTATGTCAGGGAATTTGAAGAATATCTGTCCTTATTATCATACGCTTTAAAAGAAGAATTAAAGTATCTTATTTATGATTAAAATACCTTTAAAAAAGTTTATTATATGTTATGCTTTTCCAAAACATATAAATTTTTTACTGCCGTGAAACGTTAAAAAGCGTTTTTGAGGTGACTTTTACAGGAGGTATTTTTATGCCTTTTATCATTGCGGGGTGTGCGGTCATATTTGTGGGGTTTTTTCTATATAAGATATACAGCCGATTTAAATTAATGGACAAATGTACAGGTATAACTTATGCGCATTTTTTGTATCCGGTGTGGAAGGGAGAGCTATGCGGCAGAACTGTCAGGGCTCAGTGGAATCCCGTATTTGAGTATTGTGTCAATAATACGATATATACAGTGGAACTGGAGATATATGCCCATAGCAATAAGTTCCCCAACTCCGAGATAGAGGTAAAATACCTGCCGGATGATCCGCAGGTGTGCTTTATAAACGGCAATCGGGGAAAGATAGTTAATGCCAGACGCGATGCAGAGTATATAGAAAAAGAGTTTGAAGATGTATAAAAAAATACCGGGAATGTATCAATATGATACACTCTCGGTTGTTTTTGTTTTAACGGAATTAACTTATGTCAGAGACTTCACACAGTTCCTGCCGGAGGACTTGGCATCATACAGGGCCTTGTCCATTCTTTCAAATAATGCGGTAGCTTCATCGTTGTCTGTGACTTCGGTTACACCGATACTGCAGGTGATGTGGTCGATAGCCTTGAAGGATTCTGATGCTACCTTGATCCTTAAGTGCTCAGCGAGTTCTTTTATCTCATACAAGTCGGTGTCGTAGCATACTACTACGAATTCTTCACCGCCCCAACGTCCTACTACGGATTCGCTTCCTGTAAAGAAGTCGGAGATGATCTGTGAGAAACGCTTTAATGTCATATCACCTACGGAATGTCCGTGGTTATCGTTTACAAGCTTGAAGTGGTCGATGTCGAGGATCATAGCCGAGATTGTAGTACCGTTCTTCTTCTTGGCGTCTACGGCATTCATAAGCTCTGTCTCGATACGTCCGTGGTTGAATACATTGGTAAGAGGATCCATCGAAGCCATCTCTTCATATTTCTTAAGAGTGGACATAAGCTCTACTGTATTTTCGTGGATATCCTGTACCATGAACACGAAACGGTAGTCGTCATCGTTGTTGGTCTCGGCACGGCTGAAGATGAGCTTAACCCAGATATATTTTCCTTCAAGGTTCATCATGAGACAGTCGAAAGATGAAGTATGTCCCGGTATGAAGTTCTCCTTAAGATACTTCGGATCGGTACGCTCTAAGAACATGGGCTGGTCATCGGGCCAGATCATATTTACTATCATCATACGCCAATCGGTGTACTTGAGCTGTGTATTAACCGTTTCATCGGATATCTCCGAAATATTGATACTGCTTGTGGTATCCTTTACTAAGTCCATATACATGGAGAACAGATAAGCGTTCTGCATGGTGTTAACCTTAGCTGAAGTCTGGAAATCGTCACCGGTCTCGCTGGTATCAAGTACATCAAGTACGAACAGATATGAACTGTCCTCGTCGAGAGGATATATATTCATTTGTACAGGACGCTGATGGTCATCGAACATAACCTTGAGATGCTTGCTGTATTTTCCTTCTACCTTGCCGAGAGCGGGGATGAATACCTGATAATCCTCGGTAATGGTCTCACCCGTATCACCAAAATGGAACCAAAGCTTATTCATAAGCTCCTGATAAGTTCCGCTTTCATTTATAAATGATTCGAAATAACCACGCTTTAATACTGCATGATAACAGTCTTCGTCAATATTTACAGCGATGATGGCATCAACGCTGTTCTTAAAGATATCAATTGCATTTTCTAAAGTAAAAGCTTGGATCTTCTCGATATTCATGGCATACTCCTTCTGTAGTTTTCGGTAATGCAAGTATTATTCGGCACACAACATAAAATTGCTTATATATTATAACATATTTATTTAGATTTTTCAATATTAGCATGGACTAATAATTTTTTAAAAAAGTTTTAAAACAGGTCTTGACATATTACCTAAAAAGAGATATAACTGTACTAACATAATTAATACAGTTAAAACGCAAGAAAGGAGGAATGCCGTTTGATTAATATTAATTACAGGGATTCGAGACCCGTATATGAACAGATAGTGGACGGATTTAAGAAACTGATCGTGACCGGAGTCATAAAAAGAGATGAGAAGATGCCGTCGGTCAGAGAGCTTGCAGCCCAATATGCCATAAATCCGAACACGATACAGCGTGCATACAGGGATCTCGAAAATGACGGCTATATCTATTCGGTACCGGGTAAGGGATCATTTGTTGTAGATGTAAGTGAAGTATCAGGTAAGCATCTGGCAGAAATATATGACAGACTGGATATAGTATTAAAGGATTTTGATATAGCGGGAGAACCGAGAGAGCGGATAGCACGGTATGTACTCGGTGATACAGGTAACGAAGTACCGAAACTGGGTTATATTGAAAACATATAAGATCCTGAAAGGAGAATGAAAATTGATCAGCGTAGATAATCTGACAAAAACATTCGAAGGTTTTACAGCACTTGACCGGCTGGACCTTCATGTTGATAAAGGCTCGGTATACGGGCTTGTGGGACCGAACGGTGCCGGCAAATCGACCATCATCAGGCACCTGACCGGTATATACAGGCAGGACAGCGGTACCGTGACCATAGATGGACAGGAGGTATATGATAATGCTTATATAAAAAGCAGAGTCGCATATATACCCGATGACCTGTTTTTCTTCCTTAATTCCGATATAAATGACATGATGAAGTACTATAAAGGTATCTATCCGCACTTTAACGAAGACAGATACAAAAAGCTTCTTTCGGTACTTACATCCATCGATCCGAAAAAGACCATACGCAAGATGTCAAAAGGTATGCAGAAGCAGGCAGCCTTCATACTTGCGATGAGTACGATGGCAGATGTGTTTGTGTTGGATGAGCCTGTGGACGGTCTTGACCCGGTCATGAGAAGGCAGATATGGAGCCTGCTCATGCAGGATGTTACTGAGCGCCAGGTAACTGTACTGGTATCATCACATAACTTAAGGGAATTGGAAGATATATGTGATACAGTGGGTATCATGAACAAGGGCAGGATGCTCATAGAAAAATCACTGTACTCCCTGCAGGAGGGCATATCCAAGATCCAGCTGGCATTTAGGGAAGATAATATGCCGAATATCACGGAGAACAGCATAGATGATATAAAATGCCTGTCCATTACAAAGAGCGGAAGCGTATATACACTTATAGCAAAATGTTCCGACAGCGAAGTAAGAGAAAAGCTTCGAAAATACGATCCGCTCATCATGGACTTTATACCTTTGAATCTTGAAGAGATATTTATACATGAGTTGGGAGGTGAGCACTATGGCATCAAAGAAATTATTCTTTAATTTCAATATGATAATGCGTGATATCAGGATGCATTGGCCTATCTGGGTCATGAGTATGCTCGGATATGTGTTTACATGTACTATTGTCATAGCGTTGTCCACATACCGTTATGACATGACTCATGATTATGAAATAGCATACCGTGTTATTGAGCTGCTTACCGAAATAACTCATATGTTTGCTGCATGTATGGGATTAGTTGCAGCAACAGCAGGCTTCGGGTATCTGACCAAAAGGAGAAAGCATTACTTTTACGAATCGCTTCCCTTTAACAGACTGAGCCTTTTCGCGACAAGATATCTTTTCGGTGTTTTAGCCATAATGATACCTGTTATATCCATATATATCATAGAACTGATACAGACGACCTTCTTCGGCTATTTTGCCATAGCTGAGCTTACACAGTGGCTGATCGTATCAACGGTGGAGTATCTGTTCTGGTATTCGCTGGGAGTTTTAGTGATCACACTGTGCGGCAGGATAGGTATGGCGGCCTTTTGCTATATAGCGCTTGCAGTAGCATGGTTAATCTTAAATGTATTATTTGATGCATATTCACAGCTTTTATATATAGGAGTAAAAAGTGGTCTCGGAATAATGGAGTTTTCTACCTATAATATATTATCTCCGATAGAGTTCTTCACAAATAATGAAATAAAAGCATCATATGATATCAAAGGAACAGTAGTCGGATTATATCAGGATGGAACTTATATTAGAGTACTTATCGCATTTGCTGCCGGGGTATTGCTTACTGTAGGGGCATATCTTTTATATACAAGGAGAAAATCCGAAAAGACCGAGGACAACTTTGTATTCCCTGCCGTAAAGGTAATATTTAACTGGTGTTTTGCATTTTTCTGTGCACTCGGATTCGGATTATTTTTCATCGCATTGTTCATATCCGCAGAAGAAGGACAGGCGCATATTCCCTCCCATAGGATCGGGATACTTGTTATACTTATAATTGTCGGATTTGTCGGATATATGGCATCCTGTATGATAGCAGAAAAGAGATTCCGTGTAATTAAGCAGAATATGGTTAAATGCGGAGTATGCATCGGAGTGCTGGTATTATTTATGATAGGTATGTTCTGTGATGTACTTAATATAGAAAAATATGTCCCCGATAAAGGCGACTGTACATATGCTCAGGTATCGGGCGAGTATTTTGGTACCGGATACAGGAATAACAGGACCTATAATAAAGCAGGTATTGATAAGTCTGTTGATCTTTTGCAGTTGATAGTTGACAATTTTGATGATGTGAAATCTGACAGGATCATTTTTGATGATTATTACGGCAATACTAAAATGATCGGCATCTACATAGATATGAAAAAGGGTTATGTAAGAAGACAGTATTATGTACCGGAAGGAAGTACCCTGGATAGGAAGCTTAAAGAGTTTATGCATGAAAATAGTCAATATTTCAAGGATGACTATAGAGATGATGACTTTTACGATCCCGGTTATTATGAATACGGAGATCCGTTTTACGATTAAGACATATTTTTTCCAAAAATGTAAAAAGTGTATTTTTTTCAGCAAATAATGTCAAAAAAATAATGCTTACGTTCCCCCTTATTTGGTGTATTATAATATCACAAAATTATGTAGATTGATATTTGTATCATAGATACACCAATGAGGGGGAAAAGTTTATGGCAAAACAAAAAGGTCTTGAAGATTTAAAGTGGGGAAATATAAAAGCTTTCAACAAAGCTTACTCACATCTTTCTGTAAAGCGTGAGCCTGAGGACAACGACTTTATTCTTTCGGAAAGTGTAAGACTCAGACTTACAAGATATAGAGAGAACAACAGCTATAATAACAACGTTATAGTATTGGGAGGAGCAGGCGCAGGTAAGACCAAGCTTTATGTAAAGCCCAACATCTTACAGCGCTGCTGCAGTTACGTTGTTACTGATAAGGCAGGTCTCCTTTACAATGACCTCAATGCTCTTTTTAAGAGCTCGGGTTACACAGTAAAGGTCATCAACAGCTTGGATCCCGAGCGAAGCGATTATTATAATCCCTTCGTATACATCAAAACAGAAGAAGATATCACAGATGTTGCAAATGCACTTCTTGCAGCCGATGAGAGCGATGTTGTTACATTGAGTGAGAAGAGGATGCTTCTTGAAGCGCTTATCAGCTATGTAAAGAATTTTGCAGACGATTCCAACCGTAACTTTAAGATGGTTAAGCAGATGCTTAGTGAGATGGAACACGGCGGATTCGGTGATTCCGGTGATAACTGGAAGATCAAGCCCGTAGACGATCTTGACAGACGTTTTTTAGAGGTTGATACTACCAATCCCGATCATCCCTGCTTATCAAAGTACGACAACTTCCGTATCATGGTAGGTACCGATAAGATGGAGATCGCAGAGTCCATCATCAAGATTATCAATGCCGTTACCGCAGGCGTTATCGATCGTTCGGGCGATCTTGACTCGGTAGAGCTTGATAAGCTCGGTGATTCCAAGAGGATTCTCTTTATCGTAAGACCCAACACCGGTGTTAACTCTGAGTTCCCTGCACTTATCTATTCACAGATATTTACAGTACTCTTCAAAAAAGCAGCAGGTATGCCTCTTGACTACCCTGTACACTGCATGATGAGTGAATTCGCCGATAACGGAAAGATATATGATTTCCCGAGAATCCTTATGAGTGCCAAGAAGTATGATGTATCATGCTCTATCATCTTAAGATCCATAGATGACCTCAAGAATATGTACAAGGATTATGCTACGATCATACGAAGCTGTTCTATGCAGGTATACATGGGCTCGAGGGACAGGAACACAATCGAATATGTAGCCCAACAGGTAAACGAGACGAAGTCGAAGGTGGCCGGTACGCTGTATACGGAGATGCTGAACGACTTAGAGGACGACGAATGTATCGTCATAGCCACCGGCGGTGAAGCATATTACGATAACAAGTTCTAAAAACCATCTATAATGAACATAATAAGCTTTCCCCTTGAGGGGATATATCACAACACATTGTGTTGTGATGCCCTCCCTGGCGAAGGGAAGGTGTCGCCGTAAGGCGACGGATGAGGTGTATATTTTAATTTCGAGGTAAGTAATATGAGCGTTACATGTGAGAAAAATGATGTGGAGTATGTTCTCCTTACCGAGGATCAGATAAAAAAACGTGTAGAAGAGATGGGCAGAAAGTTATCCGAGCTGTATGAGGATAAATGTCCCATAGTAGCTGCGGTACTTAAGGGCGGCTCCGTATTCTTCACTGATCTCGTAAGATCGATGGACTGCCTCATGTTTTTTGACTTTATCAGTGTATCGAGCTACGGAAATGATGTTAAGTCTTCGGGACAGATTATCATGAGAAAAGACTTCGATAACGATATAGCAGGAAAAGACCTGATCATAGTTGAGGACATAGTGGATTCCGGACTGACATTAAGCTACCTTAAGGATTACCTCTATGACAGGAAAGCCAAATCGGTTATCACGGTATCATTGCTCAATAAATATAACTGCCATCCCAAGGACCTCAATCCTACGATGTACGGCTTCGATATCGAGGACAATTTCGTAGTAGGCTACGGTCTTGATTATGCCGGATATTATAGGAATCTCCCTTATATAGGAGTGTTGAGACCTGAAGTTTATTCATGATCGGCTGTAATACTCAGGGCGAAGCCCGAAAGATCTTAAAAAAATTTAAAAATATACTTGCATTTATACTTGCATTGTGATATTTTATTTATGTTGCATATAGTTAAAAGTACTGAGTGGGCGAAAGTCCACTCAGTTTGTTTGTGAGAAACTATTCGCGTAGCGACGACATACGGCGGAGCCGGATGGTTTATGAGTGTATAATAGGCCACCACGAATAGTTTCAATATTAAGAAAGGAAAAAATGGCAAACAAAGAAACATACGAAGCAAACACCGAACGCCTGCTGGAGCCGATAATCAAAGAGTTCGGATACAGCCTGTATGATGTCGAGTATGTAAAGGAAGGTGTTGATTATTACCTTCGTGCATATATAGACAAAGAAGGCGGCATCACGGTCGATGACTGTGAAAAGGTAAGCAGGGCGTTAGAGCTTAAGCTCGACGAAGAGGATTTTATCCCCAACGCTTATATCCTGGAGGTAAGCTCACCGGGACTTGGCAGGCAGTTAAAAAAGGAAAAGCATTTTCTGCAAAACATCGGAGAACAGGTGGATGTAAGACTCTACAAGGCACTTCACGACAAACGGAAGGAATTCACCGGCATCCTAAAGTCATATGAAAACGAGCATTTCGTTTTTGATGTTGAAGGAGAGGCTATAGAGCTTGATATGGCTCAGATCTCAAAGATAAATTTACATTTTGATTTCTAAGATCCTTCGGGCTATGCCCTCAGGATTACAAGACAAAATACCTTGTCATTCTGAGTGAAGCGAAGAATCTTAAATTGAAATGTTTTACATACAACACAGAAACACAATAACTGAAAAAACATCACATAATATAAGGAGGATAATGGAAAAAAATGAGTGGCAACAAGGAATTGATCGATGCATTAAATGAGATCGAGAAGGAGAAAGATATAAGCAAGGACGTATTACTGGAGGCGATAGAGAATTCACTTCTTGCAGCCTGCAAGAACCAGTTCGGAAGGACTGACAACATAAAGGTAAACATCAACAGGGAAAACGGTGCTGTAAACGTATATGCTGAAAAGACCATCGTTGACGAGGTTGAGGATGACCTTATGGAGATCACCTTAGAAGAGGCTAAGAACAAGTTCCCCAGAAAGAAACTGGCAGTAGGCGACGTAGTAAATATCGAGGTTACCCCCAAGAACTTCTTAAGAATCTCTGCACAGAAGGCTAAGCAGGCAGTAGTACAGAAGATCCGTGAGGAAGAAAGAAAGGTTATATACAACCAGTTCAGTTCACGTGAGCATGAGATCGTAACCGGTACAGTACAGCGTTACAACGGCAGGAACATCGCCATCAACTTAGGAAAGACAGACGCCATACTTCCCGAGAGCGAGCAGATACCTACAGAGCATTTCAGACTCAATGACAGGATCAAGGTATATGTTATCGAAGTAAAGGATACCACACGCGGTCCCAAGATCACAGTATCAAGAAATCACAAAGAGCTTGTAAAGCGTCTGTTTGAAGAGACCGTTACCGAAGTAAGCGACGGTATCGTAGAGATCAAGTCCATCGCAAGAGAAGCAGGACAGCGTACCAAGATGGCTGTATACTCTTCAGATCCCGATGTTGATCCCGTAGGCGCATGCGTAGGTCTTAACGGCGACAGAGTAAATGCTATCGTAGAAGAGCTCGGCGGAGAAAAGATCGATATCATCAACTGGAGCGATGACCCCGCAGTACTTATTGAGAATGCATTAAGCCCTGCAAAGGTTATATCAGTAGATGCATACCCTGAGGAGAAGTGGGCAAGAGTTATCGTTCCTGATTACCAGCTTTCACTTGCTATCGGTAAGGAAGGCCAGAATGCAAGACTTGCAGCAAGACTTACAGGATACAAGATCGATATCAAGCCTGAATCACAGAGCACTGAGGATGAGGACGAGTATTACTACTACGAAGAGAACTAAAAGGAGCGACAGATGGCAGTAAAGGTCAGAAAGATTCCGCTTCGGAAGTGCACCGGCTGCGGTGAGATGAAGTCAAAGAAGGAGCTCATAAGAGTCCTGCTCGAACCTGACGGAAATGTATGTATCGATGCTACCGGCAAAAAGAACGGAAGAGGCGCTTATATCTGCAATAAACTTGAATGTTTGGAAAAAGCGGTTAAAACCAAAGGTTTAGAAAGGTCGCTTAAGACTCAGATACCGGAGGAGGTATTTGAGAAATTAAGGAATGAATATGAATGGTCTAACGAACAATAATGATAAAAAGATCTATTCCCTGTTAGGCTTATGCCGTAAGGGCGGAAATATCGGCGCGGGGGAGTTTCAGACCGAGAAATGCATAAAGTCCGGGCAGTCCTTTTTAGTGTTGGTCGCTGCCGATTCTTCTGACAATACGAAGAAGAAGTTCAGGGATTCGGCTGCATACTATGATGTTCCTTATTATGAGTTCGGGAACAAGGATGACTTAGGATATGCGATCGGTTTTGAATTCAGGGCGTGCGTATCCGTAAACAATAAAGGTCTTGCAGACAAGATCATAAGTTTACTTAAGTAAATAATAAAGATTATATATTTGTTAAAACAATCGGAGGATTTGTACAGAATGGCCAAAATGAGGATTTATGAACTGGCAAGAGAGTTGGTAGAAAACGGTCTGGCTAAGGATTCGAAGACCCTTAACACCGATATCATTAATCTGCTCGTTAAAAAAGGTGTTGAAGTAAAGAGCCACCAGAGCGGTGTATCGGATGAGGATGCGGATTATGTCAGGGCTCACTACAGTAAGTCCAAGAAAGATACAAAAAAGAGTGATACAAAGGAAGAAGTAAAAGCGGAAGCAAAACCTGAGGCAAAGCAGGAAGCTAAGCCTGAGGTAAAGGCAGAAGCTAAGCCTGAAGTAAAGACTGAAGCAAAGCCTGAGGTAAAGACTGAAGCAAAGCCCGAGGTTAAGACAGAAGTTAAGCCCGAAAATAAACAGGCTGCTCCTGAAAAGCATGTAAGACCCGAAGGAGGCGAACCTGCTAAGACCGGCAAGAAGCGTCCCCCCGCTGGCAAGCTGATCGGCAGGGACGGCAAGGAGACTCCTTACTGGGTAGCTAAGGACGGAAGGCTTATCGGAAAAGACGGCAAGCCCCTTCCTTTAAAAATGAATGATAACGGTAAGATAGTAAAACTGGACGGTTCACCTTTGCAGAAGAGACCCGCAGCTCCCGCTCCCGAGGCTCATGCTGCGGCAAAGCCCGAAAAAGAACCTGATATCAAAAAAGAAGAGAAAGCTAACGAGCAGGCTGCAGCAGCAAATACTGCAGAGCCTGAGGTAAAGGCAGCACCTTCACCAGCAGCTGAAGAAAATACAGCTGCAGCGGCTAAGGCAGTACCGGAGACCAATGAGGTACAGCCCCGTATAGTAGGAAATATCTTTGAAAGCCTTGCAGCAGCCAAGGATAAAGAGCAGGCAGCCAAAGAAAGACGTATCGCACAACAGCAGGGAAGACCTGACAGAAATCAGGACAGACGTCCCTCAGATCAGGGCAGACGTGACGGAAGACCCGGAGACGGCAGACCCGACAGACGTGACGGCAGACCCGGAGAAGGCAGACCTGACAGACGTGACGGTCAGGGCGGTGACAGACGCGATGGCAGACCCGGTGAGCATCGTCCTCCTTTCAGAGACAGAAATGTACCCGGAGGACAGGGCCAGGGTCAGGGTGGAAGACCTTTCGGTGACAGAGATAAGTTCCAGGGCGGCCAGAAGCCTTTCGGTGACAGACGCGGCGGCATGGGCGGTCCTAACGGCTTCGGCGATAAGGATAAGGATGATGACGGACGTAAGCCTTTTGCTACAAAGCGTCCTTCTAAGCCTTCACCTGACGGCAAGTTAAAGAGCGAGCTTAGCACACAGATCGATAAAAACGACCGTGCAGGTAAGTTCAAGAATAAAGGTAAAGACAAAAAAGATAAGCGTGATTACGATGATGAGAATGTAAACCTTAAGAAAGATCCTAACCGTAAGGGTGCTTTCCAGAAGCCTGTAAAGCAGGTTGTTAAAGAGGAAGAGGATATCAAGGTTATCACCATCCCCGAGGTTATCACTATCAAAGAGCTGGCTGACAAGATGAAGCAGAATGCCGGTGCTATCGTAAAGAAGCTTTTCTTAGCCGGCAAGATGATCAACCAGAACTCAGAGATCACATTCGAAGAGGCTGAAGAGATCGCACTTGATTACGAGATCATGTGTGAGAAGGAAGCTAAGGTAAATGTAGTAGAAGAGCTCTTAAAGGAGACCGAGGAAGATCCCGCTACACTTATAAAGCGTCCTCCCGTTGTCTGCGTTATGGGTCACGTTGACCATGGTAAGACATCACTTCTTGATGCCATCCGTTCAACCAACGTTACTTCACACGAAGCAGGCGGTATCACACAGCATATCGGTGCATACATGGTAGAGATCAACGGTGAGAAGATCACCTTCCTTGATACACCCGGACATGAGGCATTTACTTCCATGCGTATGCGTGGTGCTAAGTCCACAGATATCGCTATATTGGTAGTAGCTGCAGACGACGGTGTTATGCCCCAGACTGTTGAGGCTATCAACCATGCAAAGGCAGCCAACGTTTCTATCATCGTAGCTGTAAACAAGATAGATAAGCCCGGTGCAAATGTAGAAAAGGTAAAGCAGGAGCTGACCGAGTACGGTTTAGTAGCTGAGGACTGGGGTGGAGATACAGTATTCGTACCCGTATCGGCTAAGACTCATGACGGTATCGAGAACCTGCTCGAGATGGTTCTTCTTACTGCAGACGTACTTGAGCTTAAGGCCAATCCCAACCGTAAGGCACGTGGTATCGTTATCGAGGCCGAGCGTGACAGAGGTAAGGGATGTATCGCTACGGTTCTTGTACAAAAGGGTACTCTTAATGTAGGCGATTATGTTGCTATAGGTGCATCTCACGGACGTATCCGTGCGATGATAGATGATAAGGGCAGACGTGTAAAGGTAGCTACTCCTTCCACACCTGTTGAGATTCAGGGTCTTGATGAAGTGCCTAATGCAGGTGAGATCATGATGGCTGTAGCTGACGAGAAGGAAGCAAGGACCATTGCTGAAGCATTCATCGCTCAGAGCAAAGAGCAGAAGATCTCCGAGACCAAGGCAAGACTGTCACTTGACGGACTCTTCTCACAGATCGAAGCAGGTAATGTCAAAGAGCTTAATCTTATCATCAAGGCTGACGTTATGGGTTCGGTTGAGGCTGTTAAGCAGAGTTTGGTTAAGCTTTCTAACGAGGAAGTTGTGGTACGAGTTATCCACGGCGGTGTAGGTAACATCAATGAGTCAGATGTTAACTTAGCAGGTGCTTCCAATGCGATCATCATCGGTTTCAATGTTAAGCCTGATAATACGGCTAAGGATATCGCTGAGCATGAGGGTGTGGAGATCAAGTTGTACAAGGTTATCTACAATGCTATAGATGATATCGAGGCTGCCATGAAGGGTATGCTTAAGCCTGTATACGAGGAGAAGATCATTGCTCATGCTGAGGTTCGTCAGCTGTTCAAGGCTTCTCAGATCGGTGTTATCGCAGGTTCATTCGTCTTAGATGGTAAGATCGAGCGCGGCTGCTCTGCTAGGATCACCCGTGAGGGCAATCAGATATATGAGGGTCCTCTGGCTTCGTTAAAGAGGTTTAAGGATGATGTTAAGGAAGTGGCTGCAGGATACGAGTGCGGTCTGGTATTTGAGAAGTTCTCAGATCTGGCTGAACTTGATCAGATTGAGTTCTACAAGATGGTTGAGGTTCCCAGAACCTGATAGATAAGGCTGTGTCAGCCACTATATTGCTTATGATTTACTTTGCGCTGTGATATCATCATATTACTTCGAAAACACGACACTGTAAGCGGTGATGTACTTTACGTCCGCATATGCTTCTTCATTTCGGACGCTTGCAATCGTCGGTCCGCTTGATACCGGACCGACTTGTGCTACACTCGGAAAACGATTTGGATAATCGTTTTCCGCCTCATTACGAAACATCTGCGAACGTAGTCCATCTACCGCTTACTTACGGTTTTCGATAGCAATATGATGATATTCACAGCTTGTAAAGTTTATGCTTTTTAACGCAATATAGTGCCTTCCACAGCCTATCTGCAAAGCAGACAAATGAGGTTACAGGTAACCGTCAATCCATCTTGTTTATAAAGAGGTTAAGTTTTAAGTTTGAATTAATTCAAACTTCCATCGGTGCCGCGACAGGCACGTCACCGATGTGTAAGCATGCCTGAGGCATGATACATTATATGAGAAAAAACAGTATTAAAAATATCAGGATAAATCAGGAAGTTCAGAAGGAACTGAGCAACCTGATCAGAATGGAAGTTAAGGATCCCAGAGTGTCTCCGATGACTACCATCGTTAATGTTGAGGTGGCTCCCGATCTTAAGACTGCTAAGGTGTACATCAGTGTTTTAGGTGATGAGAAGGCTCAGCAGGATACGATCAGAGGGCTTAAGAGTGCGGCTCCTTTCCTTAGAAGCCAGCTTGCTCATAATATGAACATGAGAAATACTCCCGAACTGCGCTTTATAGCTGATCAGTCGATAGAGTATGGTGTTAATATGTCTCATCTGATCGATGAGATCACAGCTGATCTTCATGATGATGAAAATGAGGATGAGGTTGAAGTTTCTGAAGATGATGAGGCTGAGGATTTTGAGGATTCTGAGGATGAAGAATAACATGTCATTATGAAGAGTGTTAACGATGAAGGATCTTATAAGATTCTTCGCTGTGCTCAGAATGACAAAGATAAGAGGATTTGAAAGTGGATTTAGAGAAATTATGGAAAAGGATAGAAGAGGCAGGACGCATAGGTATCTGCGGTCATGTAAGACCTGACGGAGATTGTGTGGGTTCGTGCCTTGGTATGTATAATTATATCCTTAGCCGTTTTGGGAAGGAAGCGGATGTGTATTTGGAGGAGGTTTCTCCGGAGTTTCTTTTCCTTAATGGTACCGACAAAGTGATCACGGGTTATCCCGATGCCGGGAAGTATGATGTTTTCTTAGCTCTTGACAGCGGTGATACCGAGAGGTTGGGGGATGGTTTTAAGTATTTTAAGGATGCAGCATATACTTACTGTTTCGACCATCATCCGACCAACACAGGATATGCCAATGAAAATATGATAGTGTCCGAGGCGGCTGCTACTGCAGAACTTCTGGCTTCGATATTTGATGAGACGTATATTGATGTCAATACAGCTAATTGTCTGTATCTGGGTATCGTGCATGATACGGGTGTATTTAAGCATTCGAATGTTACCAGAAAAACCATGGAGACTGCCGGAATGCTTATAGAAAAAGGCGTAATACCGGGTGATATCATCGATAAGACTTTCTATGAGAAGACTTATGTGCAGAACCAGATACTTGGCAGATGTCTGATGGAGAGTATACTTCTGATGGATGGGAAGGTCATAGTGTCTTATGTGCCCGCAGAAGTACAGAAGCTTTACGGCATCACCAACAACGATATGGGCGGTATCATCGATCAGCTGCGTGTGACCAAGGGTGTTGAGGTGGCGATACTTCTTAAAGAGGCTAACAAACGTGAATGGAAAGTGAGCCTTAGGTCCAACTGCATAGTGGATGTGAGCAAGATATCCGTTATGTTTGCCGGAGGCGGCCATGTGAGGGCTGCAGGCTGTACTATGTATGGTTCGGCTCATGATTGCATCAACTCACTTACAAAGGAAATTGAGAAACAGCTATTATAATTTTACAAAAATGTCAAAATTATTACGAGATTTTGACACAGTAGGACTTTATAATGAAGCCGTACAAAAAATGAAACGCGTATGAAAAGAATGCAGGCCGATCCTAAATGTTGTCGGAAGCATTCTTTTTTTGTCGGATAAAGATGAAATAAAAAACACAAGAGAACCGTCACCCTGTCACAAAAACCTTGACGCTTAATAGGAAATAAAGTATTATAAATATATAGATATATTATAATACTGATGGATTGCTGTCAGGTTTAAAGAGGGAGGATCCTACATGAGCGACGAAGAGCTTTACCGGCTTTTTTTAGACGGTCATACCGAATGCTATGATGAGCTCATGGTGCGATATGGGGATGCTCTTACTGCGTATCTGAAAGGATATCTGTCAAGCTTTGAGGATGCGGAGGACCTGATGATAGAGGCTTTTGCCAATATCATGGCTAAAAGACCGAAGATAAAGCAGGGATTTAAAGCATATCTGTTTAGGACGGGACACAATCTGGTATATCACCTGTATGCCAAGGAAAAAAGACTGAAAGTATTCAGCCTTGATGACTTAAACGAAGAGATCACTGCGGATGGCGGGAATTTTGAAGATACGCTTTGTAAGGATGCTCAGGAAAAGGCTCTGCACAGATGTATAGGCAGGCTTGAACCGGAGCTGAGAGAGGCGGTATGGCTGGTATATTTTGAAAAGCTAAGCTATGAACAGGCCGCCGACATCATGGATGTGTCTAAGAAGAAAGTGGATTATTGGCTCACCAGGGCCAAGACTGTATTAAAAAGAGAAATGGAAAAGGAGGGATATAGCGCATATGCTTAAGAGTAATGAGCAAAGAATAGCCGAAATGCATAAGAGAGCGGCTATGATAGAGCATAAAGCAAGAGAAGCAAAAGCAAGGCTGTATTATGTATGTGCAGGACTTGTGGCTGCTGCTGCGATGTTTTTTATAGTGTTTATCCTTCCGGGGCTTTCCGGCAGCTCAGCTGATGGGGTCATCAGCCAGACACAGAATGTTATGTACGGAAGCATATTCAGCGACAGGGATATCCTGAACTATGTTATCGTCGGGATATTTGCATTTATACTGGGAATAGCGCTCACTATATTCTGCTACAAGTTGAACAGGTGGAGAAAAGAATCCGGTGAGGAAAAGGATGAACGATAAAGAGGATTAAAGCGTAAAGAATATGAATTCGTTAGATATCTTTAATAATTCGATAAGCTTATTCATAATTGCGATATGTATGATCATAGATATAATCAGAGCAGTCAAATTCCGAACAAGAGAGTGGATGCTGCTCTTTCTTTATCATACCCTTATCTTCCTGTCGGCACTTTACTACGAGCTGTATGCGCTTTTATTGGGTGATGAGGCGCATTCCGGACATATATATGAGCTCGGATGTTATGTATCCTATCTTTTCCTGATAATTCTTTTACAATACATAAGAGAAAAGGAAATGGACAGTAAAAGATACAGATCTCTGATACTTATCCCGATATTTACTTTCGCTATGGCGGTGGGATTTATCATGTATTCCGAAGGTGATGTGTTAAGTAATGTAATATGTGCCTTGCTGATGTGGATGCTTTTAAGAGAAACAGTAAAGGGCGGGTTGTATAACAAGGGAAAATACGGGAAAACCTATACTTCAAAATGGTTATACAGAGCCTCTTTCATATTCTGTTATCTGGAATACCAGACATGGGTCCTGTCATGCTTTTTCTTTGATGACAGCTGGACAAATCCGTTTTACTGGAGCGATATAATGCTGAGTATATCGTATATCTTATTTATCCCGGCAGTGGATAGAATTGTAAAAGACAGGGTGGCTAAAGCGGACGGATCGTCTATGATTCAGAGTCTTAAGTCGGGAGGCTGAGGATGAATTATATCGAAAATATCTATATATGTCTTGCGGCACCATTGTTGGTTGCTGTTTTATGCCTTGAGTCATACCGTCGAAGGATCATCATATTTATGCTCAGCGGCATGACGATGTGCCTGCTGTCATCATATATCAATACATTCTTAGCTGCTGTATACGGCCTTAATGCACTCACCGCTTCGGTGGAGATATCACCTACGGTGGAAGAAGTTATGAAGCTGCTGCCGGTAATTTTTTATCTTTTGGTATTTGAGCCTCCCAAGAACAGGATGGCTGGGAATACCATAACGGTAGCCATAGGCTTTGCGACATTCGAAAATGTATGTTATCTCCTGGGCAACGATACATCTAACATACAGCACCTCCTGATAAGGGGATTCGGTACCGGTACCATGCATGTGGTGACAGGTATGGTAGTTATGCTTGGCATGAAGGCAGTATGGGAAAAACTATGGCTGCGTCTGGCAGGGACTTTGGGACTGCTCACCATAGCGATAGTATATCATGCATCATTTAATATCCTGGTATCACGGACCGGAGTACCCGCATATATAGGATATATGTTCCCGATAGTGACGGTCATAGCTGTACTGATAGTTAAGAAATACCGCAAAAAGTTGAAAAAATACTTTGAATAGTCTGTAAATAGTACTGAAATCTATAAAAAGATTAACTTTGAGTCCTGTCTGGATTTTATTCGAAACAGGACTCTTTTTATATGTAGGGTAAAATAAAAATATAATGGATAATATATCCACACACTTTAAGAAAAGGTGAATACTATGAGAACAAACAGACAAAGGATAGACCTGATGCACGAACTGGCCTATAAGAAAAAGAGAAAAATAGAGGAAAGAATGATAAAGACTCTGGGTGCGGTATCGTTTGGTATATTTGCATTGCTGGTCGGATGGATATATATGGCTGACGGAAGAATGCATAGTATAGCTGATGCCGACTTCGCCGGGAACTCACTACTGTCGGCGGATGCAGGCGGATATGTATTGACAGCGGTCATATCCTTCAACGCCGCAGTCGCCATAACTATCATATGCATAAAGATAAATGAGAAAAATAAAGGCAAACCGGACGATATAGATGACAAAAACATATAAAAAACTTAAATATAGTGGAGGATTTTTAGGTATGAATAACAAGAAGGTATTTAAAGTCATATTGTGTGCAATGTTGGTGCTGGCTTTAGTAATATCAAATTTTGCGGGACTCGATCTTGGGTTCGTAAAAACATATGCTCAGGAACCGGTAACTATGCAGGGTTCTGGATCAGAAGGAGATCCTTACCAGATAACAAATTATGCCCAGTTAAAAGAATTTGCCGGAATAGTAAATGGTGGACAGACTGGTGCATGTGCAAAACTGATGAATGATATAGTATGTACCGATAAACTATGGGTACCGATAGGAAATGCAAATAATAAGTACAATGGTCATTTTAATGATAATAATGAAGAAATAAAAAAGATAATCGGTCTGAATAATACCGGGTTTAATGATGTAAATGATGGATATCAAGGATTATTTGGTTGTATCGGTAGCAATGGAATTGTAAAGAATATAGGCATTGAAGGCGGAGAAATAAAAGGAAAAGATTTTATCGGAGGCGTGGCTGGAAGAAATGAAGGAACAATAACCAACTGTTATAACACAGGCTCGATTAGTGGTAGCGGAGATAGTGCTGATGTCGGAGGCGTGGCCGGATATAATGGTGGAACAATAACCAACTGTTATAATACAGGCTCGATTAGTGGCGGAGAAAATGCATGGGTCGGAGGCGTGGCCGGAGAGAATTGGGGAGATATAACCAACTGTTATAACACAGGCTCGATTAGTGGTAGCGGAGCTGCTGTTTATGTCGGAGGCGTGGCCGGAGAGAATTTTGGTGGAACAATAACCTACTGTTATTATGATAGTAATAGAAGTAATGTTTCAAACGCTATCGGTAATCAAGATAATAGCAATACAGTCAAAGGTTTGACAACGGATAAGATGACCGGCAGTAATGCTGATCAGAATATGGAATTTGCCTTTGGACCTGATGAAGTTAACCCTTGGCTTTATCAGGAAAACGATGATAATAATTATTTCTATCCTCATTTAAATGGGGTTAATTTTACTAAGAAAACCGGAATTCCGGAAGATCATGTTGTAGATAATAGTATAGTGCCTGTAAAAGACTGGCCCGCACGTATATTAAGCGGAAGTGAAAATGGAGGAAGCCAAAACAATCCTTATGAGATATCCGATTACAATATGCTTAAACAGTTTTCGGATATTGTAAATGGTACAAACGGATATACTTCAAATATTTCTGCATGTGCAATTTTGACAAACGATATAATATGTACAGATAAATTGTGGGTACCGATAGGATACTATAATTCCTATACAGATAATGCATTTTATTCAGGACAATTTGATGGAAATATTAAGAAGATAATTGGTCTGAATAATACCGGATTTGAAGATGTAGATGATAGAAAAAATCAAGGATTATTTGGGTATATCAGTAGTAATGGAACTGTAAAGAATATAGGTGTTGAAGGCGGAGAAATAAAAGGCAAATCATATATCGGAGGCGTGGCCGGATACAATTTTGGAATAATAATCAACTGTTATAATACAGGCTCGATTAGTGGTGGAGATGGAGCTTTTGTCGGAGGCGTGGCCGGATATAACTATGAAGGAACAATAACCAACTGTTATAATACAGGCTCAAT
>JAFRSU010000046.1 GCA_017427415.1 Lachnospiraceae bacterium | reverse complement strand
TCAAGCCCACAAGCTTCCTCGATTCGTGCCCATTCACGAATCTTATGGTGAAAGTTCCCTGCTTTTATACCATATGGTGTATCAGGCCATTGTCCGTGTCGATACAACTCTACAGCATTTCTTTTGTATTCATAACTATAGCGCATGAAAATACCCTCCTTACTGGTTGTCCAGTAAAGAGGGTACATATCAGTTAAGGTTGCTTTTTTTATAACCAATTAACTAAGGCAAACCGTCTGTAAAGTCTGTTTAAAGGCGGTACCTTTTTGTACCTTTATAATACTATTCGAAAATGTGTTTGTCAATTAAAAAATTATTATCTTTTTTATAATTTACATGATTTTCTCTGCAAAAGTCCCATAAATGGTACTTATGATGATGTACCATATAGATAGCCGGAAAAGCAAATACACACACCTTAAGGAGGACAAATATATGGTATACAAAATCTGGAGACAATGCGGCAGCAAAAAAAGGTATCGTGATGAGCACGCAGCCAACAAGTACAGGAAGATATTTGAGAGAGAGCGTGGCAAGAAGCTGGATTATTACTGGTGCGAGTACTGCAAGGGATTCCACCTGACCAGCAAGGAGAGTTACCTTGAAAAGTATTACGCGGTAAGTTTCTAAGGGGAGGATGCAATGATATTGGAGAAGATCAAGGGATTAATAAAGAAAAACAAAAGGAAGCAGATGTATGGTTTCCAAAGCAGTAAAAGTATCTGGGACACAGTGAAAATCAGTCCCAACGGGACCGCGACGGTGCACGGGATGTGGTATGACACGGTGTATAAAAAGAGATGAAAAGAGAATTAATCAGTATAAATAATATTGACAAGAACTAAAATATAATATATAATACAATTGCAACTAAAAATTAGTTGCATAGACAGGAGCTATATGTCTAAGAAAAAAGAATTATTGGAAAAATTATATAGGAAGCCATATCCAAAGAATTTTACGACGCGTGAACTTGACACATTGATGAAGAATTGCAATTGTAATAAATTTCAAGGCGGACGTGGGTCAGGAATAGGATATGTTCATATCACCTCGAAAAGAATTATTCAGTTTGATGGACCGCATCCGGGAAATGAATTATATAAGTATCAGATTGAAAAGGTAAAACAGTTCCTGGATGAGATAGGAGAGAGTCATGAAAGTTAAATCCGATTTTATGAAGTATAAGGATTACAGAGCAACAATTTCATATGATGAAGAAGACAATATTTTTGTCGGTGAAGTATTTGGAGTTTCAGATTCACTGAATTTTCATGGACGCTCAATTCAAGAACTTGAGACTTCATTCCATGATTGTATAGAAAACTATCTGGAGTATTGTAAGCAGATTGGAAAAGAACCACAAAAGGAGTTTACCGGCAGTTTTAATGTCAGAGTATCACCTGCCGTTCATGAGCATGCGTCAGAGTATGCCGTAAAAAACGGGATATCCTTGAATCAGGTTGTATCGCTGGCTATTGAGAAGTTTTTGGGTATGAATCTAAAGAGGGTATAGTAGCTCCGGTACCCTTTTCAATGAGGTTAACTGCCTGCTGGGATAATCCCGTAGCTTTGGCTACATAAGACTGGTTGACATATTGTCATATAAAAATATCTTGCGTTTTCAGTATCAAATGGTTATATTGAAAATAATAAAGAAGATGAAGGAGGGGAACTTGATATGTGTAAGGCGATAACTGATCTGATACAGGACGGAAAAATAGAAGGAAAGATAGAAACATTTGTTGAACTTATAAATGATGGAGATATGACGGTTGAAAAGGCAGCTGCCAAAATGCAAATAAGTGAAAAGGAATTCTGCACTCAGGCAAAAGCTTTAGGATTTGAAGTTGCAATGTAAAATTACTTAGAACCTTTACAGGTAGATCAAGGAGGTAACCAGATGAAACAGATGCTTCGAAAACTTACATTTATCGGCATGTTAATGATCACGGCATTGGTCGTAACAATGCTTATTAACGATGTACCGGCACAAGCCGCAAGCAAAACAGTCAGAGTATCCACGGAAAAGGCTCTGAACAAAGCGATAAAAAATAAAGATGTAGCGATCATCAACTTCCAGACCGAGGCATATATAAAAGTTACCATCAAAGCCAACAAAGCAGCTTCCACCAAGTATCTCGATATAAAAGCACCGAATGCCGACATCACCAACAAGTCGACCTTCCGCGGCATCACTGTGCAGGCTGTGGGTAACTACACCGAAGCAGCAAACGGTAACACATACGAGATTTACGACGATAAAATGGTCGACAGCTTCACGGTTTCCAAGAAAAAGACCGTAAAATCAATGACTCTCTTTAGCCCGAGCCAGCACATCGATCAGTTCGCCATCCTTAGGAACGGTGCGAAGATCGAGGAGTTTAACCTCATATATTCCGGGGACGGCAATGTCAGCTATGGCGTGTACAATCCGCAGACCGGTGTTATGGAATTCAGTTATTATCTCAGCCAATACGACGTCACCGTCAACCTTGAGTACACATTTGACAAGAGCGGCAGGATACTTAATTTCAAAAACAAAGCACCTGAGTTCGGCTGCGATTACACCTATGAATACGACGCTAACGGCAATGTTATTAAAAATACCTTCACCGACATGATAGGAAACTGCGTCTATACCTATGAGTACGATGCAGACGGCAAGCTCATCCGCGAGGTCCATGACGAAGAAGGTGGAATGCTCTATGAATTTAAGTACAAATACGATAAAAAAGGTAATCTCACCAGCCGCATACATACCAACCTCAAAACAGGCGAGAGCAGTACCGTTGCGAAATTTACCTATGACAAAAAAGGCAGAAAGCTATCATGCGTCGACACATACGGCAGCAAGATCGTCGAAAAATACAAGTACAACAAAAAAGGTTTCCTGATATCATACACCCAGACTATAGAGAACGGTCCGAGCTATACATATAAATTCTCTGAAACCTACAAGTACAACTCAAAAGGTGACATGACTGAACGTACCACCAACGATAACGGCATAAAGACTACCAAGAAGTACTAAACCAAGGAGACCCTGCATATGAAGAAATTCCTAATACTCCTATGTATATTAATTCTTATATTATCCCTTTCAGCCTGCTCTAAAACTGAGCCTGAAACACCTACATTCATAACAGAACAACCATCCCCCACGACAACCGAACCTACATCTAATGTGGCCGATGAAGATTTATATCCCGGGACACCCGTAACCCTTGGTCATCTTCTGAATGCCGAATATGATAGATTCTCTCAGACCATATATGATGAGATAGCTGAGGATTGGAGGAAATATGACGCGATGGATGAAATGGAAAGAATGGTTTCGAGTCATGCCGCCGGTGTATGCGGGAAATCATTTGGCACGTGGGAAGAAGCGACGGAGTTCGTAGGAGTGCAGCCGTGGAATCCGTTGGAAGATAAGACATGGTTTGAGAACCTAAAACCTAAACAGAATGACGGTATACACCAGAATGGTGAGACTCAACAAAATGACGGGACTCAACAGACGGAAGCTACGCAACAGACCGACGGGAATCAAACTGACCGTCAGAACCCTAACTATAGCACAACATTCAGCGGAACCCGTGAGGGAGAGCTGCTCAGTTTGATACTCCAGAGTGATTATTACTTAGAGCATGGTTTTGTTAATGAGATGATCCTGCTGTATAATCCTAATGGTACCCATAAGGCGTGGATTGAAGACGATATGGTGGGAGAGTGTGTTACTTTTTCATTTGAAGTCTACTCTGGCCATAACAAAGAGACCGAGACCGTGACAGCCGATATCCTGGTGGCACACTCTGAGTATTATGATGCGGTAAGACTCGCATTACCCAAAGCAGAGAATTACAAATACTTCTTTAACATCACGTCGAACAACGGGACGGAAGATCTCGCAGTATATTTTAACAAAGTATGTGAATATGTCGGCATACCGCTGGATTACGATGGATTGATGCAGTTGATAGGAAAATCATAAGATACTTGTATTTAATTGCATTTACCTTTTCTGACTTTCTTTACCATCATGACGAGCAGCAACACAGCCACAGCCACTATGAACAGACCGCCGATCACGCTGCGGCTCCGCATGATGTCGACGCCGACAAACACGATCAAGCCGATAATTGCGGCAAATATCAATATACCGATGACAGCGATCATGATACGGATCGGCTTGGGGACTTTACTGTTCCTGACTGCGGCTTCGCCTCCGGCATAAAGCAATTCTGCTACTACATCAAATATGAATTCAAATAATATTTCCATGGTGGTCTCCTTTAAATGTGATAATGGGGACTATTTTTTGTTTCCATCTGTCCGGTATTATATCCGTCCTATCTTACAATTCGGTGACTGGATTCAAGTTTTTTTGATAAAATATGCTAAAATTTTTCATTTCTGTCACTGACATGTCATATTGCATAGTTAAAGTATACGGTGGACAACTGTCACAATGTATGTTTATAGTATTCGATGGGCAATACTTATTATGCGAAAGGAAGTATTATGGAACTTATAGAAAAAATCAGTATGCTGTTTATATCATTATTATTAGGAGTGCTGTTGCTTACGGGCTGCAGTAAGAGTGAAGAGCCGGGTAATGGTGGCGACGCGGGGAATGCGGCCACGGTCACCGGGACAGACTCTGGGAATACAGGCACGGAATATACAGATCCTACAGGTACCACGGGTATTACAGCGACACCTATGCCCACAGCTACTCCGGAGCCGACTCCGACACCGCCTTTTGTTAAGACGGCTTATGAGACTGTAGGGCGGGATGATATTTACCGCATACCTTTAACAGAGATAGATAACGAGAAGGGATACTTTATGTCCAACAAATATGCGGGGGATTATACGCTTTTCTGGATTGATGTACCCGAGAAAATTGATGATACTGTAGCAGATGATGTCTCTGGAGATATAGAAGATTCCAAAACAACTATGTCCCTGCAGATATTGAAGATTCCGAAGCAAATGATGTTCCTGCAGATACAGAAAATACAGAAGGCGACGATGCCGTCACAGATACAGATGTGCAGGATTTTGAGGACACTCCGGAATACAGCGATATACCCGGATCCGCTGACATCCCCGATTACCGCTCTGAATACACCGAGAGAAACATCCTCGTCCTGATGCAGCCCACTGTGAGCAGTATTCAGTACAGATATGAATTTGATTTTATGATCAACGAGCCCTTCCTCTTGGATGACGGTACAGTCATCATAGAGGAGATGGAGGGCAGGACCGTACATGTATTAAATGATGAGCTGAAAGAGGTACAGTCATTCACACCGGATGAGGATTATTCCGCAGTGCTCGGGGTGGACTCGGACGGGTATATCTGGTTTAGTTGTGAAAAAGACCACAAGCTTATAGCTACGGATTTTAAGGGGAGAAAGTTAAACGAACATGATTACGATCCGCAATACCAGATCAACGGATATCTCGGAACATATGATGGGCAGAAATGTTTCTGGGCAGTGGATGATGAGGATTATCTAAAAACGGCTTACTTTTATTTAGCAGGTGACGATGATAAAGCAGGCGATATCACCAACGACGGTAATGAAATCACCTATATCACCGATGGCAATACGGAGCTCGGATACGAGTGGAAGGGCTACAACCCGCCTTCCTATGACAGCTTAGATCTCATAAGCTCCAGATCGACGTGGTTTTTCCATGTGCCGGGACATGTGACAGAAGGATATGCATTCCCGAAGAGCAGCCTCGGTGAAGGCGTCAGCTTCATGAAGGGCAATGTCCTGTGCGGCGGCAGTGAGTTCTGCGTGGACAGGGAGACTTATAAATACAGACACGAATACAGGCTCTATGATATGGATGCCCGCACCGTATCGGGTGTGCTGCGTGAAGAAGATGTACCCGGATGCGAATACTTAAGCCCGCTCGGGACTTTGGGTGACGGATATGTCATTCTTAAAACAGACAATGAGGACGGCAGCCGTGGAATCCTTTTATGGAGTGCGGGAAATGAAACATCGCCGATACAAGGGTTCTGTGATTTTACAAAGGATGACCCTGCGGAATGTCTGACTTCTCTTTTAAGTGTAGCCAAGGATGATTACGGTATCGTTATCACGCCTGACAGGACGGAACATGACGGTACAGCTGCATCTTTAGGCGATTTTATGGCAGAGATGGAGTTCGCCAACAACTTTATCCTCACGGCACAGGCCAATCCCGAGGTAGTAAAGCCAAAGAAAGGCGAACTTCTTCACCCGGAGAACAAGAGCAATAACGACGGAGCGCATTATACCTTCAATCCTCATGTTTTCTCGGGTTTCTACCTTAAGGAACACGGCGAGGAGCGGCGTGATGCTTTCTTCAGATATGTGGATGCTCTGCGTGCCGGCGAGGACGAGTATGAATGCCCGAATGAGAGCTGTGCGAACTGGTCCGGTGGCAGGCTGGCTAAATATTTCTTCCCCTTGGGATTTATATATACATCGGTCGAGTATGTAGGTAACGGCCGCGCCAGGATCACGTACCTTATCCCTAAGGAGGAGTTTTTAGCCAAGGAGAAAGATTTTGAAGAGCGTATAGTAGAGATACTAAATGACGTGCTCGAGGAGGATTATACTGATTTTGAAAAGGCTTTGGCGCTGTATGAATTTATGACGGAGTACACCGTCTACGACTATGACATGCTCGAACACAGCGTGGAGTGGATGGACAGGCAGTCCGGCTACAGAGTGCTCATGGAGCATCAGGGTATATGCTGGGAGATCGCGTGCTTATACCGGTATCTGCTGCTGCAGTGCGGAGTCGATGCCGAGGAGTCCACAGGCCTGCCTGTGAAAGAAGATGAGGATATGCATGAATGGAATTATCTGGCGCTTGACGGAAAAGGGTATCTGATTGACGCCACCTGGGGCCTTACCGAGAACAGGGAGCCCAACATGGAGTATTTCCTCTTTACTGATGATATGAGAGAGCGCAGGGACGGCTACATTATAGACTCTTTTGACATAGGCGGATACGGACTGTACGGCGCCCGCAAGGTATACTCATTTGAAGCAAACGATGAACGCTACAGCGAACTCTGGTACGGCACCTTCCTTGCCTTCGACGAAGAAGAAAAATGCATCTTTTACCGGAATATATTCGGCGAGATCTGCCGGTTTGACTATTAATTTGGACCAGAGGGACGGGGTCGTGGTCCATTTGTCCCTTGATAATATAACCGCATTATGTTACCATGAGGTTGGGTATAATACATAGTATTGCCACAGGGAGCAGAGATATGTTAAACAGGGAAGATATGCTGGAGCTGACGAGGCGGATGAACCTCGCGCGAAACTGTTTTTTCAGGATCGCCGGCAGTTACAGGGATAAAGAAGGATATGACGATGGCAGCTTTAACACAGCGTTTTTGAAGCTGGGCCAACGGGATAAGATAAAATACATCGAGATAGCGAAGTCTGTGGTATTTGCCAAGACGAACGAAGAGTTAAAAGAGTACGATTTTCAAGGGAAAGAAGCACTCGAGATGAAGCGTATGCTTAACTCTCTTAAGGACTGCGGACTGAAAAATGACGCACTGCTCGATGTGTTTTATGACATAATGAGCGAGAGATATATAAAGGCATACAAGCCCGAGACGGATTTTGGCATATTCATGTATTACGGTTCATATGACATCAAGATAAAAGGCGCCGACAAGGAGTACATGGATGACTCGGAGGAAGTATACAGCTTCCTGATCTGTGCCATCTGTCCGGTGTATGAGGATTATGATCCCGGGGTGCCCGATCACGGCTTTTTGTACCCGTCATTCAAGGACAGAAGCGAAGATGCAGAACATATTGCGGTCTTAGGGCTTATGTTTTAAAAAAGGAGTTGCTATGAAGAAAACGAATCTATCAGCGATACTTATAACTATATTGACAGCTGCAATGCTCATCACCGGGTGCAATAAGAGTGATAATACAGGGGAGAAAGATAATACGGATAATCCTGTGGTTAGTGAGACACCGGTTACGAGCGAGACACCGGCAGTGACTGCGACACCGATACCGAGTGCGACGCCGGTGTCGAGTGTCAGTCCGGAGCCGGAAGGAAAAGAAAAATACAAAATAACGGGAGCCGACCTGGACCCGGAAGCAGTAAAGGCATTTAGAGAATACATATGCGAACATACAGCGGCTATGGGCAGATATATTTTGGACGAGTACTATTACTTTGATGTCACCGGAGACGGGAAGCCTGATCTGATCCAATCTGTCACACATGGAAGCGGTATAATATCCACAGGCCTATTTGTCTATGATATAGAAAACAAGCAGGGTTATCAGTTACAGGATAGAGGCGACTATGATTATTGGGTCGATTCTATAGAAGACGGCACAGTATACATAAAAAAAGCGTATTTCGGAAGAATGAAACGGAATGCTGGAGCGGTAGGGACATTAGAGTTTGCCGATGGCAAGCTAAAGTACAACGGACCTGAGCCTGACAGGAGCGACCTGCCTACTCCGGTGATCACCAAAGAACCGACTGTAATTGATTTAGTAAAAGTAAAGACCGAGCTGTATAGGTTTGAGCTCCCGGCAAGATGGAGTACATTGAGTTCAAAGCTGTCTATCGAGGTGGACGAATATAATAATACTGTGATAAGAAATGCAGAGCAGCCTGAAAAAGTATATCTGCGCGTAACTGCCGTTACAGATATTGACAGTGCATGGGCGTTGCTAAAAGTTGAAAACATGTATTCCTTCTGTATTTTTTCAAAAGATCATATATTTGTATGGCAGACTCCGGATACTCCCCTTGATACGAATCTTGGTTTAGGGTATTATGAGTTTTATGATATGGCAAATGAGATGGTGGTCCTAAAGGATGGAGAAACCAACGAAGCTGTTAATTCCATAAGTCCGGAACATATCAAAAAATATATAGAGATTGAAGATAATGAAGAAATATTATGGCCGGATAAATACAGTTACGGGATCAAATGTATCGGCGGAAGTGTGTTGTCACAGTTGACTCTATATAATCTCTATGATACCGGATCAGCTCCGACGGATATGCTTATCATAAAGGATGGAGATGAAATCTGTTTTGCTGAACATTTCGGGTATGAAGGAGCAGAAGACCTTACATCCGTATATTCATTTGATTATGATAATAACGGTGTAAAAGAATACGGGATAATCTCATACGATAATCATTTAGGGGTGGCTGAAAAAACAAAAGGTGCTCTTAATTACAGCATATTTGATTTTGATGCTACACCTGTATCAGAGTACGTTAAGGCTCATATAGCATTAACTGTAGATCCGATGGATGATCATGCTGCCGAGTTTTCTCTTAACGGAGAGGAAGCAATCAGGGTAAATTGCGGCTACGCGCTTGATGAGAAAGATTATGAGTTGGAATACCTTTGTATTTTAGAGAGCAGAGAATACGGCAGTTATTATACAAAGGATTATGATAAAAGCGGATTTACAGCCGTATTCCGTGCAAATCTGCCGGTAAAAGATGGTGAAAATGCATATGACAGCGATTATGCCCCTCTGGTATTTGTAAAAGTAGGATATAAGGGAAACGGTGTCTTTGAAATATCAGGTATCAACATCAAAAACTACGGTGCCGGAATAAAAACATTGGAATTTCCCGAAGAAAACTTTAAAGATCCCGATGAAGGCTGGGATATATATGGAAAAGCCATTCAAGATGTACAGAAAAGGGCAGTTGAACAGGGCGGAAGTCCCGAAGATGTACGGGAACAGAATTTCAGGATCATGTCAATAGATGAAGATGGTACTGTGGTCCTAAGAGCATATTATGATTATTTTGATATTGAAACTGCAGGAGAGCCCCCAAGCAACAATCCGGAAGATTATGAGCTGGAAGAAGGATTGGTACCGCTTGGGACAGATATCACCATGAAAATATCTGATGACTGCAAATTTGTTTATTATCCGAAAAACTTAGGCTGGAATCGATATTTAATAACATTTTCAGACTTAAAATATCTTGTAGATAATTATTACTATATGGATTATTTTTTCCCGTTACCCAGTTTTGACTCAAAATCTGTATGGTACGAATACCTTAATGACTTTACATGTGTGTACTTAAACGGCGTGATCTACTATATGGGAGAGGTATACCACGCGTAATACATCAAAGGGGTCAGACACTTTTGACACGTTAATGCACTAAAGGGGTCAGACCCCTTAGGAGGAAATATGCGAAAGAAAAAACTTACTCCGGTCATTTTGATCATCTGCATGCTTACCATGATATTTACGGCGTGTACTTCTACGCCAAAGGTAAAGCTGCCGGCGCAGAAGGAAGTGACGGATAAGACGCTGAAAAGTGTGTTTGACGGGCATGGCATGAAGATAGGCACGTGCATCTCGGGCAATGTGATAAACAATAAAAAGATGGCGGACTTAGTGGCAGAGCAGTATAACAGTCTCACCATGGAAAACGCCATGAAGCCCGACTATATCTTAAATCAGGAAAAAAGCATCGCAAGCGGCGAGCTGACCGTGGAGTTCAACTCCGAGGCCCGTTCGGTACTGGCATGGGCGAAAGAGCATAATTTTGCCATGAGGGGGCACACGCTCATCTGGTACAGCCAGACGCCCGATTGGATATTCCGCGACGGATTTGACAAAAATGGCGTATATGTCAGCCGCGAGGAGATGCTCACACGTATGGAAGCTCTTATAAGCGGTGTATTTGAGGAGCTCAAAACGCTCGGATACCTCGATCTTTTCTATGCTTATGATGTTATAAACGAAGCTGTCATGGAAGACGGCAGTATTAGGGAAAACAACTGGACGAAGATAATAGGAGACGACTACCTCTGGTACGCATTTTACTATGCAGACAAATATGCACCTGAGACCGTCGACCTTTATTACAACGACTACAATGAGCAGTACAAGGCAGAGAGCCTGGTCGAACTGGCGGAGACGCTGAAGGATAATGACGGAAGGTACCTGATAGACGGGATAGGGCTGCAGGCGCATCTGTTTACCGCCGATGACCTGCCGAACTACCTGAACGCAGTCGATATCTTAGCTGAGACCGGCCTAAAGCTGGAACTTACCGAAGTGGACATAGGTCTTGGTAAATACGAAAGTCCGCTGTCGCCCACCGATGAAAACTTAAAAGAGCAGGGCAGGTATTGCTACGAACTCATAAAAGGACTGTTCGAACGCAAAGATGCAGGCAGCATCAATATGGACGCGGTCACATTCTGGGGATTTTCCGACGGCATATCCTGGAGACGTGAATACAGTCCCCAGCTCTACGACTCAGACCTCGACCCGAAATACGCATTATACGGCGCCCTGCAGATACGGGAGCACGCCGGTTACGATAAGTAATGTGACAAGGGAATGATATGGATATTTTTAACGATATAAAACTCACAGTCCTCCGCAGCCGCAGGAAGACTATATCGTGCACGGTAAAGGACGGTGCCATAGAGGTGCGGGCACCGTACAGGATGTCGGAGGCGCAGATAAAGGAGTTCCTGACTAAGCACCGGGCGTGGATAGAGAAGACTCTGCAAAAGGACAGAAAACTAAAGGAAGAGCTGGAGACACTTCCGGCCATCACGTACAACGATATATGCAAACTGGCCGAAAAGGCAAAAGAAGTGATCCCGGAAAGGGTACGGTACTATGCCGGCAAAATCGGCGTCACCTACGGCCGGATCACCATCAGAAACCAGAAAACGGTGTGGGGCAGCTGCACGGCAAAAGGAAAACTCAACTTCAACTGCCTGCTCATGCTCACACCACCGGAGGTGCTTGACAGCATAGTGGTGCACGAGCTGTGCCACAGGAAGTACATGAACCATTCGGCGGAGTTTTACGCAGAAATCTTAAGAGTATATCCCGATTACAGAAAATGGGAGAAGTGGCTTAAAGAAAACGGCAAGCGCCTTATTGCACAGATGGCGGTGTAACGTTTTACTATAACTTGACTAAATCTGTATAATTTGTTATATTATAGTATGATTGAAAGTGTGCGGCATCAATTTGTTACCGGGAACGCAGAATGCTTTCTAAAGGTAATTTTGAATAAAGAAGAAGTGATACAAAAAAATAAGTCGGGGTAAATATATGGATTTTCAGAAATTAGTCGATTCCATATCGTGTATGGCCTGCGTTTTATCTATAGAAAAGATAACCGGCGACGCGTATGGGACAATACGTATAGTAACGGGAAACAAGGCATATATAGATTCTATTACGATAGATAAATATAACTTACATAAGTACAATGAATTCGTCCCGAACTGCAATTACGAGACGTATCTGGACAAGGATCTGAATTTCGAGCATTTTGTATACAGTACGGCGGTATTAAAGCACCAGAATCATACCTATATAACCCCTGAGAGATATGATTACTGGTTCAACATGACAGCCATTCCGCTTGAGTTCGAGGATGACAGGTTTAATTACTGCCTATATACCCATGAAATATTCGACGAGCCCAATGCCGAAATCATGTCCAACGTATCCAATGATACTGCGGTCAGGGTGCTTAACACCTGCATCAAGCTCCACGGGGTAAAGGATTATAAAGAAACCATCAATTCCATAATAAAAGACATACGTGAAGTATGTAAGGCCAGCTATTGCTGCATATTGACGCTGGATTTCGTGAAAAAAAGCTGTGACATTTTATGCGAAGACAAAGCGGAAAACACCATCTTGGTCACAAATGACAACTGGTTTGACAACTTCTACGACATAGTAGTGACCTGGGAGGATACCATCGGCGGCAGCAATTGCCTGATACTCGCCAGTGAACAGGACATGCTGTTTGTAAAAGACAAAAATCCCGTGTGGTATAATTCCATCAAGGCGGCATCGGTAGAGAGCATGGTAGTCGTGCCCTTAAAGAACGGAAGAGAACTCTTGGGATACATCTGGGCCACCAATTTTGAAACAAAAAGAGCGGACAGCATCAAGGAGATACTTGAGCTCACATCATATTTTGTATCATCCGATCTGGCAAACAGGCAGATGTTCGACAGGCTGAAATACCTAAGCTCCATCGACCTGCTTACCGGCGTATACAACAGAAATGAGATGAACAACAGGGTGGAAGACCTTGCCGACGATGAGAAAGGCAGGTCGTTAGGCGTGGTATTTGCCGATCTTAACGGACTAAAATTTATTAACGACAGCGAAGGACATGTAGTCGGCGATCTGCTGTTAAAAAACGCTGCGATGAAGCTCCAGAATGTATTTATCGGCAGCGATGTGTTCCGTGCCGGCGGCGACGAATTTGTGGTACTGGTAGACAATATCTCAAAGTACCGGTTTGAAAAACTGGTGTCCCAACTTGACAAAGTCATAGAGCTTAAGGAAAACGGAATCAGCTTTGCATACGGCACCTGCTATATCGAGGACAGCCGCGAGATCCGGCGCGCATTAAAGGATGCCGACGAGGACATGTACAAGTACAAACAGCTGTATTATCAGAAAGAAAACGATCCGAGATACAGACCGAGAGATTAGAGGAAATGTGACAGGTCCCCTGTTCCCTTAGAGACCACTGTTCCCTTAAAAACTACCTTGTCATCAATCGGAGGTGATAAAGCATGTTTTTTATGGATGAAATATTCAGAGCACTTAAATTTTCTGACGAAGAATTTTGGTTAACAGCGTCCATACCTTTGGCAATATTTTCCATAATCTGTGTGGTGGTATATGCAAGAGAATCCGCGGAGGCTAAAGCGGAAGACAGAGAGAAGAAAAAGAGTATCAGGATATTATTTGGCATAGGGGCTACGATAGGTATCATAGAATTGTTTGCTCTCTTACAAGCACTCTTAATATTCGCTGCGTTTAAAAAGATAAGCTTTCTTATGCTAGCAGTACCGCTTTTGGTTGTTGCTATTGTATATATAGTAAGATTTATCTTTAAGGCGGCATATTCAAAATACGAAGAAGAACCTCTGGAAACGGGGGTAAAAGTAAAGTTTATAATATCACTGGTTTTCTGTGCCTTTGTGATATTCCTTGTAGCCAGAAATTTTAAGAAGTAAATGTTCGGTCCCCCCCGGTAGCAATGCCGGGGTACTTTTTGCCAGAAATCAATCACATGTGACAAGGGGATGGTTCTCTTATCACACATGTAAAGGAGTTAAGGAATGAGAAAAGGAGCAATAGCATTGATCACGGTGGGGATAATAACGGCCATGCTGTGTTCATGCGGGAAAACAGAAAGTGAGAAGGAAACTATGAAGGAGACAGACAAGATCGAAGTAACAGGAAATGCAGCCGACGCAGATAAGGATACTGCGGGAGACATAACCGGGATAGATAAGGATGCGTTCGCATCGGGGATAAAGAAGGAAGAGAGTAATACAACAGATAACACAACAGATAACACAACAGATAACTCATCAGATGATGCCACTATCATCCCCACAGCATCACCCACACCGACACCGGTAGAAGTAACTACACCCACCCCCATCATCATTAACGGCGAGATAGAAGAAAAATGCCCGGCATCCGTCACTGAGACCAGAAAAGACGTAAAATACGGTGCATTCACACATGGCACATATTATTCCGAGACCTGCGGCATGGAACGCGGATATTGCATATTGCTGCCAGCGGATTACAGCGCAGAGAAAAAGTACCCCGTGCTCTACCTTTTGCACGGCATATTCGGAAATGAATACTCGTTCTCACAGGACGCAAGCAACAAGATAAAGGAAATAGCAGGCAACATGGCGGCCGACGGCTACATAGAAGAGACCATCATCGTATGCCCCGACATGTATGCAAAAACCGATATTGCGCAGAAGCCCGGATTCGACGCGGAATCCTGCCTGCCATACGATAATTTCATCAACGACTTAGTGAATGACCTGATGCCGTACATAGAAAAAGAGTATTCGGTCCTTACCGGCAGGGAGAACACGTATCTCGCCGGATTTTCCATGGGCGGAAGAGAGACACTCTTTATAACACTTAAAAAGCCCGAGCTCTTCGGATACGTGTGCGCCATATCCGCAGCCCCCGGCATAGTAGCCACCACGGACAGATTTATGTCGCATCCGGGCCAGATGGAAGAAAGTGAAGTGAAATTCGCGGAAGATGCAGTCGAACCCGAGGTATTTATATTGTGCTGTGGCTCAAAAGACTCGGTGGTAGGAAAATACCCCAAGTCATATCACGAAATACTTGAAACAAACGGCACAGACCATATCTGGTACGAGATCCCCGGCGCCGACCACGACAATAACGCGATCAAGAGCGGATTATACAACCTGTTCAAGCAGATCGCATATAAAAAGCAATAAGCAGTAACAGAGGGGTCTGTGATGTGGTCAAGAAAAATTGTAACACCAGCCCCTACTAATTTATCCGACTAACAACGGTGGAACTCCATTATGACAGGGAACAGGGGACGGTTCTCCGTTCCCAAAACCGGGAACAGAGAACCGTCCCCTGTTCCCTAAAAAAAAATGTCAGGTTTTTAGATATAAATTCGTCTATATTATGTAAGGATCCTTCAGCAAGACAAAAGAAAGGAGGCTGTATGGATAAGAAAGAATATATCCGGCTGGTTGAGAAGTACTATGAAGACATCAAAAGAGTAGCATTTGCCGGATGTAAAGATATGTATGATGCAGAAGATATAACCCAGACTGCATTCATGAAGCTTCTTAATACTTCGGAAAGCTTTGAAGAAGATGAGAACATTAAAAAGTGGCTCATAAGAGTTGCCGTAAATGAATACAAATCTCTCTGGCGAAGCCCCTGGAAGAGCAAAGTCGATTACTACATACCCGAGAGAAAAGCAGCGGGAAGCGGTAAAAACGAAGAATGCGCCATGGTGGCAGACACAGTGCTTAAGCTTAAGACGAAATACAGAGAAGTGATACATCTTTACTATTATGAAGAGTATTCCGCAAAAGAGATCGGCGAAATGCTCGGAATATCGGAAAATACAGTCTTTAAAAGACTTCAGCGAGCAAGGGAAAACTTGAAAGAAAAACTGGTCAGTAATGAAAGCTTTGAGTACGCGGTGAGCAGAGGAGCAATATAAAGCTCTGAATATGCGGCAACCGGGAAGGCATAAGGAAAGATCAGAAAATCAGGAGGAATCATAATATGGACGAAAACAGATTTAAAGAAGATTACAGAGAGGCAATGGACAGCATCACTGTAACGGACGAAGAAAAGAAAAGAGTGATCGAAATGTATGAAGGAAAGAACACTAAGGTCACCGACATCAGCAGGACGGGCAGGCGCGGACTGTCAAAGGTAGCGGTAGCGCTTATAGCCCTGGCAGGTGTGCTCACTTTAAGCGGCGGAGTAGCCTGGGCCATGACCAGCTCGCCACTGAAGGATTATTTCTTTAAGAACAGCGACGTGGAGTTTGAAGATGTATATACACCTGTTCTGGCTGAATATGAATTCGGAAACGTAAAAGCAGTATATGACGGCTCCATCTACGAAAAAGCTACCGAAACAGGCTATCTCAGCTTCAGCTTTTTTGATAAAGCAGGAAATCCCATAAATCTGGAAGATTTTAGTAATGTCAGATATCTTCATGACGATTACACTGATAATATGATGTTATCATTCCATACATTTACCAGCGGTATTAAGATCGGAGAAGACAAGTTTTATCTTGTATTATTGAATCTTAATTCGGTACATACTATATTGGATAAGAACAACTTATTTATAAGATTTGAGCGAAACTATATACCGGATGAAGGTAATGATGCCGGCTTTATAGTATTAAATGCAGAGCAGTTTGAGAACTTAAAGGCTGATGTAGCCCAGTTAGATCCCGAAACAATGTTTGCATATAATTATGATCAGGCAACAGGTGAAGTCACAAGTAATGTTGACAATACTGTTATACTTCCCCAGGTGCTGGATATTCTTAAAAAATACACTATTACCGAAGTACAGTGCATAGATGCCCCTGCACAGGAGATACTGGTAGAGGATATGAAGATCAATGTCGGCAGGGCAGACGTTACACTTTTATATAACATCAATGACTGCGAAATCGATGCATTTACACTCATAAGGGAAGACGGTACCAGGATAGAGTTCACAAAACAGGAATTTATCGGTGGTTATAATGGTGAAATTGCCGAAGATACTCTCGGAAATATGTGGACAGTCTCCGGAATAGATGCCACCTCAAGGTTCGGCGGTGGCAGCGAAGATAATGACGGAAACGCAACATACACCTACAATTTCGGCTACATACTCGGAATCAACGAAAGAGTAAAGATCGAAGCAAACGGCAAGATATACGAATAATATGATATGTGCCGCCTTGCGACATACCTTGACACACACCCCGGCAGAAATGCCGGGGTTTTTATCGCAGGGAACAGGGGACGGTTCTCTGTTCCCTCCCCCTTCCCAATGTTCCACCATAAAAAAATCACTTGTATAAAAAAGTCTGTGATGCTATAATGTGAAAAGAAGCAACAGATATTACTGATTTATATTTTTAATTTATATTTTATATCCGGGAAACCGGATACAGATTACATTTTTTTGATTATTACATTTAACGAGTTTTTTGTTCTAACTACATTTATTGAACTATGTATAATTCTGAAATCTCTGATGCTTTTGTTATCCCAATAACTAACAAAATATCAGGAGATTACGGAATTAATATGCAAGTAGTCTTTTTTGACGCACCGATTGATCCTAAAACATACCGGATTCGCATTCCTTTTATCTCCTGAAATCCATCACAAGGAGGAAAAGGATGCGGGAAAAAGACAAAAAACCTCTCGAAAAACCAAGAGGAAGGCGTAACCAGTATCATCCGCAGTATACAAACACATTGCATATAGAACTGCGGGAAAACAAGGATGATCTATACTTCGATGAAGAGTTCATACTCAACACCGGACCATTGCGGATAGATCTTCTGATCATAAAGAAAAACGAGAACGCAGTGATCAAAAGCGGACTTGGGGCATTTTTCAAAAAGATAAACATATGGGAATACAAAAATCCCAAGGACAGCCTGAATGTTAAAGAATTTAACAAAGGATTGGCGTATCGGCATCTGTATATCGCATCAAGCAGTGAAAAAATAAGCCTATCTGATGTGACGTTAACCTTCCTCAGGTATTATAAACCAAGAGACCTGTTTAAGGAACTTGAGAAAGCCGGATATAAAATAGAGGAATATGAGCCGGGGATATATCACCTTGGCATGATGGGACAGCCCAATATACAGATAATCGTTTCGAGACTTTTAGACAGCAAATACGAATGGGTTAAAGCAATCTCCGATAAAATCCCATTATCAGAGATAGACAGGCTGGCATCGGAGGTAGAAAACCTTGACCGGACTGACCGTAAATACGCGATAACCGTGCTGGAATTTGTAGGTACGATCAATGAGATAGAGGAGGAAAAGAATATGGGAGTAATACGAGAATTATTTGACGCAAAAGATAAAATTGAGATACAGGAAGAACAGTTGAAATCAAAGGATGAGCAGTTGCAGTCAAAGGATGAGCAGTTGCAATTGAAAGATGAACAATTACAATCAAAGGATGAAGAAATAAAAGAATTGAAGAAAGAAGTCAATAAATTTAAAGAACGCTTTGAGCAGTTAGAAAAGAAATTGGGCGGAATCGCTATGCTCTGATAATTAGCCTTGAGCTTAAAAGTATAAACTTAAAAAGAAACACAACAGGGGGATAGTTCTCTATACAGCTTTTAAACGAAAATGTAACAGGAGAACCGTCCCCTTGTCACACTAAGAGAATAAAGGAGGTAATGTTGATATGTGTAAGGCGATAACTGATCTGATTGAAGATGGTAGAATAGAAGGAAGAGAAGAAGGAAGAATAGAAGGAAGAATAGAAGGAAATGCTGAAGGCGAGAACAGGTTTGCTGTGTTGATCAATAAGCTTGTTTTATCGGGGAAGATTGAAGATATACAAAGAGTATCAGAAGACGAGGTGTATAGAGAACAGCTTTACATCCAATACGGAATAAAAAGAGCTGAGAAAAAAAGAAGTAGTTAATGCATAAGTAAACAGGAGGGAACAGAGAACCGCCCCCTGTTTCCTGAGAACCCTCCTCTGTGGGATTAAGAAGCATAAAAAGAATAATGAAAAATAGTGAAAAAATAGTGTAAAAATAGTGAAATTTTAATGGAAATTTAAGGCTTGTTATGCTATAATATCATCGAGGTGATCAGAAGATGATTAAAGTGGTTTTGACAAACGAGATTTTAAAATACATAACTGAAATTGATAAAAACAGATACAAGGTTTCATCTGTAAAACTGCCGAGGTCTGTAGCAAGCAAATTACGTAAGAATTCAAAGAAGAAGAGCTCGTATGCTTCAAATAAGATAGAAGGAAACCCGCTCACGGAAAAGCAGGTTGATGAAGTTATAGAGCGGGATGAAAGAAAACACTTTTTAAAGCCGGAGCAAGAAGTTCGTAATTATTTTTTGGCACTTCAGTTTCTTGAGGAGAAGGTAAAAAAGAGAGAACGCTTTTCCAAGAAACTGATATTAGATGTCCAGAAATATGTAGAAAAGGGAGCATCAAAGGAAAAAATCGGACTAAGAGGGGAACAGCCGCCCGGAGTGTTGTTTGCGGTTTATGATTCTCAGACCGGAAACCCTGATTATATCCCTCCTGAATATTGCGATATACCGGAGCTATTGGATGAGCTGGTCGACTATGTGAATAATACTGATGATCATCCATTGATAGTTGCTGCGGTTGTGCATTATCAGCTGGTTACGATACATCCGTTTGAAGACGGAAATGGCAGAACCGCACGTTTGATATCGGGATACATCTTAGATATCAACGGATACGGATTCAATGGAATCGGTTCGTTAGAAGAATACTTCGCATATGACATTAATGAGTACTATGAGTCGATACAGATGGGTTTGCCGGCACTATATTACTCAGGAAGAAACAATCCGCCACATCCGGAAGTGTGGGTGAATTATTTTCTGCGTATGGTGCTGTTATATTCAAATAAGATCTGTGAGCTGTCAGAAAAATCCGGTGAAGATGAAATAAGCGGAAGTTTATCCTATTTAAAGGGCAAGGAAAAAGAACTGCTGATATTTTTGATAAGGAAATATAAAGGAGCATTTACTCCGATTGAAGTCAGCCGTGAAATTGGTGTAACAAACAAAACGGTTATAAACAGATTATCAGTGTTGGTAAAAAACGGGTTTGTTGAACCTCTGATGGTAAATCAGCGCATCACATCTTACAAATTAAGTGATTTTACGAAGAATAACGAAAAAACGATAAAGAAGATGATTTAGACCATTCCCCCGGCAGTAATGCCGGGGGTTTTTTGCGTTCACAGGCAGGTGGAGAGGGAGGGAACAGAGAACCGTCCCCTGTTCCCTGAAAAATGGTTAAAATACGGTTAAAATGGTGCATTGCTTCTTGACATTTTGTGATAAAATGGTTTATAATTGGATAAGAACTAAAAAGGAGGTACCGGATTATGACCATTGGCGAAATGATGAAAAAGAAAAAAGAGTACGGGTTTTCGTGTGATTATATAGCTTCAGGGTCAGGAGTACCGGTAAGTACCGTTCGGAAAATTTTTTCCGGAGTAACACCGACACCGAGACAGAGTACTTTGGAAGCATTGAGAAATTTTTTTGAAAAGTTATGTATTGAGGATCATGATAAAAAAGAACCCGGTAAGGATATGTTTAATTATTATGATAAATCAGCCATTGAAGACGAGGAAGATATAAACTATGTGTGCGAAGACGAAACACCTTACTGGCCGACAAACGGTACAGGTGCATTGAAAATCGAACCATACAATAACAAAACAATTGCTGATTATCTTGCTTTGCCGGAAGGAGTCAGAGTTGAACTGATAGATGGTGTATTCTATGACATGGCGGCACCTACTTCTTATCATCAAAGGATAGGGTATCTTATAGAACATGATCTGGATGACTATATCGACAGTAATAATGGTGAGTGTGTTCCTTTTAATGCCCCTGTCGATGTACAGCTTGACTGTGATGACAAAACTATGGTGCAGCCTGATGTTTTGGTAGTATGCGACAGAAAAAAGATTACGGGTCCAAGGATAGTAGGCGCTCCTGATTTTATAGTTGAGGTCATGTCTGAATCCAACTGGTATCATGATACACAAAGGAAATTATGGAAATATAAAAACGCCGGAGTCAGGGAATATTGGATAGTCATGCCAAGACAAATGAAGATACGGGTCTACTATTTTGAAAAATCCGATATCCCGAAAGAATACACATTTAACGATGAAGTACCCGTAGGAATATGGGGTGGCAAATGTAAAGTGGATTTCAAAAAAATATACAAAAAGATCAGTTTCATGATGGAATCATAACAGGAGACAGGGGACGGTTCTTAGAGAACCGTCCCCTGTTCCCTTTCTTCCCTCTTTCTCTCGCCACAAATCACTCCAGCAAAATACCACAAATCACTCCGACGAAATACCACAAATCACTCCAACGAAATACCGCAAATTACTCCAACAGAATTTGATAAAAACACCAGGAGTGCTTGACATTACGGGAAAAATGAAGTATTCATACTATAGAGATCGTTATGGGCTTGAGGCAGATGGTGTTTTGCATCTTGATGATGGCAGATATGCTCTGATAGAATTTAAATTAGGGCAGACTGAAGTTGAAGAAGGAGCCAAGCATCTATGTGAAATAGAAAATCTGGTAAAAGAGTATAATCTAAAAGAAAAACAATGTCCTATCAGAATGCCTGATCTGAAACTGGTTATCACCGGAACGGAATACGGTTACAGAAGAGATGACGGAGTACTGGTTATCCCTATAGGATGTTTAAAAGACTAGGGAACAGTGAACCGTGGGATGGAGCTAAAACACTGCACGAGCTTGTTGATTTTACCGGTTGTGAAGAAATGAAGGGTATAACCGGGGATTTCAAACTTAATATCATAAACATTGATGCTATTCAAAACGGAGATGAATTATTCCATAACAGAGACGTAAAAGATGTAGTAAATCTCTATCAGAAGAGAAACGATAAGATAGCTTTTAAGGAATACATTGATACTCAGAAGATTTTTGACCGTGAGAGTATAGAAGTTGTCACAGAAATGGTCACATCAAAGGAGTTGAAAGAGTATATGCAGACTAATAAGGAGAATAAAGGAGGTAATCTAGATATGTGTAAGGCTATAACGGATTTAATAGAAGATGGTAGAAAAGAAGGAGAAAATACGCTGGCCAATCTTATTGTTAAACTATCATCACTAGGAAAGAACGATGATATAGTAAAAGTTTCAACGGACGAGGCATACAGAGAACAACTTTACATCCAGTATGGATTTAAAAAAGCTGAGAAAGAAGCCTTATAAGAAAGACTGGTAGTAAATCTCCCGGCAGGAATGTCGGGGGATTTTTGTATCAGAAATCAATCTCAGAACCGTCCTTCTGATTGAAAAGGGAACAGAGAACCGTCCGAGACCACTGAAAAAGTCCTCCGCCCATTAAAATAATCTCCTAGATAATTGTAAAAACAGCACAAAAGTCAACCTGTTTATGGTATAATTAAGCTGCGAAACAAAAATAAACCTAGGAGGTGACTTTTATGCTGAAG
>JAFRSU010000005.1 GCA_017427415.1 Lachnospiraceae bacterium | reverse complement strand
CCATCGGTCATCTGAACTTTGTGTACGGGTTTCTTCTCTTTTGCCATAATAATAGGCCTCCTATGATAATTATATTTTATCTTAGGAGACCTAATAGTTCCACTATTATTTATATATTTACAGACTTTTTTTCACATACTCGTGATGGCATCTGAAAAGAACTATCAAACAAGACAAGTCATAACTGATGATATTACGCTTCCGTCTTACAAGACAACTACACTTTATGATTATAGTTCCGTAGCGAATGATAAAGGCGATGCGGTACTTACCTTACCGAAAGCAGGCGAGTATACACTTACCTTTAGATTAAAAACAAAGGACAATACTATAGCTGTTAGTTCTATGATACTTGATACTACTGCCTATATAAATCCTATTCTTGATACATTAGAAACACCTATTTCGGCCATTACGGGCACCAATGTCATAGTAGGTTATGGCGAGCCTTATGCTACTGTTTATGTGTCCTATAAGAACAAGAAATACTCCGACAAGTGCGACAAGAACGGAATTTACCGTATAGTCCTTAACACAGAGATGGAAAAAGGTGTAAAGTTTAAGATTTGGCAGGCAGACGGAAAACTAAAATCAAAGAAAGCAAGTTACAGAGTTACAAGTGAATTATAGATATGAAAAATTAATGAGCTAATACAGAGATTGTGCCGACAGTGTAGGCACAATCTAATAGATAATTACTTGCAAGATTGTCGGTATACAATTGTAGTTGATCTTGTACTTCCGATATTAGTGGTAGCGATAATAGGATCTGTTGTGTTATAGAAATAAGATTGAGGGTAATTTGTAATAATGTCTTACAATCCATATAATTATAACCGGTCCGGGAAAAAGGGACCGAAGCTTATTCTGATCATATTGCTGTTTTGTGTGGGGAGCTTTGTTGTGTGGTTTGTTACACAGACAGACAATCCGGACAGAAACAAAATAGCGGATTTTCTATATGACACCTTTGGTCTCGGTTCTTCAGATACACGATCCGGGACTTCAAAAAATATAGAGTTAAAGGGCACTTGTTATTATTATCAGCAATTATCGGAGTATGAGAAAGAGGCATATGAAAGCTTGTATCAGGCATGCGAATACGGGATATCTGAAGCCAAGATCAACCCGATCGTGCCTGAGGAGTTTAGCAGGGCTCTCTATGCTTTCAGATACGATCATCCTGAGTTTTTCTGGTTACAGGGAGAGGTTAGGACCACATTGATGTATGGTTCTGTATACAGGGCCAATTGCCTCGTACCTCCGGATGCATTTGATAAGATGGCGGAGATGGACAAGAAAGCTGAAGAGATATTAAAGGACGCTCCTAAGTCCGATTATGATAAGGTTAAGTATATTTACGAATACATTATCAATAATACGGATTATGACCTTGATGCTCCAGACAATCAGACTGCATACAGCGCTCTTATAAACGGCAGATCCGTATGTGCAGGATATGCCAATGCATTCTTGTTCCTTTGCGATAAAGCCGGCATCTACTGCGGATATGTTTCCGGTGATGTTGTGGGCAGAGGTCCGCACGGTTGGAATTTTATAAAAATAAACGGGAATTATTACTGGGTAGATGTTACCTGGGGTGATCCCGTATTTTTGGATGATTCCATAAAAACTGATAATCTGAATTATGATTATTTCTGTGTTTCAGACAAGGATATAATGACTGACCGGCGGATTAATTCGACGCCGGCATTCCTTTATCCGCAATGTGTGGATGATTCGTTGAATTATTATATCAATACAGACATATATTTTGAGTCCTATGACAAAGATAAGATCTATGAATATCTGATGGATAAGGTTGGTCTGGAAGGGCAAAGAGAGATCGAACTTAAATTTGCTAACGAAATAGAGTTCAGAAAGGCTGTCGCCGATCTCGTCGAGTCATCTGATTTCTGGAATGCATTTAATCGGGATATCAAAAAGAAGTATGGTATTTCTCTACATAAAAGAGCGGGTACCTTATATGAAAAATCGCATAGGGTGAAGTTGGAATTGCAATAGGGAATTGGAAAGTCGAAAAAGTGAACGAGGTTAGTGCACAATTTAAATGTCAAAGTATAAAAAGTTATAAGTGTATACAGAGATTCTGCGGACACTGTCACCACAATCTAATAGAATAAGGTAAATGTCGCGGACAATTCGCAGGAGCAGGATGTGATCGGTGATATCCGGACATTATCGGATGTGATGGAGAAGACTCGAAAATATATTTAGAGGGAGTACCATATTGACATTAATGATGGCAAAAAGATACATAAAATCAACTTGACAAAGTAGCTTTTTGATGATAAGTTAAGAATATGTATAAGAATACCATAAAACATGGTAAATCAAGACAAATATTTAACATCATGGAGCGAGAATATGAATTTGTATTATGAACTGCTACAGTATCCAGTTTTTTCCATGAAAGAAGTAAATGCATTGTATTCTAGCGAACGCACAGCAAGAGCGGCGCTGGGAAAGCTTCTGAAGGAGAACATGGTATTAAAAATCCGAAACGGATTATACACGTGCGTGAGCGGAGAAAATGGTGGACCGGTGGCGAACAGGTTTCAGGTTGCCAGTGCTATCACGCCATCTTCTTATGTATCCCATCATACTGCCTTTGAGTATTATGGAACTGTAGATCAGGTTTTCTATGAGGTTTATGTTGGCTCTGAGACACGTTTCCACGATTTTGAATTTGATGGGTACACTTATCATTATGTCAAAGAACAGATGAAGGAAGGTATAGTTTCTCCGGAGTTTAGCGGCGGTGTGAGGGTTACGGATAAGGAGCGGACGATAGTAGATTCCATAAGGGATATCAATCTTATCGCCGGACTTGAAGAGGTGCTTTCGTGTGTAGTGTCTGTGAACAGTATTGATGAGAATAAAATTCTAAACTATCTGGCTGGATATGACAGTGCCTTTTTATATCAGAAGACCGGTTTTATTTTTAGTGAATATCGGACAGAGCTTTGTATAAGTGATGATTTTATAATGATATGCAAGAATAGGAGCGGAAATTCAAAGCGATATCTGACAAACGGTATAAGTGATCCAGGCTATTCGGGTGAATGGAAACTGGTATACCCAAAGAATTTTAAGCAAATGAAGAACGGACGCTGGATAGCTGACTAATAGTTGGAAATACTGACCAGGGAGCAATGACATAACGGAGTGGGGATTATGACGGATTTAGAAAAGATTAATACTGATGATCTTCGGGATAAGATAAGGGGATGCCTGATAGGTGGTGCAGCCGGGGATGCTCTTGGGTATCCTGTGGAATTTTACAGTGAGAGTAAGATTTTTGAAAAGTACGGAAAAAATGGGATTACTTCTTACGTTACAGATAATGCGACGGGGAAGGCTCTTATTTCAGATGATACGCAGATGACACTGTTTACGGCTACCGGTCTTCTTATAGGGGATACCAGGGGAAAGATGCGCGGCATAATGGCTGCACCTTTTTCCTATGTTGCTTTGTCCTACCGGAACTGGCTGAGTACACAGGAGATGAGCTTTGAAGAAGGACAAAGCAGAATAAAAACGGTGATGGATGGACGGTACTCCTGGCTGATGGATGTGCCTGAACTATACTCACGCCGTGCTCCCGGGAATACATGTCTGGACGCATTGAGAAGTCAGAGACGACACTTTGATGGGAATAATTATGAGAGTTATATAAAAGTCGTCCAAAACGACAGCAAAGGGTGCGGAGGCGTAATGAGGGTTGCTCCTATGGCACTCATTTACAGGAATCTTGGTATACCGGACAGACTGGACATGGAAGGTGCCGAGATAGCCGCGATCACTCACAGTCATTCTTTGGGATATATGCCGGCCGCAGTGTTGACGCATATTATATATAGGATCATAAATCCTAAAGGGGATATGATACTGAAGGAAATAGTGCTGGAAGCTGAACGGACTGTTTCCGGACTTTTCAAAGATGATAAACATGTCAAGAAACTGACGGATATAATAGATCTGGCTGTAAGGCTTTCTGAGAATGGTAAAGAAGACCTTGATAATATTAACTGTATCGGCGAGGGCTGGGTGGCTGAAGAGACGCTGGCTATAGCTATCTACTGCGCTCTTCGGCATCAGGATGATTTTTCCGCTGGTATAATAGCGGCGGTCAATCACAAGGGTGACAGTGATTCTACCGGTGCAGTAACCGGCAATATACTGGGGGCACTTCTCGGGTATGATGCTATAGATGAAAAATGGAAGACAGACCTTGAATTGAAGGAGGTTATACTTGAAGTTGCAGATGATCTTTACAGCGGTTGCCCGATGAGTGAGTATGACGAAAAATATGATCCGGATTGGGAGAGAAAGTATATACATATGAAGTGGAAAGAAGACACGGATACACAATTGGATATAAAGAACAAATCGAGTAAATTTGAACTGATCCATGGCTCTTGTGCAGATCAGACTGTAGATGTTGTAGTGAATGCAGCTAACTCAGGATTATGGGAAGGCGGCGGTATATGCGGAGTTATTTTCTCTAAGGCCGGCAGCAGAGAATTGACAGAAGCTTGCAGAAAGTACCGGACTCCTTTACATGATGGTGATGCAGTGATAACACCTGCTTTTAATATGAAAAATGCAAAGGCTATCATCCATGCAGTAGGACCGAACTTTGGAGTTACTCCTACTGCATTTAAGGAGCTTTTCAACGCTTATTATAACTCTTTGGTAGTTATGAAGGATAACGGGTATCACAGCATATCATTCCCGCTTATAAGTTCAAGTATATTTGGCGGAGATCTTCCTAACCCTGTAGCAGAGTCTACCAAGCAGTGTCTTAGAGCATATAAGAAGTTTACAGAGGATTATCCGGAATATGATGTGGACGTTAAGCTATGTGCTTATACGGCTTCGGAGATGCGGGAAGCTCAGGCGGAATATAAGAGAGCTGAGGTTTGAAATCCCTATTAGGCTGTCTTTATTCGGAGAAATAACGAAGCGTATATGAAAAAATAACCCAAGGCAGCTAAACTGATAAAGCTGTTAAAAGATCTTTCAAAAGTTCTTGTACCTGAAGGTGTGGATAAACGATGCTTTTATCTGGGGTACTAGAAAAGTTTTATGTCTATGGAAGTGGAGTTAGGAGGGAACAGTCGGATAGGAGGCTGAGTATGAAGTGGAATACATTTTATTATGATTTCTATGAATACAGCGAGAAAAAGATGATAAGCTGTATAAATCAGCTTGAAGACATGGGATCGACAGATGAGATCATTGATTTTATAATCTCTAGTGAGTATGAAAGTGCAAGTAAAGCTCTTATTGAAAAAGCCTTAAAGAATGGAGTAAGGTTTTCGTCTGATGATCTGGGAGAACTTGAATGTAATTTTGACGATGATTTCTTTAAACAGATTGTTGCTTTGACCCTGAAAAACTGTCATCCGTTAAAACCGGCTGATATAATTGAGTATGAGGAATGGCTTGATGAGAAGACAGTTGCGAAACTGGCTCTTGATTGTGAGTTCCCTTTTACTGAGGAAGAACTTGATTACCTGGACCGTTTTCTTGATCGAAAGGTTATGGCTAAACTATACAAGAAGAATGGTCGGCAGTATGATGATTCGGATGATTTAATTATATGTGATAAGAAAGAAGATGATGAGGTGAAACTTGAAAAAATGGGATTGCTTGATAAGATATTTATACACAATACGATAAACAAACTTGGAAAGTGGTTAAAACCCTAAGGGGGGAACAGGGACGGTTCGAGACCACTGAAAAAGTCCCCTGTTCCCCCTGAATTATTCAGCATGCTTAGTAAAATGCCTGTCGTTAATGTAGACGTTTACGATATGGAGACATGATGACTCTGTATATGTATCACCCTCGGCACCTAAAGCTGCCATGTTAAGTGCAAACAGGATCGATGCGGGGGATATCATGATGCTTCCCTTTCCCTCCACAGCATATACATTTTTCAAAAGATTTATCGAGAATTCATTATACATCTTTTTTAGTTCAATACCTTCGACAGTGCTTTCTGTCGGCAGCTCAAGTATATCTCCTTTGACTGCAGTATAATGTCACCTTTCGCCTTGCTATTTACTGGCAACCTCTGCACATTTTCCTTGACTTTATAAAAAATTATCGTATTTCGATAAATTATACTTGACATTCAGAAAATCCGTGATATAATGCCTATCGTAAGGTAACATGATGGGCCCACATGAAATCCTTTTACGATATCACTAAGGAGAATCATATCATGGAAAACTTGCAAAATGGCGTATCAAATATGCTTCCTCAAGATTCTGTTATTAAAGACGACTGGAATCAGGCATTTGATACCTGTTACGACGGGACAATACAATATAAAAAACTGCCGGAGCCTGATACAGAGGCTACTGCTCATATGAAGGATAACTTTGTATTCTTCGCTTTGTCGGCGCTTATTTATGCGGTGTTCTATACTTTTTGTATGTTTCAAAACGATGCAGGGATTGCTTTCCTGTTTTTTATCATATCTACTTTAATTTATTTCTGCCTGGCTTTAAAAAAACTTGAGATGGAACTGAAAAAAGGAAGCATACTGTATTTTGCAGCCATGCTATTACTTGCGGTTTCGACATTCTGTACGGATGACGCGAGGATTATCATATTTAACAAGATCGGTATATTCCTGCTGATGATGAGCCTGCTGCTAAGACAGTTTTATGACACATCTGAGTGGAAGCTCGGTAAAAATCTGGCAAGTATCCTGCATACTGCTTTGGGCTCTTTGACTCAGATTTTAAGACCGTTTACAGATGCCAAAAAGTATGTCAGCACTAAAGGAATAAAGACTTATAACATGCTTTATTTATTATTGGGTGTAGTTATTGCAGTTCCTTTTATGGCAATCGTTATAGTGCTTCTTTCCAGTGCAGATGTATTTTTTAGTCAGATTACTTCTGATCTGATGGATTCTTTTACTGATACGGGAACCTTCTTTGAACTTGTTTTTAGAACACTGATGGTTTTTATGGGAGCCTATCTGCTGATAGCCTACCTTTGCAAACATACACTGAATGAAGATGTAAGAGATACAAGAACCTGTGAACCTTTATTGGCTATCACGGTCACTTCACTTTTAACTGCAATATACCTTTTATTTGCTGGGATACAGATATTCGGTCTGTTTTTAGGTAAACTGCAGCTCCCGAAAGGATATACCTACGCACAGTATGCAAGAGAAGGATTCTTCCAGCTTTTGGCAGTAAGCATAATAAACCTGATATTGGTTCTTGCATGTATGAACTATTTTAGGGAAAGCAAAGTACTTAAAGTTATACTTACCGTAATGTCATTATGTACATATATCATGATAGCATCAAGTGCTGTGCGTATGATCATGTACATCAACACGTATGATCTTACATTCCTGCGCATACTCGTATTGTGGACACTGGGACTTTTGGCATTACTGTTTTTGGGCATAATGATAAATATCTTTAAGGAAAGATTTCCGCTATACCGATATAGCATAGTGATCGTAACAGTATTATATCTCTTGCTGTCATTCAGCCATCCGGACTATATCATAGCATCGGTAAATACAAATAAATCAAATGTAGATTATTATTACCTGAATACTTTGAGTGCTGATGCAGCACCGGTACTCATTCCATATATATATGAAAATGATCTTGAGGATATAGATGATATTTATCTTAAAGAAATCGATGATGACGGAGAATCACTCGGAGTTCGAACCTTTAATATAGCACGTTATACCGCAAAGAATATTAAAAGCAAATACTATTAAAATATGCAGTACAAAAATTCTTTTTCGGAGGAAATTATGAAACAAAATTCTTTAGCTTTGAAAATCACAATCATCTTATTGGGTGTACTCGGAAGTGCATTCTTTTTCTGGGTAGTGCCTGTAGTAGGCGGCTGGATCAAGGATGCATATCCCGAATTTAGCGATGCGTATATTCCATGGCTGGTACTTATATGGGTGCTTGCTGTGCCCTGCTATATCACTCTTGTACTGCTTTGGCAGGTAGTAAGCAGCATCGATAAAGATGAGCTGTTCAAACACAAAAACGCACAGAGATTTAAAACAATATCATTGCTTGTTTTTGTGGATGCAGCCATTTTGTTCTGCACCAGTATCGTGTTCTCAGCGTTTAATTTCAGTCACCCATCCATCGTTCTGGCATCGGCATTTATCAGTATTATAGGTGTTGCTTTCGGGATTAGCATGAGGGCTTTTTCGGGATTCTTTGAAAAAGCTGCTCTCCTGCAGGACGAAAGCGACCTGACTATATAAGGAGGGCACGGACATGGATGAAATCAACGGAACTTTAATCTTTAATATAGATGTAATGCTGGCCAAACGAAAGATGAGCGTTACCCAGCTTGCTGAAAAAGTGGGCATAACTCTTGCAAATATGTCAATCCTGAAAACCGGCAAAGCCAAAGCAATCAAGGTATCTACACTGATCGCCATATGTAATGCACTCGACTGCCAGCCGGGGGATATACTGGAATATCGTAAAGACTAAAAAGTCAGAAAAAGAAGAAACAGTGGGCCGGTTCTGTGTCGCCAAATTTGGTGGCGCAGAACCGGTCTTCTTCTACTATTATTCCCTTCATTAAATATTCACATTTAGATGGTACAATCTCAATATAAAAAAGTATTACCCGGAGAAGATAGATATATGACAGAGATTGGTTATGATATATATGGTGATAAATTTCCTGAGATGAAGAAGGTATTGCAGAATTTAGAGACGCACATTTCAAGCATAAGAGATACACTGACTGATGAAAATGGGATGGATCCGATAGAACATTTCTTAGCTCGTATCAAATCTGATGAAAGCATGCGTGAGAAATGCAGAAGGCTCATTTATTGCATGGAAGAAGTGTAGAGAGGGAAAGATAGTAAAACTACTGATTCCTGAATATGCGGAGCGAAAGGGAAATTCCGTATACAACTGCAGAGTATCCGAAGCGGTTGTTATGGAAATCTATGATAAGTATGGGAATTCTGCAGTTGAAGCTGTAAGCCGTTATAACAAAGAGTTTAAGTATGTAAAAGGGGCTAAGGTAATTGCGGAGAAACTTGATCCTAAACGATTTAGCGATGTGTTAGGAATCTATTTTGTGTTTTCACGTGCGGATGCAGAGGCAATTCATGATAGAGAAGAAGCTGAAGAAGACTAAGTACATTGAACGTAGGATTACCTGGGGAGAACTTGATCCCGTAATCAGGAGCGTTCCGAGCTGGAAAGAGTTGCAATCGTAAAAAAGATAAGCAGGCATTAAGAAGAACCGGTATGGAGTTCAGAGATGGATTCGGTACCGGTTCTTTTTATAATAAAATAAGGACTAAAATATAGTGTTTTGATTATCTGCTACACCATGCAATGGCGTTCTTCATTACCTGTACATACCCGTCACACAAAAGATTTTCCGTAGTATGCCCCGGTGTAATGCAACAAATACGTCCTGCCCCCAGTTGCTTTACCCACATACCCGGCTGAGTTCCATTCTGGGAAACCGTGTTGGCAATCACTTCCGCATCTGTTCCCTCTAACATACTCATCACATAATGCTCGTCCGGTCCCGGGAAGGTAAATTCGTTAACGCCCTCAAGAATCGGATGCTCCTTTACCGGCCGGAATGTAACCGGACACGGCATCGGGTGATATAAAAAGCTTGACTGCACCATTTCTGTTACAATCGGGTGGTCCGGCTCCATATCGGTTACCGCCGCATGCATTACCAGAAAACCGGTTCCTTTTTCCTTTACGTTTTCGAACAATTTTGCCGTCCATACCTCGTCACACCAAACCGGAGTTGGAATCTGGTCATTCTCAATCGGATCCTTAAACGTGAGAATCAAATCCGGCGCAGTCTCCAACTGCAGCAACTCCTCCGGACGCTCAGTAAAATGTACCTTCCAGGAATCATCGAATAAAACCCGAACCAACGGTTCAATAGAATCTGTGTGGTGCCAGAAGTCACCGGTTAAAAAGAATGCGTGCTTCATACTTGTAATCCTCCTTGTTTTCTTTGTTATATAATTTAACAAAAACAGACACTATAATCAAGTTTAACGTTAGCGATATTGCAAAAAAAACAAAAACGCACACGTTAAACAATAAAAGGGGTTACTGACTCCTTTAGCACACTAAAGTGTAATTGCCCGGCGGGACGGGATTATAGGACAATTCAATCAGAAGGACTGTTTGCCGGTTGAAAAGTTCGTTGAAAATCCTCTTGCAAGCTGGGTTTTTTCAGGATAATATATGTTTATAAGCAAGAAAAAACTATCAGCAGTTTACTGCACTTCCCGTATGGTACGAATTAATCGGATATTTTAAAGGTAATGAGCATAGCAGAATCCTTGAAAATTTCAGTAACATAATAGAAGAGGCGGGCAGACTGCCCGCCTTTGTAATTATTTAGATGACGATTTTAACTGGATTTCCCTTGCTTTTTGGTTATGTTTATGCTACATTATAATTGAGCAAGTGATTATAATTCGGATTTTTTTTCCCGTAAGATATCCGGCTTCTAAAGGTTCTTTATTTGATTTTGGTGGTACACTATTTTTCTTTGATTGATTTATTTTTGGTATTTACTATTGGTTTAGTGTACATTTAGATGATTTGATTCTTGATGGCGATTTTGATCTGAGTCTTTGGAAACGGTTTATCTGGTTTACTCGGTTATCGGTTATTATTCCCTGCTTATTAAACTAAATATAGGGCAGGGGAAACGGATAACATTGTGGCGGTGATTAAATCTCGGATATTTTGTCGTGCGTATTTGAGTTAACTGTGATCTGATATAAGATTACGATTGTATGTGTTTCGTTTTTCTCTGCCCGGAAAGAGGTCGGATGGAGAAAGAAAAGAAGAATGATCTTAAGAGTACCGACAAAGTCTATGATTCGGTATTCTGGACGGGGATCAACAAATTCACCAGGTATGTCCCTATGCTGGTGAATGAGGCATTTGGTGAGCATTTCACTATGAATGCCGAGGTGGAGATATTACCTGGGAAACAGGTAATAGACATTAATGAGGGAAAGAGGATCAAGCGTGAAGTGGATGCTTTGATCAGGCTTTCGGAGGAATTGGAAGAGCCTGTCAGTCACTTGTACCACTTTGAACTTGAGACAAAAGGTAAAAAGAGTATCTTTATACGTATCGCCCAATATGCTTTAGCTCACGCGTTTGCTAATGTGCAGGAGTTGAAAGATGGGGCAGAGATATTTATTCCGAGATCTGCGGTTGTGTTTTTAAGGTCTGATTCAAAGGATGTAAAGAAGTTCCGGATTTATATCAAATATCCCGGGGGCAGAGTATCGTATCAGGTTCCTGTACTTAGGATCAAGGATTATGACCTTGATGAAATCTTCGAGAAAAAGCTATTGTTGTTGCTTCCATTTTATGTATTTAACATTACGGATAAAGAATTGGATGAGATGGACCGGGATGTCACTAAGTTTGACAGGCTGAAAGGAATTATTGATAATATTTATGTCAGGCTGCAAGAAATGATGGATACTGATGAACTTGACGGTAACCAGACAGGTACTATAATGCTATATATAAGGAATGTTCTGGATAAGTTGACCGGAAAACGTGAAAATGTCAGGAAAGGAGTTGAAGAATATATGGGTGGATATATAATTGAGACGATATTTGATAAGATGGCTCAGGAGAAGGATGAGCTGAATAAAGTGATAGAGGATAAGAATAAAGCTTTAGAGAAAGAAAAAATTGAAAATGCCGAATTAAAAGATGAAAACAAATCCCTAAGAGAAGAACTTGAAAAATACAGAAAGCAGGGTATTGTTATAAGCTGATTTTATTTGAAAGGCGGTCCATTGGATCGCCTTTATTGTGAACGTAACAGGGGACGGTTCGATATACCTGAAAAATGGGTTGATACAGCAGAAACTATAATGGAAATAAATAATTAGGGCTTAGAGCACGGACTTGCTCTATATGGAGCAGGAAAGATATGATCCGGTACGTGAAGAAAAGAGGTTTGTTGCCATTATAGAAAAAATGAAGAAAATGGCTAAGTAACTAACAGGAACCAGGGTTCTCTGTTCCCGTTCACACTTTTTTCATAACCATATGATATTATTATAGTATATTAAGGGGATGGTCGGATAGAACCATCCCCTGCATTCATAGAGAAAAGAGGTGAGATCAGAATGAAGATAAACAGTATCGGTCAAACGTCATCCGGCAGTGTAGGATATGTGAATAATAACGAGGAGGCTGCTATCCGCAAACAGATACAGTCTTTAAGAAAAGAGCTTTCTGATCTCAATAAGAGTACCGAGCTTTCCGAAGAGGAAGAACAGAAAAAGAAGCAGGTCCAGCAGCAGATAGTACAGCTCGAGCAGAAGCTTCAGCAGATACAGGCTGAGAAAAGAGCACAGCAAAAGGAAGCTGCAGATAAGGACAAACGTTCAGCTGAATTGCTAAAGGAAGATGGCAAGGGGCTGTACATAGATGAACGTGTATAAAAAGTGAAAGACAAGACGGAAATGCGTAGAACTGATAGAGATTCCCGAGGCGGATTCGATGTCAGTTCTTTTTTTATTTCCACGAAAATGTTATTTGGGATTTGAAAACAAAACGCTGTTTTGATATAATAAAAGTTGTTAGAAATTAGGAGGTTTACCATGGGATATCTTATAAGTGAGACTACAAAAGAGGAACGGGAACAGATAGTCAGGGAGGCTTTGGGAAATATTGACGGTCAGTGTGATGGGTGTATGTCCGGACTGGCAGATATGTATCAGGATTATATAGACGGAAAGCGTGAAATCCGTGATATAAATATGGCATTTCATGCAAGCTACGTATCAGGCGCAGATGGCCCGACAAAGCGAGAAAGTTGTCCCTGGAACTGACAGGGAACAGGGAGAACGGAGAAGAGGGAACGGAGAACCGTCCGAGACCACTGAAAAAGTCCTCTGCCCATTAAAATAATCTCCTAGATAATTGTAAAAACAGCACAAAAGTCAACCTGTTTATGGTATAATTAAGCTGCGAAACAAAAATAAACCTAGGAGGTGACTTTTAT
>JAFRSU010000045.1 GCA_017427415.1 Lachnospiraceae bacterium | reverse complement strand
TTAGAGAACAAAATGTGACAAGAGAACCGTCCCCCTGTCACAAACCAATATGTATAAATATTTACTTGGAAGCCTGGCGCAGTGCGTAGCGTACAGCCATGTCACTGATAGGTTTTTTATACAGGAGAAGGCTTATAATATAGCCGACAAGTGATCCGATAAGTATTATGCCAAGTGATACCGCGATCAGTAAAACGGGGTTGCTTCCGTCTATGAGGAGCTTATCGGTGATGTTAATAAATATATCGGTGGTTGAACCGAAGACCAGTATAGCTATTACGGAGACAGCTACGATCACGATTGAAATAATATAGGATTTATACGAAATCGACATATAAGCGGAAAACAGGAAATACCATACTGCCATGAATAATATCGTGCTGTATGTATTGGCATAGGTAGTACCGTTATCCTCCAAAAACTGAGGCGTGATGCGTATGAGCCTGATAACTACATAAACAGTAAAGGTAAAGAGGCTGGTGATAAGCGTAACAGCAGTGGGTCCGACAGTCTGCAGCTTTTTCTTCATGGGAGAAGACTGTACCAGCTTTGAAACCGTGGTTGAAAATACGAGCTGGTAGAAATACATGGCCGTAAGTGCGAGATACAGACTTGCCAGTGAATATGAGCTGCTGTGATTGGAAAAATCTGTTAACTCAAATAGTATTCCCAAGACAAAGAATATGATCGCAAGTATGAATATCATTTTTGCCTGAAGGGCATATTTCATCATTTTAAAATATTTTACAAGGTCTTTCATGATTTTTGCCTTTCTTAAAATAAAATTCTCAAAGGTTTATGTATCGCTAAAACCTGATACATATCCTTTTACGCAGTCTTTATATAATATTACGGCTGTGATGATGCTTAAAATCTCTATTACTGCAAAGGATATTATCGAAGGTACCGTATAGTCACGCAGGTTTTCAGGCAGCAGGAAGCTGTATGTTAACAGTAATACTGTAGATATCATGGAGCATATATAGCATACCGATATCTGTACAGCCAATGTAAGTGCGATCCTTCTCGAGATAATGAGAGTGATGTTCATGGTAAGTTGCGATATCGGCAGATATATGAGCAGCAGCAATATTGAAGCAGCAAATCCGTCGCCGTCGTTAAAGTATATTATCTCTGCCAGATAGATTCCGAGAAAGCTGAAGAGCAGGCAGATATGCTTTAAAAGCAGATCGGTTTTCAGAGCGCTCCTAAAAAAGTCAAAGCCTTTGCAGGAGGACTTTATAAACTGCATACTTTTTGTTTTTTTGGTGCTGGTACCGGAAAATGCAAAATAATCGGTGAAGACCAGAATGAGCGGCAGGCCTGCTGCGAGCATGACTATGCCGGCATTTCCGATGTATACGTCCGCCAGAAAACCGAGAACGACGGATATCAGAACGATCAGGATCTGAATTATCCGGTACATCAGGGACGTAAAAGCTAAATAAGGTGATTTTTTCATTTTACGCGCCTCTCTATTTAATAAGTGAATTCTTTTTCATAACTGCTACGCTGATCTTGAAAAGGGAAGGGGTTTCCGTTACAATATCAAGACCTGCGAGCTTGTCAAGGTTTTCAGCCAGGCATATGCCCTCAAACCCGTAATTTGACTGTGACATGGTGTAGAGAACGGGACGTACCTTTTCTACATCGTCTCTTTCTCCCTTTACTACTATGTATTTTTCCTTCAGATCCTCAACAAATCCCTGCTCAACTATCATTCCGTGCTCCATGATGATGGCATAATCGGTAACGTTTTCCATATCGGAGATGTTGTGTGTTGAGAAGAATACGGATTTGTTTTCTCCGCTGTTTATATAGTCGCGGATAAGCTCGCAGAGCTTGTCACGCATAAGAGGATCGAGAGGGGAAGCAGGCTCATCCATGATAAGCAGATCTGTTTCGCGGGACAGAACTCCTGCCAGCATAAGCTTTGTTTTGGTACCGTCTGAAAGAGCACTGACCTTTTTGCTCCGATCAAAGCTTGCGGACCCGAATATGGCGAGATCATCGCAGTATTTTTTAAACTTAGAGCTGTCAAATTTATCGAATATGATCGAGGAGATATCTGCTATCTGTCCTACTGTCCAGCTGGGAAGATAGTAGTTGTCTGTACCGGTATAGCCGATACGCTCCTTGACATCAGGGGTATTATCGAGCTCTTTTTCACTGTACTTGCCAAAGTAATTGATCGTCCCCTGATAGTCCGAACGGATACCCGTAAGGATGTTTAAGAGAGTGGTCTTTCCGGCTCCGTTTTCTCCGATAAGAGCTGTTGCAAAGCCCTTGGGGAGCTTAAACTCCGGTACGTCAAGTGTAAAATTCTTATATTTCTTAATTATGTTTTTTGCTTCTATTACGCTGTTCTGGTCCATGATAGTCTCCTTATAATATACTCATAGTTAGCAGTGTCCTTAGCATTTCTATCAGCTCTTCATCGCTCATGCCCGCTATTTTTGCGGCTTCTATGGCACTTGTCAAAGAGTCTTCGACTTTTCGCAAGTGCTGCTCCTTTAACATCTCCGAATCCTGGGCGTTGACATAAAAGCCCTTGCCCTGGGAGGCCGTGACGAGCCCTTCTGCCTCAAGCTGTTCATATGCCTTCATGGTGGTGATAACGCTTATCCTTAAGTCCCTGGCCAGTTCCCTTATGGATGGAAGGTATTCACCCTGCTTGTATTTACCGGCGAGTATGTCGGTGCGGAACGCGTCCGCTATCTGTTTGTAGATCGGAATTCCGTTGGTCTGTGATATTTTCAAAAGCTCACCTCTTTTTTGCTGTTGCATTCGGGCACAGATGCACCCGGGTTTTCAGTTAACTGTTTATATGTTATATATACACCTATTACAGTTGGATGTCAATAGTGTTTTTTAATTTTTTTTGGGGGGATAGGTGGAAGATGTTGAGTTTCGGATGAGCTGAGAATTTCAAAAAGTGATTGTATAATATGAAGAGAGATTATATAATAAAAATACATGTAAATACAACTGATTTTATTAAGAACAGGAGGGGTGTGCGGATGTTATCTGACAGAGAAAGAAAAAATGCAGGTATAGTAAGGGGATTGCAGGCAGAATGTACGGTATTGCTCAAGAAAAACGGAAAGTTCCCGTTAGACGGACCATGTGATATCGCCTTATACGGAAACGGAGCGAGAAATACCTTAAGGGGCGGTACAGGCTCGGGAGAGGTGTACTCGCATTTTACGGTTTCGATAGAAAGAGCCCTGGAGAAAGAGGGCTTTAACATAACTACGAAGGAATGGCTTGATGCTTACGATGCGGTGCAAAAGAAGACCAGGAAGGAGTTTGTCCGTGAGATAAAGCAGAGGGCTAAGGAAAAGCATGTCAATCCCGTGTTTGAAGGGATGGGTGCCGTTATGCCCGAGCCTGACTATGATATACCTTTAACGGGAGACGGAGATGCTGCGGTATACGTACTTGCCAGAATATGCGGTGAAGGTAATGACAGAGTGGCGGAAAGGGACATCCTTCTTACAGAGACGGAGATAAATACCATACTTTCTTTAAATAGGAAGTTTGACAGATTTATGCTCGTCTTAAATGTCGGGGGACCTGTGGATCTGACGCCTGTGTCAGAGGTAGGGAATATCCTCTTGCTTTCGCAGCTCGGAGCACTTACGGGCTATGCTTTTTCGGATATACTGCTGGGGAAAAAGAACCCTTCAGGAAAGCTTGCGACCACATGGGTACCGTGGGCTGAGTATCCCGGGCTTTTTGATTTCGGGGATTCGGATGATACGAGATACAAAGAGGGCATATATGTAGGCTACAGATATTATAACACCGTAGGGACCAAGGTGCTGTTCCCGTTCGGTTACGGACTTTCATATACAGAGTTTAATGTAAAGGATGCGGCAGTAGTGTGTGACGGTGAGACTGTCACTGTCAGTATCGGTGTGGAAAATACCGGGGCTTACTTAGGAAAAGAAGTGGTACAGGTATATGTATCAAAGCCTATAGGTAAGCTTGACCAGCCGGCTGCAGTGCTTGCGGGCTGGGCAAAAACGGAGAAGCTTGCCCCCGGACAGAGTACCAGGGTTTCCGTAACATTTGCCATGTCGGAGCTTGCAGGCTATGATACTGAGTGCAGCAGCTATATACTTGAAAAGGGCGATTACATCATAAAATACGGCACGGACTGTAAAAATCTTACTCCGTGCGCAGCAATCAGACTGGACGAAACCGTGACCGTAAGGGAAGTGGTAAGCTCTTACGCCGGTCCCGGGTTTGAAGACTTCAGACCGGAAGATCCGGAAAAAACTGCAGGTGATGAGAAGGCTGAGATAAGTAAGCCTGCCGGTACGGAGCCGGATCCCGCATTGCCTGTGCTTAAGGTATACAGGAAAGATATAGCGGTAAGTAAGATATCATATGATACAAAAGCAGAGATATCCGATGAAGTAAAGGCCCTTACGGACGAAGAACTGGTATATCTTAATATAGGTGCCTTTTTCGGAGGCGGCATCGGCGGAAGCATGATAGGAAATGCCGGAAGGCTTGTAGCAGGAACAGCGGGAGAGACCACCGAAATGCTGCGCGACAAGGGTATACCTTCGCTTTCCATGGCTGACGGACCTGCCGGTGTGCGTATAAGCAGGGAATACTGGGTAGATGCTGACGGTGCTCATTCGGTGGGAAGTACTATGCTTGAAGGACTGTCGGATTTCTTACCTAAGCCTGCAGCCGTCATGGCTAAACTCTTTACATCATCAAAACCTAAGCACGGGGAAAAGATAGAGACTCATTATGCTACCGCTATCCCTATAGGTACCGCGCTGGCTCAGAGCTGGAACCTGAAGCTTGTTGAGAAATGCGGAGATATAGTAGGGGGTGAGATGCAGGAGTTCGGCGTGCATATCTGGCTTGCTCCTGCCATGAATATTCAGAGACATGTACGCTGCGGAAGAAATTTTGAGTATTATTCGGAGGATCCGCTCATTACCGGCAAAATGGCAGCAGCTATAACCAAGGGCGTTCAGAAGCATCCCGGCTGCGGTGTATCCATTAAGCATTTTTGCGTAAACAATCAGGAGTATAACCGCAGTTTTAACAACAGTATGGTGAGTGAAAGAGCTTTAAGGGAGATATACCTTAAAGGCTATGAGATATGTGTAAAGGAGGCTCAGCCGCTGACCGTCATGTCATCCTATAACCTGCTCAACGGCATACATACCAATGAGAGAAGGGACCTTTTAGAGGATATTTTACGTCACGAATTCGGTTTTAAGGGTATAGTCATGACCGACTGGCTGGTCGACGGGGTACCCGACTATGGCTCAAAGCATCCTGCATCAAAAGCATCCAAGGTAGCGGCAGCAGGCGGAGAGCTTGTGATGCCGGGCAGCAAGGCCGATCACGACGATATGATGGAAGCACTCTTGGACGGCTCGCTTACAAGGGAGCAGCTTGAGATAAATGCGAGCAGGCTTATAAATGTGATAAGGAAGTTGACTAAATAAATAAGCGACTTGTACAAAATCCAAAAAAGCGATATAATAAATTATCACCGTGTCCTGTACTCTGCGTTTTGGAGTACAGGATATTTTTTTGTTTAAACATGACATATAGTTGTCATGTTTGCTGTGATATGATATACTTGTGACATGAGGGAGGGTGTTATCGTTAATGAAAATAGACAGGCTTATAGGGATTTTATCTTTATTGCTGCAGAAGGATATGGTCACAGCACCTGAGCTGGCGGAAGAGTTCGAAGTGTCCCGCAGGACGATCAACAGGGATATAGAGGCACTGAGTAAGGCGGGTATACCCATACAGACATTACAAGGCGCAGGAGGCGGTATCAGCATCATGGAAGGGTACCGGATGGACCGGACCATACTTACATCAAAGGACATGCAGATGATACTGGCGGGGCTCAGAAGTCTGGACAGTGTGAGCGGAAGCAGCTATTACGGACAGCTCATGGAAAAAATACAGTCCGGGTCATCGGAATATATAAGCGGCAGGGATTCTATCCTGATCGATCTGTCATCCTGGTATAAAGGATCATTGGCACCGAAGATAGAAACGATACAGGATGCGATAGAGAACCGCAGGCTGCTTAAATTTATGTATTATGCACCTTCGGGGGAAAGCGAAAGGACCATAGAACCGTATTACATTATATATAAGTGGGCAGGCTGGTATGTATACGGCTGGTGCCTAAAAAGAAATGATTTCAGATTATTTAAACTGAACAGGATGGACCGGGTTTTAAAAACCGATGACAGCTTTATCTGCAGAAATGTCCCGGCACCGGACCTGTCGGCAGAGATGGCATTCCCGAGAAATATTATACTTAAGGCCTTGTTTGATCCGGATATGAAATGGAGGCTGGTTGAAGAATTCGGACCGGACTGTTATGAGGTCCGGGAGGACGGAAGGCTGCTTCTGGTGCGGGATTACAGCGATATGGAAAACCTCACCATGTGGATGCTTACTTTCGGAGATAAGGTGGAAGTGCTTGAGCCCGTGGAAGTAAGGGAGAGGTTAAAATCTATGGCAGATAATATGATCAAAATGTATGGAGGAGAAAAAAATGGGAAAAATTGAAAGATACGATGTAAGTGAAGAGTGGGCACATTCAGGTATCATCAAGGCAGGAGACTTTTGTTTCTTAAGCTACTGCGTAGGGAATATCGGTGGGACCATAGAAGAGCAGATAAACGGTGCATTTGACAATATGGAGCAGAGACTTGCCATGGTGGGACTTACTCTGGATTCCGTAGTACAGATGGATTGCTTGTTCAGAGATGTATGGAATATTCCGGTCATGGAAAAGATCATAAAGGAAAGATTTCATGGTAAATATCCCGTCAGAAAATCTATCCAGACTGAGTTTGCCCATGTGGGCGGCAAGGACGGACTTCAGTTTCAGGCGGATGCAGTAGCATATATCGGGTAAGAGGATGGAGAACATGAAAGTTTGAAAGAAACTTTCAAACTTCCATCGGTGCCGCGACAGGCACGTCACCGATGTGTAAGCATGCCTATGGCAGGATACGAAATATGAAATACGAATGGATAGAAGAATACCTGATGAAAAAGCCGGGCGTGACCAGGAATCTGCAGAAGGAGTGGAACTGGATCCGTTTCCAGATCGGCGGGAAAATGTTTGCCGCAATATGCAGGGACGATGATGACAGGCCGTATTATATTACGCTAAAGCTGGAACCATTAGAGGGAGAGTTCTGGCGTACACAATACGAGGACATTATTCCGGGTTATTATATGAATAAGACCCATTGGAACTCAGTAAAAGCAGACGGTGAAGTACCGGATGATATCCTGAAGGATCTGCTTGAAAGGGCATATAAAATAGTGCTTGGAAGTCTAAGCAAGAAAAAACAGAAGGAGATATTAGGAGATGAGTGAGCTAAATTTATCAGAAGAATTTATGAAGAATGTGGACGAGAGAGTAAAACGGCTTAAGGGGTGAGATATGGATTATATAAGAGTTACAAAAGAAAATCTGGAAAAGGAACATATCTGCTGTGCTATTTCGAATAATAAGGATGTACAGGTGTCATCAAAGAAGGCCTGGCTTTCGGATAGGTTTGATGAAGGGCTTGTTTTTTTAAAGAGTGTGGAGCGTGGCAAATGTTTTATCGAATATATTCCGGCAGAAAATGCATGGGTCCCGATAAATGCTCCCGGATATATGTACATAGATTGTCTGTGGGTATCAGGTTCATTTAAGGGACATGGGTATTCTACAGATCTGCTTAACGAATGCATTGAAGATAGCAAAGAAAAGGGGAAGAAGGGACTTTGCATTTTATGTGCAGCAAAGAAAAAGCCTTTTCTGGCTGATCCTAAGTTCCTGAAATATAAAGGCTTTACGGTATGCGATGAAGCTGATAACGGTATCCAGTTGTGGTATCTTCCTTTTGTAAACAAAGAAGAAGTTCCGGACTTTAAAGAATGTGCAAAACATCCCCATATAGATGAGACGGGATATGTTTTGTACTATACCAGCCAGTGTCCGTTCAATGCAAAGTATGTACCTATAGTGGAACAGACTGCGAAGGATAACGGTATACCGTTTAAGGCTATACATATCGAGAGCAGGGATGAAGCACAGAATGCTCCGACGCCCATAACGAATTATGCTTTATTCTATGATGGAGAATACGTGACAAATGAGCAGATGAACGATACAAAGTTCTTGAAACTGGCGGGGAGATAAGATGCATTTTGTAGATGCTAAAGGAATACTGACAGGTACCGGCGGACATTACGGGATGAATATATACCGGGGATGCAGTCATGGCTGTATTTATTGTGACAGCAGAAGTTTGTGTTATCGGTTCACGCATCCGTTTGAAGATATCGAGGTCAAGCAGAACGCGCCGGAACTGCTGGAAAAAGCATTAAAATCCAAAAGAAAAAAGAGCATGATCGGAACGGGAGCGATGTCAGATCCGTATATGCACTGTGAAGAAAAATTAAGGCTCACCAGAAAATGTCTGGAAATAATACATAAATATGGTTTTGGTGTAGCAGTACAGACAAAATCGGACAGGATCCTGCAGGATATCGATCTTCTTGATGAGATAAATCGCTCCGCAAAATGTGTGGTGCAGATGACACTCACGACCTATGATGATGAACTGTGCGGTATATTAGAGCCTAATGTCTGCAATACAAAACGCAGGATTGAAGTACTTGAGGAGATGCAAAAAAGAGGCATTCCGACAGTCGTATGGCTTACTCCGATCCTGCCGTTTATCAATGACACGGAGGAGAATATAACAGCTATACTTAATGAATGCGTCAGAGTAGGTGTAAAGGGTATCATTGATTTCGGGATGGGCCTGACCTTAAGAGAAGGTGATAGAGAGTATTATTATGCAGCACTTGACAAACATTTCCCCGGAATGAAGGAAAAGTACATCAGGCGATATGGCAATGCATATGAACTGCCAAGTCCGAATGCAAAAGAACTGACAGGTATCTTCAAGAAAATATGCAAAGAAAATAACATACTGTCCAGTCCTGAAGAATGCTTTAACTATATGTACGAACTGCCGGAAAAGTACCACCAGCTGAGCCTGTTTTTGGACTAGGGGGACAAGCCACCCCTGATCCACTTATCGCGTTATGAGAATTATAATTATCGATATCTGACATGTTTTTTTGATAAAAGCTATGCTAGACTGAATTTACAGCTGAATACAACATTTATTGCAATAAAGGAAAAGAGAATAAGATGAGTGATATTGGTAGTAAAATCAGAGAGTTAAGGATTGCCGAAAACTTAACCCAGGAAAATCTTGCAGCAGAATTGAATGTTTCTTTTCAGAGTGTCAGTCGTTGGGAAAATGGGATTTCTACACCTGATATCAGCCTTTTGCCGGTTATCGCCAGATTTTTTGGTGTTTCTGCAGATTATCTGTTGGGAATGCAGGATGATGAGAATGAAGCCTCTAAACATGAACTTGAGCAGGAGTATTGGGAAAACCGAAGCTGCGGAGATATTGATGCTGCGTATGAAATAATGATTAAAGGACGTAAATTGTTCCCGAGGAATATGCATTTTTGTGTTAATCTTGCTGAGGTTATGGAATTATTTGAAGGTGGGAACGAATCTCAGGTTACGAAATATGGTGAACAACAATTTTCAAAGCAGATATTTAATCTTTGTGAAAGGGTGCTTGACGAGAGCAGGGATGAAGAGGACAGATTCAGGGCATTAAAGCTTTTGGCCGGTAATCATATGAAGGCCGGTAACATAAATGAGGCGATAAAGATAGCGAACGGAATGGCTGATATCATGCATTCCAAAGAAGTCTTACTGGGAGAACTGCTTAGCGGCGAAGAGAAAAAGAAAAGGCTTCAGGAGAATATCCTGATCATGGCTGATTATATATCCGAAATGCTGGTTAAAATTGCTTTCCAAAAAGAATATGGATTTTCAAAAGACTTAACTTTTGAAGAAAAAATGACATATGTTAATGCGGCAAATACGATCATGAAAACAATCATTTCCGATGGAAACTTCCTTGTTTATTCCAGAAAAATAGGATGGAATTACAGGAGAATGGCGGAATTGTATGTGGCAATGAACATGAAAGAGGAAGCGCTTGCGTGCCTTTTTGAAGCAGAAAAGATGGCGGCAGCGTTTGATTCATTACGCTCAGACTCAAAACCGAAATTTACATCTCCTTTCTGTGACTTGGTTGAAAATGATATGACGGAAAGTAAAAAATTCTTTGTCGGGTCGGAACGGGAGATGCTGGCATATCGTCTTGATGAGATGGCAGAATATTTCGGAGATGATGAAAGATTTGCAGAACTTCGAAAGAGACTGGGAGAGCAGCATATTGTAATATAGTCTTTACGAGAATAATATTGCGCATGATCAAAGAAACTGTTATAGTCTTAATAGGTATTAAACATAACGGAGAGAAAAACGATGATTAAAGCAGTTGTATTTGACATGTTTGAGACCCTGGTTACTTTATTTGAAGGGCGGACATATTTTAGTGAGGATATAGCAGCGGATGTCGGAGCCGATCTTACAGCATTCAGGAAAGAATGGCATTCTGTAGAGAAGGACAGGAGCACAGGGAAATATACTATTGAGGAAGGTCTTAAGATAGTACTTGAAAGACTTGGCATTTATTCGGAAGAAAAAGTTAAAAATGCTGCATACAAAAGACGTGAGGCTCTAACAGATACTTTTTCGGCAATCCCGGATGAGTCGATACAGCTGCTAAAGAAACTTAAAGCTAACGGGATAAAGATAGGCCTTATTACAAATACTTTTTCGGATGAACGGGATTTCATAAGAGAAAGTCCGAGACCACTGAAAAAGTCCTCCGCCCATTAAAATAATCTCCTAGATAATTGTAAAAACAGCACAAAAGTCAACCTGTTTATGGTATAATTAAGCTGCGAAACAAAAATAAACCTAGGAGGTGACTTTTATGCTGAAG
>JAFRSU010000044.1 GCA_017427415.1 Lachnospiraceae bacterium | reverse complement strand
TCCTTAAACATCTGTACTTTTTCGGGATTTCTGCCGGCTATCGCATACATTTCACAGCTTTCCGAAAGCTTCATGCCGGGTATGGTCCCGTATGTGCAGATATTTGCAGTTCCAAGTATTCCCCATTTTATCTTTTCCATTTTATTCTCCTCTTATAATATATTGCCCGCTCACATTACTTTATATTATCTGTTGTACGGTGATGCGTATCCTTCAGCCTTCTTTACAGCCTCTTCCAAGCTCATGCCCTTAAAATCCTGTGCACCGAACAATCTGCCGGATTTGCCGTCATTGATAAATGCACCGACTACTATACCGGGTATGGTCGACTCGGGGGCGTTGGGTGCATTGGGACCGCCGAGGTCCGTACGGCACCAGCCGGGATCTGCAAGTGATATGATAACATCAGAGCCGTTAAGCTTGTATCCTAAGTCTATGGTTACCTTATTAAGAGCAGCTTTGCTCGCGGAATATCCTGCCTGTTCAGCTTCCAACGCAATACCGCTTGTAGTATTAACAATTCTTCCGAACCCTCTCTCTATCATCTTGGGCAGATAATGATAACATATATTCATGGGAGCCATGGTGTTGATAAGAAAGCTCTTATCGTAATCTTCCATCGGTGTAGCCAGATAATCGGTCCTGTATGCTATCTGCAGCCCTGCATTGTTAAGGACTACATCTACTACTGACCCACAGTTGTCGATGTATTTAAGCATATCATCCACTTCGTTCATATTAGACAGCTCAGCATTTACGCTAAAAGCATTTACACCCTTTGCCAGCACTTCTTCAAGTACTTTTTTAGTGCCTTCTTTGGTTCTGGAATGAAGTATCAGGTTACAGCCCTGATCCGCCATAAAAAGAGCCGACAGCCTGCCTATACCCCTGCTTGCCCCTGTGATGAGCACCCACTTTTCTCTTAGATCCAACATAAAAATACCTCCGATAATAATTTTATACTATTATATCATCGGAGAATTTGTATTTTCAATATCTTTTGAGGGTATTATCTTGTTGTCTTTATCATTATAAAAGCATCGAGACTGCATCCTTCCAGCCGGAAAGTCTGCCTGCACGTACATTTTGATCCATATCCGGTGTGAAAACAGTATAATCCTTGGAAGAACCGCTTATATCATCTTCGTCCTTCCAGTATCCTACGGCCAGGCCTGCCAGATATGCAGCGCCAAGTGCGGTAGTCTCAACACATGCGGGACGGATAACTTCCGTAGCACTGATATCGGACTGCGTCTGACACAGGTAGTTATTGTTGCTGGCTCCGCCGTCCACCTTTAGTGCGCCTACCTTACATCCTGCATCCTGCTCCATAGCGGTCACGATATCGTTTACCTGATAGACTATGGCATCCAATGCAGCTCTTACTATATGGTTTCTGCCTACACCACGGGTGAGCCCGCATATCACGCCCTTAGCTTCGGGCTTCCAGTAAGGAGCACCTAGTCCGGTAAAGGCAGGTACTATGTAGCAGCCGTTGGTATCCTTTACCTTCATGGCTATCTCTTCGGTCTCGGCAGCAGTATCTATCATATGCAGCTCGTCTCTTAGCCATTGTACTATGGCTCCTCCCATAAATACAGAGCCTTCCAGTGCATATGTGAGCTTGCCGTTTTTGCCCCAGCCTATGGTTGTGACAAGTCCGTTCTTTGAAAAAGTGGGTTCACTGCCCGTATTCATAAGCAAAAAGCATCCTGTACCGTAGGTGTTCTTCGTGTCACCTTTTTTGAAACATTTCTGGCCGAATAATGCAGCCTGCTGGTCTCCTGCTGCACCGCTTATCCTGATGCTGCCGCCTAAAAACTCCGAAGCGGACTCCCCGTATAATTCCGAATTCGATACAGGGGTGGGCAGCATGTTCATCGGGATATCGAGTATCTTACATATATCTTCGTCCCACTGCAGGGTTTCGATATTAAACAGCATGGTACGTGAAGCATTACTGTAATCAGTCACATGCTTAGCTCCCTTTGTCAGCTTCCAGATAAGCCATGTCTCTACGGTGCCGAATAAAAGCTCGCCTTTTTTCGCTCTTTCCCTTGCACCATCGACATTATCAAGTATCCATTTAAGCTTTGTCCCTGAAAAATAAGGATCGATCACGAGACCGGTCTTATGCTTTATCATGGCCTCGTATTCTTTTGCCAGCTTATCACAATACTCCGTAGTCCTCCGGCACTGCCATACAATGGCATTGTATATGGGGAGCCCTGTTTTTTTATCCCAGACTATGGTGGTCTCACGCTGATTGGTTATACCTATGGCTTCTATCTGTTCTGCTGATATGCCTGCTTTAGCCATGGCCTCTACAGCTACACTGACTTGGGCCGACCATATCTCCATCGGATTATGCTCTACCCAGCCCGGATTGGGATATATCTGCGATATCTCTTTCTGGGCTACACTTACTATCTCGCTGTTTTTATTGAATATTATCGCACGCTCGGAAGTAGTACCGGCGTCGAATGACATGATATATTTTTCCATATATTAGTTCCGTATTGTTTTTTGTTTTTGAAGATTATATTCTGAAACATCTCAGGATATATTATTCTTGTATAAAATCCAGGATATCCTTATACACTCTTTCGTGTTCCGGCTCGTTTAAGATCTCGTGACGCATGCCTTTGTACATCTTCCCGGAGACATTGCTGTAACCGCTGTGCTTTAACAATAACATAGCATTCCTGATATCTTTATAAGATATGGCACAAGGATCATCCTTACCGGAGAAGAACTTTATCTTCAGGTCCGGATTGTTCAACACATAACCTTCCTTTTCATATGTAAGGAGTGTAAGCTTTATAAGATTCTCATAGCCGTTTAAGGTGAATCTGAATCCGCAGCCGGGATCCGCTATATATTCAGCCACCTTAGCGGGATCCGAATTAAGCCACATGCCTTTACCTTCGTCCTTAAAACGCTTGCCGAGTCTTGAATCCATTACAAGGTAATCTGCTACTTTTGAAAGACTCTTTCCGCCCTTGGCTTTTATCATAGCTTCAATAAGCTTTAATCCTGCTTTTGCACCTTTTTGCTCCGAAGGGCATCCGAGTACGCACAGCTTATCTATCTCGTCATCATACTTTTTGATATAACATCTGACTGCCAAAGAACCCATACTGTGTCCGAGCAATATATAAGGACGGTCATCGAGACCGAGTTCATCTTTTAC
>JAFRSU010000043.1 GCA_017427415.1 Lachnospiraceae bacterium | reverse complement strand
GTTCATCCTGAGCCAGGATCAAACTCTCATGTTAAAGTTTGTATCTTTTCTTTGGATTAACGCCAGCTTACTCAGTAAGCTTTTATTATGTCCGTTATTACTGTGTTTGGGTTGTAACATAATTGCTTATGTTACCCGTTCAACTCGTCACTTCTTAAAGTGACTCACATGAAAAATCATGTGATGAAATTTTAGGAAATTTCAAGGTTGTCATGCTATTCAGTTATCAAGGTTCTAATACCTTTTGATCAGGAACTCATACAGTTCTTACCACTCAACCGTGGCTCGTATTTTGTTTCCTTTTCTCAAGCGGCAAGACGTAGTATATCACCTTCATTTTAGTTTGTCAACTACTTTTTTGTAATTTTTTTAACATTTTTAATATTTCGCACAATTCAGACAATTGTGGGTTTTCCGAGATGTTTTTTCACATCTGTTTATGGCGATAAAGCATTAAAGCAACTCGGTTTTCCTTTTGTTTATTTCCTTTACCAATTGCCATGCTATACCACCCTCACGGAGCATGTCCGGGCCCTTTTCTATAGGAAACCATTCTACTGCATCTACTTCTCCGGACAATTCAAAATCTTTCTTATGAACCTTTGCCAGAAAACCGAGCATCAAAAGATTCTTTTTTGCGTAAGGGTAACTTCTTATATAGATAAGATTATCTACTTCCTGCCCTATCTCTTCCTTTACTTCACGTATCACCGTTTCCTCAGCACTCTCATCGCTTTTCATATGTCCTGCTACACATACATAATTTGTAGTCGATACATAATTCTGTCTAAGTAGTGCCACCTCTTCATGTTCATTTACTACAGCACATATGATGGAAGTATTAAAATAATCCCATAACGGCATCTGACACGTGGGACAATATGGCATCAGCCCTTCATCACCGATTTCTTTCTGTATGGCTTCGGTCCCGCATACCGGGCAAAACTTTATTTTCATATTTTATCCTTTCCTATACACATAACTCTTCTTTATATATAATACTGTCAGTTTTTAGTCCAGTAAGGTTTCTGATCCTTATGAGAATATCCCTTTAATCTTTCCTTAAAAGCAGTAAGCGTTTCCTCATATTTGGCTCTTGATTTTTCCTTGATCCTGCCCTGTTCGGTAAACCTGTTCAAAGCAGACTCAAACTCCTCAAGATTTTTCTGAACATTATCCTTATAATTATTGCTCATATTCATCTGCATCTCTTCAAGTATCTCATCAAGTTTTTTCTCATATTTGTTTTTAAACAGATCCGCAAGTCCCATATGTCCTCCTCCGTGTTACCCCTTTTTTAACACATATCTGTCAATTATCAAGACACAAACAGCCCTGCCGTTTCAACATTTCAGCAGAGCTGTTATCAAAATCTTATCCGAAATTTATACTATTTACTTCTTAAAACCATCCTTTAAAGATACGCTTCTGTTAAATACAAGATGCTCTGCGCTGCTGTCCTTGTTATCAAGACAGAAGAAACCGACACGCATAAACTGGAACGTCGGGGCATTTGTCCCGGTCCTGTTTTCTCTTGCATCAAATTCCTTAGCTACTTCAAGCATGGACTTTTCGACCTTACATCCGTTAAGTACCGTAAGGCTTTCAGGATTCAAAGCCTCAAGGAAATTCTTGTCCGGACCGTCGGGCTGAGGATCCGAGAAAAGATTATCATACAGACGGACCTCTGCATCAAGACAGTTCTCAGAATCAACCCAGTGAATGGTAGCACCTTTAACCTTACGTCCGTCAGCAGGATCTCCGCCGCGTGAGTCGGGATCGTATTCGCAGAGAACCTCAATCACATTTCCGTTCTCATCCTTTACGCAGCCCGTACATGTCGCAAGATATGCGCCTTTAAGTCTAACCTCATTGCCGGGGAACATTCTCTTATATTTCGGGATAGGCTCCTCCATAAAGTCATCTTCTTCTATATAAAGATGACGGCTGAATGTTATAGTATGAGTACCCTGCGAAGGATCGGTAGGATTATTCTCGACTTCGAAAGTCTCGCTCTTTCCCTCGGGATAATTGGTAACCGTAAGTTTTACCGGATGAAGCACTGCCATTGTACGCTCTGCGGTAGCATTAAGATCATCCCTTAAGCATCTCTCGAGTTCGGCGAACTCTATCACATTGGAAGTCTTAGCCACACCTATGGTATCGCAGAAATTTCTGATGGACTTAGCCGTATAACCGCGTCTGCGGAGTCCGCAAAGAGTAGGCATTCGAGGATCATCCCATCCTGATACATACTTCTCTTCCACAAGCTGTCTCAATTTTCTCTTGCTCATGACGGTATGGTCAATACCGAGACGTGCAAACTCTATCTGTCTGGGCTTATGATAAGGAATGGAAACATTTTCCACTACCCAGTTATAAAGAGGCCTGTGATCCTCATACTCGAGTGAACAAAGTGAATGTGTAATGCCTTCAAGCGCGTCCTGTATAGGATGAGCAAAATCATACATCGGGAAAATACACCACTTAGTTCCCTGACGGTGATGATTGATAAAACGTATCCTGTAGATTACGGGATCACGCATGTTAAAGTTTCCGCTGGCCAGATCTATCTTGGCACGGAGAGTCATCTTTCCTTCCTCAACCTCTCCGTTTTTCATCTTTTCAAACAAAGCAAGGTTTTCTTCAATAGGCCTGTCCCTGTAAGGAGATCTTGCAGGAGTAGCGGTATCTCCCCTGTACTCCTTAAACTGGTCGGGCGTGAGCTCACATACGTATGCAAGTCCCTTCTTTATAAGTTCAATGGCATACTCATAATCCTTCTCAAAATAATCTGATCCGTAATAAAATCTGTCACCCCAGTCAAATCCGAGCCAGTGTATATCCTGTTTTATGGCATCAACATACTCGGTATCCTCTTTTGCAGGATTGGTATCATCCATACGGAGATTGCAGATACCGCCGAACTTTTCTGCCATACCGAAGTCAATGCACAGAGCCTTGCAATGTCCGATATGAAGATAACCGTTAGGCTCCGGAGGAAAACGGGTATGCACTGTTTTTCCTTCAAACTGTCCGCCCTTAGCGATATCTTCCTCTATGAAGTTATAAATGAAATTTCTGGTGTTTTCATCCGCCTCGGGTATGATCGTCATTTTTTCTTCGTCAGCCATGGTTTTGTCCTCACTTTTAAATGGTATTTTCTATTATATATACATTAACATGTGATTTCAAGAGTTTTTTGCTTTATACCACAACAGCCCCGCGGTGGCTCGGGCGTGGCGATATCTTAATATCGCTTAGAGATCTTTATTACAGGACTCGTGACGGGTATGCTCCCGAGACGGATTGCATTTGTCCGACGGACCCGCGGTTTTAGCCGAGTCGAAATCACCTCTTAGAGCAGCTAAAACGCGGAGCGGTGCGCAGCGTTTTCAATGCTGCTCTTAGAGGAAGTTTGACGAGGCGTTGCGGCAGGCAATTCGTTCGGGATGCTACCCGGACAGAGTCCGTAAATAAAGCTTTATGCGATATTAAGATAGGGAACCGCGGGGCGTCTGTCACGCGACGCGAAACATGTGTGACCTCGCGGGACCTCGAGAGCATAGCTCTCTCGGTCGCGGGGCGTCAGTCACGCGCCACGAAACAAGTGTGACCTCGCGGGACCTCGAGAGCATAGCTCTCTCGGTCGCGGGGCGTTCGCCCCGCTTGTCGCATAGAAAAAGGCTCATCTGCAAGCAAGCTTGCGATGAGCCTTTTTCCAGTGCGACCCGCGTGGTCTCACTTGTTTCGCGGAGAAAATGGGATTTGAACCCATGCAGCGCTATTAACGCTCTACTCCCTTTCCAGGGGAGCCCCTTCAGCCTCTTGGGTATTTCTCCAAAGAACCTAAATCACCCCGTCACCGGGTCATATGAAATTAAGCTTCAGCATATAAGAATGACCACCTTTCATGGTGGTCATTCGATGTTGAATACTCGCGGAGAATGTGGGATTCGAACCCACGGTCCCTTACGGGATCACTGGTTTTCAAGACCAGCGCCTTCAACCACTCGGCCAACTCTCCGAACAACGCTTAAAGATAATAACACGTTATTTAAAAGATGTCAAGATATTTTCGAATTTTTCGTCAAAATTTTTAAATACCCGAACTATCACCATATTCTGAATACAAGACCGTCATAATCCGAAATATTTGATATCAGTACTTTCCTGTCTTTTATCGAGATATCGATGCCGTCTCTCTTAAAACAGTCAAATCGCAGGCTTTCGCTCTTCGTCTCCACATTAAAATACTCCGGAAGCTCAAACGTTATACAGGTATCTTCCTTTATCGCAAAGGTATTTACCACTGCCATGCACTTCTTTCCGTCTTCCGATATCCTTACCACTGCCTGCCAGCCTTTAAGTTCATTGTAGCTATCCTGATATGGTCCGAAGCGGTAATTCCTGCCGTTCTTTATTATATCCGCACACTTTTTATAATAATCTATGGCTTTATCCACGATTCCAAACTGCTCATCCGATATGGTGCTCATATCTCCCGACAGGCACATACGTCCGAGGAAAGTATTGCTTAAGGAGTAATAAAGCCTCTTCTCATCATCCTTAGAACGGATCACGGCCCATATCTGGCTCTGTGCCGGCAGAATGGCTCTGGTGACATTGGCTGCTATAACCGGTATTGCCTGCCATTCATGTGCATCAGAGAACGATGCCATGGATGTGACAGCCTGCATGGAAGGCTCAAGTCTGTGACCGCCCGAGGAACAGTTCTCGATCACTATGTCCGGTATCTCTTCCCTGATCTTTTTAAAGAAGCCGACGGATGCCAGCATGTTCTGTCTTAATGCTTCTCCTAAGGATTCTGCGCCGTCACAGCCGATACCTAAGTTGTCATTATAATCCACCTTAAGATATCCGAATCCGTTGTCTTTTAAGTTATCTATAACTCTTTTTGTAAGGAACTCTGTAACTTCGGGCTTTCGCATATCAAAAAAACGCCTGAACATAGTCTGTATCGGGATGCCGTCACGTTTAAGAAGCATATCCTCATTCTTAAAGCTGTCGGAATCCTTACCGACTACTTCCATCTCATACCAAAGCCCCGGTATCATCCCGCATTCCCTTATCTTGTCGGCTGTTTTCTTTAACCCGCCAGGGAATTTATTCTTATTTGTGATCCAGTCCCCTATATCCGACCAGTCGTTTCCGTCCTTTACATGCCAGCCCGCGTCTATAACACAGTATTTTATGCCATGTCCCTTTAACCTCTCAGCGATAGCTTCCATTTCCTTTTCATCAGGATTTCCCCAGCTGGTACAATATTCATTGAATATTATCGGAAGTTCTTTTTCACTTTCGGGAACATTTTCCAGATTAACCTTCTGCGCATCGGTAAGCCGTCTGCTTATGTTATCTATAGTCTTCTCCATGCGGATAGAGTCCGGACCATCAGGATATACCGGCTTATCCGCATTTTTACATACGGTAAGCACTGCCAAAGGTGTCACAAATCTTTCTCCAGGTACGATATCCTTCATCCAGTGTCCGAATTCCCTGTCAGCTATACCTCCGGATAAGGAGTTCTTTTCATCGCGGTTATACACCTCCATCTGCCAGGAGTAATTGATAAACAGCTGGGCTCCGACAGAATACCCTGTACTGCCGCCGTCACACCCCGTATCCGATACCGCCATCCAGGGGAAGTAGCGTCTTACCGGCATCGAGCCGACCTGGCCGAAACGTTCAGATGATGCTCCGATCCTCAGCCACGCAGGTTCAAGCTCCATATCCAGGAATCTTCTGCTCTCGAGTTTTCCCTCCATACTCCATTTACTCTTCAGCCTGTGAAGGACAAGGTCTTTTTGTCTCATGCCTTTACCTACACACGGGAACGCACAGATGTTAAATGAAGATGCCATCTCCAGCGTCTGTTTTTCATCAGTCTTTGACTCAAATACCGAATACGCCTTTATAAAGTCCTCGCCGGATACATACTCAAGGACAGAAGTGATATTTATTCCTCTTTTCTCATATTCCGTATATATGGTAAACACCGTCTCTTCCGATCCGTTTTTCTCACATACAGTCGTCTCTGTACGCTGCCCCAAGAAAACCATATCATTTGAAGACCTGCTGTTTTTCATGGAATGCCCGTGTATAAAACCGTCCGGATAACTGTCGCCAACGAACTTACACTGTACGGCAGGTTCCACGCTCCACCAGCCGTCCAGATCGATCCGCTCATCATAACCTTCAGGAAGCAGCGTATACCCTATACTTCCGTTCCGGTTATCTTTTATAAACACTGCCAGCATATCCCCCAGCCTGTATTTCGAATATATTTCCTTCTCCGCCATATCTTTCTCCCTCAATTTTGTTTTTCATTTCCCGCAAGGTAAAACTCGGCAATTTCAATGTCCTCAGGAGTGGTTATCTTGATATTCCTGTAATCTCCCTCTACTATCCTCACCTTATGCCCGGTATACTTCTCCACCAACATTGCATCATCGGTAACTGCAGCGGTATCCTGTGATCCGCCTTCTGCGTCAACATCAGTTTCCGAGTAGTATTTTTCAAAAGCTTCTTTTATAAGTCCCATTTCAAAACACTGCGGCGTCTGTATCCTGTATACCTTTTTTCTGTCAAGTGTACAATCTATCTCACCATCGGCATTTATCATTTTTACGGTATCCTTTTCCGGAACGGCAGGAACACATGCACCACATTTTTTAACAATTTCTATGCACTGATCGATCAACTTTGGAGTGATAAGCGGGCGGACTCCGTCATGTATCAGCACGTAACTGCTCTCTACAGTATCAGGATGTTTCCTGATCAGCAGTTTCAGTCCCTCATACACCGAGTCGCATCTCTCTTTTCCGCCGCCGCAGATTGCAGACACCTTTTTGAACATATAATCTTCAACTATCTGTTCCCTTACATAAGCTATCTCATCCGCACCTGTCACAACTATTATCTCATCCGTTTTGCTTTCCTCAAAAGCCTTCAAAGTCAAACCAAGCACAGGTTGGGACGCGATTTCCATGAACTGTTTTTTGACAGTACTGTTCATCCTCTTACCTGTGCCTGCAGCTACTATTATCGCATATACTTTCTCATTCGTTTTGCCGTTCATCGTGTACCCCTATCTCTCCCCAAGCTTCAGATTAGGCACCGCATTAAGGTCATACCCGTGCCTTGTCCCCGAAATATACTCATAATATGCGGCACATCCTATCATTACGGCATTATCCGTACAAAGCAGAGGTTTCGGATAATACAGTTCAAAACCTTCTTTTTCACATGCGGATCTCATACCTTCCCTCAATGCCGAATTTGATGCCACTCCGCCTGCTATGGCTATTTTTTTATACCCCAGATCTTTGGCCGCTGCTATAGTTTTGGATACAAGCGCATCCACCACCGCTTCCTGGAACGAAGCTGCCACATCGGCAACCGTGACGCCTGTCTCCGGGTCTATAAGCTCATTCCCGTCAAATTCGGGATTGTCCGTCTTTCTGCTGTAGATCTCATTGCCGTCAAGTCCCTGCTTCATCCTGCAGGAATTAAGATAGTTGAGTACTGCCGACTTTAACCCGCTGAAACTGAAATCATAAGGACAGCCTTCTATATGTGCTCTCGGGAACGAAACTGCAGCCTTGCGTCCGGTCTTAGATACCCTGTCCACCTTGGGTCCGCCCGGATATCCGAGTCCTATAGCACGTGCCACCTTGTCAAAGGCTTCACCTGCCGCATCATCATGGGTACGTCCTATTATCTCATATTCCGAATATCCGTTTACTCTTACAAGATGCGTATGTCCGCCCGATACCACCAGACAGAGATAAGGCGGCTCAAGTTCCTTATGTTCCACATAATTGGCAGCAATATGCCCTTCTATATGATGCACTCCTACTAAGGGCTTTCCTGCCGCATAGGCTATTGCCTTTGCTTCCGCAACTCCCACCAGCAGTGCTCCCACCAGTCCCGGACCGTATGTAACACCTATGGCATCAATATCATCCAGTGTAACCTGTGCTGTATCAAGTGCTTTTTTTATCACCTGGTTTATTTTTTCAATATGCTTTCTCGAAGCTATCTCGGGCACCACGCCTCCATACAGCGTATGCAGATCTATCTGAGAATATATAATGTTCGAAAGTATCTCACGTCCGTTTTTCATGACCGCTGCCGCAGTCTCATCGCATGAAGATTCAATTGCAAGTATGAGTACGTCTTTTCTGTCTTCCATTTTTATCGTAATACTCTTTTCTTTATTTTAGTTCAGGCTTTTTTCTTCTGCCGGTCTCCAGCCTGCTATTTTCCACTTTCCGCCGTCTTCCTCGAGCATACAGAATTCCTCAAATGCCCTGTCCATCGAAGCTCCGGCCCTCAGTGTAAAATACATCTTAACAAGAGCCGTTTTACCGGCCTTAGTCTGTATAACACTTATATTATTGGCACTGTCTATCGCATATGAATAAATGACCTTGTTCTCCTTACGGTATTCCGAAATATCCCCCTTTAAAAATGCTATCTGTTCTTCCTCCGCATTATTTTGAAGGAGATCGGACGAATACAGCTTACGTACCTGTTTTACAAGTTTTTCTATCTGCTCATCCGTGATATTGTCACTGTAAATACATTTTGTTATCCTTGCATACAGCTTCAATACTTCTCTGGGAGTGACCGGATAATCAAGATCAAGATCCTTTTTTATAAGAATGTCCGCTTCAGATGTCTCTACCGGTATTTCATTCTTGGTATCTTCATTTTTTCTGGTCAGCATGAAATAAAGCCCTATAATGACTGCCGCCAAAAGTACACAGAAGATTATCGTTCCGACCGGACTGCTTTTCTTTTTCTTATTCATAATGTAATCTCACGGCACCTATAGGTGCTCCTCCTTTCAGGAGTTTTCCGTTTCATCCTTAAACTTAAGCGTGACCGTACGCAGATCTTTCGCCGCAATGCTTTTTGGAAAGATTTTTTTGATATTATCTATAAATTCCATGGGGTTTACCATAGAAGGACTGTAATGTGTAAGCCACATCTCGCAAGGTGCAGGCTCTGCCGCCGCAGCCAGGCGTGCCGCCTCGGTAAACGTCATATGCTTGTGTTCTACAGCTTTATTGTCCTTGTCATCCACCCCGTACATGCCTTCGCAGATGAAGATGTCCGAACCTGCCGCCATCTCAGAGATGATCTTTACCGGACGCGTATCCGTACAATATGTTACCTTTATCCCTTTTCTTTCAGGTCCGAGTATCATGTCCTGAGTATATGTCACCCCGTCTATCTCGACTGTCTGCCCTTTTTGCAGTCGGCTCCACGCCTTCATGGGTACATTGTTCTTTTCCGCCTTTACGGGATCGAATTTCCCTGCTCTGTCAATATTTAAAGTATATCCGTAACAGGTTACCCTGTGATTTACCTTAAATGCGGTGATCCTGTATCCGGACAGACTGACTTCACATACCGGCTCTGTCAGTTCTATAAATCTGATATCAAACGGAAGCTCGGGAGCGATGATCCTTAACGCATTGACCGTTTTTTCAAGTCCTTTAGGACCGACAATGGTCACAGGCTCCGTACGCTCCGCATTTCCCATGGAAAGGAGCAGTCCCGGAAGTCCGCTTATGTGATCCCCGTGAAAATGAGTGATACATATAACATCTATATCATGAAAGCTCCAGCCACGCTCACGGATGGCCACCTGCGTGCCCTCTCCGCAGTCAATAAGCAGGCTGCTTCCGTTATATCTGGTCATAAGTGAAGTAAGTCTTCTGTAGGGAAGCGGCATCATCCCGCCGGTCCCGAGCAAACATAGATCAAGCATATTTTTTTCCTTATATTCCGGTATCCCGGTCAGTTCTTTACACAGCTCATCAGTACAGCATTCTCAACAGGCCGGCTGTAATAAGCATCCCTTCTCCCGGTTTCGGTAAAACCGAGCTTTCTGTATAGATTTATAGCCGGCTGATTGCTCTCGCGTACCTCAAGATAAAACAATCTGGCACCCGCTTCTGATGCTTTTTTCATAGCAGTCACAAGAAGCTTTTCCCCGATACCGTTTCTCCTGTAAGGCTTCCCGACGGCAATCCTTAATATCTCGCACTCATCGAGTACCTGCATGACAACACAATATGCCGCAACCTTTCCGTTGGTCTTTGCAACATAATAAGACTGTCCCTTCCCGTCTTTATAGTTTTTATAGGTGCCCTCGGACCATATATCACTGAAGGTATCCTTTTCTATCTCATAGACAAAAGGAACGTCTTCATCATTCATCCGGCTGATTTCAGGATCGTCAATGTTCATTATCTGCTTCTCTTTCGCGTTCGGCCTGTGATTTTCTTAAGTATACCGGAACGTGTTCATCAGCGCTCACTGCCGTCCCGTTCCTATATATGAGCTCTCCTAAAGCTGCTACAGATGATGCTTTCTGCAGAAGCAGCGTCTCAGGAGCAAATGCAAATTTCTGCTTAAAATTATTTACGATATATTCACGGTAAACCGGTACCCCGTCCCCGTTAAAAATGACTTTTTTACCGGTTTTTTCAAGTTCTTTAAGCAGTTCATCAAGCGGGCATGCCTTTTCTTCTATTATCTGCTTAATCTCATACGTGCCTGTATTTTCCGCATCGGACACCGGGACAAACTCGTACGCGGCAGTATATACTTCCTGCCTCCGTGCATCCATGATGGGACAGATGATACAGCCTTCATTGCCGTACAGGTTATAGGCTAAAGCCTCTAATGACGACACCTCGGCTATAGGGATATTTAGTGCCAGTCCCAATCCTTTTGCCGTAGCAGAGCCGATCCTCAGGCCCGTAAAAGATCCCGGACCTCTTGATACCGCTATACATTCAAGCTGCTTAGGCTCGAGCCCCGACGCCTTCATTACCTCATCTATCATCGGCAATAATGTCTGCGAATGGGTCTTTTTATTATTTACCGTATACTCAGCTGCCAGCTTTCCATCCGCCATTACGGCCACTGCAGCTGTGAGTCCCGAACTGTCTATTGCTAATATGTTCATTTTGACTTTTGATTCCTTTCACCACCCGATCAAGGCTGCTCATCAATTTCAATCCGCCGGTAATCAAATCCTTTTCCGGCATCTTTTTTTAATCTTATCCTTATGGCATTTTCCGGGATAAGTTCCTTTATCATATCGGACCATTCTATGACCGTAACTCCGTCACCGTAGAAGTAATCCTCATAGCCTATCTCATCCATCTCCAAAGGATCTTCTATCCTGTATACATCAAAGTGATAAAGCGGAAGCCTGCCCTCTGTATATTCCTTTACGACCGTAAAGGTAGGACTGCTTACCGGCTCATGTATACCGAGTCCCAAAGCTATCCCCTTTGCTATGACTGTCTTTCCCGTACCCAGGTCACCGTCTAAACATATCACTGTCCCGGGTACGGCTTTTTCTCCGAGCCTTTTTCCGAACTCAAAAGTTTCCTTATCTGAATATGTTTCTGTCAACATGATACCTTTTTCGTTTTTCATCCTTTAAAGTTTTTAACGTTTTCACGGATAAGCTGGAGGAATGTCTCCTCGTTAGAACCCAGATCCGCCTTTGTGGCAAGGAAGGCTCTCATCTTTCCGAGATATACATAATATGCGGTTTTACCTTTAACCACCTTCATGATTTTTTCATACTTATAAGGAGCATATTCCTGCATTCTCTTCATATCGAAGCCGGCATCACTGAAAGTATATGTGATAACACCCTCGCCGTTACTCATAGCTTCAGACTGCTTTATCGATCTCTTTCTGATGCTTAACGGACTGTTAATGGCTACAAACAGGAAAACGCCGGCAAATATGCATCCCTGAAGCATATTTCCGTCCTTAAAGCTCCATATAGCCATAACTACCGATGCTACAAGCAAAAGGATGGCAATAACGCCTACCACGCTGCAATATGTATGATAGAACATAAATCTGAAAATATCATTTGCGGTAGGTTTACCTTCAAAAGAAAAAATTCTGCCATAATGCTCCATGGGAGGCTCATTTATATCCTTATCTTCTTCCTCTTCTTCTGCGTCTTCTTTGTCTTCTGCAGTATCTGTTACATCAGCATCCTCAGCCGCTTCATCTTCATATTTCTCATAAGGATCATCGTCTCCGACCTCTTCATTGGCCTCTTCAAGTTCCTCCTCCGAAAGAGTCGAAAGTGATGCAAGTTCTGCTATGGACCTGCCTGTTCTTGCCGGAGCCTGAACATTTTTTACTGCTGCTTCATCATCATTTTTTTCTTTTAATTTTAAATCCATGTAATAGTCCTTTCTTTTTACTGTGTCCCGCTAAAGCATACCGGTGTAACCTCGAGACATACTCATCCTTATATATTTTGCCACACCATCATAAAAAAAGCAACAAAAAAATCGCAGGAGCCTTCAGGAACCCCTGCGATCCGTATTCATTGATATTATCTTTATTTCATAACTATGAAGCGGTCATTTTGCCGGTCCCTTTAAGAACCTGCTCAAAGGCTTATATATGAACATCGTGACAACGGATACCGCCACACCCTTTATCAGATTAAGAGGTGCAACGGCGAAGATAACAAAGCTCGTCATGCTGTCCTTATTTACAAGTGAGTTCTTTTCAGCTCCCGATGCAAGGATCTTCTCCAAAGACATAAACTTTGTGAATGCGGGGATAAGATAAAGTGCATTGAATATCGCAGCAAATACCACAAGTATGATGCTTCCCATAATACATGAAAGAATCGCGGTTTTCTTTGTCTTCTTAAATGCGTATATGGTAGCTGCGGGGATAATAAAGCTGCAGCCTACGACAAAGTTGGCCAGTTCTCCGACAAATGCGGTAGATGTGCCTTTGATGAGCAGTTTAAGGAACACCTTCAAAAACTCCATGACCACACCGGTAGCGGGTCCGAATGCAAATGAACCGATAAGTACCGGTATCTCACTGAAATCGAGCTTATAAAACGAAGGTATGAACCAAAGCGGGAAATCAAAGATCATAAGAACCGTAGCCATAGCGGTAAGAATACCGATCACCGCCATCTTATATGTGGTAAAGAACTTTTCGTTTTTAGTCTGGCCGTTGTTCTTTTTGCAGAGCTTTTCAAGTGCAAAAGCTGCTAAAAACATAATTACTATGATACCGAAGAAAACGCCTACATAAAGTGCGTTTGAAACTACTGTGTCCCACAACGTGGGCTTGGGATTTTGCATATTCTCTCTCCTTTCATCCGGACTTTAACCGTTGGTCCCGGAGTTTCACCGGATCAGCCTTTTGGCACGCGGACTATACCGCCAGTAGGGAATCACACCCGACCCTGAAGATAATAAAAATTCATCTGCCGGAACCTGTAAAAGGTCCCTGACAGATGAATACAATAGCACAAGTATTTTTAAAAATCAAGAGGTTTTTATATGATTTACATGTTTCCCTGCAGGAAAACATTTATCACATTATCATGGTAAGCTGTATCCTCTTCTTCTGCAGATCCACACTCATAACCTTAACATCCACTACATCGCCTACGCTTAAAGCATCAAGAGGATGCTTGATGAACTTCTTGTTTGTGATCTGAGAGATATGAACGAGGCCGTCCTGGTGAACACCGATATCTACGAATACGCCGAAGTCGATGACATTTCTTACGGTTCCCTTAAGCACCATACCTTCCTTAAGATCTTTCATTTCAAGTACATCCTGTCTTAAGATCGGTGCGGGCATATCCTTACGGGGATCGCGGCCGGGCTTCTCAAGCTCTTTAATGATATCATCAAGAGTGATCTCACCGATGCCGAGTTCTTCTGCGAGCTTCTTCTTATCCTTTATCATGGTACTTAAATGTGAAAGACCTGCACTGCCCTTTACGCTTGCAGCACCGTCATCCGAAGATGTGCTCAAGATACCCGATACGGTATTTCCTGTATTTCCGCCTGCTTTAGCCGCGTCTTTAGCGCCGTTAGCCTCCTCACGTGTAACCACGTTCTTTCCTGCCTTGGCAAACGCCTGAGCGAGAAGCTTACCCATAGCGGAATCAGCATTTTTTACCTGTATCTCGTTTTTATTTCTTCTGTCCTTGCCATTGCGGGCTGCTGCCTTAGCATCCTTTTCTGCCTTCTCAGCCTCGGCCTTACGCTTATCCTCATCCTCTTTTACAGCCTTTGCCTGCTCTGCCTGTAAGGTCTTTATATCCTGAGGAGTAAAGCCCAGGCTCTCCAAAAGCTTTTTTGCTGCCTCATAAGACTCGGGATGCACGCTTGTATTGTCAAGAGGATTCTTTCCGCCGCGGATGCGGAGGAAGCCTGCACACTGCTCAAATGCCTTGGGTCCTAACTTAGGTACCTTAAGCAATTCCGCACGTGATAAAAATCTTCCGTTCTCCTCACGGTATGCAACGATATTCTTGGCGATGGGCTTCGAGATACCGGATACATATTCAAGAAGCGAAGCCGATGCGGTATTGACATCAACGCCGACCTTGTTAACACAATCCTCTACCACACCCTCAAGCTGCTCACCGAGCTTCTTCTGGTTCATATCATGCTGATACTGTCCTACACCTATGGACTTGGGATCGATCTTTACAAGCTCAGCCAAAGGATCCTGAACACGGCGTGCTATGGAAGCCGCACTACGCTGTCCTACATCGAAATTCGGGAACTCTTCGGTAGCCAGCTTACTTGCCGAATAAACGGAAGCACCTGCCTCATTAGTAATAATGTATGAAAGATCCGGCTTATTAAGCTCATGTAAAAGCTCTACGATAACCTGCTCCGACTCACGGGAAGCGGTACCGTTTCCTACAGAGATAACGGTAATATTGTATTTCTCAATAAGTCTCTTTAATATACGCTTAGCCTCATCCACCTTAAACTGGGGAGCGGTAGGATAAATAACAACCGTATCCAATACCTTTCCGGTAGGATCGACTACGGCCAGCTTACATCCGGTACGGAATGCAGGGTCCCAGCCAAGTACAAAATGCCCTGCGATAGGAGGCTGCATAAGGAGCTGGGTAAGGTTCTTTCCGAATACCTTTATGGCACTGTCCTGAGCCTTTTCTGTAAGGTCAGAACGGATCTCACGTTCTATGGCGGGTGCTATCAGACGGTCATATGCATCTGCTACTACACCCTTTAAGATATCGTTGGTATACTCATTATCTTTCTTTATGGTACGCATCTCAAGATACTGTATGATCTTCTCTACAGGAGCCTCAATCTTAACTGTCAGGAACTTCTCATCCTCACCGCGGTTAAGAGCCAATACTCTGTGGCCTAAAATAGTACTTATCTTCTCAGAGAACTTATAGTAGTTCTCGTAAACGCTCTGAGCCTTCTCATCTTTAGCTTCAGAAACGATAAGACCCTCCTCACCGGTAAGCTTTCTGATATAGATACGGTAGTCAGCCTCATCCGAGATACGCTCGGCTATGATATCACATGCACCGGCTATAGCCTCTTCAGCAGTCTTAACTTCCTTTTCCTCATTGATAAAATCAGCCGCATATTCAGCAATAGGCTTATCTGCATCCTGTGAAGCAATAATATCTGCCAAAGGCTCTAAGCCCTTTTCCTTAGCCACGGTAGCTCTGGTCCTTCTCTTCTGCTTATAAGGACGGTACAGATCCTCTACGACTACAAGTGTAGTAGCATCCAAAATCTGTTTCTTCAACTCTTCTGTGAGCTTACCCTGTTCCTCAATACTTGCTAAGACCGAATTCTTTCTGTCCTCAAGATTTCTGAGATATGTAAGCCTTTCATACAGATTTCTTAAGACCTCATCGTTAAGTGAACCCGTAACCTCCTTACGATATCTTGCGATAAAAGGGATCGTATTACCCTCATCGATAAGCTGTACGGTGGCATCCACCTGTGAGACCTTGATCTCGAGTTCTTTTGCAAGCTGTTCGTTGATGTTCATGTGTTTCTTTTCTCCTGTATTATATTACTTTTATTTATATATATCATTTAAGATGTATATCTGCAAGTTAAACTTCACTTGACTTTACCTTGCAAGCTTCTTGGACATCTCTGCCAGATAAGCATCCGGATATTTCTGCTGATGCATAGCCTTCTCGATATCAAAATCGGTAAACTCGCCGTTCTTATAAGCCACTATCCTGTTGGTCTTACCGGCATTGATGATCTCTACCGCCTTGCCTCCCATAGCCGAAGCATATACACGGTCCTGGCAGGAAGGTTCTCCGCCGCATTGAAGGATACCGAGTACGGTCGCTCTCGTCTCAAGACCTGTGGCAAACTGAATATTCTTTGCTAATGTCGCTGACTTTCCTACAGACTCCGAATTAACTATAAGATGAAGCCTCTTTCCGAGCTTTTTCTTGTTGATGATCTCAGATATCATCCTCTGCTGGTTCTGATCATGATACTCGTTGGTGATGATCTCTTCGGCACCGGTAGCTATACCGCACCAGAGAGCATTGTGTCCGCTGCGTTTACCTGCTACCTCTATGACACTGCAGCGCTCATGAGATGCTGAAGTATCCCTTATCTTGTCAATAGCCTCCATGGCAGTGTTAATGGCCGTATCAAAACCTATCGTATACTCGGTACATGCAACATCCAAGTCTATGGTGGTAGGTATGCCTACTACGTTTATACCTTTCTTTATCAGGTCAAGACCTCCGCGCATGGTACCGTTTCCGCCTATGATCACAAGCACGTCCACTTTGAGTTCCTTTAATGTCTCGACTGCCTTCTTCTGTCCTGCATCAGTAAGGAAATCAGGACAGTCAGATGCAAGCAGCTGCGTGCCTCCGCGCTGTACGGTCTCCGACATGGTCTTGTTGGTCATCTCTATATAATCTTTTTCGATAAGACCTGCATAGCCGCGTTTAAATCCGACTACTTTCATATTGTAGCCGATAGCCGAACGTACTACGGCACGTATTGCCGCATTCATACCGGGTGCATCCATACCGCTTGTAAGGACACCTACGGTAAGCTTCTTGCCGTTTGACTCCTCTTCATTATCAACTCCTAAGAGTCCTTCGTTTTTCATGACACGGCTGTCGCCCTTACGGGTAAGCTTTCCGAGCATATCTACAAGGAACGGATCGAGCGACTTCTTCATTGACAGTGCTTCATTCATATCAAAATCAACGAAAGCACCGTTCTTGTATGCTACTACCCTGTTCTCTCCTCCTTTTAGCAATATATCTACCGCCTTTGCTCCGAATGCAGATGCAAAAACCCTGTCCTTACATGTGGGGCTGCCGCCTCTTTGCAGATATCCGAGTATGGTGGCTGTGGTGGGCATGCCTGTAGCATACTCTATACGCCTTGCCATACCTTCCGAGTCACCGATACCCTCGGCATTGATTATGATATAATGCTTTCTTCCGCTCTTACGCTTTTTCTCGATATCATTAATGAGCTTCTGCTCTTCATAGTTGTAAAGCTCAGTGGTAAGCACAGCCTCTGCACCGTTGGCAAGACCGCACCAGAGAGCTATATAGCCCGCATTCCTTCCCATTACCTCTATGATGGAACATCTTTCCTGTGAGGTCGAGGTATCCCTTATCTTATCTATGGCATGCATCGCAGTATTTACAGCCGTATCAAAGCCTATGGTATACTCTGTACAAGCAATATCCAAGTCAATGGTACCGGGAATACCTATAACATTTATGCCTCTGTCCTTTAGTGCCAGACATCCCCTGAAGGAACCGTCACCGCCGATGACAACAAGTGCATCTATTCCGTGTTTTTTGCAATTGGCTGCCGCAATATCCTGACCTTCCGATGTGATCATCTCGGGACATCTTGCAGTAAAAAGAAATGTACCGCCCTTCTGTATGATATCCGCCACGCTTCTGGAATTAAGATCGACTATGTCCTCATCGATAAGACCGGAAAACCCCCTCTTTATACCCTTTACGGCTATTCCGTTGGCAATAGCCGTACGGACTACCGCACGGACTGCAGCATTCATGCCCGGTGCATCTCCGCCGCTTGTAAGAACTCCGATGGTTTGGATCTTTTTCTTTGTATCTTCCTGTTTGGTTATTCTTTTCGGTGTAACATCCTTTTTCGGTTTAGCTGTACTGCTTTTTGCAGACTCTTTTTTTGCTGCCATGCCATGCCTCCTAAATATAATGGTCAAAGTCACCTCGAAAACGCCTTCAGCGTTTCCTCGGTAACAAAACGATGCTTCGCATCTCATTTCAATCGGGGCTTGAACCCCGCTTGAAACGAAGATCTCCCCCCACCTTCGCTTTGCTAAGAGGTGGGGGATATCTTCTGTTTTGTTATATCACTTACATTTATCAACTATCTTCTTATCTCAATTCCGGCCCCAGTTGTATTTCGTGGGAACAATTCCCACAGAGTCCGTACCGAACCTAGCATTCAGTTCTTCCATAAGCTCGGGACATATTCCGGTCTCAACCGATTGCGGGTAACGCTTTATCATTTTTTCTTTTGCACAATACGCCACCACTCCGTCACGTCCGTCATATTTTGATACTATACCTGTCAGGTCTTTCTCCGCCTTATCAAATGCATCTCTGTCGCTGAATTTGATCCATACTTCCTTCTTTATCTCATCAAGGGATACCATCTGCTGGCAGATAAGCTTGGCTCCGCGTTCTTCTTCTATCGTAACCCTGCCTTTTATGAGAAGCCTTGCATCGACATCGCATATAGTCCTGTACTTGGCATAATCCTTTGGAAATACAAGTACTTCCACAGTACCGTACATGTCTTCTAAGGTAAGGAACGCCATGATGGTATTGGATCTGGTAGTTTTAACCAGACGGTTTGATACGATACCGCCTATGACACATTCTTCCCCGTCCTTAAGCTTTACACTGTCCTCACTTATTCCGGAAGCCTTCTGTTCATCCTCTTCCGCTTCTTCCGCAGCAAAATCCAGGGTAGTGACATTGGAGTTTTTCTCAAGGATATCGGAGTATCTTTCAAGCGGATGCCCTGATACATATATGCCAAGTACTTCCTTTTCAAACGCAAGTACTTCATCTTTTGAATAATCACTTACATCAGGCAGCGGAACCATATCCTTTTTCGCATAATCCGGATCGAAAAGTTCAAACAGTGTCATCTGTCCTTCCATGGCACTCTTTTTCTCCGAAGCCGCTCTTTCCACTATGCTCGGGAAAGCTATCATAAGCTGATGCCGGTTGCCCGGGAGCGTATCAAAAGCTCCCGCTTTTATCAGGCTCTCGATGACTCTTTTATTGGTTTCTTTTGAAGAAAGCCTGCTTACAAAATTTTTCACTCCTGTATACGGACCGTTTCTTTTTCTCTCCGATACTATAGCTTCAACGACGGGTCTTCCTACGCCCTTGATAGCCGAAAGCGAATATCTTATGGCATTTCCCACAGGTGTAAAGGAATATCCTCCTTCATTCACATCGGGAGGCAGAACGCTTATCCCCATTTTCCTGCATATATTGATATAACTTGCGGTTTTACCTGCATTGTCTATGACGCTGGTCATCAGAGCGGCCATAAAATGTACCGGATAGTAGCATTTTAAATATGCCGTCTGATATGCTACAACAGCATAGGCTGCCGCATGGGATTTATTAAAAGCATACTTTGCAAAATCTATCATATCGTCATAGATCTTGTTTGCTGTTTTTTCATCTATACCGAGTGCCGCACATCCCGGGACATTTTCCGATGCGTTGCCATGTACGAAGCTTTCCCTTTCCTTCTCCATGACACTTTGCTTCTTTTTAGACATGGCACGTCTTACCAGATCGCTTCTTCCAAAGCTGTATCCCGCAAGATTGCGTACTATCTGCATAACCTGTTCCTGATATACTATACAGCCGTATGTGGGCTCTAAGATAGGCCGGAGCTGTTCGCAGTCGTAGGTAATGGTATCCGGCTGCTGTTTGCCCTTTATGTACTTTGGTATAAAATCCATGGGACCGGGACGGTACAGGGATATACCCGCGATGATATCCTCCATTGAAGTGGGCTTTAACTCCTTCATGAAGTTCTTCATGCCCGCACTTTCCAGCTGGAAAATACCCTCAGTCTTTCCGGAAGCTATAAGTTCAAATACCTTTTTATCGTTATAATCGATATTGTCGATATTTAACGGTTCGAATCCCTCATCGCTTCCTTCATGTTCCTTCTTGTATTCTTCAAGCAGCATCTCGTTGACCGATCTTACCGCAGCCTGTATGACCGTAAGTGTACGCAGTCCCAAAAAGTCCATTTTAAGAAGACCGAGTTCCTCCAATGTGGTCATGGTATACTGTGTAGTGATCGTATCATCCGCAGAACGGGAAAGCGGCACATAATCATCCGCAGGAGCATTGGAAATGACAACTCCCGCCGCATGCATCGAGCAATGCCTCGGAAGACCTTCAAGTCTTCTGCTCATGTCGATAAGCTTCTTTATATCCGGATCCGAATCATAAGCCGCCTTAAAATCGGGATTGGCGGTAAATGCCTTATCTAAGGTCATTCCAAGTTCCTGGGGGACCATTTTTGCTATCTGATCCACCTTCGAATAAGGGAGATCCAGTGCCCTTCCGACATCACGCAATACGCCGCGTGCCTGAAGAGTACCGAAAGTAACGATCTGGACTACCTTGTCCTTACCGTATTTTCTTACTACGTAATCTATGACTTCCTGTCTTCTTTCAAAACAGAAATCCACATCAATATCGGGCATGGTCACACGCTCCGGATTGAGGAATCTCTCAAAAAGGAGACTGTATCTGATCGGATCGATATTTGTTATCCCTAAAGTGTAGGATACTATCGAACCTGCTGCACTGCCTCGTCCGGGACCTACGGCTATCCCGTGATCACGTCCGTATTTGATAAAATCGGATACGATCAGGAAATAATCGACAAAGCCCATCCCTTTTATCGTATCAAGCTCATAATCAAGCCTGTCCTTAAGCTCTTTAAACTTTTCCTCCGAAACACCCGCATATCTTCTCTTTAAGCCCTCGTTACAGAGCTCTCGCAGATATGTCTCTGCCGTATAACCTTCCGGTACGTCAAACTTAGGCAGCTTGTAGTGTCCGAATTCTATATTGACATTACATCTCTCGGCGATCTTTGCAGTATTGTCTGCCGCTTCGGGAGCATAAGGGAATAAAGCCCTCATCTCCTCTTCGGATTTCAGGTAAAACTGCCCGCCCTCATAGCGCATTCTGTCGGTATCCTGGACCTTTTTCTGTGTCTGTATACACAAAAGTATATCATGTGCCTCTGCATCTTCAGCAAATGTATAATGCACATCATTGGTGCATACCAGCTTGACTCCGGTCTCCTGCGAAAGACGCAATATTCCGGCATTGGCTTTTTTCTGCTCGGGGATACCGTGATCCTGCAGCTCCAGAAAGTAATTATCCTCTCCGAATATCTCAAGATGCCTGAGCACCGCATCCTTTGCAGCCTGATAGTCATCCTTAAGCAATGCTCCCGGTACTTCACCGGCAAGACATGCCGAAAGAGCTATGATACCCTCGTGGTATTCCTTAAGCACCTCCATATCCACACGCGGCTTATAATAGAAGCCTTCTACGAAACCTTTGGATACGATCTTCATAAGGTTCGAATACCCTTTGTTATTCTCGGCCAAAAGTACCAAATGGCGGTATCTCTCATCCGAGACCGAATTCTCCTTCTCAAAACGAGAGCCGGGTGCTACATATACCTCACAGCCGATGATCGGCTTTACCCCTATATCAAGAGCCGCTTTATAAAAATCGATCACACCGTACATTACCCCGTGGTCGGTTATGGCGAGCGACGTCTGTCCGAGTTCCTTTGCCCTTGCAAGGATCTCTTTTATCTTACTTGAACCGTCAAGGAGGCTGTATTCCGTATGAACATGTAAATGTGTAAACGCCATATTATCCTCCCCGTTTTATTGCTTCTTATCAGTCATTCCATGCAGGTCTTGTATTGTCGTATACATCTTCAGTCTTAAAGAAATATCCGAGTCTGTCGGTAAGTTCCGGATTGCTTCTGTTCTTTAATGTGATATGCATACGCTCACCGTCTGTATTTATACGGCCCATTCTGAAATAATCGTTCCTCAGCTGTATCCAGTATCTTGTAGCATCCACGTTACAGAAATACCAGAAGCCGTAACTCTTTAAAAGTTCGAATTTATCTCCCTTATATGCATGCCAGTCACATATATCCGCTCCGTAAGGATAGATATATATATCAGTGGGACCTGTGATTATCTCTACTTCCTCATGCCAGCGTTTCGAATCGTATTTCATATGATCAAGTGTAGCCTTAGTCATATTGGAATGCGTATAGCTGTGGCTTGCGAACTCCCATCCGTCTGCCTTTATAGCATCAGCCACTGCTTTTGCCTTTTCTCTTTCGGCATTGATGCGTTTCATCTTTTCATCTTCGCTCATGCCGTCATACATCTTCATGCTCAATCCGGTATCATATCCCAAAGCACCCTCATAACCGGTAAGTGCAAGTATACCTTTTGCCCCTCTGTATGAGAAATCGGGGTGTTCCTTGATAAATCTGTCGATTATCGGCAGCACATCGTATTCACCGAACCAGACATTGCCGTCTGTATCCGTATACTGGCATGTGGGAAGCCCGTCCTCACCGATGACTATCCTGTCGGCAAACCCGTCCCCTTCCATATACTCATAATAATTTACATCATCCTGTGAAAGCACGAACGGCTCTTTACCTTCGGGAAGCATAATGGGCTGGGCTACCAGTTTTTCATTTCCGTCGGCATCAATCTCACGCTTGGCTATATCGTGGATACTTACGAGCACATATCCTTTTTCATACATTGACTCGATCATCTTGTTGAATTCGCTGACGGTAGTCATGTATTTATTATAGCCTAAAGGCTGTGAAGACTTGGGACCGAAGGCCCGTGAGGTGTCAACTATCAATGAATGTACGAATATATGGCTGATCTTGGAATTATCCGGCCACTTTACGCACTTTGCTTTCTCTTCCTCATAACGCGCAACAGCTGCCTTCGCCTCATCGCTCGTCTCGTATTCCGGTCTTGACTTTACCAGCTCTATCGCCGCATCATAATCATACATTTCAGCCTTAATATCAGCTTCCTGCATCACCGCTTCAAAAGTCCCCGGTTTTGGATCATCTTTTTTTACTTCCGGGGTAGGTGTAGGTTCAGCAGTAACTTCCGGCTCAGAAGTAACAACAGGTTCGGTTTTATCACCGGTACCGTTACCGGACGGTGCCGGATCTGTTCTGCCTGCCTTATCTCCTGCATTCGTATCTGCAGGTTCTTTAGAAACATTCCCTTTTCCCTGAACATCCGTTGATACGCTTGTATGTGTCTCATCCGTATTTATCTCAGTATTTGTTCCGGGTGTGACAATGCTGCCCGCGTCCCCTGTATTCACGGTAACGGTTTTATCATCGTTCTTTTTACCGAGCCTTGAAACTGCCAACGGTATAAGTATTGCAACTGCTATCAGTTCTATAATTATAACTGCCAGGGCAAGCCTGTTTTTCTTAACTTCTCTTCGTCTTTCTTCTCTTGTCATATGCTGCCTCCGAAAAATCCGGTCTTACTTTTATGTGATCTCTATATCAAATAGATTTAAGGCCATATCTCATCTATTTTAGTATATCACAATTGACAAAAAAAGGAAACCCTTTAGAAAGGTTTCCCACAAAAAATTCTTCATATTAACTTATGAAAAGAATGCGGTAATTGCATCCATAGCCTCGCCCTCATCGGTACCGTTTATCTTGATATCGATCTTCTCACGAGCTGCCGAAGCTTTGTTCATGATGCTGATAAATGTCATCATTCCCATAATGCTCTTAGCATTAACCTTCTTATCTTTGTACTCAAAAAACACCGAGCTGTTAAACTTACTGGCCTCCTGGACCAGTTTAGCGATAGGTCTTTTGTCAAGGTCAGCGGTTATGTCAATCGCCATCTTTTTTGTAATCATCTTTTTCTCCATTCCGTTCCGGTCATTCTTTACTTTCTTCATCGCGGAGTTTATCCGCTATGGCCGAAATTCTCTTTAATCTGTGATTAAGCCCTGATTTTCCAACACTGTCCCCGTTATACATTACCAGTTCGGCTAAAGAGGCCTCAGGAAAACGTTCCCTTAGCTCAGCTGTCTCTATCAGCTCCTCCGCCATACCTTCAAATCCGGTCTTTTCCCTTATATACCGGATATCCTCCAACTGCTTGCCGGAAGCCTTAACTGCTTTTTTGATATTTGCGGAATCACAGTTAACCTGTCTGTTCACACGGTTTCTGAGTTCCTTATATATCTTCACGTTTTCAAGTTCCATCATGGCAACATGAGCTCCCATGATATTAAGCAGTTCCGAGATCATATCGCTGTCCTTTACGTATACCACATACTGCTTCTTACGCTTTACCAGTTTGGCATCCGCACCGAAGCTGTTTATGAGATCCCGCAGTTCTCCGGCAAATCTCTCACTGTCATGCGATATCTCAAAGTGGTAATCTTTTTTCGGATCGGTAAGCGATCCTGATGCAAGAAATGCTCCTCTTAAAAAAGCACGTTTGCAGCAGGTCATGGTATATAATACCGGATCCGCAGCCAGCTCATACGATCGGAGTTTTAATGTTTCTTCAATCTTTTCCGTTTCCTGTCCGGAAAGGATTATTCTCCCCATCTCTCTTCCCGAACGCTTTATATCGTAAACTGTCCGACCGAAATTGTCAACAGAAAATATTTTATTTAATAACTTTTCTGCCTTTTTTATAACCAATTCGTTTTCCGAACTTATGACCAGATTGTGTTCTACATCATCATATGAACCCGCTCCGGCTATCATTCCTCCCAATTCTGCCATTCTGCAATGTCTGGGATTGGGCAGGATGCTTCCTAACTCCTGCTTAACCTTTTCAGTAAAATTCATTCATCAAACCCCAAAAGTTTTATCTCGGGTTCAAGCTGTACTCCTGTCTTCTCGTAGACAGTTGCTATAACGTCCCCGATCAGGCTGTATATATCGGCAGATGTTGCCTTTCCCCTGTTGATCACGAATCCGCAATGTTTCTCGGACACCTGTGCATCACCGATACGGTATCCTTTCAGACCCGAATCTTCTATAAGCTTTCCGGCAAAATAGCCTTCGGGACGTTTAAAAGTACTTCCCGCACTCGGATATTCCAAAGGCTGCTTTTCCCTTCTTCTTTCGTTAAGTTCACGGATCTCCGCTTTTATATTTTTCTCATTTCCGCGTTTTAATATAAAAGAAACCAAAAGCACTATATAATTTTTCTTCTGGATAACACTGCTGCGGTATCCGAATTCAAGGTCAGCGTTGTAAAGACGCACTATATTGCCGTCTTCATCAAGCACATCGGCATATTCAAGTATATCCTTGATCTCTCCTCCGTACGCCCCTGCATTCATGACTACCGCGCCGCCTATACTGCCGGGTATGCCTGAAGCAAACTCGGTACCCTGGAGCCCTCTTGATGCAGCCTCGGAGGAGAGCCTTGCCAAAGTGCAGCCTGCATATACGGTAACGCTTACCTTATCCCGCTCATCCGTATCCTTAAAAACAATCTCTCCGTTCAGATCTTTTAACGCTATGATGACACCCTTAAACCCGTCATCGGAGACAAGCATATTTGTCCCGTTACCCAAAACATAATAAGGGATCTTCTTTTCTCTTACAAACGCGATGACATTTTTAAGTTCATCGATCTCCGTAGGACGCACCAGACATTCTGCCGGTCCGCCGGTCTTAAATGACGTATATTCCGAAAGCTTTACCTTTTCAAATACTTTTCCGTCCCCGCAAAGCTTTTTTATCTGTCCGATAATATTCTTATCCACAAAAACCGCTCCTTGTATTTACTGTTCAACCGCAAGATAAGCCGCTCCGTATATACCGGCATCATTTCCAAGCTCTGCAAGCTTGAACTGTGCAGTCGTCAGTACATTCATGTTATTGCCGTAAAAATGTTTTTTAACGGTATCGGTTATGATATCGCCGGCTTTGGATACTCCGCCGCCTATAACATAAGCCTCGGGATCGCAGGTCGCAGCTACTCCCGATAGAGCCTGTGCCAGATATGCGCACATGGTATCCACAAGCCTGCAGGCTGTCTCATCCCCTGCTTTTGCAGCATCAAAAACATCCTTACAGGTAAGTCCGTCCTTCCCCTTTAAAGAACTTGTACATGTGTCCTTTGCAAGCTCTTTTTTGGCCATTCTGACAATCCCCGTAGCGGATGCATACTGTTCAAGATGACCGTGCCCGCCGCAGCCGCATATATCCTCTTCTTTAGGATTTACAACTATATGCCCGATCTCTCCGCCGCCGCCATGTATACCGCTTATGATATTTCCGTCGATGACTATGCCGCCGCCGACACCGGTTCCTAAGGTTATGAACACCAGGTTTTTAAAACCTTTTCCGCCGCCCTTCCACAGCTCTCCCAAAGCAGCGGCATTCGCATCATTTACTGCTTTGCAGTTAAAACCTGTAAGGGCTGTCATCTTTTCATTGACATTGAATATCCCCCAGCCGAGATTGGCACATTTCATTACGGTTCCGTCGGGAGTGACCGGTCCCGGTACTCCGATACCCGCTCCTGTAACATCGGCTTTTGAAATACCTTTTTCACTGCACTTTTTTTCGATAGCATCGGCTATATCCTGCGGTACGTTTTCTCCGCCGTTCTCACGTCTGGTTGTGATCTCCCACTTATCAAGCAGTTCGCCTTCTGATGTGAACAGACCCATTTTAATGGTCGTTCCTCCTATGTCTACTCCAAAACAATACTTCATATCATTCACCTTACCATTCTCTTACATCCGGCTTAATGCCGTTAATATTTGCTATAGCTCTTTCATAAAGAGTCTGTGCTGCATTGTAACCCATCTTCTTCTGTCTGCAGTTTACAGCTGCTGCCTCGCATATGATCGCAAGGTTTCTGCCCGGTCTTATCGGAATATTGTGGCACACGACATTGTTGCCGAGATAATTGACATAATGCTCCTCAAGACCCATACGGTCGTATTCCTTCTCCCTGTCCCAGTCCTCAAGGTTAATAACCAGATCGATGGTACCGGTATTCTTAACACTTTCAACACCGAACAGCGTTTTTACATCTATGATGCCTATACCTCTGAGTTCGATAAAGTGCCTTGTCATCTCAGGAGAAGTACCTACAAGCGTATCATCACTTACTTTTTTTATCTCCACTACATCATCGCTTATCAGACGATGTCCTCTTTTTATAAGTTCAAGTGCCGCCTCGGATTTACCGATACCGCTCTCACCTGTGATAAGTATGCCCTCACCGTATACATCTACAAGTACTCCGTGTATGGTCATGGTCGGAGCCAGTTCAACATTCAGCCATCTGATAACCTCTGCCATAAGCGAGGATGTTGTTTTTCCGGTCCTAAGAAGAGGCACCTGGTACTTTATCGCAGTATCGACAAGGGACTTTTCAAGCTCAAAGCCGTTACAGAGGATAACGCACGGTATGCCGCTTGAAAGGAAACGTTCATATATCTCATCCCTGTTTGACTGTCTCAAGAGATAAGAATGCTCTACGTTTCCGATTATCTGGATCCTCTCGTTATCGAAGTCCTCCATGAAGCCCGCAAGCTGAAGTGCCGGCCTGTTTATGTCGGGTTTATTGATATATATTTTCCCCGCATCAATCTCAGGAGTACAGTTTTCCAGTTTCATTTTTTCGACCAGTTTTGATAAAACTACGGAATACTCATCATTCATAATCATTTATCTCCTATTATAAAGTCAATCTCACCCGGGAAATGCCTCCGGCGTTTCCCCGTTATGTATCAGCAGCTCTCAACCGTATCCTTCCAGGGAAGTGCCGCATCAAGTTCCCTGCATCCCGGTGACCTCCTGTATGAAGGGTAGTGCACACATACCTTTACTATACGTCCGTCCTCGGCCACAAAAATATATTTTTTATCCTCTGTCTGAGGTACCGTCCCTTTAAGTTTTCCTGAGATCAGTTTCATATCCCTGTCATAGATTATAAACACATTTTCCCCGGTAAGGAGCGATGTATCCCCCCTGAATGCGCAATACAGTTTTAAGACGTCAAGATCACTTTCGTAAACGACTATCCTTTTTTTAGGGGCAAGTCCGTGAAGCTCTTCGATATGATACCCCATGCCGAAACCGTATACCACATATTCGTCGACCATCGGATCATACCAGTTAAGTGCCTGCTGAAAACTCTCATTGATCACGCGCCCGTTCGAATGGAGATATATCCTTCCGGCCTTGTACGGGGCTGCCATCGTCATAAGCCCGCTCGATGTAAACTCCAGATTAAAACCTTTTTTCAGAAGTTCCGCAGGATCGAACATATCATCAAGCTTAGCATTGAGATTGATCCTGAAACGCTTCTGTTCATCTACGGTAAGATCATCCCGTTCCTCTATCATCTCACGAAGTACCGCTTTCAGATGTGTGATGTTTTCACGGTACCTGTTATTGTCAAATTCAAGGAACTGCTCACGGCCGAGGATCAGTTCCTGGATACCGCAGACAAATGTAGCAAGCTGCATCTCATAGATATCCGCAAGTAAGCAGTAGTCCTTTGCTACCGTAGCCTCAACTATTGACTCGAGCATACCTTCCACAAATCCGGTGGGTACATTATCAAAGTACTCCCTGTCCTTCATCACCGCATCGGCGATCAGGTTTATCTCGTCTGCCGTATCGGCGACCCATTGCAGTGCCTTATCATACCTTCCGATCCTGAACAGGCATACCGCCCTGTCTACCGCACCCAGCAGTTTCTTATTGATCTCATAGATTTCTCTTACATCAGTCTGCATAGTCTCTCCCGTAGGAAAAAACGCCTTGTTGCAGGCGTTTTTACTCATATCCGTTACTATTGACCTAACACAGGAAAATCACTTAAGCTCATTAACTTCTTCCGACTGCCCCAAAATGAAAAATCCGCCATAGCCGTTTTCCTGAAGCTTATTTAAAAATTTTCCGGTCTTCTTAGGTGTTTCAAATATTGAAACATCATATTCTTTTCTCAGCTCTTTAGCCTTTGCGCAGCATTCTGTAAACTTATCGCTGTCATAGATAAGAGCTACCTTTTTACGCTTTTCCGGGATAACGAATCCGCTTTCCTTTAATATGGCATATATACGCTCAAATCCGATGGAGAAGCCGACTGCGGGTACCGACTGCCCGATAAACTTTCCGATCAGATTGTCATATCTTCCGCCGCCGCTTATGGCTCCCTTAAAATCAGAGCTTACCACTTCAAATACGGTACCGGTATAATATCCCTGCCCTCTTACAAGTGAAATGTCAAATTCGATGTCAAAAGCCGAATCCGAGACAGATTTAACGGTATCCACTATATACTTAAGGTTATCCGCTGCGGATGCATCATCGCAGAGCTCCGGCATCATGTCCAGTGTAAACGGGCGTCTTTCAAGTACCTTGTTAAATGCCTCGATTGCCTCTGCCGAAAAGCCCTTTTCATTAAGCTCCTCTGTTACTCCTTCAGCGCCTATCTTATCAAGCTTGTCAAAAGAGATGCATACACTGTCAAGCTGGCTTTCTTCAAATCCGCACTTTAAGAGCATGGACTTAAGCAGTCTTCTGTCATTTATCTTGATCTTAAAATTCCTGATCGAGAGTGCGCTTAAAGCCTCTGCCGTTACGCATATAAGCTCGGCCTCACAATTAGGCGATGATGAACCGAGTATATCTATGTCACACTGTACAAACTCCCTGTCTCTGCCTTTCTGGGGACGTTCGGCTCTGTACACCTTATCTATCTGGATACATTTCATCGGAGAAGGGAGCATTTCCTTATGTCCCGCATAATATCTCGAAAGCGGAAGTGTAAGATCGTATCTTAATCCCAGATCGGACAATTCCTTTTCATTTCCCGAAGCAAGTGCTTTTTCAAGCTTTTCCCCGCGCTTTAAGATCTTAAAAACGAGGTTTAGATTGTCTCCTCCTTCGCTTTTATCAATATTTTCGGCATCCTCCACCGCAGGAGTCATTATACGTAAGAAACCGTTTCTCTCGTACACCTTAAGTATCACCGATTGAATATAGTCTCTTAACTCCACCTCTGACGGCAGATAATCGTTCATTCCTTTTACCGAAGCTGTTTTCATACCTGTTACCTAACGTTACCCTTCTTCATTTCAAACTTATTCTCATACATAAGGACATCCGCCCTGTTGACTACCGAAATAACATCGGTGTCTTTTTCCTTATCAAATACAGCCATACCCGAAGCAACCGATACTCGCGCTGCCGGAGAATACTTAACGGGATCCTTTTCTCTTAATTCCATTTCGTCTCTCATGGACTTAAGCAGCCGGTCCTTATTTTTATAATCGTCATTGATGACGATGCAAAGGAATTCATCCCCGCCGATACGGAATACCGGGCTGTGCTTAAATGTATCGCATATCAGTTTACATGAATTCCTGATATATGCATCACCGGCCTCATGACCGTATTTATCATTTATCGTCTTTAAATTATTGAGGTCGAAATATGCTACCGCAAACTCCTGTCTTTCACCGCTGGCGATATCCATGTTGAAGTGCCTTACATACTTGTCATATGCAGTTCTGTTCTTAACATGGGTAAGCGCATCCTGTTCCATAAGGTCGGCAAGCTTTTTGTTAAGTGCATCCAGCTGCATATTCCTTATATACGGATAAAATGCCTTATTAAGACGGTTCAGATAGTCATAGAAGGAATCATCCCTGATATTGTCTGCAGATGACCCTCTTACAAGATATCCGCAGATAAGCTCCTCGTATCTGAGCACACCCACCACAAAAATCTCATTAGGCCCTTCAAGTTTGTAATCAGGGATCAGATCCGATCTGTCAACCAGTTCCTTCTTTACGGGGATATTGTTTCTTTTGCCCACTATAACATCATATTTTTCTTCAAGCTCAAATCTGGGATACAGGGACTCGTCTTTCTCTCCGATCTTTTCCATGATAGGAGAAAACATAATATAGAAAGTCTGCCCTTCAAAGCTGGGCTGTTCATAGAGCAGTTCCCTCATATCCTTCTTCATGCGTTTATAATCATGTGTCTCGAATATGTATCTTTCTAAGGTAAATATCCTGCCGTCCTTCATCGACCGTATCTGGTGTTCAAGCTGCATGCTTCTTACATATTTCTTTCTGCGGTCGCCCGAAGTCTTTCCCTTTGGACAGCCGCAGCTCTCAGCCGGAACAAACTTACATGGTACTACCGTCTCAACAGGTATATCCTGTCCTTTAAACAGCTTTTTAAGATACTGCCCTGCCTTTTTTCCGATCTCATCATAACGCTGGTCTACCGTTGAGATTGAAGGGAAAAACACCTTACTGTTGTCCAGATTATCAAATCCCGTAATTTTTACACACTTGGGATCTGCCCTAAAATACATCTCTGCTGCCTGGCTCACTGCAATAGCCAAAAGGTCGTTCGCACAGATAAAGGCCTCCGGGAACTCTTCAGGAGATTTAAAATGCGTACCGATATATTCGAATGTCCTGCCGGCCTCCCAATTTGTGTAAAACACATCATTTTCTATATTAAACGGAACTTTGTGCTGTGAGGTGGAATCAATAATGGCCTGAAGCCGTATATTGGACTCCTCATTTTCCGCGGAGCCTGCCATATATACCATTTTTCTGATATTATGTTTCTCAAGCATGTGGTCCACAAGCTCCTTCATACCGACATAATTATCAGCACCAATATAATAATGACCCGGATGCTTAAGTCCTATACTGATAACAGGCAGACCTGCCTCATCCGCATCCTTCTGTATTTTTTCTATAACATCCTGGAAGTTAAGTCCGGGACCGAATATAATGATAGCGTCATATTTTTTCAGATCGGGAAGATCATATATTACGTTTTCAGCCCGCTTTGCATTTTCAGGATAACCGTAAGTCCCATACCCCAGGAATATAAAGAAGTCCGCAAACTCCTCAGGTATAGCATTCATCAGGCCCACCATGAAATTCGAAAGGTTTTCCGAGTTCCAGCCATTGGCCATAACCGCTATTTTCTTTTTCATGTAATACACCCCTTTTTATCGATGACAATACACGATTATATTTTAATACTTTTTTCAATTACATGCAAGAAAAAAATAAAAAAAGCATCCCTTGACAAAGGCTGAAAAAAATTGTATGATTAGCCTTTGTAAGTCTGCTTTTCGGGAGGACCCGCATACAGATTCCCGTACGCAGATTTTAAGGCCCGGCAGGCAAGGAGTCAACGTCCTTTGCAGCTTCAAACCTGCTTAAAGGCTAAAAAAGGGGCTGTCGAACCGGATGCGTTTCATCAGGTACGACAGCCCCTTTTTGTCTTTATTTCTTTTTCTTTGTCACATTGGCTTTTACAAGCCTTTCCGACCTTATTACCACGATATCGTTCTCTTTTAATTTCAGATTATCTGTAGCCAGTAATGTCAGTTCTTCCCTGACCACCATGTATACCGAACAGCCGTATTTTTCCTTAAGCTCGATCACATTTTTCCCGATGAACTCATGTCCCGGTGCAAGAACTATCTCACCTATCTTCTCGACATCCGCATGTAACCTGTCCGCTTCGGAATTCAGCCTGTACTGCTCAACGAAACCTGCACTTATGATACCTGTAGGGATAGCTACAAGACCGACACCGGCAAATGCGGTAATGATACCCATGATCTTACCTATAACGGTAATCGGATATATATCCCCATAGCCAACGGTAAGGAGCGCCGATACGCTCCACCACATGCCGGAAAATGCATTTTCAAACCCCGGATTCTCGGTATGCTCCACCGAATACATTCCAAGTGAGGCCGCAAGCATTATTATGAAAATGATGACCAGTGAAGAACCGATCTGTTTCCATCTTTCATGCAGGACCAACTTTATAACATTGAACGAATCATATTTTGAATTGATCCTGAACAGATGGAATATACGCACTATCCTTAATATCCTGAAAGCTATAAAGCCCGACAGGAACACAAACGGCAGTATGGTAAGCAGATCCACTACCCCGTCAAAAGAGACCAGAAAGTGCAGTCTGCTTTTAACCTTGGAATCCTGCGGATACAGATAATCTGCCGTGACCAGTCTCAAGATATATTCTATGCAGAATACTATGACCGTCAAGCCCTCTATGATCCTGAAAACCGTCATCAGCTCCGAAAGCTCTTTAAAGGTTTCAAGAAAAGTCACGATGATGTTGAGCAGGATGACCACGGTGATCCCTATATCAAACATCCTGCTCGGCAGATCATCCTTATTACCTATCTGTATGATATTAAATATCTTTTTTCTCATTACGATCTTCCTGCACTTATATGCATTTTAGATAAATCCCGTTTTATTCAGCTGTCAGATGGAGCACGCTGCAGGCAGGGATGTTAAAGCTTATTCCTTCCGCATCAAGTTTCGCATCAAAGTTTTCCGTATGTACGGTGTCCGGAGCATCAAATGTATTATGTGCATTCATCTTGCCGGTTACTATCTCTCCTGAAACGGAATTAAGCTTCTTATCAGCTACATAAGCCTTTATATCATATGCATCGGTACATGAAAGGTTGCAGATCGTGATATGGAGTTTTCCGTCCTTGTCCACAGATACGGACTCTGTAAGGTTCGGAACCTTATTTTTCCCGGTTCCGATCTTCTCACTCTCGATAAAGCTGTCCACAAGCTCATTATCCTGATGAGCCTTATACATGTTAAATACATAGTATGTGGGTGTCTTGACCATCTTGGCTCCCTCGGTAAGGATAACCGACTGAAGTACATTTACAAGCTGGGCAATATTTGCCATCTTAACCCTGTCACAGTGCTTGTTGAAGATGTTAAGGTTGATACCTGCAACAAGAGCATCCCTTATGCTGTTCTGCTGATAGAGGAAGCCTGGATTTGTGCCGGGCTCGACATCATACCATGTGCCCCATTCGTCTACCATAAGACCTACCTTATGGTCCTTGTCATATTTATCCATGATGGCGGTATGACGGTTGATCAGTTCTTCCATAAAAAGTGTCTTGTTAAGAGTATTATACCAGTCTTCTTCATTAAAATCAGTAGCACTGCCCTTGTGCTCCCAGGTATTAGGTACTGTATAATAGTGCAGAGAAAGACCTTCCATGAATCCATGTGCAAATTCCGCATTCTTAAAACAGGTCTTCATAACCACATCGGTCCACTCGTAATCTCCTGCGTTTGCACCGCAGCAGATCTTGTTGATCTTATTGTCGGGGTTGTAATTTCTGATATAGGTCTGATATCTTCTGTAAAGGTTTCCGTAATAATCGGGGTTCATATTTCCGCCGCAGCCCCAGTTCTCGTTGCCTACGCCGAAATAATCAACCTTATAAGCTTCCTCGTGACCGTTTTTCTTTCTCATATCAGCCATAGGCGAAATACCTTCAAAGGTCATATATTCAACCCACTCACTCATCTCCTGAACGGTACCAGAGCCTACATTTCCGTTTATATATGACTTACATCCGAGCTGACGAACAAGTTCCATAAACTCATCGGTACCGAAGCTGTTATCCTCAAGCACTCCGCCCCAATGGGTATTGATCATTTTCTTTCTTCCCTCTTTGGGACCTATACCGTCCTTCCAGTGATATTCATCCGCAAAACATCCGCCCGGCCAGCGAAGTACGGGGATCTTCATTTCCTTTAAAGCCTCGACTACATCCTTTCTCATACCGTTAACATTCGGGATGTCCGAGTTTTCACCGACATAGATGCCTTCATAGATACATCTCCCGAGATGTTCGGAAAAATGCCCCTGAAGTTCGGGATTGATGTGCCCTTTTGTGTTTTTGGGGTTGATGAAAAGTTTAAACATGGTCTTCTCCTTATCCTCTGTTATATTTATTTTTATGTTTGTGTTTCCCTTTATAAACCTCTGTGACGCCGTTCGAAAGCCCCAGTTCCTCATCTTCACGCTTACGGTTCATGAAATAGATGAAATTATCTATCGCATTAAGTATGTCCGCAAACTCCTCCCTGGGAGCTTCTTCGATGTATTTCATCAGGATCTCGTTTTCGGCATCTCCTTTATATCTTCCGTAGAAGATATCGAAAAGATTGTGCCCGCGCATATAAATCTTAATGGTTTCCATATTGCGCTTTAGATCTTCCTTGGTCTTTACCACAAGTCCCGTGACCTCACGCATATGTCTTGCACTCGGATGCCTGTAAAGATAGTTCTTGAATTTGGTAAGAAGGATATTGTAAAAATCCTCTTCAGTCTTTATAACACCTATCTTTGCCATTATCTTCGGGTTAAGGAAATAGTTCTCAAACGAATAATACTTAAGCACCAATACGTTTTTACGGGTGATCCTCGGTATATTCTGCGGATCCTCTTTTGCCCTGTCGCTATAGTAAGAGCATAACTGCTTAACCAGAGTCTCGGGTTTCTTGCCGTCGCTGTCACGTATCATAAGGAACTGGTCCTTAAGATACAGCTGATTGATATACTTCAGGTTAGCATACGTCTTTATGTTTGTACAGCTGTTCGTCGTAATGATGGAAATCCTCTGCAGGGTCCCGTCATCATTATATACCTCGGAGTAGTATTTCTTAAGAAGGAGCGGCAGCCTGTTGCTGTCCTGCTTACCCTCGACGATGAATACAAAATTAACATTCATCACATCGCTTGCGGAATATCCGAGGTCGTCCAATATCCTGTTGATATCCTTATTATCCGATATGGTCGTATTATAGTCTTTATCAAGCACTACCTGATTTATCTGTGTGGACTTAAAGTTAAAGATCATATTCGGAGAATGGGTAGAAAAAATTACCTGGTTTTTCTTTGACAGCCTGTAAAGTATCTCACTCGCGGTTTTCTGAAGCTGTGGATGAAGATATATCTCGGGATCTTCTATCATGATGATACTCGAAAGGTTGCTGTTTTCATCTACGTATGCCTCAAGCAGTGAGAGGATATAAATGCTCTTTGCTCCGGCACTGAGCGTATCAACAGAGTCAGCCCCGTAATGATCCTTTTGCATGACCACTGTATCCATGATAAAAAGCTCTTTGGTATTCAGCTTCACCCTGAACTCTATATCCTGTTTTCTGCCGCTGTTCCGTACATAATAGCGGTTCAGTCTCTCTATAAATTCATCCATATTGAGCTGTCCGAGCTTAAACTCTAAGAGCTTGGTAGTCTCAAGGATGGACAGTTCATCAGGTTTTTTGGAAGTGATATCCGGTATACATCTGAAACATCTTGTACAGGGGCGGGATTCATCATATATACAGATCGTATCCCTTACCTTCTTCAAAGCCGATTTTGTCTGGACCATAAAGATACTGTCCTGGATCTCACGGACATCTCTTGTTACATCGAAGAAGTACACCTTGGGGAATATCTTTTTCAGATACGGATTGTTTTTATTGATACCATCGGAATAACGTACCGTAAGGTCCGTATCGACCACAAACGAAAACGAAAGCAGACCGCCGTATTCCGAGGGATTGATGTCGGTATCGGGACTGAACATTTCCTCCAATATCTCAGCCTGATCCTCCTGCTCATACGAATCCGAATCAGGTTCCCTTCCTCCCCTTACAAATGTAGGAAGATGATTGCAAAAATCCTCGTACCACATGTCAAAGCTCTTATACTTGCTGATCTTACCCTTCGAATGAAGTTCAAGTATATCGGCATTTGTGATCTCCAGATTGATGGCTATTTCGATATTTCTGTTCGGATCGTTAAAATCAGTGGCCTTTACCGCGTATTCCCCCGCTACAGCCAATATGGCTTTTAAGATCGTGGTCTTTCCTGTGCTGTTTTTTCCGACGATAATGAAAGCACTCTCGATATTATCGATATTCAATTCCCTGATCGTCTTAAAATTTCTTATCAGAATAGAACTGATCTTCATGGTTCGTTCACCCTCCCCGGACAATTTATCTGGCAGTAATGATGGCTTTCCCGCCTGTATGTAAATTGATAAGATACTCCAAAGACCCCTTAGCTCCCGACTCGGCTTCAAACGGGATATTTATCTCAAGTCCGCTGCTGCACTCTCCGAATACAGGACAGTACTGCATTTCATCGGTATATATATCCTCTATGTATTCACTCTCGGGAAGACTCACCCCGCTGTTCGGGAAAAATATGTATTTGAGTCCCTTACAGTCATAAAACGCTGCGGCACCGATGGTTTTAAACTGAGTATTAAGCTCCAGTTTTTCTAACTTAGTATTCCCGCAGAAAGCAAAATCACCGATACTCCTGCACTTCGAATAGAGCGTATAACTGCCGCTTTTTGCAGGTGCCGCTATGATGGTCTTCTTATCATATGATGTAAGCATACCTTTTACGGCTTTATAGTTCTTATTCCCTTTAGCTACCTTTATCTTGCTTAACTTAGTACAGTATTTAAAAGGATTGCCCTGAACGGTACCGCAAGCCGCCGGAATGGTAATGGTCTTTAAGCCGGTACATCCCGAAAATGCATTATCACCTATAAATGTGATATTATCACTAAATTTTATCTTCTTTAGTCCGGTACAATTATAAAATGAATACTCGCTCAGTTCCTTTAAGTTTTTCGGAAGTACTACGGAACTGACCCTCGTATTATCCTCAAAAGCATAAGGCTGTATGGCTGTAAGCCCTTCAGGAAGTACCAGTTCACCTGATACTGCTGCCGCAGACAGAAGTATAGTCCCGTCAAAACTGTACAGACAGCCGTCATTACATGAAAGATATTTGTTTTTCCCGGATACCGTAATTGAACTTAAGGCACTGCATCCGGAAAAAGCTCCGTCTCCGATCCAGCTGCACTTTTTACCTATAGTGATACTTCGCATTGCAGAGCATCCTGCAAATGCAGAGGCTCCTATCTCCTCCGTCTTATCAGGAACCAGGAAATCGTCAAGTGCGGTTCCGGCAAAAGCACCTTCACCGATATAAGTAATACCGGTAGCACTGCCTATATCAATATCAGCAAGTCTGTTACACATAAAAAATGCCGCGTCGCCTATTTCCTTACATCCTAAAGGGAAAGCCGCTTTTTTAAGAGACGGGCAGAATGCAAAAGCACCCTCGCCTATTCTTATGACATTCTCTCCGATCTTAACACTTTTTAGCGTACTGTCCTCAAAAGCATAATCGGCTATTTCGGTGACAGGTATATTATTTCCTTCAAAAGGGATCGTGCCGGGGATGACAAGTTTTGAAAGGCTGCCCGATGTTCCGCATGCACAAGCAGTCCCGTTTTCCCGGTCAATTTTGAATTTCAGTCCGTCTATGATAAGCATATCACTCTCTGTTTCATCAACGGACGTGACAATATCCGTCTCCGGATTTTCTTCGGCCTTAACCCTGACTCCGGAGAATATAAGACACAGACACATTATGCCTGCCATGATCGATAAAGATTTCTTTTTGCCGGACACCCCTGTGAACCTCCGCATTATACGGTATATACCCCTTTTACCATTTGTAATCTTGTGATCCGGTAGTTCGTAAAACGTTTCACTACCATCTACATAGGACATTTTATCATATTTGATAAATGTAAGCAAGTATTATTGTTTAAGTAATTTTTCCAACCTGTCATACTGCACGTACATCTTCTGTACTTCATTTTCAAGCAGGTAGTAATGCCTGATATACGGTACAAGCAACAGAAGTACCGCAAATACCAGAAGAATGGTACCGATATTGGGTGTAAGCAGTACAAACAAAAAAGCCATAAATTCCAAAACAGCGAAAAGTACCGTTACTATAAGATGTATAAGTCTTTCATGCTGAAAAAAAGAGATCTGGACCAGATGCTCGGCCTTGATATGAGCAATATCCCCTTCTGCTTCTCCGGATTCAAGTTTTTTTAACAATTCATCAATATATTTTCTGTATTCCAATATACGTTTTCTCATAACCCGTATCACCTCATACATTCATACTGATATTTATTTTAACTCAATCTCCGGCAAAAATCAAATCTATTATCCCGCGTCTAAAGTGACAATAATGCCTTTAGAGACGATATTTTCTGTCAACTTGGCAAATTATATAAAAATGTTTTTCACTTAAAGCAAAAAAAAGCCTTGCAAAAGGCAAGGCTATGAGTTATAATCTCATGTGTTGATTGTTTAGGGATATCGCCAAACGGTAAGGCAACGGACTCTGACTCCGTCATCTGTAGGTTCGAATCCTGCTATCCCTGTTCTTTAAAAGGCTTCAGTTTTGACTGAAGCCTTTAAATTTTCTTTCATTTCTCTATTTTGCTGACCCAGTTTTTAAGGTCTTCTGCATTTTGTAATACTTCCGCATTTATTATCTTAGCACCTGTGACATAAGGCATAAGTTTATCTGCTGTCTTTCCTATGCCGCTTCCGCCGGATGTTGCAAACAGGTATAGTTTCTTTCCGGACCAATCGTAATCCTTACAGAAAGTATTGATAACATTGGGTGCACCATAATACCATATCGGGAATCCGAGGCATATAACATCATATGATCCGAAGTTCTCAATCTTTCCGCTCACCGGGACATCTTTTTTCCCGATCTTTTCCTTGTTGCACCTTGAAAAAGGATTCTTCCAGTTGATATCTGACTTCGTATATTCCTCGACCGGCTTGATCTCGAAAATATCGCCTCCCGTCAGCTTTGCTATCCCTTCAGCCGCCTTACGTGTCCTGCCGGTTTCAGCCGAAAAATAAGCTACTAATAATTTATCTCCCATTTCTATATCCTCCATTTTAACATTCATACACATGCCTGTTGTCTGACCGCAAGTATATGCTCAACTCCTTTTGTCATTCATCCCTGAATATCAAATTTCTCACTCATATGTTATCCTTCACTATATGTTCACTCACTTAAAAACTTATAAAGTATCCTGTATAACTCTTTTGCTTCATCCGCACTTAATGACGTCCCGTTCTTAGCCATCTCTAACGGGATATCCTTACACTTTTCCTTTAACTCTTCTCCCTTATCGGTAAGTTTAATACTGGTCACACGCTCATCATTTTCAGGATGAGTCCTGAAGATCAAGCCTTCTTTTTCCAGTTTCTTTAACAAGGGACTAAGTGTTCCAGCATCTAAGAAAAGAGTACTGCCCAGTTCTCCGACTGTCGCTTCCTTTTTTTCCCAAAGCACCATAAATACAAGATACTGTGTATAGGTAAGCCCCAGTGGTTTTAAATAAGGAGTATATGCATTTACTATCTTTCTTGAACATGCATATAAAGGAAAGCATAATTGGTTTTTCAGTTTTAACTGCTCATATGTATCACTCATACAGATCACCCGCCGTATATAATAAAGTCTGTTTTATCATAAAAGTTTTTCAACAAATTCCGCGATCTTATCCATTTTGGCGGTCGGTTCAAAGCGCGCAACCACATTGCCTTTCCTGTCGATGACGAACTTGGTAAAATTCCACTTGATCTCGGGATTGTTCTTATAATCCTTGTCAATCTTTGAAAGCAGGGCACTCATAGCCAATGCCTTAGGTCCTCTTCCGAAGCCTTCAAAGCCCTTCTGTGACTTAAGGTATTTAAACAGAGGGATAGCTGTCTCTCCGTTTACATCGGCCTTCTTCATCTGAGGGAACTGAGTATGATACTTTAAAGTACAGAACTCATGGATCTCATCATCCGTACCGGGTGTCTGTCCTGCAAACTGGTTGCAGGGAACATCGATCACTTCGAATCCCTTGTCATGGAATCTTTCGTACATAGCCTCAATATCCTTATAATGAGGTGTAAAACCGCAGCCTGTGGCTGTATTAACTACTAAAACTACTTTTCCTTCATAATCCTTCATGGAAACCTCTGAACCATTAGCTGCCGTTACACTTAAATCATAAAAACTCATAGTATTTACCTCCTGAATTATATTTTATCGTCTTTTGTTGTATCCAATTATATTTGATGCAATATAATTTGTCAAGTACTTTTTTTATTTTTTTTAATGTGACAGTGGGACGGTTCTGTCGTCACATTTTTGTGACAACAGAACCGTCCCCCTGTCACATCTATTCGGTTATCAGATTCCTGACTTCAACCTTCTTTATATTACCCGATACCATGTAAGCAAACACAAAATAACTCAGCGCCACGGCGACGATCGGCAGGAACACGGTGATAAACCTAAAGTCGATCACGAAATTTGCTATTCCCATACTTCTAAGAAGCAAAGACAGTAACTTTTCGGAAAACGAGAGACTTAAAACTACCCCGATCACGATGCCTAAAACAGCAACTATCAAAAATCTTACCGCAAACTGCATCCTCAAACCTGCTGTTGTAAATCCCATAGACTTATATATGCCGATATCGGTCTTTTCTCTCACGAATGTTTTTGTACATACCATGGATACAACCACAAGTGCAGAGATGATTGAGATGGCATAGATAACTGCTTTGATCGCTCCCGATAGCTGTACGAACAACGAGCTTGCTTCCCCGGGTGTGTAAGTATTAACCCTGCACTCTTCCATCAGCTTATCCTTTAGCGTTTTCTCTATTTCTTCCAGTTTATCCGTATCCTTTAACTTGTAGCCTGCCCAATGGATGGCAAAATCTTTTCTGAGTGTCCTTGCCCCGTCCCCTGTCATACCGAAAAATCTTCCGGTATCCTGAAGACCTGTACAAAAGCCGGTGATTATGAAATCTCCTGTATTTCCCTGGTAAGAGACCTTCACCTCATCACCTATATCATAGCCCATTTCATCAGCATATATCTCACCTACCACAATTTCATTTTTATAACGCGGCACTCTGCCTTTTGTAATGGTAAAGCATTCTTCATCCTCTGCCACCTCACACGCAAGCTGCACACCTTCAAGAAGCATATATCTTTGCGACATCCTGTATCGCTCCAGAATATCCGTATACTCTCTTATCACATTTTCAGTCAGTTCCAACTGCTCATTTACTATTTTGGTATTCTCCGGGCTGTAATCAATAGGTATGGTCACGGCAATATTTTCCGATGTGGCTCCCATAGCCCTCTGCGCGTTTTCGGATGATACCGCATCCGTCATCCCGGTCATGGTCAAAAGGAAAAAAACCAAAATCGATGCAATAATGATCGATGTGATATAGCGGCGTTTGCCGGAAGTAAACTGCCTTAGTGCCAAAGAAGGCGAGAGCATTTTTCCTAAAACCGGTGTGTTCAATCTGCTGTCAAAATATACTTCGCTGCGCCCGCTTTGAAGCGCTCTTATAGGAGATATCCGGCCGACTTTTCCGGAGATGAGCAATATAAAGACCGCCGACAGAATCAGCAATCCTAAAAGTATCCCCAGACTTTGCGGGATATTCGCCCTACCATTAATCTTTATACCTATTATCGGTTCAAAAGCATTTAAGATAAGCCTGCTGACCGGTAAAGAAAGCACCACTCCAAGTGCGGTTCCTATAGCTTCCGCCAGCATATACTGCCCCAGAAACACAAGCTTTAATCTCCCCGAGTCATACCCTTGAGCTTTCAGTATCCCCAGATCCGTATAATTAAGCTCTATACTTGACGAGATACTGTTTGACATCACCACGAAAACAATGACAGTCAGGATTATCACAAACGAAAGAAAGATGTTCATGATGATCTCCGGCATCAGGCCCTGATAATGCAGGCTTTCAGCACGTGTGATCCCTGTTGCAAAGCTTCCCAGTCTCGTTTCCTTGTTTAATTCGGAAACGAATTTTCCATCACTAAGATTACATTCATCTTTTTTTGTCACATAGACTGTATTATTGAGATCACTTACAGCTTCAGGATCATGCTTGGCAGCTTCTTCTCTATCCGAATACATAGCATTAAAATCTTTTTGATTTATAAATACTGCCTTAAATCCCATAAACGAGCTTCCGCAGGACGGTTCTTCCACCAATCCCTTTATAACAAAGGAATATGTACTATCCTTAAAACCAACTTCCACTTTATCGCCCACGCGTACCCCGTCATTATCAGCCATGGCTCTCGGAACATATATCTCGCCGCTTTCCGGTTCCGGAACCATATCTGCATATCCCGAAAAATCCTCCTTCCATAATCTGACAAGCCCTGTATCCATCTGCATGATACTGATATCAAAAGTGGATTTCTTATCATCTGAATACTTGAACCTTTCAGGTGCAAGTGCTTTTCTTACTTTCACCTTCTTTACCAGAGGATGCAATGAGACTTCATCAAGCAGTTCTTCCGTCAGATATTCATTGCTGATATTGTAAGAAATGCAGCTGTCATATACCCGATCATATGCTGATTCTATTGACTCAGGCACATTTTTCTTTATACTGACAATAGTTGTTATCGAAAGCGCGATGATCATCATCAGCAGGATGATACTTGTAAAAGAGCCCTTCTTGTATCTTATATTTTTCTTTATAAGTAATATGATATCCATAGCTGCCTCCTACCACTGCATAGAGGTAAGCCAGGAATTGACCTGAGTCTCGCGGCTTTTCTCGGATTCTTCACTGTAAGGAGGAAGGGGCAGTTCGCCTATGATCTTTCCGTCCTCAAGATATAATATCCTGCTCGCCCTGAGTGCAGCACGAAGGTCATGGGTTACCATGAGAATACTCTGTCCTTCCCGATTACTTAAAGTAAGCAGATCAAGTACTTCCGTAGTATTTCGCCTGTTAAGCGCACCTGTAGGTTCATCGGCAAATACAAGCGAGGGTGAGTTTATCAACGCTCGGGCTATTGCACATCTTTGCTGCTCACCGCCGGAACACTGGGATGGCAGTTGGTTTTTTATAGCTGAAATCCCCACCTTTTCCATGAGCTCGTCGGCTCTTTTATTTACCTCCGATACTGAGAGCACTTTATTGAGATAGCCGGGAACCGCCACATTTTCAAACAAAGAAAGATTGCTGACCAGATGTATCTGCTGAAACACAAATCCGAATTCAGTATGACGTAAGTAAGCCAGTTTACGTTCACTCATCTCTGTAATATTTTCTCCGTTTATCAGAACTTCCCCTGAGGTTGCCCTGTCCATGCCGCTCAACGCATACAGCATCGTAGATTTTCCGGAGCCCGAAGCCCCCATGATAACGGTAAAATCACCTTCATAGATCTCGATATCCGCGTTTTGAATGATATGAACCTGGCCGCCGTTATGGGCGAAGCTTTTACATAAACTCCGGGCTGAAATAATAACCTTTTTCATAACTTCCTGATCTCCTCTGTAATCCGTTTTCCCGATTTTCCTGTCAAAGTCATCTCGAAAACGCCATCAGCGTTTTCCCGGTAACACAAGATGCTTCGCAGCATCTTTGTTATATTCCTGTTTTGTATGCCTTAAGACCGAAAACCGGTTTTGCATGGATCAGATTATAAATATGTTCTTATTAAGAAGTAATTAAGAGATTAAATTTTTTCTTTATTTTTTTTGATCGGAAGACTGAAGGTTACTTCCAGCCCCGGATTCATATTTCTTAAAGCTAATGTTCCGCCGGACTGTTCAGCTATATACTTAACTATATATAGTCCTAATCCCGAACCGTTTTCTTTTCCTGTATTTTTCCCGCGATAAAATTTATCTGTGATAAAAGGCATATCCTCATCCGGGATACCGGCTCCCCTATCCCTGAAAATAATCTCCGCATAGCCATCTGTTTCTTTCACTGAGATATTGATATCCGTCTTAGCGTATTTTCTCGAATTGTTAATGATATTTTCAACAACCTGGGTAATCCTCTTTCTGTCAACTAAAACCAAAGGAGAAAAATCCGGTTTTCTGAAAACCACATCTCCGCGTTCGGCCGCAATATCTTTAACAGCCTGCTCTATAAAAGGAACAAGCTCTATTTTCTCGGGTTTTATCTCGATTTTACCCATATCCGAAAGAGAATGAAGGAACAGATCATTTGTGAGTTCCGTTACCTCATCACACTTTCGCATTAGTACTTCCAGGTACTTTGTCCGTCTCTGTGGTGATTTATCAAGATTGGCTTCAAGTCCTTCGGCGTAAGCCCGTATAGAAGCTATCGGAGTTTTTATATCATGTGAAAGTGTAGCGATCACCGTTTTGTTATTTTCTACAGCCTCATGCTCCGCTGCCCTCGCACGGATTATCTCCTTACGCATGCTGTCAAAAGCCCAGGTAAATGCTCCGAAGTAGTTTGACCGCTCATAGTTTAGAGGAACATCGAAATTGCCTTTGGCTATCTCTGCCGCAAATCCTCTCATCTTTTCAAAGGGACGAATGATATTCAAATAAACATACAAAAATACCATCGCCATAAAGATGATGGTAATTCCGCATAAAATTATTCCACCGGTTCCAAAACCGTCATTGCCTATGATACTCTTTATATTAATCCTGAGCTCATCCAGTTTTTCCCGGGCAAGATCGTACTCTCCTAAATCTATCAGCTGAGAGATCTCATTGCAGGCAACTGCTTCTGCCGACCGGGTATCAACAGAGTTCTTTGAACTTGACAGGACATACAGCAGTACCGTCACTCCTATGAGCAGTGCTGAAAATAATAATGTAATCTTAACCAAACGCATTTTCATTCCGTCACTCCCTCCAGAATATAACCGACTTTATACACTGTTTTCAGGTATTTCGGTTCTGCCGGATCATCTTCTAATTTTTCTCTTAGCCAGCGCATATGTACTGTAAGAGTAGAAGGCGCAACCTCTGAAAAAGAGCCCCATACATCGCTGAACAGCCTGTCTTTTGTTATAGCAGTATTAGGGTGTTCACACAGATATGCCAAAAGGTCAAACTCCCTTAAAGAAAGATTCACCGGATTTCCGCTTTTTGTAACAGAGCGTGAACCTGTGTCCACCAGTACGTCACCAAAACATATGATCTTATCCGTATCATTAAAACCATAAGTCCTGCGAAGCAGTGCATTTATCCTTGACAAAAGCTCCTTCATAGAAAAAGGCTTTGGTATATAATCATCTCCGCCTATATCAAGCCCTGTGATCCTGTCGGTCTCGCTTGTGCGTGCGCTCGCAAAAATAACAGGTACCTCTGATACCCTGCGAAGTTCCTTGCATACATCAAATCCTATAGAATCAGGCAGATTGATATCCAAAAGTATCAGATGATAAGTATTCTCCTTAAGCAGGTTAAAAGCATCCTCACTATTAAGAGCAGTTGTGACTCCAAAGCCTTTATCTGTCAGCATATCCGATATTATCATTGAAAGATCTGCATCGTCATCTATTATAAGTATCTCGCGTTTCATTTTTACCTCATAATATCACAAACTGTGCCGGTAATATTCACGGATTGTTTACGTGGTATGCCACATTTTCAGCACCTGAATATATTGGTCATCTTTATTATGTGTTATTTATGCAGATTCGTCAATTTATATTTTCAGTTTATTTTCACATTTTCCAGTTCAAAGAGACTGTCTGCTGTTTCATCATCCTGCTGTATATACTGTCATAGCCTGATAATTGTTCGGGACTCCCCTGTTCTGCCACAACACCGTCCTTAAGTACCACGATATGATCTGCGTTAGCTATAGACCTCATACGGTGCGCGATGATAAGTACCGTCTTATTCTTTATAAGCTTCGACAATGCTTCCTGTATAGCAGTTTCATTCTCTGCGTCAAGGGAAGCCGTAGCTTCATCCAGAAGAATGATTGGAGCATCTTTCAAGAATGCTCTGGCTATCGATATCCTCTGTCTTTCACCGCCCGAGAGTTCACTTCCGTTTTCTCCTATAGCCGTATTATATTTATCAGGCAGGAGATTTACAAACTCATCACAGTTAGCCATTCTGGCTGCTGCCATTACTTCTGCATCCGTTGCTCCCTTTCGGCCTATACGTATATTCTCCATAACTGTATTATTAAAAAGTGTTACATCCTGAAATACTATTGAATAATTCATAAGAAGAGTCTCGGGGTCGATCTTTGAAACGTCTTCTCCTCCCAGTTTGATAGTTCCTTGGCTAACATCCCAGAATCTTGCGGCAAGTCTGGATACCGTAGTCTTTCCTCCGCCGGAAGGACCGATAAGTGCCGTAACCTCGCCCTGTTTTGCAGTAAAGCTTACATCTTTTAATACATCCGTATCATCAGAATACTTAAATCCTACATGATCAAATACGATATCGTATCCCTTGTTTTTAAGTTCCGTGCTTCCTGTCTGGATCTCATGAGATAAAACTTCATCAAGCCTCTCACACTGAATACCACAGGCTATGATAGCGGCAAAATTCTGTAAAGTTATCTGCATCGGATCATACAGTCTTGAAACAAGCATAAGGAACATAAAGAAGGTAAGGATATCGATGGTCTTGTTTGCAAATAACGCACCTCCCACAAGTGCCGTGGTACCTATGCCTATTTTCAGTATGATCGCTGCCGAATTTACATAAACAGCCATCTTAAGCTCCGTATACAGGGCTTCTTTTTCAACTTTTCTGATCTTTCCTTCCAGTTTATCCATATATCTGCCTTCAGCACCGTTGGCTCTTAAGTCCCTGATGGACTCAAGACATTCCTGTATGCCATCAGACATATCAAGCTTTATGGCAGAATTCTTTCGTATCGCTTTTTTTTCAGCTCCCGAACAAGTGATAATGATTATAAATGCCACCGGGATAACCCAGAAGCTTGCAAGTACCATTCTCCAGTCAAAGAAGAAGAACAGGCTGATACCTACCAGCCCTGTCGATATTACGGCACCGATCAGTTCCGGTATCCAGTGGCTTGAGGCTGTTTCTATCTGTGCACAGTCACCCATGATATTGGTGGTAAGGTCTGCCAGGTTTTTCTTTCCGAAAAAGGACAAAGGCAGCCTTCTGAGTGTTTCTGCCAGAGTCGTCCTTCTTCTTCCGCTCTCACGATAGGTTGAAAGGAATGTTGCATTGTACTGTATATAATTTGTTACTGCGATAAGCAGTATTATCACTGCACTCCCTACTGCATATATCCATATCCTGTCTGAAGTAAGATTATTATCTAACAGATCTTTTATCAAAAGATAAAGAATTCCTGATGACATCATCAGCACGATATTCGTACATGTAACGCTGATGCATGCCTTTATCATGTCTTTTGCTCCTTCTTCAGAAAGAGCATACTTATGTTTTAACCAGTTTTTCATCACGCACTCACTTTCCACTCTATAGATTTTGAATACTCATCAAATAAACGTTTGTATAATCCGTCCTTTGCCATCAGTTCATTATGGTCTCCGTTCTCAACAAGCTTTCCGTCATCCAGTACAAATATCCTGTCAGCATTTACTACGGTACTCAGTCTGTGTGCTATCATGATGAGTGTCTTGTTCTTAGCCAGCTCATCAAAAGCTGCCTGAACCTTTGTCTCATTATCGGGATCGGCAAATGCGGTAGCCTCGTCCAGGATAAGTATCGGCGAATCCTTGAGCACTGCTCTTGCAATAGTGATCCTCTGCTGTTCACCACCCGAAAGATATGTACCTTTCTCTCCTATAACAGTATCTATACCTTTGGGAAGCTTTTCTATGATATCCTTGCATTGTGCCTTTTCCAATGCATACATAACCTCTTCCCATGAAGCCCCGGGCTTAGACATTCTGACATTCTCAAATATTGAATCTTTTATCAGACGGCTGTCCTGGAAAACAAAGGATATCATTTCCATCAGCTTCTTCTGAGGCAGATCTTTTATGTTTACTCCGCCTATCTTTATTTCACCGCTGCTCACATCAAAGAATCTTACCAAGAGCTCTGCCAGAGTAGTTTTTCCCGAGCCTGAAGGTCCGACAAATGCTATATGTTCTCCCTGCCTGATCTTAAGTGAAACATTACTTACCGCATCTCTTACAGCTCCGTTATATCTGTATGAAACATTGTTAAGTTCGATATCATTGCCTGTAGCATCCTTTTTTTCGGTGCTTTCCTTTAGCGTTTCCAGCTGCATGATGCTTTCCACACGTTTCATCGCGTCTATCAGAGTCATCTCAGCCTCACCGGAATATGCGATCTTGGTAAGTGTTACGGTAACAAGGGGAGTAACGATGATATAATACATGATATCAAGTATATCTGAACTTAGTATCCCATCCCTTGTAAACATATATGCCGAAATAACGATAAAGATAAAAATGGCATTAATACAGGTCATAAATCCCATCATCGGAGTTCTCAGATGCAAGGTATAATCCGTGGTCCATTTCCCGTAATCATCAATTGATGCTTTAAATTTCTTAAACGAAAAAATTGTCTGTCCAAAGGTCTTTACTACAGGTATGCCCCTCACGTATTCCGTGGCTTCACTGCTCATGGTCTCAAGAGCGTTCTGGTATTCTTTCATCTTCTGCTGCATGCCTTTACCCATCATGGACATCATGCAGACAAAACCAAGTATTGCTGGTATCATGCATATGAGTCCTATCTTCCAGTTAAATGCAAGAATAAGCACTATAAGTCCAACCGGCGTTATGGCTGCCACTACCTTATCCGGAATGTTATGTGCTATATAGGTTTCCGTAGCGGCTGTGGAATCATTTACTATACGCCTGATCTTACCTGTACCATCCTCATCAAATATACCCAAAGGCAGAGTGATTATCTTTCTCATCAGAGAACTTCTCATATTTGCCTGAACACGGAAAGCCGCTATATGTGTACATAAAAGTGCCGCTATATACACAAATAGTGCCCCTATGGTAAATAGTACCGCCTGCCATGCATAAAAACTGATGTCATCCGTATTCTCTCCGTTCACTGCGATACGAATGATCTTCCACAGGTCATAAAAAGGTATGATAGTCAAAACCGCGCTTACCGCTGCTATGCATCTTCCGAGCGTGATCAGCTTTTTATGACCTCCCGCGTACTGTCCGATCAATTTCATATGATCGAAATTTCCTGTCTTTCCCAACTTTCTTTCCTCCATAATATATATTTTCTTTAGTTAGTTATCGCTAACTAAAGATTGATAACTAAGGGAATAAAAAAGAGCCTTGCGGCTCTTATTTTATTCCCATCAGTTTGTACCACCCCGGCATAAAAAACTCCTGAATGGTCTGCATATAACTATCTATCTTTTTATCATCGTAGCCATGTACTATAGGTTCGATACATGCTGTGATATATGCTGAAAGCAGCATGTGCATTTCCTCCTCATCGATATCTTTTACTTTATATCCGCACTCCCTTAAGTAAACGAGAGCATTCATAAAATCTATCTGGTTTTTTTCTACAAAATCATGTATAAAGTTTTCATATTTTGTTCCGGCCGAACAATTGATAAGCAATCTGAATTCTTCTTTTTGCGGAATGATGACATCCTTAAAAAGATCCACCACCGTTTCCCCGAACAGATCCTTTCCTTTAGTCCCGTCCTCCATCAATCCGTACTTTCTGCTTTTGTGACGTTCCACCCAGTTTTCAATACTTTCTACAAGAGGGTCTACCAAAGCAGAAAACATATCTGCTTTATCGGCATAATGCCTGTACAGTCCCGCTGAAGTCATCCCGGCTTTCGCCCCGATACCCCTGATGGATGCCCCTTCATAACCTTTTTCAAGGAACTCTTCTTTTATAGCTTTTCTTACTCTTGCGTGACTTTGTGTTTTATCTCTTGGCATATCATTTCCCTTAATTAAGACTTATAGCAGATTGTTATCATTGATAGCTATCATAGATTACAATAAAAAAGTGCTTTTGTCAAGCACTTTTTTATTTTGTATATAACTTATCCAGTTCGATGACATAAGTACTGCCAAAAGGATTCCCCTGTTTATGCAGACTGCATCTTCCAGCTGGCAGCTTCCTCTCTGAGTTTTATGAAATTACTGTATTTTTCATTGCTCTTAAGCAGTTCTTCATGCGTACCGCTGCTGATAGTTCCCCCATCAAGGACCACGATCTTGTCGGCATTTCTGATAGTCTTAAGTCGATGAGCGATCATGATCACCGTCTTATTCTCAGTCAGGGCATCAAATGCAGCTATCAGTTTGTCTTCATTCTCGGGATCCACATTGGCCGTTGCCTCATCCAAAATAATGATAGGAGCATCCTTTAGTATTGCTCTTGCAATGGATATTCTCTGCTTTTCTCCTCCTGAGAGCGTTGCTCCTCCTTCACCGATCACTGTAGCATACCCTTCCGGGAGCGACATGATAAAATCATGGCAGCATGCTTTTTTTGCCGCAGCTACAACTTCTTCATGACTCGCGTTTTTCATTCCGAACTTTATGTTGTTTTCAATCGTATCCGCAAAGAGATATACATTTTGAAAAACCATGCTGATATGTGACATCAGGCTTTCAAGCGTGTAATCTTTTACATTCCTGCCGCCAATTGATACACTTCCTTTATCTACATCCCAGAATCGGGCGATCAACATGGCAAGTGTTGTTTTGCCTGAACCTGACGAGCCGACAAATGCGGTCATCGTCTTTTCGGGGATCTTAAGGCTTATATCTTTTAACACCTCATTGTCACCATAAGAGAAAGATACCCTGTCGAGTGATATATCGTAATTGTCCGGAGTATATTCTTTACCGTTTTCATCCATGATAGGTAGATTATTGATCTTCTCAGCTTCCTCAATAGAGCTTGAAACCACTCTTAAAACGGTAAGTCCGGCTCCGGTCTGCTCTATATCTGCAAAAACCTGGAAAGATATGATAACTGCCATCAAAGCATATGTTAATGTCATGTTTCCACCAATAAAAAGTCCTACCGCTGCAAGCAGGAACAAAGCTTTAAATGCCCCAAGGATGACACCCTGAAGTTCCCCGTAAGGGATGAACAGCCTCTCTAACGCCAGGTTACTGTCTCTGTTCCCGTCGATCGCTTTTTTCAGTGCCTCATCACCCTTACCTGTCAGATTAAATGATTTGATCACGCTCATTCCCTGAAGACTTTCCAGTACCTTTGATACCAGAGTCGCTTCATTTTTCTGTCTTACAGGAGATAACGCACGGCTCTTCTTTTCCATGGATGATGTGATAAGCATGTAAACAGCCATACCGATCAGATCGATCAGTCCCAAACGCCAATCGAAGAATAAAACACAGATCAAAAATACTAAAGCATTCATCAGACCGCTCAGTATCATAACAATAACATTGGCGCCCTGATTTTCCACAACATCCAAAACGGTAGTCGCAATACCTGTTACCTGATCAAGATTGTTGTCATCGAAATATCCCATAGGAACCTTTTTCAGTCTCTCTGCTATATCGAGTCTTTTATAAGCACTCATATAGTAGCCTGCATGAACACCCTGAAGATCTGCTGCCATTTTCAAAATGAAGTGTCCCAAAAGTGCTATGCCTAAACATATAAGTGCTGTCCAAGCCGGTTTCATTGTAGTATTGCCCTCTTCAAATGCCAGAATAACAAAATATATTGCAGCCATTCTGAACATCCCGAAAAGAGACTTAAAAAACGAAATGATGATAGCCCTGTAGATTTTGGGGCTTTCCTCTCCGGAAAAATCTATGATTTTTTTTATCGCTTCGAGCATTATGCTGCACCTCCTTCACTGATATGTGCATTCCACATTGAGCTGTAAAGAGCACTCTTTTCAAGAAGCTCACTGTGAGTCCCTGCACATTCAACCGTGCCGTTGTTGATCAGCACGATCTGATCTGCATTAGTGATCGTGGAAAGCCTGTGAGCAATGATGATCACTGTCTTGTCTTTCATCAGTTTGGTAAGTGCTCTCTGTATGACAGCTTCGTTTTCCGGATCGATATAAGCTGTTGCTTCATCTAAGATCACAACAGGAGCATCTTTAAGCATAGCTCTGGCTATGGCGATACGCTGACGTTCACCGCCGGACAGATGTGCTCCGCCGCTTCCTACCTTTGTATCATACCCTTGAGGAAGTGCCCTTATAAATTCATCACATCCTGATGCCAAAGCCACTTCCCTAACCTTCTCATCAGAAGCCGACGTCTTTCCCATTCGGATATTATTCATGATCGTGTCGTCAAACAGCCAGTTGTCCTGCGATACATATGCTACCTGATCATAGAGCTGTTCAAGAGGGATTTCTTTCAAATCTTTTCCGTCCATCTTAACAGCCCCGTCCTTCACATCCCAGAATCCGCCGACAAGCTTTGCGATCGTGGATTTACCGCTTCCGGATGGACCGACCAATGCAGTAAAGCTCTTCTCCGGAATCTTAAAATTAACATTATGCAGGACTTCCTCATCTTCATGATAAGAATAGCTGACATTACAAAACTCTATATTATGTGTTGCAAACTTAACCGGAGTTTCCGAGTGCTCCTGTTCTTCACCGGAGAGCAGCTTATCTACAGTGACTACGGTAGTCGCTACTTTAGCGGAAGAATCAGTAAACTGTACCGCGGCAAGGATAGGTCCGACTATGCACATGGAAAGCATGATAGAAGTCATGAAAACATCTGCAGATATGCTGCCTGAAGTATACATAGCCCAGCCTATCGGCAATACCGTGATCAAAGTGCAGGGTGCGATTGTATAACAAAGAGCCTGGCATACTTCTGTTTTTTTCATCCAGTAGCAATAGAATGCCGCATTGGCAAGTACCTTGTCTTTGAATTTTCTAAATGAAGATTTACTCTGACTGTAAGCTTTGATCACCTCAATACCGTGAACATATTCAACAATACTTGCATTCATATCCTGAGTAATCTCTACAGACCTTTTGTAATCCGCAGAATAACTGGCGGCTATAAAGCCGAAAAACATCATACCGACCGGTACCGATATCAGACATATAAGTCCCATCCTCCAGTCAACGACCATCATATATATCCAGACAGCCAAGGCCCCGATTATATTAGAAGTAAGCTCCGGGATCATATGTGCTATGGGGCGCTCCATACGTTCCACCTCATCAACAATTATCTGCTTTAGTGTACCGCTTGAAGTATCGATGATAGTCCCGAGAGGCATTCTGGGAAGTTTGGCAAAAATCTGCTTACGTATCTCTCCCAGCAGAGCAAATGCTGCCTTATGACTGAAACTCAGCCCCATCGCATAAAAAAGACTCTTCAAAGCAAATCCTAAAAAGGCTGCAACAATATATACAAGATAATAACTCCACTCCTTGTTTCCGGATATCATTCCCGAAATGACCTTTGCCGCTGAAACAAAAGGAACGATACCTGATACTACACCAAGAACAGCTAAAATAACCGATAACAGCAATTTCCCGTGCTCAGGTTTTGCAATCTCCCAGATTCTCGCCATGGGATTTGGCTTTTTTTCTTTCAAGTAAATATACCTCCTATAGATCATTTGGTTAGCTTCTGCTAACCTTTATCCGATAAAAACCGCCTTCTTTTTAAGTTTCTCCAAGAAGGCGTTAATATCCCATAAACTTTATAGCCCCATCAGACTCTTCCAGCCGCCTTTAAAGAACTTGTCCATGTTCTTTGAATATGCTTTAGCTTCCGCCTTGGTAAAATCATGGATTACAGTTTCAAATATAGCATTTACACTGCAGGTTACAAGAAGATGTATTTCTCTTTTAGGTATTTTTTTTGCTACAAGACCTCTTTTATTAAGAATCTCAAAGAACTTATATGTAGCCTTTACTTCCTCTTCTATGATCTCTTCGGCAAAATTTTCATACCTGGTACCCTGGGATTTACATATTATGAGCTTAAAAGTATCATAATGCTCATATATATAATCTATGATCCATTCCACCTCATTGGAATTCTCCCAAAGTTCATCCGAAGGAACGACCTCAGCATCTTCATATTCGTCATTTTGGAAGCTGTTATACTGTGTCATCAGATATTCCAGATCATCCTGTACGAGTGCTGCGAACATCTCTTCCTTGTCCTTAAAATGCTTATATATTCCTGATACCGTTATACCGGCATTTTCTGCTATCCTTCGCATCGAGGCGTCTGTGAATCCATACTCCATAAATTCATTCTTTGCCGCCTCCAGCAGCCTTTCATGGCTTTCTGTCTTATCTCTCGGCATACTCTCCTCCTGTGTACAAAACGCACGATTATGTTAATTTCCGGTTATATAAAAAGAACAGTGTTCTCCAACGTGTTTTAGTGTACACTGTTCTCTTTATTTTGTCAACAACTTTTTTATATATTTTTTCAGACCAGACTCTTAAGAATTTCAATATAATTTAACGTCATCTGCGATGGATGCAGACTCCCCGGAAGTATGTATCCTATCTCCATATAATCATTAACTTCCAGAGGCTTAGCTATGATATTCGGTCCGTTAAGTTCTTCACTTATCACGCCGCTGCATATGGTATAGCCGTTCAGCCCTATCAGCATGTTAAACAGAGTCGCACGGTCACATACCACCAATTCCTTATCACAATCCATGGTGCTGAGTATTTCTTCCGAAAAATAAAATGAATTGTGGCTTCCCTGCTCATAAGAAAGTCGGGGATATGGTTTCAGATCATCAAGTGTAATCCTCCTCTTCCCGGCTAAAGGATTTTCCTTGCCAATAAATACATGCGGCTTTGCCTTAAACAGAGTAGCAAATGTAAGCCCATTATCCTTGAGTGTCTTCCTTATTATGGTTTCATTAAAGCTGTTCAGATACAGTATCCCGATTTCACTGCGCAGATGTGCCACATCATCAATGATGTCATACGTCTGTGTTTCGCGCATATGAAATTCATATTTATCACCCCCATGCTCTCTTAGGAGCCGCACAAAAGCTTCTACCGCAAAAGAATAATGCTGTGATGAAACACAGAATCTCTGCTTTCCGGTACTTTTCCCGGTATATCTCTCATTTATCAGATTTGCCTGTTCGAGTACCTGTCTCGCATACCCTAAAAACTCATCTCCTTCCGGCGTCAGCTCTATCCCTTTGTTGGAGCGGAAGAACAGCGTTATCCCGTATTCCTTTTCAAGTTCATGTATTGCTGATGTCAGAGAAGGCTGGGCTATAAAAAGCTTCCCTGCAGCCTCCGTCATATTTCCCGTTTCCGCTACTGTTACCGCATATTGAAGTTGTTTTAATGTCATACTCCTGTCTCCAAATATAGAATTTGACATAATAATATCATATCCCATAGAAAAAATCTATTGTAAGTTTAAAAAAAAATATATTTTACCTACTGATATTATAGGTTTATAATGCACACCAAGATATTCAAGAAATCGCATTTATCAGAAAAGTTATGTCATTCTGAGCGTAGCGAAGAATCTTAATCTATAGAAGCAAGGAGAAAAAAGTATGAGTACATTACAGACACCGTTTCGTTATGATTTTGTAGGAAGTTTCTTAAGACCGCAGACCTTAAAGGATGCTAAGGCAGCATTTAAAGACGGAAAGATCAGCCAGGAAGAACTTGACAAGGTCATCAATGAAGAAATCACAAAAGTAGTTAAAAAGCAGAAAGAACTCGGATACCATGTTATCACCGATGGAGAGTTCAGGAGAACCTTCTGGCATCTTGATTTTATGTGGGGATTCGAAGGCGTAGACCACGAAGCAACGGGCAGGGGCGTTCCTTTCCATGATGAACTGGCAGTACTTGATGACACCTATCTCGTAGGAAAGATCAAAGCAAAGGCACATCCTTTTGTAGAATACTTCAAATTCTTAAAACAGTTTGAAGATGAAAACACCGTAGCCAAGTACACTATCCCTGCACCCGCACAGCTTTTTCAGCAGATGGTGGTACCCGGTAATCTGCCTAATACCAGAAAGTTCTATGCTACAAACGAAGAACTGTTAGAGGATATCGGAAAAGCTTATCAGGATGTGATCAAGCAGTTTTACGATGCAGGCTGCCGTAACCTCCAGTTAGATGACTGTACATGGGGAGCACTTGTAGGTGATGCAGCAAAACAGAGATATAAGGCACTCGGTCTGGATCTCGAGGAAGTAAAAGCACAGCTTCTTAAAGTCAACAACCTGTCCCTCGAAGGAAAGCCTGCAGATATGATCATAAATTCTCATATCTGCAGAGGCAATTATCATTCAACATTCTTTACAAGCGGTCCTTATGACAGCGTAGCTGATTATGTATTTGCCAAGGAGAATGTTAATGCACTCTTCCTTGAGTATGATGATGAAAGATCCGGCGGATTTGCGCCTCTTGCAAAAGTATCTGCAGACAAGAAGGTTGTCCTCGGACTTATAACTACCAAGTCCCCTGTTTTGGAAGACAAGGAAACTGTCATTGCCAGGATTCATGAGGCAGCTAAGTATGTCCCGCTTGACAGACTCTACTTAAGTCCCCAGTGCGGATTTGCTTCCTGTGAGATCGGTAACAAACTTACAGAAGAAGAACAATGGGCAAAACTCAAGCTCGTTAAAGAGATTGCCGAAGAAGTATGGGGTAAATAAGCTTATTTTTTACATCTCCTGTACTCAAGAGGAGACATCCCGAAAATCCGCTTAAACAGAGTAGCAAATTTCCCCTGGTTTTCGTATCCGACATCAAGTGCAATGTCAGCAATACTCTTATAGGTATCTGCGAGAAGCTTAGCCGCATAATCCATACGATAACTCTGCAAATATTTATGTACGGTATCGCCATACATTATTGAAAAGTATTTATTCAATGATATGGGACTGATACCGTACTTTTTTGCCAGTGCTTCTACGGTTACATCGGTATCTGGCGAACTAACGAGCTGATCATGTACCTCAGATACAATCTTTCTCTGCCCCTTAGTCAGGTAAAACTTATTTGTATCTGTTTGAACATTTCCGGTTTTTATCTGGTTAATAATCCTTAGTGCAGACAAAAATATTGTGAGATTATCCACCGAATCATTCTTCATTAATCCGTCAAGCTCCATTATAGAAGCTTTTAGCAACTCTGTAACATTTCCAATATAATAATCGGCATCTCTCTCATATCGTTCCTTGAGTTCCATAATATCAACACCCAAGCTCTGCAAGTAATTAATCTGGTCTTCATCAAACTTATCAAGATCAAAACCTATCTCTACACCTTCATAGTTTTCGCCAAAAAAATTAAAATTTTTTTCTTTATGCTTATGACTTTCGAGGCACAACACGCCGGGCTCCATAAATGCATACATTCCGTCTTTTGTGAGGATCTCACATCTTCCCTTTACACAATAATGGATGACTGATGTCTCACCTTCAGGCATTTTTTTACCTATGCCAATAAGTTTAACAAGCCCCGTGATGTTACCGCTCATCACTCTGATGCCGGGATATGGTTCTGATACATAATATTTCCAGCTTTTTTCTGCTACACCACCCGGATTCTTAAACTCCGCCTCTATTACAGTACCATTTATTGCTCTGACACTAATACCTGCTGCGCCAAAAATCATTTCCAAGAACTCCGGTGGCACACATTCTATATAATCCTTTATCCACGGAACTGCACTCAGCTGTTCAAGTAATTCTTCCATTTTGAAATCTTTGTTATGAGTGGTATCAGTAATCTTACTATTTTTCAAATCTGCCTCCTATAAATTAAGATCCTTCGCTTTTTATTCACGATTATCTTTTAAGCTTTCGACCAGGTCAACCTTTCCAGCTTTTCCCCTCAGTAAAAACAGAGATAATACATAGCTGGCTATAATCAGAACAGACATTTTTAATATCGATAACGGATATATCAATGTCTCAAGATAAGTCTTGTATTCTGATACATTGATGGCAAAAACAGCTTTTACACTGAAAAAGCCCAACAGCAAACTTAAGACCAGAGCAATAGGCACCAGCAGATGATATACATTCAATACTATTGAATTGATTTCTTTGTTTCTGTATCCCAATACTTTAAGCATTGATACTGACGGTGTTGACTCGGTTATCAAAACATTTACCATCATATAAACAACTGCAACACAAATAATTATAGCAAATACATCGATAGCTCCGGTCACATTTTCCATGCCTATCTTTACTTCGTTTATCTGATCGGCAAGAGACTGCTTAGATATAGTTTTCATAAGTTTAGCTTCATCTATATCAAGAGCCTTTTCAGACATTATAACATTATATGGCAATTCGCCGCCGGTAAGACCGGTATCAAATCCAAGTATCTCTGCAGCATTTTCCCTGAAACAGTAAATTGCTGCCTGAGAATCATTTTTTACTATATCCGTGACCGTTATGCTGTATTCATCTAGTGTTATAGGATCAACTATAGTTATAGTATCCCCTTTTTCCTTATCAAATGCAAGACTGGCCATTGAGGTTATATAGAATCTATCTTTTTCAAAATCAAGTTTGTTACCGTCAGGGTCAGTAAAGTTTATCATATCAGGACTATCGATACCCAGCAGCATCATGATATCCTCACGTCCCTTTACTTCGTAACTGACACCTAATATTGCATTTCCATCATTGGGCTTTCCGAGTTCCGGATTCTTTAGAAAGTATTCATAATTGAAAGTACCTATCTGATCCACGGTGTGTTTAACATAACTGTCCATAGAGTCGATAGCTGTAAGGCAGAATGAATATAGCATACCGCCTATACCCAGTCCTAAAACAACTATTATGCTTCTGCCGGGTTTTCCGATAATCTGACGGAGCTTATACTTTGTAGAAGCCTTTAAAGAGCTCTTCTCCATACGCAGTTTTGACGTACCCTTCCTGCCACTCCTGCCCGAGATCATAGTAATGACATCACTCTTCATCACTTTTCTTGCTGATCTGTACACTGAAAAAGTATACACAAACGTAGGGAACAAAACGGATAAAACGACATTTACCAATGAAATATTGTACCCTGTAGGTATCGGTTCAATCTTAAAAAACAAAAAACCGATCAGTTTATCCGAAAGTATAAATGCAAGTATTACTCCAAGCAAAGTACCTGCCAAACCAGATACCAAACCATATACGGCATAATGTCTTGAAAGTGCTTTCTTTTTGTATCCTAAGGCGATAAGTATTCCTATCTGCCTTCTGTCACCCTTGATCCTTCGTCCGATAACTGCAGCTATTATTACAGATATAAATATTACCAGCACAATTATTGCCACATTCATCAGATTGGATGTCTGTGTAATCTCTCTTTTAGGAGTACCTACACGTGTATTAGTGTCCGCCTTGAGATAGGAAAGCATATGGAACTTATCGTTTATCTCTTTTCGGACTTCGTTTTTATTATCCGAGTTATATTTTATAACATAGTATTCTTTTAGCTTATTTGATTCTTTTGCCTTATCTGCAAGTCTTTCAAAGTCTTCATCGCTTACAAGACCTACTCCGAATTCAGCTTTTAGGGCATAGGTATCGGTTACCTCTTTTATAGGAAAAAGATAATCAGGTCTTTCAAAGGATGATATGAATTCAAATTCATTATCATCAACCCTTATTATATCCCCATCTTTAATTTCATTACCCGTAGCCAAGCCTTCGTTTAAGAGGATTTTTCCTTTTTCAACCGATATACACGGTGCATCTTTCTCAACATCTCCGGTGCTTAGAACATAAAGATTTATTTTTTTGGGTACACTGAGAATTCTTAATTCATAATTTCCATCTTCTATTATATAATCAATATAACGCTGCTTTTCAAGTAAAATGTCATACTTTTCTTCTAATCTCTTTATTTCCTCGTCGTCTATTTCGTTTAATACAGAAAACTGCGCATCCTCAACACAAAATCTTTCACGGAATATATCCAGGGAATCGTTCATCTTAACTGCTGCAGCATCAAAATCGAGATACAGGATTACAACCAGTATCGTCAAGATACATACACAGATATAAAATGAAATATTATTTTTAAAATTTCTTGTATATCTTTTATTAAGTGTCATTTCAATATTTCCTCTTTCCTTTTGTCATCCTGAGCTTGTGCGAAGGATCTCAGAGAGATAATTCATCAGCTTTCATTTTTTGGGGATTCTCTTTATTTGATGAAACCTGCCCGTCCTTAATACGGATAATACGGTCCGCCATGCCGGCAATAGCCTCATTATGGGTTATAATGATGATTGTTGTATGGAACTTTTTATTTACTTCCTCGATAAATTTTAAAACAAGTCTTGCTGACTTACTGTCCAATGCGCCTGTCAGCTCATCACATAGAAGTATCTTAGGGTTCTTGATAAGCGCCCTGGCGATACTTACACGTTGCTGCTGACCTCCTGAGAGTTCCGACGGAAAATGGTTTTCATATTTCTTAATATCTACAGCTTCCATTACTTCATCTATACTCAGTGATTTATCGGTTATATCTGATACTACCTGGATATTTTCTTTTACAGTCAGATCAGGGATAAGATTATAAAACTGGAATACGAAGCCTACATCGGACCTTCTGTATTCCACAAGCTCCTTATCTTTCATACCCGAAACCTTGGCACCGCCTATCTCCAATACACCGTCATCAAGGCTGTCAAGGCCGCCCAGCATATTTAAGAGTGTGGATTTACCGCTGCCTGACGGACCTAAAATTACATATACTCCGCCTTCTTCAAGCTCGAGTGATGCTCCGTCCAGAGCTCTCACTTCACTTTCTCCTTTTCCGTAGTACTTTTTTGCATTCTTTAAATTAATAAACATTTCTCTTCGCCTTTCTTTATGTGATGTTACTTTATGCTAACTATATATCATATCCATTTCTTTATGTCTAATCCGTTTTTCTATTTTTTATCCATTTCTATAACGACCAATTCTGATCGAGTAGGCTTGCACTGAGGGCATTCGTTTATCGCAATCGAGTAGGCTGACTCCTACTCGATGCTGTCGGACACTTCGAGAGCAAGCTCTCTCAGTGACCGTTCGCTCAGCCCACAATCTGGAAGCAAGCTTCCATTGTGGGCATTCGCTTATCGCACAAAAAAAGCAGATCATCTTAATGACAATCTGCGATAAAATATTTTAAAATTTCTCCAATCACTCAAATATCTGATCCAGGATACTCTCTATCATAAAATCAAGAGTCTTCTCCAAACCGGAAGGATGGAGTATATCCCTTGACTGTGCAGCCAGTACGTATAATTTGATCAAGTTTGCTACAAGTGCTACATCTATATCCTTGCGGATCCCTTCAAGATAACTGAAAAGCCTTGCAGCTACCAGTTTTTCATGGCCGATATCCGGGGTTACATTAGGCAGTTTTGACATAAGTGCCGCTTCATCCTGCAAAGTCATGTATGCATATATACTGTATCTCTTATCTGTCATGGATTTTAAAAATTCTTTTGCTTCATCCCTGCCAACCTTACGCTTTCCTTCAAGGATATCGGGACTTACAAATCTTCTTATCCCATTAACCCGCTGAAAGCGTATAAGCTCATACATGTATTCTTCTTTATTCTTAAAAAAATGATAAAATGTACCTACCGCTATGCCGGCGGCTTCCGTAATCTTTGCAACCGACGTATGAGTCATACCGTACTTTTGAAGCAACGGAAATCCGGCCTGAAGCATTTTAAGCTTCAAGCTCTCCTTTTCTTCTTCCTTAAAAACTCTTATCGGCATATAAACTTACCTCAACTTTATTAATTTATTGCAGGAACTCACTCATTTCTGCGGTTCTCCTTTAAGGCCTCCACCATATTTATTTTGGCGATTTTTCTTTTTTGAAGCAGCAGGGATATCTCATAAGCAATAAATATTATCACAAATCCGATAAGTAAGCCTACAGCTGTCCTTAAGTTTAATTCTGCCTTAAAATATATGCCAAATTCCTCTATTGTATCTGCAAATCCCACTTCCGCAACCTTAAACGTAAGGGGTATCCCCACAAGGAAACCGATTATCACAAGTATCATATTTACATCGAGTACTCTGCTTCCTATCTCTTTTTTAGAAAAGCCCAAAACTTTCATGACCGATATACCCGTCTTTGACTCCCCTACTATCATATTTATCACCAGATACATGATAAATATGCAAAGAAGTGCACCAAATACTATAATAATATATACTACAGCATCTATCGGTCCCATAAGCTCTTCAAACAGTGCGCTGTGCTCGCTCATGACCACTGTGCTTGCAACTATATCAGCTGAAATTGGAATTGAAGTACCACTTACCATGGCATTATAGTGTACTCCGTCAAAGCCTGCAAGTCTTGAGGCATTCTCAATAGATGTATACATATAGGTATGCATGTTGTCATCTATTATGCCGGATATCTCCACGCTATGCTCGGACAGATCAGCAATGCTGTAAAATGTTAATGTATCTCCTTTTTTAACCTTCCATACATTAGAAGCTACATTAGTGATATAATACCCGTTAAGATCAACATCTTCACCATCCATAGTTTTCATTTTAAAATATTCTGATGATTTGTCAACCCCCCAGATATTTACCTGGTTGGTTGAAGACGGTATTTCATAATATACCGTAAGAACCGGTGACGCTCCCTCACTTCCCTCCGGTATCGTATCCATATCACCAAGATAATTCAGATAATAAAGATATTCATACCCTATGGTCTCTTTTATGCCATTCTCCATCATATCCGTCATCAATGTCTTCATTACAAATCCAAGCAATAAAAGAATTGAAGCTATCATTACTCCAAGCACTGTTACAGCGCTTCGTCCGGGGTGCCCCACTATACTGCGGACCTTTAACTTCAGTCCTGTCCGGATACGTCTCTCCTTAAGGATATTTATAGTTTTTGTATCCTTGCCGGTGTTATTTAACAATTCAATTGCCGAAGCCTTAAGAAGCTTTCTTGAGACTATTAAAACCGTTAAAACATACAATAAGCTAGGAAGTATTAGTGCAACCAGGCAAGCCGGGATATTATACTCTGTTTCATATATAAGCTTTTCATAGTCATTCTCTATATAAAACGCACTGAACGCTTTAGTAAACGGTACAGAAAGACCCAGTCCCAGTACACTTCCGACTATACCCGGTATAATTCCGTAAATTACATAATGTCTGATAATTTCACTTCTTGTAACGCCCAGAGCCATAAAGGTACCAAGCAATGTCTGTTCACTCCTGATCATCCTTCCGAGTACCATGACTACCAATGCTATAACTATTATAAAAAGTATCGGAGAGAGCTTTTTTGCCATACCGCTTACGCCTTCACCTTCACTTTCAGGAGATGAAATACGCGGGTTTGAATCCTTAGCTATATAACTTTTCATTATATAATCCATATTTACTCTCTTGCGGAAATCTAATTCATTCTCCTTTTGGTTATAGATTACCGCATAGCATGTTTTTTCTTCGGCTTCAATTCTATCATATGTTTCTGCAGTAACAATAATGATCCCAAAATTTACATTATCCCTGAACATATCTCCGGCATCTTTCAGCATAAAGAGATAGTCTCCTTTTGTAGTATATCCTGTTACTACAAACTCCATACCGCCAAAAGAATATAAATCATTTACCGATATACCGTTTTCTTTTGCAAAGTTTTCCGTAAGTGTTCCCTCAAAAAGTCCGGCAGCTTCTCTTCCGTCACGTGTCTCACTTAAATTAACTTTTGTATGGTTTTTAAATACCCTTAAAGTCTTTTCGCCTTCCTTTATATCCTTATAGGAGTTTTCCTCCAGAAGTACGTCATATTCCTTTTCAAGTCTTGTAATCTCATCATCCGGTATCGTTATGTAGGTTGAAAATTCTGCATTTTCTACCTTCAGTCTTTTCATATAGTCCTGTATGAGATCTGTCAAGGTATTCCCCGTTGATGCCGCTGCGATGATAAACGCAGTAATAAGCATGGTAAGGATAGTACTTATCAGATAAAATGACAGATTATTCTTTATATTCCTCTTGATCCTCTTGTTCAGCGTCTTCACAGTTCCATCTCCTCTGCTTTTATTTTAGCATTATTCACTGTATCAGAAACCACCTTGCCATCCTTTATCCTTAATACTCTGTCAGCCATACCGGCTATCAGTTCATTATGAGTAATTATCACGATAGTGGTCCCATAGTCCCTGTTCACCTGTTCTATAAGCTGTAATACCTCCTTTGATGACTTTGAATCCAAAGCTCCTGTCAACTCATCGCAGAGCAGCAGCTTTGGCTTTTTTACCATAGCTCTTGCTATAGCCACTCTCTGCTGCTGTCCGCCCGAAAGCTCCTTTGGAAAATGATGCAGATGTTCACCAAGCCCAAGTTTTTTCATAAGTTCATCCGTATTCAACGGATCAGCAGTCAATTCCGCAGTCATCTCCACATTTTCCAATGCGGTGAGATCAGGTGTTAGGTTATATGACTGGAATACAAAGCCCAGATCGTTTCTTCTGTACTTCTCGAGTGCCTTTTGCGACATATCAGATAATTTTTCTCCATCCACCGTGATACTGCCCTCATCAGCAGTATCCAAACCTCCCAAAATATTTAGCAGTGTACTCTTACCACTTCCCGAAGGTCCGAGTATTACTGCTATTTTCCCTTTCCCGATCTCAAAATCAGCATGGTTCAACGCCCAAACCGTGGCATCGCCCTTCCCGTATTTTTTCACAAGATTTTTTCCTTCAATAAACATTTTGTGCCTCCTGAATTTATATGAATACTATTTGTTATCGTTCACATGTTGTATGTTAGCATATGCTAATTCATTTGTCAAGTGAATATTTTAATTTTTTATTCATATGTTGGTCTATAAAAAAGAGAAGCCCTCTTACAAGCTTCTCCTTAGCCTTACTTTACAAGCTCCATTTTAAAATCACACAGCTCATCTCCTGCTCCTATTGAAATCCATAGCCCTAATGGGGCAAAAAGTATCGTAACCATTATACCAAATCAAAATTTTTTATCTTATGGTATTAAAATATCCCGAAACATATTCCATTATCATATCCGCTCCGCGGATACCTGCCACAGGCATATGGTCAGCAACTAAAGCTCCGTCTATCATCGGATTGGTTATCCTTACAAATGTATTGCTTCCGTCCAGAAAACGTTTGGAAGTATCATCTGCAAAAACAAGATTAGCCCTTAAACTCTTAAGTATCTCCAGTCTTTCCTTTTCAGCAGGCATATATTTTATATCAGCAGGTATTTCCTTTAGACCTGATAAATTATGCATGCTAATCATGTGGACAGCATTTATACCCATGTCGTTTAAGAATGATGCAAGTCCTGTAACCGTCTCCGCGTCTCCATAGAGATATGCTTCTGCTTTATCTCTTTTCAGCATTCTTCCATACATCTTATACTGAGAAGCAGCCATAGTCTTCTTTTTTAGTTCCTGCATTATATCTTCCGATGGCTTTTTGCCGGTAATCATACCTATACTCTGAAGCCATTCCATACTTCCCCTGTATCCGTACGGTGTCCCATACACATATGGTGTTCCGTATTTCTTTTCAAGGAACTTAGCAGTTTCGACAGCTTCCGGTCTGAGAACGATATTTAGTCCGGCAGAACCCATGTTTTTTATCTGTTCCAAGCTGCTGTCAAGACACATACATGCCCCACATTCGAGCCCATACACCTCTTTCAGCATTCTTTTTATCTCCAGTACATCCGCTCTGCATCTGTAGCTGCCTATCGAAGCCCCTAATATATTGTAAGTGCCTTCAATTCTTTTCCCATCTCCGTCAATTATCTTTTCCGCAAGAAGTTTATATGTTTCTTTTAAACCCGCAGAATAGTCGCCCCTGAAGCCGCCCTGTTCAAATGCTATGAGCTTTGCCTCAACCTTGGGAGCTACCATTGCACATACTCCCCTAAGATCGGTACCTATTACGGCTGAGCATGAAGATGCAACTATAAATATTACCTTTGGCTCAAAGTTTTTATCAATTTCTATGATCGCATTTTCCAATCTCGATGTATCACCCATTATGACATCGTCTTCTCTCATATGGGTTGTAAACAATCTGTTTTCCTGTTCAATCCCTATATCCCCATATAAACTCATACTGTAATGTGTTGTTCCCGCAGGACCGTATTCCAGCACCACAGCATCCTTAATACTTAACAGGCTCCAGATGATTCCCATCCGGTCACTGGGAACCGGAAGAAAGCGTGTAAGACTCATGCTCCAAACCTCCTTTCCACCTGTCCTTCTTCCCTCATAGCTGTAGCTTCTTCTGTCGCTGTCACTAATTGTTCTACAAAATATCCGGTTACCTCGTAACCTAACATTGCTCCGCCCATATCGGTATGCACCTGTGCAATTTTTTTCATCTTCAGTCTCATGGCATATTCATGCCCGAGATACAGCATGGGCTTTAACACATCATATATGTACTGCATGGGAGATATATTGGCCGACTGCGATATATACGGATCATCGGATTTTAATATCTCCTTTATGCTTTCATCATCCGTATCATTTATGCCATGACACTGTATAAGCTGCGGTTTCATCCCAAGGCTGCTCATAAACGCACAGGCTTCATATACATTAAAAGGCGTATTTCCATATATAAAAGATACACCTTTAAGTTTTTCCTTACCCTGGCATACACTTTTTTCGGCCTTTTCTTTTAATTCCGACAATCCTTCAGGTAACGGGATCCCCAGAAATCCGAATAAGCTCTCATATGCTTTTGATATATGCTGAGGATCCACGAATTTATCAAAAAAAACATATGGGATCCCGAATTTCTGTTCCATCTTTTTGGCTAAGGGCAGTCCTATGTCATTTACCACGATATTAACCTTTGCCGATGCTGCCTGCTTTATATCATCTATACTGCAGCCACTCGGAATCTGTGCTCCCACTCTTACTCCGGCTGACTTCAGTACCCTGTACAGTTCCGTACTCTCAAACCTGCCCATACGCTGTCCGAGCACATTGACGCTTCCGTCTTTTGCACATTCTTCCATAAGCTTAAATGCAGCAGTTATGGTTCTTTCCACTCCCGGCATATGATTTTCGCATTTAAAATGTTCCGTATGAACTGCCAATACGGGAATACCGTACCTCTCTGTAAGTATCTCCGCAATAGCATCAAAATCATCACCTATTATCTCCGGTACACAGGTAGTAACCAGAAATACAGCCTCAGGCTTTCTTTCCTCCATGAGCTCAGCGTATGCATCTTCAACCTTTTTCCCACATCCGAAAGTTATATCATGCTGATCTATGGTAACAGATACACATCTTCCTGTAAGGCCGCCCCAATCCTCCGAATATATTGTCATATGCTTTGTATAATAAGCGCACTCATCCGTGCCTATTATCATCATTACGGCACCGTCTATCCCACGTACTGCCATAGCCGCACCCATGAGCGGGCAATGGGTACCGGGGAACTGGGCATAGGTAAGTGAATGAATGTCCTTGCTTCTGTCCTCTATTTCGGAAAGTTTTTTTAACCTCCCGAGTAATTCATTTCCGTCCATTATTCTTTTTCTCCTGTATATTGTTTACACATCATCCGGCTAACATATCTCTTTATATGCTATAAGGGGTTTCTCCCGCCCTGCTATGTGGATAATGTCACAGTCAACATCATACACTTCCTTCATCATTTTGGGTGTTATCACATCCTCCGGTTTTCCCTCATCATATTTCTTTCCGTCCTTTATCACCACTATCCAGTCACTTATCTCCAAAGCCTGGGAAAGATCATGCAATACCATTACTACGCCTATCCCGTTTTCTTTATTCAGTTTTTTCACAAGCTGCATCATTTCCAGCTGGTGTGCGATATCCAGATATGTGGTCGGTTCATCTAAGAAAAGGATTTCCGGCTGCTGGGTAAGTACTGTAGCGATCCAAACCCTCTGGCTTTCTCCGCCGGAACATTCATGTATGGATTTCTCCCGAAGTTCCCATACTCCTGTTGATCTCATAGCCCAATCAACGATTTTATCATCTTCAGAGTTATTTTTCTGATACCACTTCTGATAAGGCATACGGCCATACCCTACCAGTTCCTTTACCCGAAAGTCGGGAGGTGCCGAATGCATCTGGGGAAGCACTCCGATATTTCTCGCGAGTTCTTTTGAGGAATAATCCTTAAGGCTTCTTCCGTCTATAAACACCGATCCCTGCTTATATGGAAGGAGCCTCGTGAGAGCTTTTAAAACTGTAGATTTACCCGAACCGTTAGGTCCTATTATAGATGTGATCTTTCCGGCCTTGATATTGATATCCATATCACGGACCACTGTATGATCGCCGTAACCTATATTCAGTTTTTTACCGTTAACTACCAATCATCTTCCCCCGCTTTCTGAGTAAATATAAGAAGAACGGTCCTCCGATAACGCTCATTACTATACCTACCGGTATCTCCATTCCCGGAACCACGGTTCTTCCCAAAGTATCTGCTGCAAGTAAGACAACCGCGCCCATGAGCATAGACGTCGGGAGCATCTGTTTATAATCAGAGCCGACAAGTATTCTTGATATATGTGGAACTACCAATCCGACAAAACCGATCATTCCGGCTACAGATACAGTAGCTGCTGCCAGGAAAGCTGAAACAGCAGACAGAAGTACTCTTGTCACACTTACATTTACTCCCAGCGATTTTGCCATCTCATCTCCCAGCTGTAGAGTGTTTGCGCTTTTTATACATAAAAAAGATAAAACCAAACCGATGCCTGCATATATCATAAGTGTATGCACCTGTGACCAGCTCCTGCCGGACAGACTGCCGTTCATAAATGCAAGTACACCCTCCAAGCTGTCTGAATGAAGCATCTGCAGCAATGCATTATACGCACCAAGCACACTGTTTATGGCTACACCTGAAAGGATTATCCTGGTAGGATCCACTCCGCCCTTCCATGCCATGGTATATATAAGAAAGCATGCAAGAGCCGCTCCCCCGAATGCAAAGAGAGGTACGGAACCTGTCAATTGAGGGAAAAGCAAAAGAATAGTAGTGGCTGCCGTCCCGGCACCTGCCGATACCCCGATGGTCCCCGGGTCCGCCAGCGGATTACGCATGACGGACTGGAGTATTGCACCGGATGATGAAAGTGAAGCACCTATGAGAAGCGCCAATATGAGTCTCGGCAGTCTGAGGTTCACCACGACGGTCTTTACAGTACTTTTCTCCGAGGAAAACAATGCTGTAAGTATCTGTTTTACCGAATACCCCGCACTGCCTACATTTATTGCGGTAAGAGATAATACGATCAGGAGCACTGCAAGCAGCAGCCAGACTGTTCCTACTCTCAAAGCGCTTACTTTGCGCTTTTTAGTCGAATCCATAATAACTCCTATAAAAGCTTATTGTTACTTAAAACACACGGCTCATTCACCAAAATGAGTAAGAATAATATCTGCAAGTTCATTAATATGATCTACTACATTGATACCTGCAGATGAAATAAAGTATACCGGAAGATATATGATATCCCCGTTTGCAATAGCAGGAATACTGTTCCAATACTCCGGATTGTTTGCAAAGTCCTCTTCCATCAGAGCCTTATGTCCTTCTCCTGTAGGGCTCATACCGACACAGAGCACGATATCGGGATTCAGATCTATAGCTGTCTCATAGTCGATCTGAGCCATAGATGCAGCATCATTTGTGTATACGTTTGTAAGTCCCAGCATGTCTGCCATAGAACCTAAAGTTCCGCCGCTCGTCTGTATATAGTGTGAAGGAGGAGACGACTGAAGTGCCATATAAGTCTTTCCTTCAAGTTTCTTGGCAGTTTCGGCAAGTTTATCTTCAAGATCGGAAAATTCTTTAAGCATCTCTTTTCCGGCCTCACTGTCCTTCCCGAAAGCATTTATGAGCACCTCAGTCTGAAGTTTTATCGAGTCGTAAGATACGATATGACCTGCATCTACATAATAAACAGGTATATCTACATCTGTAAGAACTTTTCCATATGTATCTGCTGAAGTATATCCTAAGATCACAAGGTCGGGTTCCATAGCTACTACGGTTTCAATGTCAAAGTTGGTGTTATGTGCCAGTTGCAGTGTTGTTACATCCTTCATGTTTTCGGGCCACTGTACAACACTTGATGCCGGAACGGCTATAAAATTTACACCAAGCCTGTTAAGACAGAGTACAGGTGTAGTACTGAGTGAGACAACCTTTTCGGGTTTTTTATCCAGTACGAGCGGTTCTGTATATCCCATTGCCTTCATATTGGCAGGATATTCCAGCACTATCTTCCCATCTGCTTCCGGAACACTAACCTCATCAGTCGGTTCGGGTGCCTCGGTCACAGCCTCTGTAACCGCTTCCGTCACCGGATTTTCGTTATCCTCTGCGGGCTTTTTAAGCTCATCTTTTTCCACAACTTCTGCAGTAGGCTTTGCATCGGATTTTGAGGAATCCTTCCCGTCGTCCTTGCCACAGGCTGCCAGCATGCAGACCGTAGAAATAACCAAACAAAATGCTACTATTTTTTTTAACATACGTTAAAAACCTCCTGTATATATATTTATGAAACAATCATCATGACTGTGTTTCATCATCTTTAGATAAGTAAAGTACCGTATCCGCAAGTGCATTATATGTATCGCACATCTGCGATTCCTTTACATATTGCAGTACCGTTCCTCCCCTGTCCTCGGCAGTCTGGATGTCCTTACACCTGGGAATATATGCCACTACCTCAGTACCTATTTCTTTTACGGCTTTTTCAACTATTTCCCTTTCATTTTCAACATTGCGGGCATTAAGTATCAGACCGGCTACACGCGCATATCCGCGTGATGCAAAATTCTTTACGGCCCTTGCTATATTATCTGCTGCATAAAGTGCCATCATCTCACCTGATGAGACTATAAATACCTCTCTGGCGTAGCCTTCACGTATGGGCATGGCAAACCCGCCGCATACTACATCTCCAAGTACATCATATATCACTATGTCCGGCTTATAAGTTTCAAATGCTTCTAACTCTGCCAGCTTCTCAAATGCCGATATTATACCCCTGCCGGCACACCCGATACCGGGTGTGGGACCTCCGCTTTCTACACAGAGAACACCGCCGTAACCCTCAAAAACTATATCACTCAGGGTTACATCGTCCTTTTTTTCTCTTAACTGATCAAGAACTGTCGGTATCCGTTTACCACCCATCAGACCTTTGGTCGAATCAGCCTTGGGGTCACATCCTATCTGCATCACCTTGTAACCCTTTAAAGCCAGCGCCGCCGAAAGGTTGGATGTGGTCGTACTCTTCCCGATTCCTCCCTTTCCGTATATGGCAATCTTACGCATCTTTATATCCTTCCTTCCAAATCCACTCTTATAACCTACTCAAAACTACTCCTTTCGATATTCACATTTACGTGGATTTTTATACCTTATTCAATATCACCTTGAAAACGCCTTCAGCGTTTTCCCAACAGCAAAACCGAACATCCATAATATATTGACATCCTAAATATTTGCTGGTATAATATTTTGTGTTAGCATTTGCTAACCGCAAGCGGTAGTATAGCATAATATGAAAAACGATTACATCTAATATCTTGCACACAATTTATAAAATCTTTACATGGAGATAAAATGACGATAAAAGAAAACATAACTATAAAGAATGAACATCTTGAATTAATATACAATATGCACTCTATCTGTGAAGCATTGATCTATGACAGTTTAAACAGTGCTTCTGTACTTTTTTGTGAGCGCGTAAAGAAAGTCAGCGCTATATCAAAAGGTAAGATACCCGAAGTAGAAGCAATGATAATGATCACTTCTCTGAACAGATGTCTCTATGATTTTTTTCAATTTTATATGCATATGAGCCTGACGGATTGCTGTTACAAAAACCGTGTCGCCGCAGGTTTTTATTTGACTGACGAAGACATAAAAAAGGCCGGGATAAAGGTTTTAAGCGATTACCATAAATCCTTTACCTTAAGCCGTGAAGCCTGCGGACATTTGGAAAAAGCCCGTATTTATATCCGTGAGCATATCAGTGAACCTCTGTCATTAAAAATGGTGGGCGATGCCATCCATATCAGCAGCGGATATTTAAGCAGGATTTTCTCTACTTTGGCAGCTCAAACCTTCTGTGACTATATTAACGAAGAAAAGATTGCTTTCGGCCGTAAACTGTTGTCACAGACAAGTCTGAGCATAGATGAGATAGCGGAACGCTGCGGTTTTAATACGCCCAATTATTTTGCCACAGTATTCAAAAAATATATGGGACAATCTCCGGTCGCATACAGGAATTCCCTGTTAAAAGAAGAGCAATGAATCAATCCTGTAATAGTTACGTTCACAGTAAATCATAACAATATCATAGTAACATTCTTAAAGCGATAATGCACACCATCAAAAAATGTCAAATCTAAATTTGACATTTTTTGATTTGACATTTTTTGATTTTATAAATATTCCATTGTTTCAGACTATACCTAAAATCGCAATAGTCCGCACCTTCTGCTAAGGTCTTTAACTGCTCCATTCTGTTCCTCTGATCCCGGTTCTGCATGATTCAGATGAAAAAGAGCTTTATCTCCTGCATCCGCTTTATCTGATCAACAGAGAACGGGCATCTGTTGTTACAATGACCGCAACTGATACAATCTGAGGCATTCTTTTCAAGTGCCCGGTAATGTTCTTTTGCCATATCATCTCCGATACGGGCAAGATCATAGAACTTATTAACCGCACCTATATCTATTCCTGCGGGACAAGGCTCACAGTGATTGCAATATACACACTTGCCGTTTGCTTCCGGTGGTGCGAAAGTTCCGATAATACTGTAGTCAAGCTCTTCTTCAGATTTCTCATAATATTTCAAAAGCGCATCTATTTCTGCTACGTTCTGTGCTCCGGGCAACACAGTAAGGATTCCCGGCTTATCGAGCGCATATTTTATACACTGATACTGTGTAAGTGCCTTACCAAAGGGAGATGTCTTATCGCTTAATAGCTGTCCTCCGGAAAAAGGCTTCATAACCGATATGCCTACTCCCAGCTTTTCACATCTCTTATACACATCTGCTCTCTCATCCACGCCGCCATAAGCATACTCACCGTGGTTATAATCATATGCAGGATTAACTGAAAACATCAGCATATCTATGAGATTTGTATCCAGAATCTCCTGTATTACGGAAGGCGTATGGGATGATGCTCCTATATGCTTCACCACACCCTGATCCCTCATATCCAAAAGATACTGAAGAATGCCATTCTTCTGATAAGTCTTCCAATCCTTCGATTCATCCTGACAATGTATGAAGCCATAATTGATATAGTCCGTCTTCAAGTCCTTCAACTGCTTATCAACTGACCTCTTTACGGTATCAAGGTTAAGAGTCCATCCATAAGTGTCTTTATAATAATCAGCACCAAAATGGATCTGATACATCACCTCATCCCTTACATCAGACAGAGCCTCACCAAAAATGTCAAATGCTGCTCCGTCTCCTGCGGCAAGGTCATAATAATTGATTCCACTCTCATAGGCATGTCTGACTGTCTTTACAGCTTCTGACCTTTCAGCCTCTGCGATATAAGCAGTCCCCATGCCAATCTCACTGATCTTATCTCCGGTTCTTCTGTTCTCTCTGTATTTCATCTGGCACCTCTTACCTGTTCCCTACTCGAGAGTAATCTCCACATCGCCATTTCCCAGCAGCTCGGTTAGTTCCTCTTGTGTCATGTCGATATGGCCAAGCCTCGTATATGCCCAGCTGTTTGATCCATAAAAGACTACAATCTGGTTCCCGGAATACAGGACGATATCTCCATATCCGGTCGTGATCTGCTCATCATTTCTCGGCAGACTTTCTCCAAGGGATCCCACCTGCTCAAATCCACCGTACATAGACATCTTCACAGTCAGCGGACACAGTTCCTTCAATGCTTCTACCGACTCATTTTCTTCCCATTCAACCGGGTATTCTTCACCATCTATCACCAGAATCATACTTTCACCTGCATCTTCATTTATATCTTTTACTGACAGCTGCTCAATCTGTACATTAAGCTCATCATCCACTGTCACTCTGTATTTGTGGTCAAGATTATCGGCTATCGGTGACCTTTCCTCCACAACCACCGTCGTCTCACCCGGTTTTATTCCGGTAAAAGTTATGATCTTATCAAAACCGGAGCCTGTCATTTCCCCGTGATCAGAGCTATGGTACTTCACCTCTGTTTCGTAAGAAACAATGCCTTCGTCTGCGATCAATACATTAAAATCAGGGCCGCCTCCATCAAAGGACTCGAAACTGAGTTTTGCTTTCTCACCACCGGCATTATCACTTGCCTCTTCCGTAACGATTTCTCCGGTCCAGTCCTCTATTCCGCCGAATTCATAGACATTCACATATCCCATATCTGCCAGCTTTTGAGATGCTTCCTTACTTCTCCTGCCGGTACGACAATAAACCAGTATGATCTGATTTTTGTCCGGCAACTCTTCCGGCGGAGTATCGGTAATACTCTCATTCGGAATCAGGATTGCTCCCGGAATGTGTCCCTGTGCATATTCATCAGCCCTCCGGACATCTACGATAACGTGACCGTCATCATCCTACATCATAAGCTTGGCCTCGTCCTGTGATATCTGAGCATAGGCAACTTCTCTCACCATACCGTCTCCATCCATTACCTGCCCGTTTTTTCCACATCCAAACAATGAAAACATCAGACACACTCCCAACAATATTGATAATCTTAAGCTAATTCGCCTGCTTAAATGCTTCGTATTCATGCTCTCCTTCCTTCATCTCCGATGCCGTAAAAGCGCACAGCTTTACATCTATGTCATATTCCGGATGTCTAACAAGAATCCCCTTGTATCGTAGTTCCTTAATATTTTTCTCTGTAGCTCTGACGGATAGCGATAATACCTCGGAAATATGCTTTGCAGAAATTCGATCATCTGCTTCAATCCTCTGCACAATCTCCATTTGTGTTCCAGTTAGCATAATTTCACCGACGTTTTCACCGACATCTCCGTCGCTCCTCGTCGGTAATGCTTTCCGAAACAGGTTCACGCCTATTCCGGAAGCACATTGGCGAGCTATGATGAAATATGATCACTCTGCCCAGTTCTCTATTTTCAGATCTGGGACTCTGGAGAACTCTTTCACATTATTAGTCACAACAGTATATCCAAGGGACTGTGCATGACCGGCGATCATCATATCGAGAGGTCCTATCGGAGTTCCCTTTTTCTCCAGATCGGCTCTGATCTTTCCATAGCAATCAGCAGCATCTACATCAAAATCCAAAATCTCAATATTTGCCAAAAGCATGGATAGTGCCAACCTGTTCTTTTCTACGGCAACGCTTTTTTCCACACCGTGCACCAATTCTGCATATGTGACCGAAGATACGCATACATCTTCAGGCTCAACTTCCTGTAATTTTTGAAACACTTTCTCCGGCTTATGCTTAATCGCATAGATACAGATGTTGGTATCAAGCATATATCTCATAATTCTTCACGCTCCTGTACCATATCTGTTGCTCTTCCGTCAACCATGAAATCATCAGAGAACATATCTATCGCTCTCATAAAAGAATCCCATTTATTCTGCTTAGGAAGCAGGATCACAATATCTCCAATTTTATTCACCATCACCTCATCTGATGTGAAACGACATTCCTTAGGAAGTCTGATTGCCTGACTCCTTCCATTTTCAAAAACCTTTGCAGTCATCATAATGATCACCTTCCTTTCATTTATAGTATATACCACGATATAGACCATAGTCAAGAAAAACTTTGTATATATACTATGCATCGTTTGTCAATTTTACCCCAGATTGAGGTTATCATGTTATTCTCGCGATCGATAATTTTGTAGTAAACTAAATAATCTCCATTTTAAAATCACACAGCTCATCTCCTGCTCCTATTGTCTTCGTTCTGGTGAATTTAAGGCCGGGAAGATTGCCGTAGGAATGAACATCATTCTCACAGAACAGTATGTTCAGTTCCGGACATCCCTGCTCCGTTAGATATTTGTTATACGGACATTCTATAATATCCATACGGAAGCACCCTTTCTCCTTTGGATAAAACACATTCCTAAATCCAGCATTTTCACTAAACATCTTATGGCTCAATGAATCCCATATTTTTAAAAAGAACTTCTTGAAACCGGGAATTTTGCAACATTTAGCAATTTTCTGTCCGGTTTTAGTTGATTTTTCAGCCATGATCTTCTTCATCACATCATAAGCCATATCAGGATCGACTTCCTTCATAGCGAGATAGATAGCTGCCGCCGGGAAGATAAATCCATCCGTATGCATAGCTATCCCTTTGGATAGATCCTGGTGATCAGCATACATCCGATACAGCCGCCTATGGGCATCGTGCCATATCTTTTTGCATTCCGTTGAAGACAACCTCGCAGTAATCTCATCCCTAAATACCTTTTTACTTTTCATCATCTTGATGGTCTTCTTTTTAAGCTCACTGTTTCCTGTCTGCATTATAGCTCCTCCAATTTTCTTATACTAATCAGGATAGGGCCTTAAAGTATTCCTGCCTTACTGCACGTGCTTCAGGGACAAACTCCATCGCTCCCCAACAGTGCATCATATCTTTTCCAATATGAACATTTAGTTTTACTCCGTATTTCTTACAAGCACTCTGGAAATCCTTTAAGTAAGCGATCATAACTTCCCTTGTCCCATAGAAAATATCTGTCTCCGGAAAACCTGTAAGATCATATAATAACGGACTTAAAAGATAAGCTTCGTCTCCCGTTGCCAGCACAGGTGCGATATTATCAAAAAATCGCGGCGGTATCATTACATCATATTTACTTCTTTTCTCCATCTCCACCCGTTGCGACTCACTTGGCGGTACCTGTAATCCCGGAGATTGAAGCACCAGCTTTCCGGGCAACGGAACATTTATGTTTTCATGCTTGATATATACACATAGTGACATAACCTGTCCGCCGCCTGAAGAAGTACCGAAAAATCTGATATGCGATGCATCATACTCCTCCAGCATGTTCCGATATACCTGTAATGTGCTCTGGAGGGTTTCAACCAGTCTGTGCTCCGGAGCCATAGGATATAACGGGAACCATACTTTGGCATTGCAATTTTCAGCCATCTGCCCGCAAAGTATGATATCTCCCGGATCCGGCGGTAAAATATAGCCTCCGCCAAACAGATATAAAACCGCATTTTTCGGTGCTGCCCCTTTTTTGCTTATCACATAGCACGTTGTTCCGTTAATATTTTCTGTATCTATATTAAAATCTTTCATTTTCTTATACGGAACCTTAAGCGGTTTCTTCTGCTTGACCTTGTACTTTTCCAGTAGTTTATCAAATTCCTCACCCTGCTTATCCAGCATTTTGTTTACTCCGAGCATCTTAAAAAGACCGCTCACCATTTTCGCACGTACACTTGGCATTTCTTTATTTCCTCCCACAAGCACCTGTTATAGTTTCAGATTTTTATTACTTTTCCCTGATCGGCATCTACCAATACGGCATCTCCATCCTTCAGTTTTTTCGTCGCATCACCACAGGCAAGTATCGCCGGAATATTATATTCGCGGGCCACTATAGCCGCATGTGACAATGTACC